>NZ_JAQFWP010000140.1 GCF_027706745.1 Nocardiopsis suaedae | reverse complement strand
CTAGTGTCCTGAGTCGTTAATTCGTGTGCAGTAGGCAGCGAGGGTTTCGATGATCTCGTCGGCGGTCTTGGTCCACACGAACGGCTTGGGCTTCTTGTTCCACTCGCTGATCCAGCCGCGGATGTCCCGCTCCAGCTCGACCACGCTGCGGTGGGCCGACCGGCGCAGCTTGCGGTTCGTGAGCTCGGCGAACCAGCGCTCGACCAGGTTCAGCCAGGACGCCGAGGTCGGAGTGAAGTGCAGGTGGAAGCGCGGGTGGGCCAGCAGCCACCTCTTGACCGCCTCGGTCTTGTGGGTGGCGTAGTTGTCCAGGACCAGGTGCAGGTCCAGATCCCTGGGGACGGCCGCGTCGACGGTCTTGAGGAAGCGCAGGAACTCCTGGTGGCGGTGGCGGCGGTAGTGCTGGGCGATGACCGAGCCGGAGGCGATGTCCAGGGCGGCGAACAGGCTGGTCGTGCCGTGCCGGACGTAGTCGTGGGTCATCCTGGCCGGCGTGCCCGGTGACAGCGGCAGCACGGGCTGGGTGCGGTCCAGGGCCTGGATCTGCGACTTCTCGTCCACCGCCAGCACCAGTGCGTTCTCCGGCGGGGACAGGTAGATGCCCACCACGTCGCGGACCTTGGACACGAACTCCGGATCGGTGGACAGCTTCCAGGTCTGCACGGTGTGGGGCTTGAGGCCGAAGGCCCGCCAGATCCGGGAGACCGCGGACTGCGACATGCCCGTGGCCTCGGCCATCGACCGCGTCGACCAGTGCGAGTCCCCCGTCGGCGGGGCCTGGTCGAGGGTGCGGGCGACCAGGGCTTCGACCTGTTCGTCGGTGATCGTGCGCGGGGCGCCCGGGCGCGGCTTGTCGACCAGCCCGTCCAGGCGGCCGGCGGCGAACCGGGAGCGCCACTTGCGCACGGTCTCCCGAGAGATTCCCAGGTCATCGGCTACCTGGGCGTTGGGGCGGCCCTGTGCGCAGGCCAGCACGATCCGCGATCTGAGGACCAGGGCCTGGGAGGCCGTCTGCTTTCTGAGCCAGCCCCGCAGCACACGGCGTTCGTGGTCGGACAGCTCCAGCGGCAGCGGCTTCGGACCAGGCATCACCCCACCCTACAGCCGCCAACGAACTAACGACTCAGGACACTAG
>NZ_JAQFWP010000139.1 GCF_027706745.1 Nocardiopsis suaedae | reverse complement strand
TGTTTCGTTCCGGGTGTGATGGAGGCTCTCACCCCTGGGAAGGATGAGAGACATGCCAGCACCGAGGAAGTACCCCGATGAGCTGCGTGAACGTGCCACTCGGATGGCCGTGGAAGCCCGCCGGGACCCGGCCACGCGCCCGGGGGCCCTCGCCCGCGTCGGCAACCAGCTGGGCATCAACCACGAGACCCTGCGCAACTGGGTCACCCAGGCCGAGATCGACGGCGGCCAGAGGCCCGGCACCACCACCGACCAGGCCCAGCGCCTGGCCGAGCTGGAGCGCGAGAACCGCGAGCTGCGCCGGGCCAACGCCATCCTCAAGTCCGCGTCGGCTTTCTTCGCGGCGGAGCTCGACCGCCCACAGAGCAGGTAGTGGCCTTCATCGACGCCCACAAGCAGGAATTCGGGGTCGAGCCGATCTGCGAGGTGCTGCAGGTCGCCCCGTCCACCTACTACGCCGCCCGGGACCGGCCGCCCTCGGCACGCCAGGTCGGCGACGCGGCCGTGACCGAGGAGATCCGCAGGGTCCATGAGGACAACTACGGGGTCTACGGGGTGCGCAAGGTCCACGCCGAGCTGAACCGGCAGGGCCGGGCGGTGGCGCGCTGCACCGTGCACCGGCTGATGAGGGCGGCCGGGCTGCGCGGGGCCGCCCGCGCCAGGACCCCGCGCACCACCCGGTGCGCGCCGGGCCCGGACACGCGGCCGGACCTGGTCGGGCGCTCCTTCACCGCCGAGGGGCCCGACCGGCTGTGGGTCGCCGACATCACCTATATCCGCACCTTTTCGGGGTGGTGCTATGCGGCCTTCGTCATCGACGTGTTCTCCCGCCGGGTGGTGGGCTGGCAGGTGAGCCGGTCACTGCACACCGAGCTGGCGCTGGACGCGCTGGAGATGGCGGTGTGGAACCGCGAGCACGTGGGGCACCGCCTGGACGGGCTGGTCCACCACTCCGACCGCGGGGCGCAGTACCTGGCGGTGCGCTACACCCGGCGCCTGGCCGAAGCCGGGGCGGTGTGCTCGGTCGGCTCGAGGGGCGACTCCTACGACAACGCGCTGGCCGAGGCCTTCAACTCGTTGTTCAAGGCCGAGCTGGTGCGCAACAAGGGGCCCTGGACGGGTCTGGAGGAGTTGGAGATCGCGGTGGCCGAGTACGTGGACTGGTTCAACCACCGCCGTCTGCACGGAGAGATCGGCCTGGTCCCGCCGGCCGAGTTCGAAGCATACTTCTACCAGCGGCAAGAGGCCTCACCCGAGGGCGGGGCGTTGCTTCCGAGCCTCCAATAAACCCGAAACGGAACA
>NZ_JAQFWP010000138.1 GCF_027706745.1 Nocardiopsis suaedae | reverse complement strand
TCGCTGGGGGTCTTGCCGACCTTCACGCCGGCCGCCTCCAGAGCCTCCTTCTTGGCCTGGGCCGTACCCGCCGACCCCGACACGATCGCGCCCGCGTGCCCCATCGTCTTGCCCTCCGGAGCGGTGAACCCGGCCACATAGCCCACCACCGGCTTGGACACGCTCGCCTTGATGAACTCCGCGGCACGCTCCTCGGCGTCCCCGCCGATCTCACCGATCATCACGATCGCATCGGTACCCGGATCGGCCTCGAACGCCGCCAGCGCATCGATGTGCGTGGTCCCGATCACCGGGTCCCCGCCGATCCCCACACACGTGGAGAAACCGATGTCGCGCAGCTCGTACATCATCTGGTACGTCAGCGTCCCGGACTTGGACACCAGCCCGATCCGCCCCGGCTTGGTGATATCGGCCGGAATGATCCCCGCGTTCGACTCCCCCGGCGTGATCAGACCCGGGCAGTTCGGCCCCACGATCCGCGTCCGGTTGCCCTTGGAGGAGGCATAGGCCCAGAACTCGGCCGTGTCGTGCACCGGGATGCCCTCGGTGATCACCACCGCCAGCCCGATCCCGGCGTCCACCGCCTCGATCACCGCGTCCTTGGTGAACCGCGGCGGAACGAAGATCACCGTCACGTCCGCACCGGTGGCCTCCATGCCCTCGGCCACCGAGCCGAACACCGGCACCGCGGTGCCGTCGAAGTCCACACTCTGCCCGGCCTTGCGCGGGTTGACCCCGCCCACGATGTCGGTGCCCGACGCCAGCATGCGCCGGGTGTGCTTGGTGCCCTCAGAGCCCGTCATGCCCTGGACCAGCACCTTGCTGTCCTTGGTCAGGAAGATCGCCATGTCGCCTTTGCCCTCGCTCCTACTTCGCTGCCAGTTCGGCGGCCTGAGCGGCGGCGCCGTCCATGGTCTCCACCTGGCGCACGGCCGGGTGCGCGCGCTCGGTCAGGATCGTGCGGCCCAGCTCGGCGTTGTTGCCGTCCAGGCGCACCACCAGCGGCTTGGACACGTCGTCGCCGCGGCCCTCCAGCAGCTCCAGGGCCTGCACGATGCCGTTGGCCACCGCGTCGCAGGCCGTGATTCCGCCGAAGACGTTCACGAACACGCTCTTGACGTCCTCATCGCCCAGGATGATCTCCAGGCCGTTGGCCATCACCTCGGCAGAGGCGCCGCCGCCGATGTCCAGGAAGTTGGCCGGCTTCACCCCGCCGTGCGCCTCCCCGGCGTAGGCGACCACGTCCAGAGTGGACATGACCAGGCCCGCACCGTTGCCGATGATGCCGACCCGACCGTCGAGCTTGACGTAGTTCAGGCCCTT
>NZ_JAQFWP010000136.1 GCF_027706745.1 Nocardiopsis suaedae | reverse complement strand
CCGACGCCCCGCCCGACGACGAAGCCGTGACCGGCGCCGACGCCGGGCCCGACCGCCCCCGAGCCGCGACCGCCGCGGACCGCTCCCGCGCCCGCCCGCGGCGCGCCGCCCGGCTACCCGACGCCACCGACGAGGTGATCATCTCCGCCCTGTCCGAGGACGCCCGCACCGGCATCACCGAGATCGCGGCGCTGGCCAACGTGTCCCGCGCGACGGCGTACAACCGCATCAAACGCCTGACCGACGACGGCATCATCCGCGGCTACTCGGTGATCGCCGACCACGCCCGGATGGGGCTGGGGGTGACCGCCCTGGTCCTGATCTCGGGGAGCCAGCCGGACTGGCGGGCCAACCGGGAGGTGCTGTCGTCCTACCCGGAGGTCGAGTACTGCTGGTACGTGGTGGGGTCGGCCGACATCGTGCTGCTGGTACGGGTCGCCGACACCGACCAGCTGCGGGACTTGATCCTGACCCGGCTGCAGTCCCTGCCGGGGGTGACCGCGACCCAGACCCTCACCGTCATCGACGAGGTGGTGCACCGCCCCGTCGTCCGCCCGGCCGAGGACTGACGGCACGGCACGGCCGACCGCCGTCCCCCTCCCCGGCCACAGACCCCGACCGCACACGCGGACGTACGCCTCCGGCCCGCTCCCGGAGGCCTCTTCGTGCCCCGTCGGCCGACCACGCGGCCGGAGGCGGCCCAGCCGCTCCAGAGGGAGGGAAGGGGCGACATCCTTGAGGGGGCCTCCCGTCGCCCCTGTCTGAAGTCGGGCGAGGTCCACCGGGCAGCGGACCGCTCCCCCGGATCCCCGAGATCGGCAACGGAGGCGCCGGGCGGGCGGGCTCCGGTCGGCACTTTCCGACAGGCTTCACACACTCTCCCAGCGCGCGTGACCGACAGAGGAGGCACGCGCCCTCACATCACCCGGGCGACGGCCTCTTTCAGCGCCTCCAGGAGGCCGTCGGCCTCCCGGCGCACATCGTCGATCTCGTCGACCACCGGCAGCACGACCTCCAGGTACGCCTTGAGCTTGGGCTCGGTGCCCGACGGGCGCAGCGTCACGCGCCCGCGCGCGCCACCGCCCAGCCGGTAGCGGAGGGCATCGGTCGGCGGAAGCCCGCGCAGCCCCGGGGCGAAGTCCTCCACCCCTTCCACCTCCAGCGGCCCGAAGGCGCGCGGGGGGTGGGCCCGCAGGCGCTCCATGGCCCCGGCGATCCGGGCCGCGTCGCCGGTCCGCAGCGACACCTGGCCCGTGCGGTGGAGCCCGTAAGCGCGCGCCTGGTCGTCCAGCAGGTCGAGCAGGGTACGCCCGTCGCGCTTGGCGCGCGCGGCGATCCCGGCCATGACCAGGGCCGCGCCGATCCCGTCCTTGTCCAGCACCGGGCGGCCGTCGTCGCCGCCGATGCAGTACCCCAGGGCCTCCTCGTAGCTGAACACGTTGCGCTCGCCGGGGCCGCCCGCGCGGACCAGCCACTTGAAGCCGGTGAGCGTCTCGGCGCAGCGCACCCCGTACGCGGCGGCGATCTTCGGCAGCAGCCCGGCGGAGACGATGGTGGTGGCCACCGTCCGGTCGGCGCCCGAGGTCCCGCGCAGGACGTGTTCGGCGAGCAGGCCGCCCACCTCGTCGCCGGTGAGCAGCCGCCCTCCGCGGGCGCCGGGGACGCCGGGGACGCCCACGGCGAGGCGGTCGGCGTCGGGGTCGTTGGCCAGGACGATATCGGCGCCGACGCGCTCCCCCTCGGCCATGGCGGCGTCCATCACCCCCGGCTCCTCGGGGTTGGGGAAGGGGGCGGTGGGGAA
>NZ_JAQFWP010000135.1 GCF_027706745.1 Nocardiopsis suaedae | reverse complement strand
ACCCGCCGCCCAGCAGCGTCGGCGGATGGACCGCTTCACCCACCTCAGCTCAGCCCAGCAGGATGTCCAGCATCTCCTGGCGGTGCTCCTTCAGCCACCCTTCCCGGCGCAGGATCATGTCTCCCACGCCCTCCTCCCACATGCGGGCCCACCCGCCGCCGAGCTGTTCGGCCGACGCCTTCATCCGGTGCCAGGACGACGCGCACCGGGAGACCGCCAGGTCGGGCATGGCCTCGCGGGCCTCCTCATCGAGGCCGTAGGCGTCCGCCAGGATGCGCACGCGCTCCAGGCGGGCCCAGTCGTCGTGGACCGGCCAGCCCTCGTAGACGTCCTCGGGCGCGCCCAGGGGCGCCCAGTGCATGGCGGTGTTGTACACGTCCAGCAACCGCGTGCCCGGCCCCGCCAGGTCGAAGTCGATGAGCGCCGCCGCCCGCCCGCCGCGCACCACCACGTTCTGCGGGGTCACGTCCAGGTGGCACACCAGTTCCGGCTCCGGGTCCGGTACCGGCACCTCGACCGGGACCAGTTGGCGGCGCCACACCCCGCCGTCCGGCGCCGCGAACCCGCTCTCCCGCAGGAACCCCTCCGAGGCGTCGTGCAGGCGGCGCAGCAGCCGGCCCACCGACGCCAGCAGCTCCGCGTCGGCCGCCCACGGCTCCGGCGGGCTGCCCGCCACGTCGCCGGGGACGAACGTCAGCACGTCGCGCCCCTGCCCGTCCCGCCCCAGGAACCGCGGCGCGCCGTCGAACCCCGCCGCTTCCAGGTGGTCCAGGTAGGCGGCGACGGCGGGGCTCTGCGGCTGGGCCGGGCGGCGGACCGTGCCCCCCACGCGCACCACGCCCTCGGTGACGTCCCCCGCCGCCAGGGCGACCTCCGCCGCGTCCGGGCCGTCCGCCCGGCCGTCGTAGCTCCGCATGCCTCAAACCGCCCGGTAGTGGGAGGTCACCCGGCCGTCGTCGCCGATGTGGTGGATCGCGATCATCACCGGCGGGTCCTGCTCGTCCCCCTCCGGCTCCCAGTCGGTGCGCAGGGTGGAGGCGACCGACGGGGCCACCAGCAGCGGCCGCCCCGCGAACGTGCTCACCGCGGCGGTGTGCACGTGGCCGCACAGCATCGCCACCACCTCGGGGCGGCGGCCCACCAGCTCGGCCAGGCGCTGTTCACCGCGCTGGCGGATCGGGTCGGTGTAGTCCGACCCGAGGTCCACCGGCGGGTGGTGGAAGGCCAGCAGCACCGGTGCGGCCTCGGGCGCGCGCCGCAGCTCGGACTCCACCATGTCCAGGGTGTCGTCCTCCAGGCGGCCCCACGGCTCCCCCGGCACCATGGTGTCGCACGTGATCACGGTGACCCCCGGCAGGCGGTGCACCCCGTCCACCGGGCCGCCCTCCGGCTCCCGGCCGAACAGGTGCTCGCGCATCGCCTCGCGCGCGTCGTGGTTGCCGGGGCACACCAGCAGCGGGACGTCGAACCGGAGCGTCGCGCGTGCCTGCGCGTACTCCTCCGGCGCGCCCTTGTCGACGACGTCGCCGGTGTGCACCACCGCGTCGACGGTCCGCATCCGCGCGATGTAGTCCACCGCCCGGCGGGCGCGCTCGGCGCTGCGCTCGCCACCGTCGAAGTGGGTGTCGCTGATGTGCGCGATCACGGGCATGGCATCTCCTGAGGGGTCCGGAGCCGGTGGACACGATTGTCCCCGCGCCGCGGCATCTCGCACCATTCGGGGTGGCAACCGCTTTCTCGGATCCGCCCCTTCCGAAGGACCCTCAGGTCATGGCGAGGGGCGGGGCCGGAATCCGCGGGCGGGGCGGAGCTATG
>NZ_JAQFWP010000134.1 GCF_027706745.1 Nocardiopsis suaedae | reverse complement strand
CCGCCCCAGGGCGGGCGCGCGCCGCGCCCCGCCGCGAGCGCGCCACGGTCTCCCCCCGCCGTACGGCCCCCGCGCGGCCCCCGCGCCCCGTCGGGGCCGCCCCTCGGAACAGCGTCACGCGAGGGGCGGCCCCGACGCGTACCCGCAGGCGCCCGGCCATGCCGACGGGCGGGGGAGGGGAGCGGGGGCAGGGGAGGTCTGGAAAGCGAGCGGGGGCGCCGCGGGCGGCCGCGTGCGTCGGCGGCGCCGACACTGCCGCTGGAGGGCCCCAGCGCGTGGCGACACCGCCTTTCGGGGCGTCCGCCCCGCGGGGAGGAGACGGTCCGCCCGTAGGACTCCGCTGTGATCCGCGCAGTACGCTCCGGCGACGGCGACGGCCGCCCCGCTCTCTGGCCCGGCCGCCGCCCGGCGGATACCGTCGGGGCATGGGGTACCGGCTCCTCGGGGAGGCGGCCATGCTCCTGCACTTCGCCTTCCTCGCCTACGTCACCCTCGGCGGCTTCCTCGCCTGGCGGTGGCCCGCCCTGCTGTGGCCGCACGCGCTCGTCGCCGCCTACGCCCTGGCCATCACCCTCGTCGGCTGGGACTGCCCCCTCACCCACGTGGAGGACTGGGCGCGCCTGCGCGCCGGGCAGGCCGGGCTGCCCTCGGCGGGCTTCGTCGAGCACTACCTGACCGGCGTCGTCTACCCCGCCGAGCACCTGCTCACCGCGCAGCTGGCGGTGGCGGCGGCGGTCGCCGCCTCCTGGACCGGCGCCGCCGTCCTGGCCGTCCGCCGCCGGGCCCGCGGCGGGGCGGGGGGCTCCGGGGGCACCCGGCGGCCCGGTGCCGTTAAGGATTCGTGAGAATTCGGGCGTTGGGAAGGAGTTTACGTCCGATTTGCCCACGTATAAATGCGGCAAAATCCCCTAAATCGGGCCTGTTGGCCAGGTTTGCCCAACCCACGCGGGTGCACAATCGGGGCATGACCACCGTGAAAGCCGACGCCCTGCACGCCGCAGAGCACTTCATGTCGCGCTCCGCGCGCCTCCTCGACCGCCACCGCTTCGCCTACCTCTTCACCGGCGGCCCCGCCGAACCCGTCCGCACCGTCCTCGACGGCTACCGCAACATCGACGGCGGCTACGGCAACGGCCTCTACCCCGACCTGCGCGGACACGGAAGCCAACCCCTCACCGTCAAATACGCCCTGCGCCACCTCGACGAACTCGGCCCCATCCACGACGACGACGCCACCGCCATCACCGCCTACCTGACCAGCGTCAGCCACCCCAACGGCGGCGTCCCACCGGTCACCCCCGCCGCCCGCCACACCGAGGCCTCCCCCCACTGGCGCACCGTCGCCGCCCAACACCCCCACGGCGCCCTGCGCCCCACCGCCGCCATCGCCGGACTCCTCCACAAGCACCACACCCCCGGCCCCTGGCGCGACCGCGCCACCGCCTTCTGCTGGACCCGCATCGACGCCCTCCACTGGACCGACCCCGACGAAGCCCAAGCCGTCTGCACCTTCCTCGAACACGCCCCCAACCGCGCCCGCGCCGAAGCCGCCCTCGACCGCCTCACCCCCATGATCCGGGCCGTCATCGAAACCGACCCGCAACGCCCCGGAACCGTCCGCCGCCCCCTCGACATCGCCCCCCACCCCCGCAGCCTCGCCCGCCGCATGTTCACCGACGCCGAGATCGACGGCAACCTCGACCTCCTCGAAACCACCCAGCTCCCCGACGGCGGCTGGGACACCGCCCGCGAACACTGGACCGAACTGGCCACCCGCGAATGGCGCGGCATGGCCACCATCCGCCGCCGGCTCACCCACCAGGCCTACGGGCGCCTCACCCCCGGCGCCCCCGACCGCAACACCGGCCCCTGACCCGCCCCCCGGCCACCGACGACGGCGGGGCCCGCTGAGGCGCCGACACACCGGCCCCACAGCGGGCCCCGACCCGCCACCCGCACCCGCCACCGGCCCCAATGCCCGACACCCCCGCAACCACCCCCCGCC
>NZ_JAQFWP010000133.1 GCF_027706745.1 Nocardiopsis suaedae | reverse complement strand
ACGACCACGCCCTTGGGCCGCCCGGTGGACCCGGAGGTGTAGAGGACGTACGCGGGCGAGGCGGGATCGGGGTCGAGGACGTCACCGTCCAGAACGGCGAGCGGGGCCGGTTCCGGAGACGCGTGCTCTGCGGCACCGTCGGTCACCCCGGAGGGCGCAGCGGTGTCGTCGGCGGGACCGGCATCGGGGGGATCAGTCAGCCCTGCGCCGAGCACCTGCGAATCCACCCCGCCCTCGGACGGGACACGCTCCGGCTCCCCGGACCTCCCTGTCCGCGCCGCTCGGATGTCGGCCATTCCCGCGGCCGAGACGGCCGCTCCCCGCTCAGGACGGGCCTCACCCCCATGCACGAGATCCGCGGTGTCGTCGGCGAATCCGGCGCTCTGGCGGCCGGTCAGGCCGGTCTCGGGGGTCCACGAACCCGTACCGCCCCCGCGCGAACCGTCGGCCGGTTCCCTCGGCACGCTCGGGCGTGCCGCGTCGGCGCCGGTCGAACCGGCGCGCGGCACGAAGTCGTCGCCTGCCGATCCGGTCGGCGCATACTCCGTGGCCGGGGAACGGGCTCCGCCCTCATCCACGGCACCGTCCGCCGTCCGGCCCCGGTCGGCGCGCATCGGTCGCCGTCCATCGGTTCCGGCCTGTCCGCGCGGAGCAGGTGCCTGCGCCGGGAGCTCCGATCCACCAGGGCGACCGACACCGTCCGGAGCCGCACCGGCCGACACGCGCTCCACGGTGTCCGGGAGGACGGCCTGCGTTCCGGGGGCCGTCACGGCCAGCTTCACCCCGGAGTCCTCCAGCATCGCCGCGATGCGGTCGGGCGGGAACTCCGGGTCGATCGGCAGGTACGCGGCACCGGTGCGCAGCGCACCGACGACCGCGGGCACCAGGTCGGCCCCGCGCGGCAGCGCGACCGCCACCACCGAGCCCGCCCCGGCGCCGCGGGCGCGCAGGCGCTCCGCGACCGCGCCGGACCGCTCCCACAGCTCCCCGTAGTCCAGGTCCCCGTCCCCCGCCCGCACGGCCGTCCGCCGCGGGTGCTCGGCCGCGGACGCCGCGAGGCGCGCGGCCAGGCCGGCCGCGCCGACCGGGCGCGCCTGCGCCTCGGCTCCGCCCAGCAGGCGGCGGCGCTCGGCGTCGGAGACCACCTCGAACTCGCCCACCGGCACGTCCGGGGCGGCCAGCAGGTGGATGAGCACCTGCCGGAAGCGCTCCGCCAGGCTCTCGGCGGTCGCCCGGTCGAAGCGGGCGGTGGCGTAGCGCAGCGTGGCGGCGAGCCCCTCCCGGCCGGGCACCTCGGCGAAGGTGAACTCCAGGTCCAGCTTGGAGGTGGCCGCGTCCACCGGGTGGACCCGCGCGTCGGCGCCCAGCAGCCGCGTGCGCTCGGACTCGCGCTGGTAGGTGATCATCACCTGGAACAGGGGGTGCCGCGCCGCCGACCGGGCAGGGTCGCATTCGCGCACCACCGCCTCGAAGGGCACGGCGGAGCGGGCGAACGCGGCGATGTCGGCCTCGCGCACCCGTGCCAGCAGCTCGCGCCCGGTCGGCGCGCCGGACAGGTCGGTGCGCAGGGTCAGCATGTTCAGGTACATGCCGACGGCGTCGTGCAGCGCCTCGTCGGCCCGGTCGGTGACCGGGGTGCCCACGGCGATGTCGTCCCCGGCCCCCATCCGGTGCAGCAGCACCGCGACGGCCCCCTGCAGCAGCATGAAGGCGGTGACCCCGTGTTCGGCGGCCGAGCGGCGGAGCGCGGCCGCCGTGTCGCCGTCGAGGTCGAACCCGACGGTGTCCCCGGCGCCGTCGGCGGCGGCCGGGCGCGGGCGGTCGGCGGGCAGCGGGAGCTCCGCCGGGAGCCCGTCCAGGGCGCGCCGCCAGTGCTCCAGGCCCTGGGCCATGGCCGACCCGGGGTCGGCCTCGTCACCGAGGAGTTCGCGCTGCCAGCGCGCGAAGTCGGTGTAGCGGACCGCCGGGGCCGCCCACTCGGGGGCGCGGCCGTCGCGGCGCGCGGTGTAGGCGGCGTCGAGGTCGCGGACGAACGGCCCCTCGGACCACTCGTCGGTGGCGATGTGGTGGAAGCACAGGCCCAGGACCGCCTCTCCGGGGGCCGTGCGCAGCAGCTCGGCGCGGACGGGGACGTCGGCGCGCACGTCGAAGGGGGTGTGGAAGAGCCGCGCCAGGTGCTCCTGGACCCGGCCGCCCGAGGCGTCCCGGGTGTGCAGCAGCGCGGGCACGCGGTCCATGGGCAGCACGCGCGGGCGGGGGCCGTCCCCGTCGTCGGCGTAGACGGTGCGCAGGACCTCGTGCCGCTGCACGGTGTCGCGCAGGGCGGCGGCCAGCGAGTCCGCGTCCACGTCACCGTGCAGGCGGAAGGCGAGCGGCACGTTGTAGGCGGCCCCGGGGCCGTGCATCTGCTCGTGGAACCAGATGCGCTCCTGGGCGTAGGAGAGCGGCGCGTCCTCGTCGGGGCCGGTGCGGGCGACCAGGGCGGGGCGCGGGTCCTCGCCCGCGCGCTCGTCGAGCAGGGCCGCCAGGCGGGCGGCGGTGGGGGCGTCGAAGACATCGCGCACGCGCACGGCCAGGCCGGACTGGGCGCGTACCAGGTTGGCGGCGCGGGTGGCGAGGATGGAGTGGCCGCCGAGCGCGAAGAAGTCGTCGTGCACGCCGACCGAGGAGACCCCGAGGACCTGCGCGAACGCCTGGCACGCCTGCTCCTCGCGCGGGGTGCGCGGCGCTTCGGCCTCGGAGGCGGGGGCGGCGTCGGGGGCGGGCAGGGCCTTGCGGTCGATCTTGCCGTTCTCGGTGAGC
>NZ_JAQFWP010000132.1 GCF_027706745.1 Nocardiopsis suaedae | reverse complement strand
AAAAAATGCGGCGGCAACCTACTCTCCCACCCCACACCATGGAGGCAGTACCATCGGCGCAAAGAGGCTTAACGACCGGGTTCGGAATGGGACCGGGTGTGACCCTCCAGCCATAACCACCGCAAACCAACACCCACAACACACCCGAAAGCATGCGCGGGAAACCTATATCAAAAAACCTGATTCGTGTGCGAACCCCAACAAAGGGAACAGTATGCGCGAGCACCCAGCATCTGCGGCGGACAAGCCCTCGGCCTATTAGTACCGGTCAGCTCCACGCCTCACAACGCTTCCACACCCGGCCTATCAACCCAGTCGTCCACTGGAAGCCTTACCCCCCGAAGGGGCAGGAGACCTCATCTCGAAGCAAGCTTCCCACTTAGATGCTTTCAGCGGTTATCTCTCCCGAACGTAGCCAACCAGCCATGCTCCTGGCGGAACAACTGGCACACCAGAGGTTCGTCCGTCCCGGTCCTCTCGTACTAGGGACAGCCCTTCTCAAGTCTCCAACGCGCACAGCGGATAGGGACCGAACTGTCTCACGACGTTCTAAACCCAGCTCGCGTGCCGCTTTAATGGGCGAACAGCCCAACCCTTGGGACCAACTCCAGCCCCAGGATGCGACGAGCCGACATCGAGGTGCCAAACCATCCCGTCGATACGGACTCTTGGGGAAGATCAGCCTGTTATCCCCGGGGTACCTTTTAGCCGTTGAGCGACACCGCTTCCACACGCCGGTGCCGGATCACTAGTCCCTGCTTTCGCACCTGCTCGACACGTCCGTCTCACAGTCAAGCTCCCTTGTGCACTTACACTCAACACCTGATTGCCAACCAGGATGAGGGAACCTTTGGGCGCCTCCGTTACCCTTTAGGAGGCAACCGCCCCAGTTAAACTACCCACCAGACACTGTCCCCGAACCGGATCACGGCCCCAGGTTAGATGCCCGAAACAGCCAGAGTGGTATTTCACCAACGCCTCCACCCCCACTAGCGTGACGGCTTCACAGGCTCCCACCTATCCTACACAAACCATCCCAAACACCAATGTCAAGCTATAGTGAAGGTCCCGGGGTCTTTCCGTCCTGCTGCGCGAAACGAGCATCTTTACTCGTACTGCAATTTCACCGGGCCCGCGGTTGAGACAGCGGGGAAGTCGTTACGCCATTCGTGCAGGTCGGAACTTACCCGACAAGGAATTTCGCTACCTTAGGATGGTTATAGTTACCACCGCCGTTTACCGGCGCTTAGATTCCCAGCCTCGACCAAACGGTCTAACCAGTCCTCTTAACGTTCCGGCACCGGGCAGGCGTCAGTCCGTATACAGCGTCTTACGACTTCGCACGGACCTGTGTTTTTAATAAACAGTCGCTTCCCCCTGGTATCTGCGACCCCACCCAGCTCAAAGGGCACAACCTCATCACCGGACAGGGCTCCCCTTCTCCCAAAGTTACGGGGACAATTTGCCGAGTTCCTTAACCACGGTTCACCCGAACGCCTCGGTATACTCTACCTGACCACCTGCGTCGGTTTAGGGTACTGGCCGCCCGCGAACTCACTAGAGGCTTTTCTCGACAGCACGGGATCACCCACTTCACCAAAAACGGCTCGGCATCACGCCTCACCCACAACAGGGCACGGATTTACCTACACCCCGGGCTACACGCTTACCCCCGGACAACCACCGCCGGGTAGGGCTACCCCACTGCGTCACCCCATCGCTTACCTACTACCAAATCGGGTCCCACGCCTCCACCCCAAAAACCCCGAAGGGAAAATGAGGCTTCAGTGGTGGTTAGCATCAAAGGATTCAGTATGGACGCGCACGGACGGGTACGGGAATATCAACCCGTTATCCATCGACTACGCCTGTCGGCCTCGCCTTAGGTCCAGACTCACCCTGGGCGGATTAACCTGCCCCAGGAACCCTTGGTCAATCGGCGCCGGAGTTTCTCACTCCGGTATCGCTACTCATGCCTGCATTCTCACTCGCACACACTCCACGACACGGTCACCCGGCCGCTTCACCGCATGCACGACGCTCCCCTACCAACCCGAGAAAACTCCCGGGCCCCACGGCTTCGGCGGTGTACTTAAGCCCCGCTACATTATCGGCGCAGAATCACTTGACCAGTGAGCTATTACGCACTCTTTAAAGGATGGCTGCTTCTAAGCCAACCTCCTGGTTGTCTCAGCAACTCCACAACCTTTCCCACTTAGCACACGCTTAGGGGCCTTAGCCGATGATCTGGGTTGTTTCCCTCTCGACCACGAAGATTATCCCCCGCAGTCTCACTGCCGCGCTAACCAAACCGGCATTCGGAGTTTATCTGACATCAGTAACCTTGTCGGGCCCATCAGCCAAACAGTAGCTCTACCTCCGGCAGGCAACACACGACGCTGCACCTAAATGCATTTCGGGGAGAACCAGCTATCACGGAGTTTGATTGGCCTTTCACCCCTACCCACAGCTCATCCCCCAGGTTTTCAACCCTGGTGGGTTCGGGCCTCCACGACCTCTTACAGCCGCTTCACCCTGGCCATGGGTAGATCACCCCGCTTCGGGTCTACAGCATGCGACTCAAACGCCCTATTCAGACTCGCTTTCGCTACGGCTACCCCACCCGGGTTAACCTCGCCACACACCATAACTCGCAGGCTCATTCTTCAAAAGGCACGCCATCACCCGACAAGGGGCTCTGACGGCTTGACAGCACACGGTTTCAGGTACTATTTCACGACCCCTCACCGGGGCACTTTTCACCTTTCCCTCACGGTACTAGTGCACTATCGGTCACCAGGACGTATTCAGGCTTAGCAGGTGGTCCTGCCAGATTCACACGGAATTTCACGGGCTCCGCGCTACTCGGG
>NZ_JAQFWP010000131.1 GCF_027706745.1 Nocardiopsis suaedae | reverse complement strand
GCCGCCCACCGAGATCGACACTCAGGCTGTCGGCGGCAGCGTCAGCTGTGTATTAGAGACAGTCGGACTTGAGCGCCTGGCCCTCCTCGACCGGGGGCAGCCGCCGCTCGCGGTCGTCCAGCTCGGCCTCGGGGTCGTCGGCGCCCTCCACGTAGGCCTTGAGGAAGCCGTGGAAGGTGATGATCTTGCCGGTGGCGGTGAACTCGGCCTGCTCCCCGGCCGAGGAGGCGCCGCCCACCTTGACCGTCACCGACTCGCCCACCGCGTCCTTCATCTGGGAGGCGACGGTGCGCTTCCAGATCAGCTCGTAGAGCCGGTACTCGGCGCCGGAGAGCCCCGTCTGCGCCGGGGTGCGGAAGGTGTCCCCGGCCGGACGGACCGCCTCGTGCGCCTCCTGGGCGTTCTTCACCTTGCTGGAGTACACCCGCGGCTTGGACGGGACGTGGTCCGCGCCGTACAGGCGGGTGGCCTGGTCCCGGGCGGCGGCCACGGCGCTGTCCGACAGCGTGGTGCTGTCGGTGCGCATGTAGGTGATGAAGCCGTTCTCGTAGAGCCGCTGGGCGACCTGCATCGTCTGCTTGGCCGACAGGCCCAGCTTGCGGGAGGCCTCCTGCTGCAGCGTGGTGGTGCGGAACGGGGCGTACGGCGAGCGCTTGTAGGGCTTGCGCTCCACGGTGCGCACCGCGAAGTCGGAGCCGGAGAGCCGCTCGGCCAGGGCTCTGGCGGCCTGCTCGTCCAGGTGCAGCACGCCCGAGGACGAGCGCAGCTCGCCCTGGGCGGTGAAGTCGCGGCCGACCGCGACGCGCGAGCCGTCCACCGACACCAGGTTGGCGGTGAAGGTGCCGGGGCCCTCGCCCGAGGCGCCCAGGGTGTCGAAGACCGCCTTGAGGCCCCAGTACTCGGCGGAGGTGAAGGCGATCCGCTCGCGCTCGCGCTCGACCACCAGGCGGGTGGCCACCGACTGCACACGGCCCGCCGACAGCTTCGGCATGACCTTCTTCCACAGCACGGGGGAGACCTCGTAGCCGTAGAGGCGGTCCAGGATGCGCCGGGTCTCCTGGGCGTCGACCAGGCGCAGGTTCAGGTCGCGGGTGTTCTCCGCGGCGTGCCGGATGGCGTCCCGGGTGATCTCGTTGAAGACCATCCGGCGCACCGGGACCTTCGGGGCCAGCTCCTCGCGCAGGTGCCAGGCGATGGCCTCGCCCTCGCGGTCCTCATCCGTGGCCAGGTAGAGCTCGTCGGCCTGGGCCACCAGCTCCTTGAGCTTCTTGACGTGGGACTTCTTGTCGGTGTTGACCACGTAGATCGGCTCGAAGTCGTGCTCGACGTCCACCCCGAGCCGGGCCCAGGGCTCCGACTTGTAGCGCGCCGGGATCTCCGCGGCCTTGGTCGGCAGGTCGCGGATATGCCCGATGGAGGACTCGACGGTGTAGCCGGGACCCAGGTAGCCCGCGATCGTCTTCGCCTTGGCGGGCGACTCGACGATCACGAGCCGGTTCCCTCCGGTCGCCGTACCGGAGTCCTTCGAGCCGTTCTTGCCGGCGCTGCCCTTCTTGGGTGGCACGCTCTTCCCCTACGTCTCGCCTTGCGCTGTCTGTGCGGCCCGCCGCGGAACGCAGGCCGTCGGATCCCCCGCAACTGACGGTAACCGACGGGCCCGCGGATCGCTTCCCGGTCGGCGCGGCCCGGAGCCCGCTCCGGCCGCGGGCGCCCTCCGGGCCGCGGAGCCCGTGGCGCGAATCCTGCGGGAGTCGCAGAATAGGCGCAATGGTGGAGTACGAGTACCGGCAGATCGTCTTCCCGAGGGGGACGTCGCGCAGTGTGACGCGGCAGGCGTTGACCGACCACGCCGAGTACGGGCGGTGGGAACTGGCCCGTGTACGCGTCTACCGCGACGGCACCCGCAAGGTGACCGTCCGCCGAAGGATCATCCGACAGGTCCGCACGTTGTGAATTCCCTCACATTAGCCCCGGAGGGGACGCACGCCCCAACGGATTCGCCGGTCACGACGGTATACCGACGATCCCGGCCGGATGGCCGGTTCCGGCCGTGATCACGAACGCACGCGGCGAGCCCCCGCGGTAGGCCGCACGCCTCCGCGGGGACTCGCCTCGCCTTCGCGCCGCGGGCGGCGCCCCGGTCCCCCGCCTGTCCACCGCGTCTGTCGGAAACGGGGGTGGGGACGCGCCGCCGCGCGGCAGTCCGGTGCTACAGGCCCAGGCCCAGCCCCTCGGTGACGCCGCCGGCCACGCCGTCGGTCACGGAGGAGACCGGGTCCTTGGCCTCGCCCCCGGAGGGCAGGCCCGACAGCTCCGCGGGGGCCTCGGGGGCCTCCGCCGCGGGCGCCTCCACGGGCGCCTCGGGCAGCTGCTCGGCGCTCAGCGGCAGCGAGTCGGTGGCCGGCAGGTCCACCGGCTCGGGCAGCTCGTTGCTGAGCGGCAGCGCCTCGGAGCCGGGCAGCTCGGGCGCGGCCGGGGCGGCGGGCAGCTCGTTGCTCAGCGGCAGGGTGTCCAGCGGGGCGGGCAGCGCGCCGGAGTCGCCGGCCTCCTGCCGGGCCGAGGACGCGTCCGAGGTCCGGACCATCTCGGTCTCGCCGTGGTCGACCCAGGCGCCGGTGTCCTCAGAGGCGGCGGCGGCCGTGCTGGCGATCCCGGAGACCGCGTTGCCCGAGACGTTCACCGGGACGTCGGCGTCGACCACGCCCTGGTTGCCGCCCAGGACCGAACCGTTGCCCGAGGTCACGATGCCCCGGTCGTCCTCGTCCCAGATGAAGGCCCCGGTGTCCTCGGAGGTCGCGGCGGCGCTGCTGAGCACCCCGGCGACCGCGTTGCCGGACACGTTCACGGGCACGTCGGCGTCGCCGACGATCTGGTTGCCGCCGACCACCGAGCCGTTGCCGGAGGTGACGATGTCCTCGACCTGGCCGTGGCTCTGGTGCAGCACGGGCCCGGCGTCGACGCCGCCGCCCTGCAGGTGGGCCGGCTGGGCGGCCGTGCTCAGGGTGTCGACCAGGCCCCCGGTGCCGGGCGCGAGCTGGGAGAGGCGGTAGCCGTTGTCGCCGCCGTCCCCGTTGTCGCCGTTGTCCCCGTTGCCGCCGCCGTTCATGCCGCCGTCGGTCTCGTCGACGAACGCGCCGGTGTCCTTCGAGGCCGCCGCGGCGACCCCGCCGATGGCGCCGACCGCGTTGCCCGAGGCGTTGACCGGGACGTCCAGGTCCAGCACGCCCTGGTT
>NZ_JAQFWP010000130.1 GCF_027706745.1 Nocardiopsis suaedae | reverse complement strand
GCCGCCCATCACGGTGACCACGTACGTGCCGCGCGGCCGACAGCGCTGCGGGTAGGGGCGCCGACCTTCGTCGTCGCTGCTATCTACCTGGCACTCTGGCGGCCCGGCGGACGGCTGGGGCTCGTCAGCGGGGTACCGGCTGAGCCGCCTGACCACCCGGACCGCGAGGGGCCCGCCGCCCGGCAAGCAGGCCCGGGGAACCGTCCCGCTTCCGCCGTCGCCGCCCACCACGGCGACCACGCACACGCCGTGCGGCCGACAGCGCTGCGGGTAGAGGCGCCGACCTTCGTCGTCGCCGCCATCCACCTGGCACCCCCACGGCCCGCCGCCCGGCCGGGGCCCGTCAGCGGGCAACCGGCCGAGCTGACCCCCGCTCCAGCCCACTCACGGTCACATGTGACTGGGCCGCCCGCGTCCCGGGCGGCCCAGGCTCCTAAGACCCCAACCGCCCAAGCGTTCGGGCGGCCCAGGTGGTGCTGGTCGCTGGTGATGCTGGTCGCTGAAGGATCGTCCTCTTCAGGCCGCCCAGGTGGTGCGGGCCAGGTCGAGGGAGGACCGGTACTCGGTGTAGGCGTTCTGGTAGAACTCCGTGCCCTCAGCCGTCGGTTCGACCGTGCGGGACGCCGACCACCAGCGCTCCTCGTCCACCGGCTCTCCAAGCGCGCGGGCGCACGCGATCACCGCGCCGCGTGCCCCCACCCCCGGGTCGTCGGGGATGGTCACCGGCCGCCCCAGCACATCGGCGAATATGCGTGTCCACTCAGGGGAGCGCACTCCGCCGCCGCAGGCGTACAGGTTCCCGTCGAGGCCCGCCGTCTCCAGGCAGTGCCGGGCCGCGAACGCCACCGACTCGCACAGCGCGCGGATGACGTCCGCTCGCGTGTTCTGCAGGCTCAGCCCGGTGAAGCGGGCCCGTGCGCCCGCGTCCACGAACGGTGCCCGCTCCCCCGACTCGGCGAGGAACGGCAGTGCCCGCACTCCCCCGGCGCCCCTGCCGGACTCGGCCAGCATGGCGTCGGCGTCCTCGACGCGCACCCCCATCAGCTCGCACGCCCAGTCCAGACCCGCCGTGCCAACCATGGCCGCCATGGCCCGAAGGTAGCGGTCCGCCTCGGGCAGGGCCAGCAGCATGCCCGCGGGCTCGCCGTCCGGGTCGAACCCGGGCCCGTGCTGGAGCACCTGGCAGGCGAGCGTCGTGCCCGCGATGAGGACGCCGTCGCCCGGCTCGCGCACCCCCGCGCCCATGGCGCACGCGGGCATGTCGAACGGCCCGGCCGTCACCGGCAGCCCCTCGGGCAGACCGAGCAGCTCGGCCCCGGCGGCGTCCAGGCGCAGAACGGTGCCCGGAGGCGTCGGGTCGGCGAGCAGGCCGCGGCGGTGCCCCAGGCCGCACGCCTCCAGGGCCTCGGTGTCGTAGCGGCGGGTGCGCGGGTCGAGGAACGGCAGTGATGCGTCGGAGACGTCGACCGCGACGGTTCCGGTCAGCCGCTGGGCCACCGCGTCCACGCAGTACCCGGCGACCGCGGCGGTCTCCAGCGACTCCGGCTCCTCCGCGTCCAGGTGGGACAGGAGGGCCGCCGCGCACCCGGGGAAGACGCCCGAGCCGGTGCGGGCGAACACCCGCCGCGCGGTGCCGTCCCGCATCCACTTGTCCACCAGCCCCGAAGCGCGCCCGTCCAACCAGGACACGGCCGGACGGACAACACGGCCGCGCTCGTCACGCAGCCACAGCCCGTCGCCCTGCCCGGTGAGCGCCAGCGCGGTGACGGGCCCGTCGAGCCCGGCGGCGACCTCGCGCACCACCCGGGCCACCGTCTCCAAGACCTCTTCGAGGTCCTGCTCGGTCCTCCCGCCGGGCAGGTGGTGCAGGGTGCTGGCGGCGCCCGCCTGGGCGACGGAGGCGCCGCCCCGGTCGAAGGCCACCGCTTTGGTCAGCGACGTCCCGATGTCCACACCGATGATCATGGCGCTACCGCTCCAGCACGTCGGGGTTGGCCAGGTGGGCCTGCGCCTCGCCGCGGCTGTAGCGCCCCACCTCGGCGGCGACGATGCGGGCGGCGCGCTCGGCGGTCTGGCGGCTGCAGCCGGCCAGGTGCGGAGTGGCGATGACGTTCGGCGCGTCGCGCAGGGCCCAGTCGGCGGGCGGCGGCTCGACGTCGTAGACGTCCAGGGCCAGGGCGCCCAGGCGGCCCGACCGCAGCGCCTCGGGCAGCGGAGCGTAGTCGAGCAGCCCGCCCCGCGCGGTGTTCACCAGCACCGCGCCGTGCGGCAGCAGCGCCAGCCGGTCGGCGTCGATGAGGCCCTGCGTCTCCTCGGTGAGGCGGGCGTGCAGGCTGACGGCGGTGCTGCGGCGCAGCAGGTCGTCGAGGCCGGTGGGCTCGGCCCCGTCGGCGCGTACCTGCGCCGGGTCGGCGTAGGGGTCGCTGACCAGGACGCGGGCGCCGAAGGCGACCAGGACCCGGGCGACGCGGGCGCCGATGGCGCCGTAGCCGACCAGGCCGACGGTGGCGTTCTCCAGCTCCACCCCGGCGTTGTCGTAGGCGTACAGGTCGCCGCGCCAGGCGCCGTCGCGCAGCAGCTCGGCCGACGATCCGGGGATGCGGCGCAGGGCGGCCAGGATCATGCCGACGGCGAACTCGGCGGCCGCGGCGGCGTTGCGCCCGGGGGCGAAGGTGACGGCGACCCCGGCCGCGGTGGCGGCCTTGAGGTCGACGTTGACGGGGCCGCCGCGGCACACCGACACCAGCCGCAGGCCGGGGGCGGCGGCGAACACCTTCTCGGTGAAGGGGGCCATCTGGGTGACGGCGGCCTCGGCGCCTTGGAGGGCCTCGATGACCTGCTCTTCGGTGCCGCTCGCCTCGTTCACGCCCCCGACCGGGCCGAAGGGCTCGACCGGCCAGGGCAGGTCGAGCCGGGAGATCTCCGGGGCCTCCGCGAGCTCGGCCGCGACCGCGTCGGCGAGCAGGCCGGTGCGGACGAATTCGTCTCCTGCAGCGAGTATGCGCAAGGTGGTGCCTCTCTTGCCGTGCGGCCGCCTCAGACGCGGCCGGCTTCGTAGGAGTCGATGCGGGCGACCTTCGCCGCGCTCGGCGAGTTCTCGTCGAAGGTGTGGCCGAGCCATTCGGTGAGGATCTTCTCAGCCGCGTCCGGGCCGATGACGCGCGCCCCGAAGGTGATGACCTGGCAGTTGTTGGACTTGACGGACCGCTCGGCCGAGTAGGAGTCGTGGGCGACGGTCGCGCGGATGCCGGGCACCTTGTTGGCGGAGATCGCCACGCCGATGCCGGTGCCGCAGACGAACACGCCGCGGTCGGCCTCGCCCCGGGCGATGCGCTCGGCGCCCTCCAGGGCGGGCACCGGGTAGGCAACGTCGTCGGAGGCGTCGGCGACGCCGACGTCGTCGACGACCGCGACCCGGGGGTCGGCGCGCATGAGTTCGCGCAGCCGGTTCTTGAGGTCGGCGCCGGCGCTGTCGGCGGCGACGACGACGCGGATGGGGCGCGCCCCGCCGCCGTCGTCAGGCGTGGGGCCGGTCGGCGCTCCGGTGTGCGTTTCGGCGGTCATCGGTTCCCTCCACGAAGCGGTCCGGCGGTGGCCGGGAGAAGGTCGGGACTGCTGGACGGCGTGCGGCGCGCCGTACGGGCGGCACCGCCGCTGCGGGCGGGGCGGCGTACCGGGGACGGCCCCGCCGGGCACGCGCGCGGGCCCCCGCCCGGCCGGGCGGACGGCGTCCGCGGAATTCCCTGCGGCCCTGGCCGCCGACTGCGGGCGGCCGTCGGTCCCCCGCAGACGGGCGTAGCGCCAGTCAGGACCCGCAGGAGTCGGACTGGTCCGCCCCGGTTCCGATCCAGCCGGTCCGGCCTGGGCGGACGGGGGCCACACCACTCCGGGGGGCCCGACCTGCGAG
>NZ_JAQFWP010000129.1 GCF_027706745.1 Nocardiopsis suaedae | reverse complement strand
GCCGCCTTCCCGGGGCGCGAGGAACCCGCCACCCGGCAAGCAGGGCCGGGGAACCGCCCTGCTTCCGCCGTCGCCGCCCTCCACCCGGCACCCCGGCCACCTGCCGCCCGGCCGGGGCCCGGCAGCGGGGCACCAGCCGACCCGCCCACCCGCACCGCGAGCAGCCCGGCGCCCGGCAGGCAGGCCCGGGGAACCGCCCAGCTCACGCCGTCGCCGCCAACCACCCGGACCACGCACACGCCCGGCGGCCGACAGCGCCACCGAAAGGGCCGCTGACCTTTGTCGTCGCCGTCTACCTGGCACTCCGGTGCCCCGCCGCCCGGCCAGGGCCCGGAGCGGGGCACCAGCCGAGCCGCCGCCCACCCGCACCGCGAGGAACCCGGCGCCCGGCAAGCAGGCCCGGGGAACCGCCCCGCTCGCGCCGTCGCCGCCGACCACCCCGACCACACACACGCCCGGCGGCCGACAACGCCACCGCAAGGGCCGCCCACCTTCGTCGTCGCTGCCCTCAACCCGGCACCCCAGGGGCCCGGCGGACGGCCGGGGCCCGTCAGCGGGGCACCCGCTGGCCCGCCTGTCTACTGGGGCCGCACGGGGACCGCCGACCGGGACCGCCGACCGGGACCGCCGCACGCCCTGGGGTGGGGTGGGCCCACCAGGCAGCGACGACCACTCACCCACAGACGGTGGGGATGGAACCCGAACCCCGACCACCCACCAAGCAGAACAGCGCCCCTGCCCCCCACCGGCCAGGGAGGCCACCCGCCCACCCGTCCCCTCCGTACGGAGGAGCGGCGGCCGTACGGCCGCCCCCGCTCCTCCGACTCCTCCCCTGGAGGGCCGGTCAGGTCTGCGACTCCTCGTGCACGAACTCCGTCAGGCGGGTCAGCATGTCCGGGTCCGTGTTGGGGAGCACCCCGTGGCCCAGGTTGAAGATGTGCCCCTCGGCGGCGCGGCCGCGGGTCAGCACGTCGCGGGCCCGCTCGGCCACCACCTCCCACGGCGCGAACAGCGCCGCCGGGTCCAGGTTGCCCTGCAGGGCCGTCGCCGGCTGCACCCGCTGGGCCGCCTTGTCCAGCGGCACCCGCCAGTCGACGCCCACCACGTCGGCCCCGGCCTCGCTCAGCAGGCTGAGCAGCTCACCGGTGCCCACCCCGAAGTGGATGCGGGGCACGTCCAGCTCGCCGAGCCGCTCGAAGATCCAGGCGGTGTGCGGCAGCACCGAGGCGCGGTAGTCCTCGGCGCTCAGCGCGCCCACCCACGAGTCGAACAGCTGCACCGCACCGGCGCCCGCCGCCACCTGGACCTTGAGGAACTCCAGGGTGATCACCGACAGGCGGCGCATCAGGTCGTTCCACAGCTCGGGCTCGCCGTACATGAGCGCCTTGGTGCGCTCATGGTTCTTGGAGGGGCCGCCCTCGATGAGGTAGGACGCCAGGGTGAACGGCGCCCCGGCGAACCCGATCAGCGGGGTCGGGCCGAGCTCGCCCACGAGCGTGCCCACCGCCTCGGTGACGAACGACACGTCGTCGGGCTCCAGCTCGCGCAGGCGCTTGATCCCGTCGGCGTCGCGGATCGGGTCGGCGACCACCGGCCCCACACCGGACTTGATGTCCAGGTCCAGGCCGATCGCCTTGAGCGGCACCACGATGTCGCTGAAGTAGATCGCCGCGTCCACGCCGTGGCGCCGGACCGGCTGCATGGTGATCTCGACGATCATGTCCGGGCGCGCGCACGCCTCCAGCATCGGGACGTCGGCGCGCACCCTGCGGTACTCGGGCAGCGAGCGCCCGGCCTGGCGCATGTACCACACCGGTGTGCGGTCCACCGGGAGGCGCCGGCAGGCGCGGAGGAAAGGAGAGTCTTGGAGCGTCACCCCTCGATCGTGCCACGCACACGGGGCCGGCATGACCCGGCCCGGTTCTTCGGCGCGGCCGTCTCCGGCCGCGCCGGGCCCTCCGGCGGCCGGACACGCAGGGTGACCGGTCGGCGCCGAACGGGACGGGTCGGCGTAACGGCTTCGTCGCACCCCGGATTCCAAGATCATCACGAAACCCCGACACGCCGGGGAATCGCCGCATCATGCGGCGTGACTCGTGCCACCGTGGGCGGGTAGCAGGTCCCGTCACGCGCCGCGATCGCCCCCGGCCCGCCGGTCCGCGCGCCGGATGTTCCCCAACGACCATGATTAAGGCAGACGTTTCCATCATGCCCCCTCTCGGTAGGGTCGACGACGCGCCGCCCGTGTTCCGCCGCGCGGTGGAGAGCTTGCGCTCCGCCGCGGTCCGCCCCGAGATCACGGTCGAGGACATCCCCGCCCCCCGCCGTCTGGCCCCGCACTCCGCCGCCGTGTCGGCCCGCGTGGCCACCGAGGGCGGCGACGAGCCCGCGCTGGGCCGCCTCATCGTGCTCTACGACCCCGACGGCACCCGCGACTGGCCGGGCCCCTTCCGCGTGGTGGCCTATGTCAGCTCCGAGGTGGAGAGCGAGATCGCCGCCGACCCGCTGCTGGGGCAGGTGGCCTGGAGCTGGCTCACCGACGCCCTCGAGGCCTGCGGCGCCGACCACCGGGTGCTCAGCGGCACCGTCACCCGCGCCACCACGGAGGGTTTCGCCGCCAAGGCCGACCAGGGCCTGAGCACGGAGCTGGAGCTGCGGGCGTCCTGGTCGCCCGAGGGCGAGGACCTGTCCGGGCACATGGCCGCCTGGCTGGCGCTGCTCTCGGCCGCCTCCGGGCTGCCGCCCGCCGACGTGGCCGACCTGTCGTCGCGGCGCTCCCCCACGGAGGGCTGACCCCCGCACCGGCCGCCCGCGGACCGGACGCGACGTGGTGTTTCGTCCGGTTCCGCCTCCGCCGGAAAGGCCCGCCGGGACGGCGGATCCGGGCGCGGGCGCCCTGGTCCGGCCACGCTCGGCACGCGGCTTCGCTCGCGGGAGCGCATACCGTAGTGCTGTGGCGAACGTGCTGAATTCAACGACAGGTGCCCCCGAACCGGACGGATCGACACAGGAGGCGGAGCAGGGCGGCGGCCAGGCCCCGCTGCTGCGCACTCCGCGCGAGGGGCTGCCGCCGGTCGTGGCCGACGGAGCGGCGCTGCGCGCCACGGTGGCGGCGTTCGCCCAGGGCACCGGACCGGTCGCGGTGGACGCCGAGCGCGCCTCCGGGTACCGCTACGGCCAGCGCGCCTACCTGGTGCAGCTGCGCCGCGAGGGGGCGGGGTCCGCGCTGATCGACCCGGTCGCCTGCCCCGACCTGGCCGGGCTCAACGCGGCCGTCGACGGCGCCGAGGCGGTCCTGCACGCGGCCCACCAGGACCTCCCCTGCCTGACCGAGGTCAACCTGCGCCCCTCGGCGCTCTTCGACACCGAGCTCGCCGGGCGGCTGCTGGGCTACCAGAAGGTGGGCCTGGGGTCGATGGTCGAGCGGGTGCTGGGGCTGCGCCTGGCCAAGGAGCACTCGGCGGTCGACTGGTCGGTGCGCCCGCTGCCCGAGGACTGGCTGACCTATGCCGCCCTGGACGTGGAGGTCCTGGTCGACCTGCGCGATGCCCTGGAGGCGGAGCTGCGCGAGGCGGGGAAGCTGGAGTGGGCGCGCGAGGAGTTCGCCTCCGTGCTCGCCGCACCGCCCAAGGAGCCGCGTCCCGACCCCTGGCGCCGCACGTCCGGCATCCACCGGGTGCGCAACCAGCGCGCGCTGGGCGTGGTGCGGGAGCTGTGGCTGGAGCGGGACCGGATCGCGCAGGAGCGCGACCTGTCGCCGGGCCGGGTGCTGCCGGACGCGGCGATCGTGGAGGCGGCGACGTCGATGCCGCGCAGCGCACAGGAGCTGGGGGCGCTCAAGCCGTTCTCGGTCCGGCTGGCCCGGCGGTACGTGCCGCAGTGGATCAAGGCGGTGAACCGGGCCCGCGACATGCGCCCCGAGGAGCTGCCGCAGCCGAGCGCCCCGGGTGACGGCCCGCCGCCGACCAACCGCTGGCACGACCGCGACCCGGAGGCGGCCCGGCGGCTGGAGGCCGCGCGCGCGACGGTGTCGGGGATCGCCGAGCAGGTCGTGATGCCCACGGAGAACCTGCTGCAGCCCGACGCGGTGCGGCGCCTGGCCTGGACGCCGCCGGAGCGGCCGGACGCCGGGGCGGTCGCCGAGCACCTGCGCGGGAACGGCGCGCGCGAGTGGCAGATCGGCCTCGCGGCGGAGGCGCTGGCGGAGGCCTTGACGCGAGCGGAGGCCGGCTCCCAGGCGGAGTAGGTGGGCCCAACGGTCCGGCCCGAGGGGGCCCGCCGCCTCCGCCGGGAGGTCGTCGCGCCC
>NZ_JAQFWP010000128.1 GCF_027706745.1 Nocardiopsis suaedae | reverse complement strand
ACCAGGCATCACCCCACCCTACAGCCGCCAACGAACTAACGACTCAGGACACTAGAACACCCTCTAGGACACCTCCGGGACACCCTGTTTCAGGGTGACCAAGAACGAGGTTCTGATCGGCTACTCACTCGATTCACCACGCGGAACGCACACGAAGAAGCTCCGCTCTAGGCTGAACAGTGCGACCTGATCAGGAGAGCGGAGCCATGCCCGATCCTACCCCGTCCCCCTTCGGCCAAGCCGCCCGCGCCGCGGGCGCCAGCGATGTCGGTTCGGGCACCGTGGAGATGGTCGCTGCCGCCGTCGACGAGCTGTGCTGCGCCTACCCCACCACCCCGGGCCCGGTCCTACGCGACCAGGCCAAAGGGCTCATGCGCGAAGTGCTGGACCTGTTGGAACACCGCAACACGCTCGCCGAACACCGGGCACTGCTCGTGGCCGGCGGATGGCTGGCCACCCTGCTCGGCTCGGTCTACTTCGACTGCAGCGACCACCCGGCCTCCGAGGCCGCCCGGCGCCTGGCCCGCCAGCTCGGCGAGCAGGCCGACCACGGCGAGATCATCGGCTGGACGCACGAGCTCTCGGCCTGGAACGCGCTCAGCCGCGGCCGCTTCCAGGCCGTCGTCGACGAGGCCGAGGCCGGACGCGCCCGCGCGGGCACCTCGTACGCGAGCGTTCAGCTGACCATCCAGGAGGCCAAGGCCCGCGCCCGCATGGGCGATGCCGCCTCCCACACGGTGCTGCAGCAGGCCGAGGCGATGCTGCGGCGCCTTCCGGCCGTCGAGCGGCCCGAGCACCACTTCCGCATCGACCCCGACAAGCTCACCAGCCACGGCGCCACCGCCTACACCTGGCTCGGCTGGAACGACACCGCCGAGGAGTCCGCCCGCGAAATGGCCGAGCGCTACGGCCCCGGCGGCGCCGAGTACCGGCCGATGCGCCTTGCCACCGCCAACATCAACCTCGGCGTCCTCGCCGCCCGCCGCGGCGACCTGGACCAGGCCGTCGCCCTGGGCTCGGCGGCCCTGGAAGGAGAACGCCGCTCCGGTGCCCTGCTGTCCTGGGCGGATTTCCTGCTCGACGAACTGACCGCCCGCTACCCGAGCGAGCAGCGGGTGGCCGACTACCGCGAACGGCTTTCCCTCGAGTGGTGAACCGTGCCCGTGCGGCATCAGTCAGCATCCGTCAGGCCCTGGTACGCCTGACGACTGAAGGGCTCATCCGCAGCGAACACGGCCGCGGATACCTCGTGAACTCCGAGAGCGGTGAGGCTGAGTGACCGAACCCGACAAGGACCTTCTCCAGTGGAAGATCCACGGCGAGCGGGTCATCTACGACAACAAGTGGGTCCAGCTCACTCTGATGGACATCGAGCCGCCGGGCACCCCGCGGTTCGAGCACCACGTCGTGCGCCTGCACCACGTGGCGATCGCTGCGGTGGTCGACGACCAGGACCGCGTCCTCATGCTCCGGCGGTACCGCTTCGTCCCGGACAAGTGGGGTTGGGAACTGCCCGGCGGCATCATCGACCCCGGCGAGGACGCGGCCGGTGCCGCCGCCCGCGAGGTCGAGGAGGAGACCGGCTGGCGGCCGACCGCAGGACTCAAGCACCTCACGACCTTCCAGCCGATGGTCGGCATGGTCGACTCCCCTCACGACGTCCTGGTCGGACGTGGAGCCGAGCGCGTCTCCGACGCCCCCACCGACGGCGAAGAGGCCGGGACCGTCGCGTGGATCCCGCTCGACGAGGTCCCCAACCTGATCGAACGGGATGAGGTACTCGGCGCCGGTACCCTCGTCGGCCTCCTCCAGATCATGGCCATGGGGATTCCGCACGAAGATGCCTCTGGGCACCGTTGACCCGCCTGCTTCACCCGTTACATTTACGTGATCTTCGGCAGCTCTGGTCGGCGATCGCTTCTGCCTGCTTTTCCACGAGAGGAAGACCCGGTATCGAACACGACCGCCCACTCACCGGAGCGCGTTCGCCCTGAACTCCCCCAGGTGAAGTAGCTCCGCTCTAGGCTGAACAGTGCGACCTGATCAGGAGAGCGGAGCCATGTCCGATCCCACCGTTTCCGCCTTCAACGACCTCGCCCGCGCCCACCCTCATCGTGGACAGTCCGGTATCGGAGCCCGCATCGCGCGGGTCCGCAAGCGCCGCGGGCTGACCCAGGAAGGTCTTGCCGCCCGCTGCCACTACTCGCGGCCCCACATCGCCCAGGTAGAACGCGGCCACAAGGTCGCCACTCCGGCCTTCGTCTCGTCCGTGGCCCGAGCACTGGCCATCGATCCCTCCGAGCTCTACGGCCAGCCCTTCCGAGACAGCGCCCGCGACGAGAAGGTCCATGCCCCCATCAACGAGATCCGCCGCGCCCTCGCCTTCGTCGAGGTACCCCCTGACCTGGAGGCCCCGCCCCGCTCGCTTGACCGCCTGGACGCCGAACTGGCCACCTGCAAGCGCCTTCGCCGCTCCGCCCAGCACGTCAAGCTCGGCGCGCGTCTCCCGGCCCTCATTGAGGAGCTGACCTACCACGTCTACGAGGACGATCTCCCGCGCGCCTGGAGGCTGCTGTTCAACGCCCAGGACACCGCCGGGGAACTCGTCCGGCGCCTGGGCTACAACGACCTGACGAACCAGCTCCTGGAACGCTCCGCCGTCGCCGCCGAGAAGGCCGGAGATCCCCACCTTCCGCTCATGGTCGCCCGCCGCCGCGCGCTGCTGATGGCGGGTGTGGCTGCATACTCCCCGGCCCTTCGCCTGGTGCGCCGGTCGCTGGATCGAGTGGATCCGGGCCACCCCACCGCCGCAGAGGCGACCGGCTCCCTCCACCTGCGGGCCGCGGTCATCGCCGCCCGCGGAAACGAGCCTTCGGCCGCCTGGGACCACTTCGAGCAGGCCCGCACCGCGAGCCAGCGAGCAGGTGCACGCAGGCTCGACGCCTACGGCACGAACTTCGTCCCGGGCAACGTGGCCATCCACGGGGCCGCGGTCGCCGTCGAGCTCGGGGACGTCGACGAGGCCGTGCGCCGCGACGACGACATTGGGGAACGCCTCCTGAGCAGCGTCTCGCCCGAGCGGCGGGCGCACCACGCCATCGACATGGCCCGTGCCCATGTGGATGCGGCCGACCGTGACAAGGCGCTCGACCGGCTCCTCTACGCCGAGAGAACCGCCCCGCAGATGACCCGGTACCACCCCATGGCCCAGGCGGTCGCCACCCACCTGGCCGGGGCCTACCGGGACTTGCCCGACCGTCTGCGCCAGCTCCTGGCGCGCATGGCGATCACCTGAAGGCACGGTGGGCGCTCGGGCCGGGGTGCGGGAGACTTCAGGCATGTCTGACGAGCGAACCCTCTACCTGATCGTCTCCGGAGCCAGCTGCACCGACGAGGAGCCCGTCATCGACCTGGTCGGCGGCCTCCGCGAGCGCGGATGGACGCTGACGGTCTTGTCCACGCCCACAGGGCTGCGCTTCCACGACGCCGAACGGATCGCCGCCGTCACCGGTGAGGAGGTGCGCGTCGACTTCCGCCTGCCCGGCACCGGCAGGAGCCTGCCGCCGGCCGATGCGGTCCTGGCGTGCCCGCTGTCGTTCAACTCCACCAACAAGCTGGCGGTGGGCATCGCCGACAACTTCGCCGTCGCGCTGATGTGCGAGATGCTCGGCCACCAGGTGCCCATGGTGCTCGTGCCCAAGGCCGGGGCGCCGCTGGCCGCGCACCCGGCCTACCAGCAGCACCTGGACTTCCTCTCCGCTCTGCCGTCCGTGAAGGTACTCAGGGACCCCGAACGCCGCCTCCCCTCTTGGCAGACGGTGATCGAAACCGTGGAAGCCGCCGCGCACGGATAGCCCTTCGTCACGCTGGCTGTCAAGGCGCCATTGTTCCGCCTTGGAACATTCATCGGCTGCTACTCGCCGACGCTTCTGGCATGCGCGAGACCTTCACTGGCCTTGATGACCAGCACATACTCGACCAACTCAACGAGACGTACGCGGGGAAGTGGCGTATCTGGAGGTCGACCGGCGAAGACCGCAAGCCGGTCGCCTGGATCGCCTCCAACATCGGCGTCCCCGACGCCGCCCCCACGCTCCACGAGGCGAGTCCTGAGCGGCTTCTGAGCCAGCTCGAGGACCCACCTGGGCGCTGTGCGCGCCCACTCCCTGGCCTGGGGGCGTCGCTGCAGGAGGGGCGATGACGCAGGCGCACGAGGTGCCCCGAATCCTGGAGCGCCTGCGGGCCGAGCACGGCCAGGCCTGGCGAATCTCGGCATCGATGATCCGGGTCGGTCGTGAGAGGCGGCTCCAGTGGAGCGCCGAACGCCCGTGGTCTCCAGCGCCCCAGGTCGTCCGGACTCGCACTGCCGAAGAGCTCGACACCGGTCTCAACTTCCACCACCGGCTCGACGAAGTCCGTCGGGCCTACGGCGACACCTGGGTGATCGGCTGCCAGGTGAAGGAAGAGGGGGTTCCATGCTGGGCATGGGCTCAGCGCAAGGAGCGCCTGGCCTCACCTGTGGAGAATGCGTTCAGTGCCCCGACGCCGGAGGAACTCGAAGAACGGCTGTCCGAGGCCAGGCGCCGGGAACGCCTGTGGTCCATCGCCTAGGGCGTGTTTTTTAGATCATGTGCGGTCGGGGCGAGCGCGTAGGCGGATG
>NZ_JAQFWP010000127.1 GCF_027706745.1 Nocardiopsis suaedae | reverse complement strand
ATGAAGAAGGGCGTGCTGCAGCAGGTCGCCCCGCCCCAGGAGCTCTACGAGCGCCCCGTGAACCTGTTCGTCGCCGGGTTCATCGGCTCGCCCGCCATGAACCTGCTCCAGGGGCGCCTGGAGGGCGACGGCGACGGCGCCCTCCTCCACCTCGGCGACCAGGCCCTCGGCGTGCCCCGCGCGCTGGTGGCCGAACGCCCCGCGCTGCGCGGCTACCTCGGCCGCGAGGTCGCCGTGGGCATCCGCCCCGAGGACATGGACGACGCCGACCTGGACGGCGCCGGGCCCGCGGCCCCGCCCGCGGGCGGCGCGGCGGTGCTGTCCTCCACCGCCGACCTGGTGGAGGCGCTCGGCGCGGAGCTGCTGGTGCACTTCGCCGTCGACGCCCCGCCCGTGGTCACCGAGGACACCCGCGAGCTGGCCCGGGACGCGGGAGCCGACGACGGGCCCGCCCCCGGCGGGGGCGCCATGATCGCCAAGTTCAGCCCCCGCTCGCGGGTGGCGGAAGGGGACCCGGTGCGGATCCGGGTCGACACCGGGCGGCTGTACTTCTTCGACCCTGACAGCGGTGCCGGGATCTGGGGGGAACCCGGGGAATCGGACTCCAGAGAGGTGGGCGATGACTGAACACGCGTGGAGGCTGCGCGGCGCCGCCGTCGCCGCCGCGGGCGCCCTGCTGGCCGCCGGGTGCGCGCCCGGCGGCGGCGGTGCCCCCAACGGCGGGGACCTGCAGGGCGTGCAGCTGAAGGTCGCCGCCAAGTGGACCGGCGTGGAGCAGGACAACTTCGTCGAGGTGCTCAGCGGCTTCGAGGAGCAGACCGGCGCCACCGTCGAGTACGAGCCGACCGGCGAGGACACCGGCGCCTACCTCGGCCCCAAGATCGAGGCGGGCGAGCCGCCGGACGTGGCGCTGCTGCCCCAGCCCGGCCTGCTGGAGGAGTACGCCGCCCAGGACGCCCTGGTGCCGCTGTCCGGCGACGCCGCGGCCGCCCTGGAGGAGAACTACACCGGCTACTGGAGCGACCTGGGGTCGGTCGACGGGGAGGCCTACGGCATCCTGCTCAAGGCCGCCCACAAGTCCATCATCTGGTACCGCCCCGAGGCCTTCGACGCCGCCGGGGTGCAGCCCCCGAAGACCTGGGACGACATGGTGGGCACCACCGCCTCCACCCTCTCCGACGCCGGGGAGACGCCGTTCGCGATGTGCGGGGCGTCGGGGTGGACGCTCACCGACTGGTTCGAGAACGTCTACCTCTCCCAGGCCGGGCCCGAGAAGTACGACCGGCTCACCGCGCACGAGATCCCCTGGACCGACCCGTCGGTGGTCGACGCGCTGGAGACCATGGCCGAGGTCTGGGGCGAGGGCGACTACATGGCCGGCGGCACCGACGGCGCCGTGCAGACCGACTTCCCCACCTGCGTCACCCAGGTCTACGGGCAGCAGGAGGCCGCCATGGTCTACGAGGCCGACTTCGTCGCCGCCAGCGCCGCCGAGGCCGGGGCCACCGTCGGCGAGACCGCCCAGGCCTTCCCCTTCCCCGCGGTCGGCGACGCGGCCCCGGTGGTCGTCGGCGGCGACATCGCGGTGGCCATGAGCGAGAACGAGGGCACCCAGGAGCTGCTGGCCTACCTGGCCTCGGCCGAGGCCCAGACCACCTGGGCGGGGCTGGGCGGCTACCTGTCGGCCAACTCCCAGGTGCAGCCCGACGCCTACGCCGACGACTTCACCCGGCAGCTCTCGCAGACCGTCCTGGACGCCGGCGAGGACGTCCGCTACGACATGTCCGACCAGGTGCCCAGCCAGTTCGGCGCCACCGAGGGCCGCGGCATGTGGGCCGTGCTGCAGGACTTCCTGCGCGACCCGGGCGACCCCGAGGCGACCGCACAGGACCTGGAGGACGCCGCGCAAGAGGCGTACTGACCCGGCCGGGTCCGGCGGCCCCCGCACCCCGGGGCCGCCGGGCCCGCCGCCCCTTCGGCACCTCGCACAACCGGAGAGGAGGGCGCGCGGCGCGCCCACCGGCGGGCCGCGCCGCACCGCGATGGCCCACACCCCCCAGCCGCCGGACGCGGGCGGCGGCGCCACCACCGAACACGGCCCCGCGGACCCCGGCCCGCCCGGGCCCGGGGAGAACGCCCCTGAAGGGCACGAGCCCGGACGCGCGGGAGCGCTGGGCCCGCCGAGCTGGATGGCGCTGGCCTTCCTGCTGCCCGCCCTGCTGTTCCTCGGCGCCTACATGCTGTACCCCATCGGGTTCTCCGTCTACCGGAGCCTGTGGGACGCCCCCGGTACGACCTTCGTGGGGCTCGACAACTACGTGCGGATGTTCACCAACCCGCCCACGTTCGTGGCCCTGCGCAACAACGTGGTGTGGGTGGTGGTCGCGCCCGTCGTCGTCACCGTCGCCGGGCTGGTCTTCGCGGTGCTCACCGAGCGCATCCGCTGGGCCACCGCGTTCAAACTCGTGGTCTTCATGCCGATGGCGGTGTCCTTCCTGGCCTCCGGCGTCATCTTCCGCCTCGTCTACGAGCAGGACCCCGAGCGCGGGCTGGCCAACGCGGTCATCACCACCGTGCAGGACACCGTGGCCCCGGCCGGGGACTTCCCGGACGCGAGCCCCCGCGAGGGCTCGGGCGTGGAGCCCGCCGACGGCGGCTACCGCCTCGCCGCGCAGGTGTCGCCGGGCGGCGAGCCCGCCCTGGTGCCCCTGGTCGGGATCGCCGCCGACGACCTGCCCGCCTCGGCCGAGCCCGCAGCGGAGCCCGGCGCCGCCGCCGACGGCGCGGTCACGGGCACCGTGTGGCTGGACTTCACCCCGGGCGGGGGAGGCGCGGAGGGGGCCGTCGACCCCGAGGAGCGCGGACTGCCCGGCGTCGGGGTGCGCCTCGTCGACGACGGCGGCGCGACCGCCGCCACCACCGAGACCGCCGACGACGGCACCTTCTCGTTCGAGGGCGTGGCCGACGGCGCCTACACCGTGGAGCTGGACCCCCGCGACTTCACCGAGCCCTACGGGGGCGTCACCTGGCTCGGGCCGACGCTGGTCACTCCGGCGATCATCGGCGCCTACCTGTGGGTGTGGGCGGGCTTCGCCATGGTGCTCATCGCCGCGGGGCTGTCGGCCATCCCCCGGGACGCCCTGGAGGCGGCGCGGGTGGACGGCGCCACCGAGTGGCAGGTCTTCCGCCGGGTCACCGTGCCGCTGCTGTCGCCGGTGCTGATGGTGGTGTTCGTGACCCTGATGATCTACGTGCTCAAGATCTTCGACCTGGTCTTCGTCATCGCCCCCGGGTCGGTGCAGGCCGACGCCAACGTGCTGGCGGTGGAGATGTGGCGGGTGGCCTTCGGCGCCAACGACCAGGGGATGGGCAGCGCGCTGGCGGTGTTCCTGCTGGTGCTGGTCGTGCCCGCGATGGTGTTCCAGATCCGACGGTTCCGCCGGGAGAACTCATGAGCGACGACGCTGCGACCACGGCGCCCCCGGGTGCGGGGCCGGACCCGCTGCCCGATCCCGACGGCGCCGAGGGGGCGCTCCGGCGGTCGGCGGCCGCGCGGGCGGCCGCCCGGCTGGGCTCGGGCGCGGTCCAGCTGCTCCTGGTGCTGATCGCGCTGTTCTGGCTGGTGCCCACGCTGGGCCTGTTCGTGTCCAGCCTGCGCGCCCCGGCCGACAACGCCTCCTCGGGGTGGTGGACCGTGCTGGCGCGCCCGGCCGAGCTGACCCTGGAGAACTACGCCGGGCTGCTGGACAACCCCGCCTTCGTGGGGTCGTTCTGGAACACGGTCCTGATCACCGTGCCCGCCACCCTGCTGATCGTGGTGATCGCGTCGCTGGCGGGGTACGCGTTCGCGTGGATGGAGTTCCCCGGCCGCGACTGGCTCTTCCTGGGCGTGGTCGGGCTGCTGGTGGTGCCCATCCAGGTGGCCCTGGTGCCGATCGCCCAGCTCTACGGCGGGGCCGGGATCTACGGGTCGATCGCGGGGGTGGTGCTGTTCCATGTGGGGTTCGGGCTGCCGTTCGCGATCTTCCTGCTGCGCAACTTCTTCGCGGCCATCCCGCGGGACCTGCTGGAGGCGGCGCGGATGGACGGCGGCCGGGAGCTGACGATCTTCCGGCGGGTGATCCTGCCGCTGGGCGGGCCGGCCATCGCGTCGCTGACGATCTTCCAGTTCCTGTGGGTGTGGAACGACCTGCTGGTGGCGCTGGTGTTCGCCGACGCCGCCAACCAGCCGATGACCAAGGCCCTGCAGGCCGAGATGCGCCAGTTCGGGGCGAACATCGACGTGATCTCCTCGGGCGCCTTCATCTCCATGGTGGTGCCGCTGGTGGTGTTCTTCGCCTTCCAGCGCTACTTCGTGCAGGGCGTCATGGCGGGCGCGGTCAAGTAGCCGCCGGACGGGCGGGGGCGGGGGCGTGCGTCCCGCGCCCCGCCCCTCCCCGCGCCCGCGGGGGCCTCAGCGGTTTTCCGGGTGGCCGAGGGCCAGGCCGCTGTCCTTGTCGAAGAAGTGGAGCTGGGTGACGTCCACCGACAGGGTGAGCGGCTGCCCCGGCCGCACATCGCTGCGCGGGTTGACGCGCGCGGTGAACACCGACTTGTCGCCCGCCAGCGGGAGCGCCGCCGAGGAGGACTCCTCGTCGCCGTCGCCCGAGGCGTCGGCCGCCAGCGCCGCCGCCTCCTCGTGCTGCACCGGCGGGGCGTCGACGCTGAAGATCACGTTGATCTCGGTGCCCAGCTCCTCGGTCACGTCGGCGGTGACCCGCATGTCCGCGCCCTCGTGCGGGGCGTGGGCGGCGTCGTCGAAGTCGGAGGGGCGGATGCCCAGGATCAGCTGGCGCCCGAAGTAGTCCTTGAGCCCGTCGCGGGAGGCCACCACCCCGGCGGGGACGTTGATGGTGTGGTCGGCGAACTTGAGCACCCCGCCGTCGCCGTCGCGCTGCAGCTCGGCCATGACGAAGTTCATCGCGGGCGAGCCGATGAACCCGGCGACGAACAGGTTGACCGGGTTGTTGAACAGGTTCTTGGGGGTGTCCACCTGCTGCAGGCGGCCCTCGCGCAG
>NZ_JAQFWP010000126.1 GCF_027706745.1 Nocardiopsis suaedae | reverse complement strand
AGCCCCGGATCCGTTCCCGGCCCGGCCGCTTTTCCGCTAGAGGCGGCTTTCCGCTGTCTCCGAATTTACCACGCTTTCCGAGTGGCGCCGAACCGGCGCTCCCGCATGCTGTTTCCAGCATTTCAGCGAGGCCCCTTCCGGGATCCCATCCGGCTGGAGAAGGCCGGTGAAACAGACGAGCAGCCCCGGAACGATGCCCGGACCGTGCTGTCTTGGAAGGGCGGCGGTCCGGTTCCGGCCCCAAGAGGGCCGCCGTCCCGCTCGGCTAGATCACAATAGGTTCCGCGCTCAGAGACGTCAAATCGGCCCTGCCGTCTCCAGCGGGCCTCCGCCTTCGAGCTCGCGCAACCCCGCTACTGCGGGCCGCGCGGTAGGTCGTCGTTGGTTGCAGGGGTCTTCCTCCCCCGCCTCCGTCAGGCTTAAACACACGGGCCGCCGAGAAACTTCCGGTCCCCCGCTCCAGCCCCGTCCGCCCGTCCGGTCGCCCCACCCTGCCCGCCTGGGCACGCCGACTCCGCCCCTCGGCCTCCCCGGGACGCCTTCCCCCTCGAACGCTCGAACACGAACGAGAGGCGCCCCTCACTGGGACGCCTCTCGTGTGCACCGCCCAGGTGCGGGGCCTACGCGGGCCTCAGCCCAGGACCACTCCGCCGATGTTGCGCTTGCCTCGGCGCAGCACCGCGTAGCGGCCGTGCATCAGGGCGTCGGCGCCGAGCACCGCGTCGACGTCGGTCACCTTGGTGTTGTTGAGGTACGCGCCGCCCTCCTGGATCGCGCGGCGCGCCGCCGACTTGCTGGGGACCAGCCCGGTGTCGGCGAGCAGGTCGACCACCGGCACACCGTCGCCGAGGGTGGAGACCTCGGCCTTGGGCACCTCGGCCAGGGCGGCGTCCAGCGTGCGCGCGTCCAGGGCCGACAGGTCCGCGCGGCCGAACAGGGCCTGGCTCGCCTCGATGACCTTCCGGCACTCCTCCTCACCGTGCACCAGGGAGGTGAGCTCCTCGGCCAGCGCGCGCTGGGCGGCACGGGCGGCGGGGCGCTCCTCGGTCTGGCGCTCCAGTTCCTCGATCTCCTCCTGGGAGCGGAAGCTGAACACGCGCAGGTAGCGCGCGACGTCCCGGTCGTCGGTGTTGAACCAGAACTGGTAGAAGGCGTACGGCGTGGTGAGCTCGGGGTCGAGCCAGACGCTGCCGCCCTCGGTCTTGCCGAACTTGGTGCCGTCGGCCTTGGTGAGCAGGTTGGTGGTGAGCGCGTGCGCGGGGCCGTGCGGCTCGTTTCCGTCCATGCGGCGGATGAGTTCCAGCCCGGCGGTGATGTTGCCCCACTGGTCGCTGCCGCCGATCTGCAGGGTGCACCCGTGGCGCCGGTAGAACTGCACGTAGTCGTAGGACTGGAGCAGCACGTAGCTGAACTCGGTGTAGCTCATGCCGTCCCCGTCGAGGCGCGCCTTGACGGTCTCGCGCTGCAGCATCTGGTTGATGCTGAAGTGCTTGCCGACGTCGCGCAGCATCTCGATGGCGGTCATAGAGCGCAGCCACTCGCCGTTGTCGGCCATGATCGCGTCGGTGGGCTCCGGGGCGGCGCCTTCGGGGGTGAACCGCAGGAACGCCGAGAGCTGGCGGCCGATGGCGGCCACGTAGCCGGCGACCGTCTCCTCGGAGTGCAGGGTGCGCTCGGCGGTGGGCTTCGGGTCGCCGATGAGGCCGGTGCCGCCGCCGACGAGGGCGATGGGCCGGTGCCCGGCGCGCTGGAAGCGGGCCAGCGTCAGGATCTGCGTGAGGTGGCCGACGTGCAGGCTTCCGGCGGTCGGGTCGAAGCCGCAATAGAGGGTGACCGGGCCATCGGCGAGCGCCTTGCGAAGTTCGTCAAGGTCGGTGGTCTGCGCGAGCAGGCCGCGCCATTCGAGTTCGTCGATGATGTCGGTCACTGTCTACTTCCGTCGGTCGAGTTCCTTGCGGTGACGCGTCCACTGTATCGGCGCGCCCATCTGCGACTCGACCGGATTTCGCGGCGGCGGCCGGTGCTACGCACCGTGAGCGTGGCGGTGACGGTGATCGGAAGGGCGGCCCGGACGGACAGGGTCCTGCTCCGCCGGCCCTGGGCTCTGCTGCCGCGCTCCGCTGAGGCCCGGGACCGCCGCGCCCCGGTCGCGATAGGGGGAACCGGAACCGGGCGCAGGCGGCCCCGGGGGTCGGTGGGACGGTGACCGCCCGGGCGCCACGGACCATGATCACTGACTACGCAACGTGGGATTGCGCGTGAGCATGTGATGCGCGCCACATGAGCATACGGCGGGCCCAGAAGCGCGGTCGGCCACCTCCGCTCCTCCGGACGGCCGAAACCGTACAGCGGCTCCTCCGTTGCTGGTCAGAGCGGCACCGCTGCCTCTGGCGCAACACGGCGCGGTGTCCGCAACACCGGTTCCGGTCGCTGTGGGGTGAGCAGGCGCATACGTCGGAAATGCCTACGACGACGGCTTTTTCGCGTTTCGCGCCCCGTTTCGGACGGACCGAAAAACGGTCAGAATCAGGTCTGAATCCCCGCGACGCCGAGCCGGACGGCGACGTCGTGCCGCCCGGCGCAGGCGGCCGTGAGGCGCGGGCGGCCGTGAGGCGCGGGCGGCCGTGAGGCGCGGGCCCGCCTCCAGATCCGCGGCGCCCCATCCTGGCCCCGCACCGAACGGAGTGGCGTGGACGCGCAGGAGGCGGCGCAGCGGCTCGGCCCCCGCTATACGGGCGAACGGCCACCGCGCAGCCGTAGGGCGGGCTCGGCGGTCCGGCTCGGAGGATGGTCCCGGAGGCCGACCGACGGCGAGCACGCGTGCCCCACCGCCCGCCCGGTCCGGGCCGCAGGCGCACCCGGTGGCCGAACACGGCGGCACGGCCGCCCCGGAGTGCTTCGGCGTCGGCTACGGACGGGAGCGTTCCCGCCGGGCCCGGTGGCGCTACCGGGCAGGGACGATCTTCTCCCCCAGGTACTCGGCGATGGCGAGAGAGGAGGTCGCCGCGGGCGACGGGGCGTTGCGCACGCACACGATGCGGTCGTGGGTCTCCAGCGCGAAGTCGTCCACCAGAGAGCCGTCGCGGGCGAGCGCCTGGGCGCGCACCCCCGAGGGGGCGGGCCGCAGGTCCCGGGCGGTGATCCCGGGGACGAGGCGGCGCGCCTGGCGGGCGAAGACCGCGGGGGAGGCGGACACGGCCATCTCGGCGGCGCCCATCGCCCAGTGCCGCCGGGCCAGGCGCCAGAAGCCGGGCCACCGCAGGGTCTCTCCCAGGCGGGCGCGGTCGAGGAGGGCGTTGGGGCCGGCGGTGACCTCGCCATGGACGTGCCGGGTCAGGTGGACGCCGAGGAAGGGGTACCGCGGGTCGGGCACGGGGTAGACGAGGCCGCGCACCAGGTGGCGGCTCTCGGGCGCCAGTTCGTGGTAGGTACCGCGGAAAGGCACGATGCGGGGGTCGTCGCCCGCCCCGGCCATGCGGGCCAGGCGGTCGGTCTCCAGGCCGCCGCAGACGATGAGGGTGTCGAAACGGTGGCGGACGCGCTCGCCGCGGGGGTCGCCGGTGAGCGCCTCGGCGCCGCCGGCTCCCTGGCGCAGGGCGATGACGGGGGTGCCGAGCAGCACCCGGCCTCCGGCGCGGCGGACGTCGTCGGCGAGGGACTCGGCGATCGCGACGAAGTCGGTGATGGCGGTGTGCGGCGAGTGCAGGCCGCCGGTCCCGCGCACGTGCGGTTCGATCTCGCGGAGGCCGTCGGGGCCGACGCGGCGGACACCGGGGACGCCGTTCTCGCGGGCGGTCCCCTCGATGCGGTCGAGCCGTGCCTCCTCGTCGGCGTTCCGGGCGACGAGGACCTTGCCCGCCTCCTCATAGGGGAGCTCCCGTTCGGCGCAGTAGTCGCGCAGGAGGGCGGTGCCGCGGCGGCACAGGGTGGCTTTGAGGGAGCCGGGCCTGTAGTAGAGGCCCGCGTGGACGACTCCGCTGTTGTGGCCGGTCTGGTGGGCGGCGACCCGTTCCTCGCGTTCGAGGACGGTGACCCGCGCGCCGGGGCGTTCACGCGTGATCCACTCTGCGAGGGCCAGTCCGACGATGCCTGCGCCGACGATGCCGATGTGCTCACCGCTCATCCGGAACACGCTAGCAAGCGGTGTCGCGGGGCCCGATGGCGCCTCAGTCCCGTTCGGCTCCGGGGCGGCGCGTCACCGGTGGCCGACGGCCTTCTCGGCGGGGATCACGACCGCGTGGCCGGTGGCCAGGCGGACGGTGATCTCGTCGGGGGTCCAGTCGACGGAGGCGATCTCCGGCGGGCCGTCGGCGCCGGTGGCGTGGGGCACGGTCACCTCGTGGAAGTAGCTCTCTGCGTCATGGCCGAGCCGGAGGGTGTGGACGGCGCCGCTGAGCGAGTACCGGCGGACCAGCAGGACCTCGACGGCCTCGGCGTCGCCAGCGTTGCCGAAGGGCCGGTAGATGTCCGGGGAGGCCTCCCGCTGGAGGACGTCCGCGGTGAAGGGCAGCGGGCGGGGGGCGATGAGGATACCGACCGCGGCCGCGACGACGCAGGCAACACAGGCGACGGCGGCACCGGCCAGGCGGGGCCCCCGGGGACGGTCGGAAGTGTTCGGCATAGGCGCTGCTCCCGTCGATGGTGATGTCCGCCGGTCTGACGACGCCGTCGGAGGCGGGGTTACATCCGGCAGCAGCGACCGAGGTTAGCGAACCCGGGGTGAAGGGGGGTCCTCAGAGTCGTCAGAGACGCCGAATCCGCGCGGAGAGGGCAGCGATGACGGAGGGCGATAGCCCTCCCGGCAGGACTGTCGGGAGGCAGGACTGTCGGGAGGCAGGCGAGTGCATGGTCCCCGTAGATGGCGCCAAAGATGGCGCCAACGGCACGAGCCGGGTGGTTCCCCGGCCCTGCTCACCGTCCGACAGGCCCCTCGCGGCCCGGGCAGACGGCTGGGCGGGTACCCCACTCGCGGCCCCCAGCCGAGCGGCGGGCCATCGGGATATGAGGGAGGCGGCGACGGCGCGAGCCGGGTGGTTCCCCGGGCTTGCTTGCCGGGCGGCGGGTTCCTCGCGGTGCGGGTGGGCGGCGGGGCGGCTGGTT
>NZ_JAQFWP010000125.1 GCF_027706745.1 Nocardiopsis suaedae | reverse complement strand
CCTCAGCGCCTGCCGCCGGTGAGCACGGCGACCAGGTCGGCCGCGGTGTCGGCGCTGTCCAGCAGCGCCCCCACGTGCTCGCGCGTACCGCGGTTGGGCTCCAGGGTGGGCACCCGCTGCAGCGAGTCGTAGCCCGGAAGGTCGAAGATGACCGAGTCCCAGGAGGCCGCCGCCACCGCGTCGGCGTACTTGGCCAGGCAGCGGCCGCGGAAGTAGGCGCGGGTGTCCTCGGGCGGCTCGGTGATGCAGCGCTCGACCTCGGCCTCGTCCACCAGGCGCTTGACCCGGCCCCGCCCGGCCAGCCGGTTGTACAGCCCCTTGTCCGGGCGCACGTCGGAGTACTGCAGGTCGACCAGCTGCAGACGGTGGTGGCCCCAGTCCAGACCGTCGCGGTCGCGGTAGCCCTCCAGCAGCTTGAGCTTGGCGACCCAGTCCAGCTCCTCGGCGCAGAGCATGGGGTCGCGCGAGAGCCGGTCCAGCACGTCCGCCCACATCCGCAGCACCTCGGCGGTGTCGGCGTCGGGCTCGCTGCCGTAGCGGTCCTGCACGTACTTCTCGGCCAGCTCCAGGTACTCGCGCTGGATCTGCAGGGCGGTCATCCGCCGCCCGTCGCGCAGCCGCGCCCGGTGCGTCAGGCCCGGGTCGTGCGAGATCGCCCGCAGGTCGGCCACGGGCGTCTCCAGCGACAGGTCGACCCCGATGAACCCGTCCTCGATCATCGACAGCACCAGCGAGGTGGTGCCGAGCTTCAGGAAGGTGGACACCTCGCTCATGTTCGCGTCGCCCAGGATGACGTGCAGGCGGCGGTACTTGTCGGGGTCGGCGTGCGGCTCGTCGCGGGTGTTGATGATGGGGCGCTTGAGCGTGGTCTCCAGCCCCACCTCGACCTCGAAGAAGTCGGCGCGCTGGCTGATCTGGAAGCCCGAGTCGCGCCCGTCGGCCCCGATGCCCACCCGGCCGGCGCCGCAGACCGCCTGGCGCGAGACGAAGAAGGGGATCAGGTGGCGCACGATGTCCCCGAAGGCGGTCGACCGGCGCATCAGGTAGTTCTCGTGGCAGCCGTAGGAGGCGCCCTTGTTGTCGGTGTTGTTCTTGTAGAGCTGGATCGGCTCGACGCCGGGCACGGCGGCGGCCCTCCGGGCCGCGTCGGCCATCACCCGCTCGCCGGCCTTGTCCCACAGCACCGCGTCGCGGGGGTTGGTCACCTCCGGGGCCGAGTACTCGGGGTGCGCGTGGTCGACGTACAGGCGGGCGCCGTTGGTCAGGATGACGTTGGCCAGCCCCAGGTCCTCGTCGGTGAGCTGGGTCGGGTCGGCGACCTCGCGCGCGAGGTCGAAGCCCCGCGCGTCGCGCAGCGGGTTCTCCTCCTCGAAGTCCCAGCGCGCCTTGCGCGCCCGGGCGGCCGAGGCCGCGAGGTAGGCGTTGACCACCTGGGTCGAGGTCACCATCGCGTTGGCACCGGGGTTGCCGGGCACGGAGATCCCGTACTCGGTCTCGATGCCCATAATCCGCCGCACAGTCATGGTGGAAGGTTATCCACCGACGCGCCGTCTTGAACTCCCCTCCGGGGATTGTGGCCCAAGTGCCTCCGCTCAAGGGCCGGAGGGACCGTTTCCGGCACCGGGCCCCGGTGTGCCCCGAAGGGCGGGTGTGCCCGGTGATCACCGGGCGCACCCGCCCCGGAGCCGTCCTGCTCCTCCGGGACACACCTGGTGGGGTGCACCCGGTACGGGACGCCCACCACCTCGACCGTGTCCGGGATCGTGTCCCGGACGACCACGGCGTCGTCCACCGGGCCGTTCAGGTCGGGCGTGTCCTGCAGCGCGACCGCCCACGTGAACCCCTCGGCGGGGCCGCCTTCGAAGGCGGGGGTGGGCTCCAGGGCCCAGTCGGCCCCGATCGCGGTCCCGACCACGTGGTTCTCGAGGGTGAGGCGCCCCAAGAGGAATTCGGAGCCGTCCACGCGGACGTCGGCGGTGTGACCGCAGAGCACTGCGTCCTTTCGGGCCGGGGGGCTCCATATCACCCGCCCGGCGACTGCAGCCATATTACGGAAATGGACTCTTTCGGCATCGGTGATTCCCTCTCTGGTTCGTCAGAGAATGGAGGCCGCCCTCCCCCGCTTCTTCGTCGCCGGAAAGGACTGAGGCCCCTTCCTCTGGCCGCCGCGGCGCACGGGTCAGGGCGTGACGATGTCGAAGTCCGGGTCCACCTCGGCCAGCAGGCTCCACAGCGTGGCGAGCGCATGGGGGTCGCCCTCGGTCGTGATGCCGTCCAGGTTCTGCGTGGCGATCACTTGGAGGAGCTGCTGCTTGGTGAGGAAGAGGGTCAGGTCGGCGCGGGAGCCGTTGCGGGCGCCGGTCTGCACCAGGACGCCGTTGGACAGGCGGAGCCGCACCTCCTGCTTGAGGTCGGTGAAGATCCAGTCGATGGTCAGGGTCGTGTACCAGGCGCGTGGGCCGTCGACGCGGACCGCGATGGAGTCGAAGACCTGCGCGACGCTCAACGCCTGGAGGACGTCCGGCGACGAGGTGTCGACCGGCGTGGGGACCTTGTCCCCGCGCAGCTCGGCGGCGCCCTGCAGGTAGAAGTTGCGCCAGGTGCCGTTCTCGGCGCCGTGGCCGAGCCGGTCGTACACCTCGGCGAGCAGCCGGCGGGCGCGGACGTGGCGGGGGTCGTCGAAGACGACGTAGTTCAGGACCTGGGCGGCCCAGCGCAGCTCGCCCGCGTCCACGTCCTGCCGGGCCCGGTCCACCACCGTGTCGGCGCCGCCCATGTACTCCACGTGCCGCCGGGCCGACGCCTCCGGGGGCAGCTCCCACAGATGGGCCGGGTTGCCGTCGTACCAGCCCATGTACCGCTGGTAGACCGCCTTGACGTCGTGCGAGACCGACCCGTAGTAGCCGCGGGCGTGCCAGGCGGAGGCGATCGCGGGCGGCAGCTCCATCCGCTCGGCGATCTCGTCGCCGGTGTAGCCCTGATTGATCATCCGCAGGGTCTGGTCGTGCAGGTAGGCGTACAGGTCCCGCTGCTGGGACAGGTAGAGGGTGAGCTCCTCGGTGCCCCAGGTGGGCCAGTGGTGCGAGGCGAACAGCACGTCGGAGTCGGCGGCGTACAGCTCGATGGCCTCGGTCAGGTAGTTCGCCCACACGTGCGGGTCGCGGACGAGCGCGCCGCGCAGGGTGAGGATGTTGTGCAGGGTGTGGGTGGCGTTCTCGGCCATGCACAGGGCCCGCCGGTCGGGGAGGAAGACGTTCATCTCCGCGGGCGCCTCGGTGCCGGGCGTCAGCTGGAACACGAGCCGGACGTCGTCGACCACCTGCTCCTGGCCGGTGGCGGTGACGGTCACGGTGGGCTCGATCAGCGAGATGGTGCCGGTGGAGGTGGTCTGGCCCAGGCCGGCGCCGATCTGGTGGGAGGCGTCCTTGTCCAGCACCGTCCCGTACATGAAGACCGACCGGCGGTTCATGGCGGTCCCGGCGTAGACGTTCTCGGCGACCGCGTTCTCCAGGAAGCCCTCCGGGGCGATGACCGGCACGTCCGCCGCACCGTCCGGCAGGACGCCCCGGACGCCGCCGAAGTGGTCGGCGTGGGAGTGGGTGTAGACGACCGCTTTGACGGGGCGTTCGCCGCGGTGCTCGCGGTACAGGGCCAGGGCGGCGGCCGCGCACTCGACCGACAGGAGCGGGTCGATGACGACGACGCCCTCGGTGCCCTCGATGAAGGAGATGTTGGACAGGTCGAAGCCGCGGACCTGGTAGACGCCGTCGGCGACCTCGTACAGGCCGTGCTTGGCGCAGAGCTGGGCCTGGCGCCACAGGCTCGGGTTCGCTTCCGGGGGGCACTCCACGTCGACGAACGCGTAGGCGTCCAGGTCCCACACCACGCGTCCGTCACCGTCGGTGATCTGGGCCTGGCCGGCCGTTCCGCGGTATCCCCTGTCGGCGTTCTTGAAATCGGTGCGGTCGTCGAACGACGGCTGCGTCTCCATGGTGGACCTCCGCTCGGGCGCCGGGGAACATTTCGGCCGTTTTCGTTCCCGGCCCCGGGCGGCGCAAGCGCCAGGGAAAAGTCACTCCTGCGGACGAGACAGGCCACTGGACGAAATTGCATCGGATGCTACACGGAGACGCAAAGGGAAAATGCAATACGAAGGGGCTCGCGGAGGAAGTCTTCCGCCCCTATCGGCGCCGAGGGGAACCGTGGTCCGGTCCGGCGCCGGACCGGATCGGCGGCGCCCGGCGGCCTCCCGGCCGCATCCGGCCCGTGCCGGGAGTCCCCCGGCCCTGTCGGTACGCCACCGCCCTGTGCGGCGGACGCGGCCCTCGGTATGTCACGTTCCCGGCCCCGGGCGCGTCGTTCAGGGGACGGACATCCACCCGACCGATCGGAGGGCCGGACCAATGGGCACCATTGCGACTGACACGAGCACTGAGGCGGCGCGGCTCCGGGACCTGCACAAGCCTGGCGACCCGCTGCTCCTGCCGAACGTGTGGGACGCGGCCAGCGCGAGCATCGTCGAGGAGGCGGGCTTCCCCGCACTGGCGACGGCCAGCGCGGCGATCGCGGCCATGCTCGGCCACGACGACCACGAAGGGGCGCCCGCGGAGGAGATGCTCGCCGCCGCCGGGCGCGTCGTGCGGGCGTCAGGCGTCCCTGTCAGCGTCGACGCCGAGGCCGGATACGGCCTTCCGGCGGAGGAGCTGGTGGAGCGGCTCGCCGGGATGGGCGCCGCCGGGTTCAACATCGAGGACACCGACCACAGGGGCGGCGGGATGGTCGGCGCCGCCGAGCAGGCGGCGCGCATCTCCCGGCTGCGCGAGGCGGCCCGGGGCTCCGGCCGCGACCTGGTCGTCAACGCCCGGGTGGACGTCTTCGTCAGCGGCGGGGACATGGGCGGGGAGGACCGCCTCACCGAGGCCGTGGAGCGGGGGCGCCGGTACATGGACGCCGGGGCGGACTGCGTCTACCCGATCCTGATCCCGTCCGAGAAGGCGCTCGCGACGCTCGTCGACGGGGTCCCCGGGCCGATCAACGCCAACTGCATGCCCGGCTGGTCGAGCCTGAGCCGCGTGGCCGAACTGGGGGCGGCGCGCGTCTCCCTCGGTCCGGTGCCGTACCTGCGTGCGCTGGACACCCTGAAGGAGATGGCCGCGCGTGTCGCCGAATACGGCGACCCCTACGCGGTCTGAGCCAGAGGGGAACCGTCCGCGGGCGGGGGCGCCCCCGCCCGCGGCCGGC
>NZ_JAQFWP010000124.1 GCF_027706745.1 Nocardiopsis suaedae | reverse complement strand
TCCACCGCCCCCTCCGACACCAACCCCGCCAACGTCCGATTCCGCACCGGGCGGGAGGTGCGCGCCCCGGCCCCCTCCAGCTCCTTGCGCTCGCCGGGCGTGAGCACGTCGAGCGCGGACACCGGCCGCTCCGGCTCGGCGACCGCCCCGGCCAGCACCCGCGCCAGCCGTTCGGCGAGCCCTTCGGCGGTCTCCCGGTCGAACAGGTCCGCCGCATACCGCACCGACGCCGTGCAGCCCTCGTCCCCCGGCGTCTCGACGAACTCGAACTCCAGGTCGAAGCGCGCGCTGTGCAGCGCGCCGTCGTCCACGTCGGTCTCCAGCCCCAGGACCCGGCGCGAGCGCTCGGGCCGGGTCTGGTGCGAGACCATCACCTGGAACAGCGGGTTGCGCCCGGCGACGCGCGCTGGGCCCACCGCGTCGACCACACGGTCGAACGGAAGGTCGGCGTTGTCGAACGCGGCCAGGTCCGCGGCGCGCACGCGGTCGAGGACCTCGCCGAACGACGGCCGCCCCGACAGGTCGGCGCGCAGCACCAGCGTGTTGAGGAACATCCCGACCGCGTCGTGCAGCGCCTCGTCGGAACGCCCGGTGACCGGCGCCCCCAGGGGGACGTCGTCACCCGCGCCCATCCGGTGCAGCAGCACGGCCACCGCCGCCTGGAGCACCATGAACCGGGTGGCGCCGTGTCCACGCCCCACCTTCTCGGCGGCGCTCATCAGGTCGGCGGGCAGGGCCACTCTGGCGGTCCCGCCCTCGGCGCCCCGGTGCCGCGGCCGCGGCCGGTCGGAGGGCAGGGCGATCTCGTCGGGAAGCCTGTCCAGGGCCCGGCGCCAGAACTCCCGCTGCCGCGCGGCCCTGCTGTCCGGGTCGTCCTGAGAGCCGAGCAGCTCCCGCTGCCAGACGGCATAGTCGGCGTAGCGGAGCGGCAGCGGCCCCCAGCCGGGCGCCTCGCCCCGGGTGCGCGCCCGGTAGGCGGCCTGCAGGTCCCACAGGAACGGCTCCTGCGACCACTCGTCCACGACGATGTGGTGGAAGAGGAACAACAGAGTGTAGGCCCGGTCACCGGTGCGCAGCACGGTCACCCGGAAGGCCGGTTCGCGCTCCAGGTCGAAGGGGCGACGCGCGGCCCGGGCGAGGAGGTCCTCGGCGGCCGCGCCGCCCATGGCGCGGGCGTCGACCACCTCCACCGGGTCGGGCGCCTCCTCCGGGGTGAGGACCCGCTGCACGGGCTCCCCTCCGGACGCGCCGCCGGAGGCGGGGAAGACGGTGCGCAGGGCCTCGTGGAGGGCGGCGACGTCGCGCACGGCCCGCCCCAGGGCGCGGGTGTCCAGGTCGCCACGGCCGCGCAGCACCCACGGCACGTTGTAGGCGGCCTCGGCCCCCGCGACCCGGGCGGCGGCCCACATGCCGCGCTGCCCGCCGGTGAGCGGGATTGGGCCGCCGTAGGCGTCGGCGGCGCCGGGGCGCAGCGGGGGGCGGTCCTCGGTGGAGGTGCCGAGCCGGGCGGCCAGGGCGGCGGGGGTGGGCGCCTCGAACACATCGGTGACGCGGACGTCCGCGCCGAAGCGGCCGCGCAGCAGGTTGGCGGCGCGGGCGGCGGCCAGGGAGTTGCCGCCCAGGGCGAAGAAGTCGTCGTCGGCGTGCTCGACGGGGACGCCGACGGCGTCGGCGAAGACGTCGGCGACGGTGCGCTCGGCGCCTCCGGCCGGAGGGCGGCCGCCGGTGCGGCCGGTGTGCGCGGCGGCGGGCGGGTCGGGCAGGGCCTTGCGGTCGAGCTTGCCGCTGGGGGTGAGGGGCGGTTCGGGCAGGAGGACGAGGACCTCGGGGACCATGGCCGCGGGGAGGAGGGTGGTCAGGCGGGTGCGCAGATCGTCGAGGCCGGGGCCGTCACCGGCAGGCACCACGTGGCCGATGACGCGGGCCTCGCCTCCCGGCCCCGGTCGGGCGGTGGCGACGGCGTCCGCGACGCCGGGCAGCGAGCGCAGCGCGGTCTCCACGTCGCCGAGTTCGATGCGCTGCCCTCGGATCTTGACCTGGAAGTCGGTGCGCCCGAGGAACTCGATGCCGCCGTCGCGGCGCCGCACCAGGTCGCCGGTGCGGTACATGCGCTCACCCGGCGCGCCGAAGGGGCAGGCCACGAACCGGTCCGCCGACAGGTCCGGCCGACCGGCGTACCCGCGCGCCAACTGCGCCCCCGCCAGGTACAGCTCACCCGGAACACCGTCCGGAACAGGGTTCAGCGACACGTCCAGAACGTGGACACGGGTGTTCCACACCGGATGGCCGATCGGGACCGACCCGGCCCCCTCAGGCGTCCAAGCGGCGTCGAAAGCGGTGACATCGACGGCCGCCTCGGTCGGCCCGTACAGGTTGAACAGCTCCACACCAGGAAGCACCGCCCGGAACCGGCGCGCCGTGTCCGCGCCCAACGCCTCCCCGGAGGCGAACACGGTTCGCAAGGGGAGGTCGGTGCGACCGTCACCGCTTTCGGCGGCCGATTCCCATTCGTCGAGGAAGATGCGCAGCATGGAGGGGACGAAGTGGCAGACCGTCACCCCCCGGGACCGGACCAGCCCCGCCAGGTAAGCCGGGTCCCGGTGACCACCGGGCTCGGCCACCACCAACGGCACACCCACCGCCAACGGCCAGAAGAACTCCCACACCGACACATCGAACGACGCCGGAGTCTTCTGCAACACACGGTCCCCATGGGAAAGGGGGTAAGCCCCCTGCATCCACTCCAACCGGTTCACGATCGCCCCGTGCGGCACCGCCACACCCTTCGGACGCCCCGTCGACCCCGACGTGAAGATCACATACGCCGGGTGTCGGGGGTCGAGACGGCCGCGCCGGTCACCGTCGGTCAGCGGGGCGGCGGAGCGCACTTCCAGGCGGCCCTGGACACGGGCATCGTCGAGGTCGAGCACGTCGGGCAGGTCGGCGGGCAGAAGGTCAGGGCCGGGCAGGGCGCCCCTGGTCGCGGCATCGGTGACGACGGCCGCGGGCCGGGCGTCGTCGAGCATGGCGGCCAGGCGCTCGGCAGGAAGCTCCGGATCCAACGGCAGATACGCCGCACCCGCACGCACCACCGCGTGCAGCGCCACCACCAGATCCACCGAACGCGGCAACGCCACCGCCACCACCGACTCCGGCCCGGCACCACGCGCCACCAGCTCACGGGCAAGCCGGTTCACCCGCGCATCGAACACACCACGCGACACCCGGGTGCCGTCAGGCGCGACCACCGCCGTCGCCGACGGATCCACCGCCCCCTCCGACACCAACCCCGCCAACGTCCGATTCCGCACCGGGCGGGTCATGGCCGACCGGGCCGACTCCAGCGCCCGGCGCTCGCGCGGCAGCAGCACCTCGGCCGCCGACACAGGGCGGCGCGGGTCGGCCAGGAGCGCGCCGAGCAGCCGGGTGAAGCGTTCGGCCAGGTCCTCGATGGTGGGACGGTCGAACAGGGCGGAGGCGTAGCGGACGACGGCGTCCAGCCCGTCGCGGCCCGGGCGCTCGATGAACGCGAACTCCAGGTCGAACTTGGCGCTGTCGATCACCTGGTCGTCCAGGCGCGTGCGCAGACCGAACAGGCCCTCGGCGCCGTCGGGGCGGGTCTGCTGGGAGACCATCACCTGGAACAGCGGGTTGCGGCCCGGCGCCCGGGCCGGGTCGACGGCGTCCACGACGTCCTCGAAGGGGAGGTCGGCGTTGCCGTGGGCGGCCAGGTCGGCGGCGCGCACCCGCTCCAGGAGCGCGGCGAAGCCGGGATCGCCCGACAGGTCGGTGCGCAGCACCAGCGTGTTGAGGAACATCCCGACCGCGTCGTGCAGCGCCTCGTCGGAACGCCCGGTGACCGGCGTGCCCAGGGGGATGTCGTCGCCCCCGCCCATCCGGTGCAGGAGCACCGCCAGGGTCGAGCGCAGCACCATGAAGCGGGTGGCGCCCGACGCGGTGGCGAGGGCGTCGGCGGCGCGGCGCAGTTCGGCGGAGACGGCGAACCGCACAACTCCCCCGGTGGCCGACGGGGCCGCGGGCCGGGGCCGGTCGGCGGGCAGCGGCAGCTCCGCCGGAAGCCCGTCCAGGGCCCGGCGCCAGAACTCCCGCTGCCGCACGGCCCTGCTGTCCGGGTCGTCCTGGGAGCCGAGCAGCTCCCGCTGCCAGACGGCGTAGTCGGTGTACTGGACGGGAAGCGGCGCCCAACCGGGGGCGGCTCCGGCGGCGCGGGCCCGGTAGGCGGTGTCGAGGTCGCGGAGGAAGGGCTCCTGCGACCACTCGTCCACGGCGGCGTGGTGGAAGACGGCGAGCAGCAGGTGCTCATCGTCCCCGGTTCGCAAGAGGGTGAAGCGCGAAGGCAGGTCGGCGGCCAGGTCGAACGGTGCGCGGGCGGCCCGGTCGGCGCGCGCGGGCACCTCTTCGGCGGGGGCGGCGTCGACGGTCAGGACGCTCTCGGGCAGGTCCTCGGGGGCGAGGACGCGCTGGACCGGCTCGGTTCCGGCCGGTCCGGGCACCAGGCGGGTGCGCAGGACGGCGTGGCGGACGAGGACGTCGCGCAGGGCGGCGTTCACGGCGCCGGCGTCCAGGCGCCCCTTGATGCGCAAAGCCCACGGCACGTTGTAGGCGTCGGAGCCGGGGCCCATACCGTCGAGCAGCCACAGCCGGACCTGTTCGGCCGAGGCGGGGGCCTCGGCGGGCGCGGGGCCGGTGCGCGCGGTCAGCGCGGGGCGGGGGCGGCGGCCGGGCTCGCCCCGCTCCTCGATGCGGGCGGCCAGGCGGGCCGGGGTGGGGGCGTCGAAGACGTCGCGGACGGTGATGTCCGCGCCGAGGGCGGCGCGCACCCGGTTGGCCGCGCGGGCGGCGGAGAGGGAGTGGCCGCCGAGGGCGAAGAAGTCGTCGTGCACGCCGACCGCGGGCAGGCCGAGGACGTCGGCGGCGACGGCGCACAGGTCGCGTTCGAGGCCGGTGCGGGGTTCGCGGTCGGCGGCGGGCCCGGACCCGGCGGCGTCGGGGGCGGGCAGGGCCTTGCGGTCGATCTTGCCGTTCTCGGTGAGCGGGAGCGCGTCGAGGGCCGTGAACACCGACGGGACCATGTAGTCCGGCAGACGCTCGGCCATGGCCGCCCGCAGGGCGGACGGTCCGGGCGGCGCGCCCGGCCCGGGAACGGTGTAGGCGGCCAGGTAGGCCTGGCCGGAGGTGTCCTCGCGGACGGCGACGGCGCCCTGGGCGACGCCCGGCAGCCGGGTCAGTTCGGCCTCGACCTCGCCGAGTTCGATGCGGAAGCCGCGCACCTTGACCTGCTGGTC
>NZ_JAQFWP010000123.1 GCF_027706745.1 Nocardiopsis suaedae | reverse complement strand
CCAGGCATCACCCCACCCTACAGCCGCCAACGAACTAACGACTCAGGACACTAGAGGTTTCCCTCCAGGCCTATCCCGTCTGGGCCCGGGACCGGATCGCGCCCTGGGCCGCCGTCCACGGTCGGCTCCCGTGAAGGACGAAGACGAAGCCGCACCGGGTGAGGAGCAGAGGTGTTCGAGTTCCACGGCTGGATCGCGATCCAGGGGCCGGACGAGGAACGAGCGGATGGACCCGACGGGGAGCGCCTCCGCCGATTGGTGGCGTCGGCGTCCGGGGGGTCATCCCTCGTCGACCTCCGGTGGATCAACGGACAACCGTTCCTCCACGTGGGCGGCCTGCTCAACCGGCGCTCCACCGAGGCCGACGAGGTCTTCGACCTCTTCGAACGCGTCGGGTCCGTCGCCCCCGGCTCTTACGGGCTGCTGTACTACCACGATGACGAGGAGAACGGCGAGGAGGGGAACACCTTCCACGTGCTCGCGATGAGACGCGGGCGGCTCACGCGGGAGAGCGACGACCACCTGACCCCGGTCATCCCGCGCTTGGAGGATCCGCACTCTCCAGAAGACGATTAGCGGGCCTGGGGACGATCTCTCGCCCTGTTTCCACAGGGACGGTGACTGATGACCACGTGGCCGCAAGGGGCATCACCATCGGACCATGGCAAGGCGTGCTACCGCTGTCCCGCCCGAATTCCGTTGCCGCCCGTTTCGGGGCTCTGAGGCCAGACGGTCGGAGGCGGTCACCCGTAGGCAGTTGAGAGGTGACTCCTTCGTGCCCCTGTGGCCTGACGTGTACGCCCACGCCGACGCCGACCCCGACTCGCTGCGCACCCGAGCGGCAGGGCTTCTCCTCCGCCTTCCGCCCGGTTCGGTGATCAGCGGTACCACCGCGGCGCGGCTCCTCGGCGCCGACTACGGAGCCTCCGGTGCGCCGGTTGCGGCGATGGTTCCCGGCGGAGAGCGGGTCCCCGCCCTGCCCGGCGCCGACATCCATCGCGCCGGAGTCCTCCCGTGCGATGTGGCTGTTCACCACGCAATTCGCCTCACAGCACCCGTGCGCACCGCTCTGGAGCTCACCGCCCGCACTGCCGGGGGCATCCGGGAAGGCGTGGCCACCCTCAACACGCTACTCGCGGTGCGGGCCGGCAACGAAGGCCTGACGCCGCTCCTCATCCCGGCTGAGTTCCTGCGCTTTGCCTCCCAGCCGCGCTTCCGCGGAATGCGGGGCATCCGACGCGCCGTCGCGACGGTCGGGCTGGCCGGTCCCAGGGTCGAATCCCCCGTGGAGTCGCGGCTGCTGGCCGACCTCGTCGCCGCGGGCCTTCCGGTTCCCGAGGTCCAGTACGAACTCCGGATCCGAGGGCGGACCTTCTTCGCGGACCTCGCATACCCGCAGGTGCGCACCGTCATCGAGTACGACGGGGAGTGCCACGCCGCCCGGAGGGAACCCGACGCGGAGCGGCGCCACCGGATCGAGGCGGCCGGATACCGGTACTTCGTCCGCACCAAGCGGACGCGCGCACGGCTGCTCCCCGAGGTGGTCGCCGAGGTCCGTCGGGCGTTCGGGGCGGCGGGCCAGGACCTTCCCACCGTGCCCCTGGCCGGGCCCAAGAGCACCTGTACCGCGTCGCGAGATCGCGACGGAGGTAGACGACTTCGCCGAGTTACGTCTGGTGGGCGGAATTCAGACCCGAATTCCGCCCACCAGACGTAACTCGGCGAGCCTGGGTGCTCTCGAAAGGTGGTGGGGCCGCCCGCGGGGAACTCCCGGTCGGGGACGGGGACCGGGAGCCCCTCTTCCCCGCGGGCGGCCGGGGAGGCACCGGCCCCCGCGGGGAGGCGGTGGGGCCGGTGCGCTGTGGTCGTTCGGCTCAACCCTCGCCGATTCCGGTGGCGGGGTGGGAGAGAGGTTCGGGGCTGTGGACAAGTCGGCGGGCGGCACCGAGCTGGCGCATCAGGCGCTGGAGGTAGTCGTACTGGAGGTCGGCGCGGTCGTGGCGGCCGAGCCGGAGGACCGGGTGGACGCCGGGGGCGAGGATCAGGCGGACCTCGTCGTCGGAGGCGGGGTCCAGGCGGACCGTGCCGGGTGCCGGATCGGTGATGCGGACCGGGCGGGTCATCGGGACCATCCACAGCGGAACGTCGAGGACCGGGACAGAGCGTCCTGGAGCTGGTCGCGGCCCAGGCGCCGAGCAAGGGAGGTCAAGGCGCGGAGGTCGTGGGCCTGGCGGTGGGCGGCCCGGCGCTCGTGGGCGTCGAGGTAGCGGCGGACACGGGGCCGGGGCAGGTCGGCCAGGCAGCGGTCGGTGGCGGCGAGCAGGCGGCGAAGACGTCTAGGTCGCGGCAGGAGAAGCCGACGTCGTGGCCGCCGTGCGCGGCGGTGAACAGGAGCGCGGTGCCGTCGGAGGTGTAGCCGAGGCCCCAGCGGGTGTAGCGGAGGGCGAGCTCGACGAAGCGGGAGTAGGAGTCGCCTTCGAGGCGAGGGGCGGCGTCGGTGACGCTCATCGCGGAGCCCTTTCGCGGCGGGCGGCGGAGGCCGGAGTGGAGATGGCGCCCCCCAGGGGAGGTCGGGCCGCTCTTCAGCGATCTCTACGTGGCCTTCGAGGCCGAGGCCTCGGTGATCTCCTCCTACCAGCCGATCGTGGTTCCGGGATTGCTGCAGACGGCCGACTATGCGGCCGCCACTGCCAGGGTCGTTCCGGCCAGGACCGAGGCCGAGATCGAGCGGACGGTGAACGCCCGGCTGGAACGGCAGAAGCTCCTTCAGCGCGACGACGCCCCCGATTTCAGGTCGTCATCGACGAGAACGTCCTGCTGAGGATCGCTGCGATGCCCGGCATCGCGCGGGAACAGTTCCACCACCTCGTCGAGCAGGTTGAAGCGGTCAATACCGGCACTGTTCAAGTGCTGCCGATACCGGCGGGGCTCCACGCTTCGACGCACGGCTCCATGGTCATCCTCGACTACGCCGAAGACATCGACCCGTCGATCGTCTACCTGGAGACCCGCTCGGAGGGGCTGTACTTGGAAGAGGCCGCGCAGGTGGCCGGGTACCGGACGGCTTTCGAGCACGTCTGTATGGACGCCCTCCCCAAGGCGGACTCAGCGGCTTACCTGCGAAGCTTCATAGAGTAGGTGAGGAGAACAGGTTCGATGCATCAATTCCGCAAGTCCGGTTACAGCGCCAATGAGAGCGCGTGCGTCGAGGTCGCCGACCTCCCCGGGGCGAGCGCCGTCCGCGACACGATGAACCGGAGCAGCGGGCACCTTGAGTTCCCGAGCGGCGCGTGGGCGGCGTTCTTAAGAGCGCTAAAGGACGACCGCTAGACGAGATGCTCGTGGGGCCCGGCCTACCCGCCGGTGCCCCATGTGTCCGAACGACCACCAGTCGTGACCAGATTCGGACACCATCGTTCGCCCTGTTCAGAAGGCTGTGAGTAGCCCCATGGTCACTTTGGGGCGCCTCATCTCCCCGGTTTGGCACTACGCCCCTATAGAGTCGCGTGCGTTTGACCTGTGACCGCCCGGTCACGAGCGATGGTCACTGCGAGGAGAGGAGCCCCGGCCACATGGCCGCCCAGATGCCCACCCAGCTCAAGGCCGCCCGCATCATCCTGTTCGCCTTCACCGGACTGTCCTTCATCGGGGCGGCGGGGACGCTCGCGTCCTGGGGCGCGAGCTCCAACGCGATGCTGGCCGCGGTGACCTTCTTCTTCGTGATCCCCGGTGTGGCCTCCCTCGCGTTGGGACTCCTGCTCAAGCGTGGAGGACACCTCGTGTTCTGGCCGTACATGCTCTTCTGCGCATTCATCGCCCTCATCGCACTGAGCAACGCGCAGGAGACCGCGCGTTGGGTCATCCAGATGCTCTGGCCGATCGCGCTCGTGGTCCTGGTGCTGATGAAACCCTCACGCGCCTACATGTTCCGTCGCTGAAGCCCACCCGCCTCCCGCCCCTCACCTCCCTCATGCTGACGCGAATACATGACCCGGAGCGCGGCGCGTCCTACGTCGAGTACGCCGCTGTCACCGTCCTCATCGGCGCGATCATCGCCGTGCTGCTCAACGCGGCCTTCACCGAGCGCATGGCCGAAACGATCCAGGAGAACATCGCCGCCGCGATCACTGGTGAGCCGACCGGGGGCGACGGTCCCTCTTCCGGCGATGGTCCCGGTGCCGACGGCGAGGACAACGGTATGCCGGGCGGGGACTCCGGAAGTGGTGGCGAGCCCTTCGTCCCCGCCGACTGGCAGTTCTCGGCCGGGCCTCCTGAAGACGCCATGGTCAGTCCTCTGGGGCTCGGGAATCCCGGCGGTATCACGACCGGCTTCCATCCGGGCGGCTACCGCGTCGAGGAGGTCGGCTTCGGCGAGTGGGCGAGCGAGACCGCCGATCAGGCCCAAGGCTTCGGCGAGGAGCTGAAGTCCATCGGTGAGGACACCGTCGAGGACGCCAAGCAGTCCTTCCTGCATCCCATCGAGACGGCGAAGCAGACCGCCGAACAGACCCAGGAATGGGCCCTGGACGAGTGGGACCAGCTGAAATCCAGCGCCGCGGAGAGCCGTGAGCGGTTCGACGAGACCTGGAAGAACGAAGGTCCCCTCGCAGCGGCCTGGGGTCTGTACTGGGACAACGCCCGCTACCTGAACATGGAGTCGCCCGTCGGGATCGGAGACCTCTTCTTCCCTGATGCGGTGCGGGATCCGTGGAACGAGGGCGAGTACGGGAGGTCGGCCGCCCAGTTCGCAGTCAACGCCGTCACGTACGCGCCCTACCTGTGGCCGGCCAAGATCCTCCGCTGGATGCCGGACGCTGATGGCGGAGGCCGGAACGGTGGCGGGGGCGGAGCCAAAGACTCCGAAGACGCCCCGAAGGATGAGAAGAACGAGGATCAGGATGAGGACGGCATCACGTGTGCCTCCAACAGCTTCGTTCCGGGCACCGGTGTCCTCATGGCCGACGGTTCCACGGCGCCGATCGAAAGCATCGGGGTCGGGGACGAGGTGTGGGCCTTCGACCCGCTGACGGGTGAGGAGGGGCCGCGCCCGGTCACCGCGACCATCGTGGGCGAGGGCGAGAAGACGCTCGTCGACATCACCGTGACGAACGAGGAGGGCACGGTCGCCACGGTCACCGCGACCGACGGGCACCCGTTCTGGGTTCCTGACCGCGCAGAGTGGGTCGATGCCGCCGATCTATCCTCGGGAACTTGGCTGCGTACATCAGCCGGTACCTGGCAGCAGGTTTCCGCAGTCGATGTTCGCGCCGCGACCGATGAGGAAGTACATAACCTTACAGTTGAAGGTCTCCAGACTTACTATGCCGAGGCAGGGTCGGATGCTGTACTTGTCCACAACCAGGGGAATGATCCGTGTGGCGCCGATAAGTGGACTAGTGTCCTGAGTCGTTAATTCGTGTGCAGTAGGCAGCGAGGGTTTCGATGATC
>NZ_JAQFWP010000122.1 GCF_027706745.1 Nocardiopsis suaedae | reverse complement strand
AGGTGCACCCGGTCGTCGGCGGGCCCGGCCGCCCGGGTGCGGGGCCGGCGCCGCTCGCGGTCCGGGCAGTCGGCGGCGAGCCGGTCGGCCTGCTCCTCATGCGACAGCCCCCACCGGGTCGGCCTCAAGGAACGCCCGCCGCTGGGCGCGGCCCCTGACCCGCTTCAGTCCCCGCCCCCGCCGCCGTTCCCGCCCTCCCTGCGGGACCGCACGAAGTCCCGCAGCACCAGGGCGTGCGTGTGCTCGGTGTCCTTCGCCGCGTAGAGCAGCGTCACCGGGCCCTCGTCCAGCGCCGACAGGATCGGGTCGGCCGCCTCGGGCCGCCCCTCCAACTCCTGCTCGTACCGGGCCGAGAACTCCTGCCACTTGGCCGGGTCGTGGCCGAACCACGTCCTCAGCTCCGGGCTCGGTGCGGCGTCCTTGAGCCATCCGTCCAAGTGCAGGGCATCCTTGCGCACCCCGCGCGGCCACAGGCGGTCCACCAGGAACACCCGTCCCTCCGTCGGCCCACCGTCCCCCTCCGCGTCGTACACGCGCATCAGCCGGATGTCGTCGCTCATGCGCCGACCCTCCCAGAGCCGCCCCCGGCGTTCACACCACCGCTCCGGCCAGCGCCATCATCACCGGGCCGGTGAACGGAAGCAGGATGTTGGAGATGGCGTAGGCGATCGTGTAGGACAGCATCGGCACGTTGCTGTCCGCCGTGCTCACCACCTGGCTGATCGCCGGGGCGGAGCACCGCTGCCCGGCCACCGCGCCCACCGGCAGCTCGATCTTCAGCAGGTGCCGCCCGACCAGCAGCGAGGATGACCAGCAGCGAGGATGACCAGCGCCGCCAGCAGGGTGCCGCGGATGCCGCCCGGCCGGATCGTCCCGAACGGGATCCGGCCGACCGCGTACCCCGCGGCCAGCGCGGTGAACAGGGCGATCTCCGGTGTCTGCGTGAACAGGCCGGTGAGCCGGGCGCCCATGGGCCCCTCCTCGTTCCCCGGCGTCGGTCAGGAGGCGGACGCGCCGCCGGTGTAGCGGCGGTGGTACTCCTCGCAGATCGTCCGCAGGGCGCGGCCGATGCGCCCGTAGGCGCCGTGGTCGAGGTTGGCCATCGACACCCGGAGCGACCAGTCGGGCCCGTCGAACCCGCCGCCGTTGAGCACGATCACCCCGTCCTCCTCGGCCAGGCGCAGCACCGGGTCGACGGGCTCGTACTCGGTCCGCAGCCAGCGGGCGAAGTCCTCGCCCCACTTCCGGCCGATCCAGTGCAGCAGGTCCAGCTCGACGTAGTAGCCGGCGCGCAGCGGGTCGTCCGGCAGGTCCACGCCCAGCCCCTCGGACAGCGCGGCCAGCCGCCGGGACAGGATCTCCCGGGTGGGGCGCCGGTACTCGACCTCGCCCGAGACCATGTCGAACAGGGCGAACAGCGCCATCTGCACCTGCTGCGGGGTGGACAGCCCCGCCGTGTGGTTCAGGGCGACGGCACGGCTGTCGGCCACCATCCGGTCGATGAACCCCAGGCCCGGCACGTCGGTGGTGATGGAGGAGTACCGCTCCTCCAACGCCCGCGCCTCCTCGGGGCCCAGCCGCGCGATCTGCTCGTCCACCGTGTTGTCGGGGTTCAGCGCGACCACGCCCAGACGCCAGCCGGTGGCCCCGAAGTACTTGGAGAACGAGTAGACGCCGATGGTGTTGCGCGGCGCCGCCTCCATCAGCGAGGTGAACCCGTCGAGGAAGGTGCCGTAGACGTCGTCGGTGACGATCACCAGGTCGCGGTTGTGGTTCTCCACGATGCCCGCGATGCGCTCCAGCGCCCGGTCCGACAGCCGCACCGACGGCGGGTTGGACGGGTTCACCAGGCACAGCATCCGGATCGAGGGGTCGGCGAGCTTGTCGATCTCCGAGTCGTCGTAGGCCCAGGTATGGAAGCCGTTGTCGACACCGCGCGAGGCGCTGACCTCGGTGACGTCGAACGCGTACCGCTCCAGGCGCGGGATCTCCAGGTAGGGCGTGAAGATCGGCGTCATCAGCGCGATCCGGTCGCCCCGCCGCAGCAGCCGGTTGGCCTGCAGCGAGTCGAACACGTAGCACATCGCCGCGGTCCCGCCCTCGGTGGCGAACAGATCGAAGCCGCCCTTGGGGGCCCTGCCGCCCATGGCGCGGGCGACGTACTCGCCCACCGCCTTCTCGCAGAAGGGCAGCATCCGGTCGGGCGCCGGATAGTTGTCGCCGATGACCCCGTCGACCAGTTCGTGCACGACCGCGTCCGCGTGCACCTCGGGCACGGTGCGCACGATCCGCCGGAGCAGGTCGGCCCCCGGCTCCCCGGCGTTCTGGTCGAGGTAGAGGTCGAACCGCTCGGAGATGCCCTCGGCGCGGGGCATGCCGCCCAGGGCGGGCCACTCGTGCCAGTCCTCCCGGGCCTCGGCGATGGCGAACCGGCCCAGCAGGAAGAAGGCCTCGCGCGGCGGCAGCGCCGTCCAGTTGGGGTTGCCGCGCCCGGCGTTGAGCATCGTGTCGGCCTGGTGCCGGTCGCGGGGGGCCGCGCGGTCGTGCTCGCCCGCGCGCTGGATCAGGCGGTTCTTCAACTCGAACGGGCTGAGCGCCTCCAGGGCGCGCTGCTCGGCCCGGGTCTCCTCGAGTTCGGTCATTGCGCGCGTCCTCTTCCGGTCGATGTGTGGGCCCTGAGGGGCCCTCGGCCGCTGGTTTGATTACCCAGAGGTGCGTAGATGTAGCGCAAAGTGAGGTTGTTCGGTTCGCAGGCGTGCGGATCGGTGGGGCGGGGGCGGTCACACGCGAGGGCCGCCCTCCGGACGGATAGGGAGGGCGGCCCGCGGCGTGCCGGGTCAGGGGCCGTAGGTGACGCCCGTGGTCTTGCAGGCGTCGTACTCCCCGGTCAGGGTGAGCACGTCGACGAAGCCCTCCCAGTTCCAGGGCAGGCCGGTGCAGTTGAGGGCGTCCCCGTTGACGCCGGAGTAGCTGTCGCCGCTGTGGGCGGCCGCGGCGGGAGCGGTGGCGGCGAGGGCGCCGGCGGCGATGGCCGCGACGGCGAAGGCCTTCTTCATGGTGTTCCTCGTGGTCGTCTGTCGGTGCGGGTCGGGTGTGCGGGGCGGGTCAGCCGCCGTGCGTGATGCCGTACTTCTGGCAGGCGTTGTAGTCGCCGGTCAGCGTCAGGATGTCGACCGGTCCCTCCCAGTTCCAGGGCGCGACGGCGCACGGGGCGACGTCGCCGTTGATGAGGGCGTAGCTGTCCCCGGCCGAGGCGGCGGGGGCGGCGGCCAGGACCGCGCCCGCGGCGGCGGCGGTGAGCGCGGCGAGTGCGAACGTCTTCTTCATGCCGGTTCTCCTTGTCCACGATGAGTCGGGTGTCGGGCGGGTTTCGGACGTGGTCCGGTCCCTCCCTCCGACAAGCACAAAGAGTAGTCACTTGACTGCGGAAAGTGAAGATGGGTGGCGCGATTTCCCGGCGTGTCTGATGGGGCGGGTGTGGGGAAGGCGTCGGAATCGGAGGAGGGGAGGGGGATTCGGCTCTCCATGATGAAAAGGACGCGGTGTCAAAAATCCGTCCGGGTGGCGGTCTGGGGTGGTGAGGGGTGGTGAGGGGTGGTGAGGGGGTGGGGGTACCCCGGGGTAGACCGTGTCCGCGCTCCGCCGAGGGGTGTCCGTGCGAGACCGTATGCGGCCGATTCTCCGAAATCGCCGGTACCGCGCCCGGCGCCGCACTACCGTGTGCGCTCGTATCACGACGTTTCGAGATCGTGGAGGATTCCCCGTGCCCGACCCCCTCCCGGCGCCGCCTGTCGCGGCCGCCGTCGTGGCCTTTGCGTGCGCGGCCGGGGCGGTCGCCCCTGCGGACGCCGCATTCGCCGACGCCGTTCCCGCGGGGGCCGTCCCTGCGGACGCCGCTCCCGTGGACGCGGCCCCGCCGTCGGCGGGGGCTCAGGACTCGGCCCCGGATCCGGGGCCGTCGGAGCAGGGCGGCGGGGCGCCGGGCGGCACCGGCGGCTCCGGGGTGGGCCCCGCGGTGGGGGCGGGTGCGGGGGTGCAGGGCTCCGCTTCGGCCTCCGCGGGCGGCCTGCACGTCGGGGTCGACGTCTGCATCGGGATCAACGCCCCCGGATACTGCGACGACCCGCCTCCGCCGGACCCGGGACCGGAACCCCCGCCTGAGGAGCCGCCGGAAGAGCCTCCGCCGGGTTATGACCCGCCGGAGCGGCCGCCGGAGTCGCCTCCCGAGGAACCGCCTCCCGAGGAACCGCCTCCCGAGGAACCGCCTCCCGAGGAACCGCCTCCCGGTTATGACCCTCCGGAGGAGCCGCCGGAGGAACCGCCCGCCGAACCCGCACCGGAGCCCCCGCCCGAGCGGGAAGCGCCGCCCCCTGTGGCCCCGGCCGATCCTCCGGCTCCCGCCCCTGAGGAACGGCCCGCCCCGGCTCCCGCGCCGTCTGAGGAGCCGACCGACGAGCCGTCCCCGGAACCGCCGGAACGGCCGGAACCTGAGGAGACGGAGGAGCCCGAGTCGCACGAAGCCGTGCCGCTCCTGCCGGCCGCCCAGGGGCCCAATGAGCAGAGCGGGGCGTTCACACCCGAGCGGCTCATGGTCCTGCTCGCCGTGGTCGTCGCCGTGACGGCCGCCGGTGTGGCCCGCTCCCGCAGCTCCAGGGGGTGAGAGGCGTCGACCACCGGGGCGGAAGGGGGGCGGTGCCGGTTCCGGGCCAGGGCCCGGTAACCACCCCTGACTCTCGGAGCCCTGACCGCCGCCAAGCGGCCAGGGCTCCGAAATCTCTGCGGCTCCGGCGGACTGCGACGGGTCCCGGTGCTTCGCCGCCCCGCTGCCCGGCGCCGCCCGGCGCTGCCCGGTCCGGCAGGGCCTATGACGGGGTGCGCCCCGGTGCCTGCTCGGGCACCGGGGCGCACCCCGCCGAACGCGTTCTACGTGGGCGGCGGTAGTTCGTCGATCCGGTCGAATTCGGCCACCGCGTCCTCGTACGGGTCCGTACCCGCCTCCAGCAGCCCGCGGTAGGGGTTGTTCAGAGTGAGCATCACCGCCACGGAGATGACGACCGTGAGCCCGGCGACCGTGCCCCACAGAACCCTCGTGCGTGACCCCTGAGTTCCCATGGCCAGCGGTAACACGACCACGGCCAGCCCGGACAGTGCCGCGGTGACGGTCAACCCCAGCGGCACGCTCTCGCCGGCCGTTTCAGCGCGCATCATGCGCTGATTCATCAGCGTGCTCGTCTCCTCCAGGGCGGCAAGGCGGTCGACCTCCGGCATGCCGTTGCCGACCGCGGCCTGCTCCACGGCGGCGCGCAACCGGGTCATGGCCACGTCGCCCTCGGGGCTCAGCTCGCCCTCTTCGCGCATGACCGGCCAGTCCTTCTCGGTCACCGCGGTCACGTAGTCCCGGGTGGCGGCGCGTACCCGCTCGGCGTCCCCAGGGGAGTAGGCCTGGGTGCCCCAGTACACGTCGATGGCCGACGAGGCCTCGTCCGAGGCGTCGGCACCGGCCCGTTGGTAGTGGTCCCAGCCGATGACAAGTCCCATGGCCAGGGCAATGAGGTAGACGGCGAGGAGGAAGGGGCCGATGAAGGTGCCGATGGGCCCTTCGCAGTCCTCTCGGGTGACCCCGAATGCGCGCACCAGCAGCACACCGAGCGCGGCGAGCAGGAGGAAGGCGATGGACCACAACAGGGGGGTGATGTCCATGGCACCACGCTAGTGGAATAGATACGGAGCGTTGTTGAAAATGACGTATTGTCACGAATGTAGTCCTGTGTGGAGTGCGTCCGGTTCGGTGGGCCTGCGAGGTGGTCTGGGTGAATGTGCCGCCCTTTCGGTGGATTAGGGGGTGGGGTATCGCAGTCATGACCGAGGCCGGGTCGGTGGGGTCAGAGGACGCTGAGAACGAAGGTCGGCAGCCCTCCCCGCGGTGTTGTCGACCGCCCGGCATGTGCGTGGTCCTTGTGTTCGGCGGCGACGGGAAGGGCGGGTACCCCGCTTACGGCCCCCGGCCGTCCGCCGGGCCGTGGGGGTGCGGGGCAGTCGGCGGCGACGGTGGAAGCGGGGCGGTTCCCCGGGCCTGCCTGCCGGGCAGCGGGTTCCTCGCGGTGCGGGTGGGCGGCTCGGCTGGTGCCCCGCTGACGGGCTCTGGCCGGGCGCCGGGCCCCTGGGGTGCCGGGTGGTTGGCGGCGACGACGAAGGTCGGCGGCCCAAGCGGTGGCGTTGTCGGCCGCCGGGCGTGTGTGTGGTCGGGGTGGTTGGCGGCGACGGCGTGAGCGAGGCGGTTTCCTGGGCCTGCTTGCCGGGTGGCGGGCTGCTCGCGGTGCGGGTGGGCGGCGGCTCGGCGGGTGCCCCGCTGACGGGCCCCGGCCGGGCGGCGGGTGGTCGGGGTGCGGGGTGGTTGGCGGCGACGGCGCGAGCGGGGCGGTTTCCTGGGCCTGCTTGCCGGGTGGCGGGCTGCTCGCGGTGCGGGTGGGCGGCGGCTCGGC
>NZ_JAQFWP010000121.1 GCF_027706745.1 Nocardiopsis suaedae | reverse complement strand
TCATCGAAACCCTCGCTGCCTACTGCACACGAATTAACGACTCAGGACACTAGGGGGTGTCTTAGAGGGTGTCTCGGAATCGAAGGAGACAGGCGCTGCGACCTGGATATATATGGGGGTCAGTGGCGCCGACATCTCTATCTCAGTCCTCCACTCGGAGTCCTGACGAAGAGACGCTAGAAAACCTCTAGGCCCCGCGGCTTGGGTGTTGGTTCGGACCTTGGTTCCCGGGTTGGTCCCGGGGTTGGTTCACGCCCTTGGTTCCGGGTTCGGTTTGGAATCAAGCCTGACACCCTGCCTGACCTGCCGGCTCATAGGGGTCTACGACGCTGACATCTCTATCTCAGCCCTACTCCGCCCACGCCGGATACGCTTTTGTCGCAGTCGAGGAAAGTCGAGACCGGCACCCCGAATGGAGTGTCCGGATCAACCGGTCCCGCTATTCGATCCAGGTGAGTCCGTAGACGCGGACGATTCTCGTGTCCTCGTCGATGTAGGCGAGGAACATTCCATCCTCTCCGAACATGCCCCAGCGGTAGGCAGTTCCGCCCGACCCCTGCTCGGACGTCCTTCCCCATGGATCCCGGCGGACCCTTCCGAGGGCCTCGATCAGTGCCTTGAACGCGCGGGGCGGAAGTCCGACCGTCTCGCTGCTCGCCTTTGCGGTGAAGTCGACCCGGTATCCGCTCACGAGTCCTGCCGGTCGGCCACGAGGTCGTCGAGCGTCGTGAATTCGCCGAGGCCGGTCTCGGCCTGGCGGCGGCTCTCGTCGTGGCCGGCGGAGCTGTAGATGGCGGCGCGCATGCTCCAGTGCTTCAGCAGCTCCTGGAGGTGGCGGTACCGCCAGACCTCGTGCGCGGCGCTGACCGCGGCCGCCCGGTACTCGCGGAGGAACACCTCGCGCTGGTCGGTCGGCAGCAGGTCGAGGATGCGGGCCGGGTCGTGGGGGTCGTGGTGCTCGATGGGCTGGGTGGTCATCGGGGTCCCCCTTCTCGCTGCTGTTCAGTCTGCCATGGGTGGTCTGGTGGGACCGAGCGAAGTCCGCAAGCACGCAGAGCGCTCTGAGAAGGCCGTAGAGGCGACGGGATGCTGCCACCCGCCCCCCTGGGAGGAAAGTGGGATTTGAGTAGATCTATGTGCGTTTGACGCGCGTTTGGAGTGTGAGGCAGGCGCGCCTCGCGTTCTCCGGAGCTTCCTTGAGCTTGTTGTGCGGTGGGTGGTTGCTCAGGGCAGGGTGTCGACGTCCAGGGCCGCGTCGAAGCGCAACAGGGTCTGTGGGCTGCTGGTCAACACCGGCCACAGTCGCACCCGGGCGACGAAGGCCACGTGAGCCGTCACCAGGTCCAGGTCTGGGGTGTGGGCGCGCGCGTTCGCCAGCAGCTGCCCGACCCGCCTGGTGGTCTCCGCGTTCAGCTCGTCCAGGACCACGCCGTTCTGCGACAACAGCCGGTGCAGTTGCTCCCGGCCCGCCAGGGGCAGGCGGCCGAGTGCTTCTCCGAGCGCGGCAGCCGGCACCGACAGGCGGGCCTCCGGCGACCGCAGCGCGACGGCCACGCGGGCACGGGCGTACTCGCGGCCGCGGGCGAAGTCGTGCAGGGCGCTGGGGTCGAGAATGCGGCCCTGGGGCATCAGGAGGACGGTTCCATGCCGAAGGACCGGTAGGCGTCCGTCAGAGCCTCGTCCGAGACCTGCCAGGAGTCGATCCAGGCGAGGGTCTCCTCGCGCTCCGCTTCGCCCCACTGCTCGGCGCTCAGCAGCGCCTCGACGTCCTCGGCCGCGGCCAATGCGCGTTCTGCGGCCGCCTCGGAAAGCTCTCCGGCCTCCAGCCGCCGCCCGAGTTCCTCGCGAGCGTCCATGGGGGAAGTGTAAACGGTCTCGCTGCAGACCCTCATGCGGCAGAGCGCCCTGAGAAGATCACAGAAGCGACGGGGTAGGGTCACCCGACCCCGGAAGGGGTGAGCGGACCCCGAGCGGCTCTGTGTGCGTTTGGCGCGCGCTTGAGGGGGCAGGGCGCCGTCGATCGCGCTCCCTCGCGTGAGGGGCGCGATCCGCGGACGGGGCCGTGCGGCGAATACGTGGTGAAGTTCGCCGCAGTAGGGCGTCGCCGCAGGTCAAGGCAGGTTGCGCGACGGTCTGTAAAACCGCCGGCTCAGCCTACGTAGGTTCGAACCCTACACCTGCCACCCAGAGAAAACGCCCTCTGACCAGCGCATGCGCTGGCCAGAGGGCGTTTTCGTCGTGTACGGCCCTGTACGGCCGGGCCCGGCCGTCGGTGGCCGTCCGCGGCGAATACGGGGTGAAGTTCCGTGCCCCCACGGCCGCCCGCCCCTCCGGGCGGTGCTCCGCTCGCGGGGCGTCGAGTCGAACGCCCGTCCCGCTCCTGCCGCCGCCTTCCCGGGCCTCCGCAAGGCTTGACACTCCACTGTGGACGGTTCATTCTGGTAGTGACCGTCCACAATGGACAATCGGGGGACGCCATGGACTCCACCTCATCCGCCGCGCCGCGGTCGGACCGCCCGTCCCTGCGGGTCGGCGACGGGGAACGCGAGCGGACGGCGGCGGTCGTCAGCGACGCGGCGGCCGCCGGGTACATCGGCATCGACGAATTGGACGGGCGCCTCGACGACGTGTGGGCGGCGCGTACGGCGGGCGAGCTCGACGCGGTGGTCGCGGACCTCCCGGTGGACCGGTTGGACACCGGCCCCGCCGCCCGTTCCGCGGCGCGGCCCACAGCGCGGCCGGAGCGGGGCCGACCGGGCACCACCGGGTTCCGCGTCCACCTCAGCGCCTACATCGGCGTCATGACCCTGCTCGTCGGGATCTGGCTCGTGGTCGGCGTCACCACCGGCGCCTGGTACCCCTGGGTCGTCTGGCCCGCCCTCGGGTGGGGGATCGGTGTCATGGTCGACGGGATCTGCACCCATGCCCGGGTCCGCCGAGGCGGTGCCCGCGCCCTGGGCTGCGGCGCGCGGCCCGATCCCTGGCAGTACGCCCGCCACGCCCACACCCGGCACTGACGCGAATGACGGAGCCCCCGCACCGGCCGGTGGAATCCGGCGGTGCGGGGGCTCCGTTCATGCGTTCGGGTCAGCGGCGGCGGCCGCGGCCTCCTCGGCGGGGCGGGGCGTCGGGGCGGTCGCCGCTCCCGCGCCGCTCGGACCCGCCCCGGCGGTCGGACCCGCCGCGCCGGTTCGGGGTGCCCCGCCGCTCCTCGGGGGCGGACGAGCGCACCGTGACCGGGACGCCCGACGGCTCACGGGCCCCGGTCACCTCGGCCAGGGCCGGGTCCGAGGCCCCGCCCGCCAGGGTGCGCGGCCGGATGCGGGCCCGGTCCATCAGCCGCCCGACGTCGCGGCGCTGCCCCGGCAGCACCAGCGTGACCACGCTGCCGGACTCCCCGGCCCGGGCGGTGCGCCCGCCCCGGTGCAGGTAGTCCTTGTGGTCCGTGGGCGGGTCGAGGTTGACCACCAGGTCGAGGCCGTCCACGTGGATGCCGCGGGCCGCCACGTCGGTCGCGATCAGCGCCGTCACGTCGCCCCGCTTGAACTGCGCGAGGGTGCGGGTGCGCTGGGGCTGGCTGCGCCCGCCGTGCAGGGGCGCGGCGAGCACCCCGTTGGCCAGCAGGTGCTCGGCCATCCGGTCCACCGCGCGCTTGGTGTCGAGGAACATGATCACCCGTCCCTCGCGTGCGGCGATCCGGGTGGCGACGTGCTTCTTGTCCTCGGCGGAGACGTGCACGACGTGGTGCTCCATGGTGGAGACCGCGCCCTCGGACAGGTCGACCGAGTGGACCACCGGGTCGTTCAGGAACCGGCGGACCAGGGTGTCGACGTTGCGGTCCAGCGTGGCCGAGAACAGCATGCGCCGCCCGTCGGCCGGGACCTCCTGCAGGATGGCGGTGACCTGCGGCATGAAGCCCATGTCGGTCATCTGGTCGGCCTCGTCCAGGACCGCGGACTCGACCCGGTCGAGCACGCAGTCGCCGCGCTCCATCAGGTCGCGCAGCCGTCCGGGGGTGGCCACGACCAGGTGGGCGCCCTGCTGCAGGGTGCGCGCCTGGCGGCCGATGGGCATGCCGCCCACGACGGTGGCCGTGCGCACCCCCACCGAACGCGCGTAGGGGTTCAGGGAGTCGGCGACCTGCTGGGCCAGCTCCCGGGTGGGGGCCAGGACGACCGCCAGCGGACGCCGCGGCTCGGCGGTGCGCCCGTCCAGGGCGGCGAGCAGCGCCAGCCCGAAGGCCAGCGTCTTGCCCGACCCGGTCCGGCTGCGGCCCAGGACGTCGCGCCCGGCCAGGGCGTTGGGCAGGGTGGCCGCCTGGATCTCGGAGGGCGTGGTCAGGCCCTGCCGTGCCAGCGTCCGCTTCAGCGGCGCGGGCATGTCCAGCGCGTCGAAGGACTCCGCGGGCGGGAGCGCCGGGGTGACGGTGGTGGGCAGGGCGAACTCCCCGGACGGGGTGCCGCCGCGCGGGCGCCCGCCGTTCTGGGGGCGACCGCCGCCCTGGGGGCGCCCACCGGTCTGGGGGCGCCGACGGCCGCCTCTCCGAGAGGGGCGGTCGCGGGTCGTACCGGGACGGTACGGATGACTCATGTATGGCCTTTCGCCGACGGCGTTCGCCGGGCGGGAGGCCCTGCAGGCCTCGCAGGAGAGAACCGGGGACGCCGGATGAATGAGAATCTGCGCGCGCTCGCCCGGAGGACGTCTCCGGGGCGCGGGGGGCCGGTGCGGTCGGAGGCCGACGGCGGAGGACCGGCCGGAAGAGGTGCGGAGAGCGGTGGAGCCGGCACCCGTGGCGCGGGCTCCCACCGCCCGAAGGAGCAGCGGCTCCCTTAGATCAGGGTGATGTTCTCGGCCTGGGGGCCCTTGGGGCCCTGGGTCGCGTCGAACTGCACGCTCTGGCCTTCGGCCAGCTCACGGTAGCCCGTGGCCTGGATGTTGGAGTAGTGGGCGAAGACGTCGGGGCCGCCGCCGTCCTGCTCGATGAAGCCGAAGCCCTTGGTGCTGTTGAACCACTTGACCGTACCGGTCGCCATATGGGTGCCTCTCTGTCGGAACGTGAAGAAAACCGCAGCCGGCGATTTTCCCGTCACTGCGGTGATCTCCCGATGGCGTTCCATCAGGGGCTCACAACTGCAACTCCTGACGAAGCTAACACACGGGCAACGATCTGTCCTGATGGCCGGGTGTGTCACATGGCACCGCGGCGGGGCGCGGGCGGCCCGCTTCCCGTGCCGACCGCCGAAAGCGGCTGCGCGCCCGGAGCCGGTCTCGGTAGGCTCGACGCGCTCTCGGGCGTGCTCGGGGCCGCCGGTCCGACCGCGCTGCCTCCCGCGCGGCACGCCCCGTCCCCTCCGCTCCCTCCTCCCCCGCTCCCCGGACTCCTCCTCTGGGCCCCGGCCGGCCTCCGGCCGCCCCGCCGACCGGTCCGCGACCGATTCCGCCCGGCCGCCGTGCGCGCCGGGGCGCCCCGCATCGGCCCCGCATATGGGCATGACCGAAACCCGTCAGACGCCCCTGGGCGGGCCTGTCCCCCCTGTGCTCCCGCGTGCGCCGGGCCGCACCCCGCCGCGCGCCGCCTGGACCCCTGGGGCTGGGACGTTCCGACCGCCCGGTCCGGCACGCCGCCCCCTCCGCCTCCCTGCGCGCCGCGCCCCGGCCCCGCCGGGCGGGCACCCGGAATGCCGGAAATGGCGCGGCAATCCGCCGGGGCATTTCCCGTGCATTGGGGATCCATTGCCGAACAAGGGTGAAGTGGACATTTTGAAAGCGCCGTTTCGGCGTTGACAAAATACGCTGCGTAGTCCCATGATTACTCACGTCCACCGCGGGGGAGCGTCCGCACGGCGCGCCCTTATCTATCCGCCTCCTTAGGAACCTTCCGGGGGAATCGCAATGAAGAAGCTGACCGCCGCCGGCGTGCTCGCCGGTGCCGCCATGGGCGCCGTCCTGATGGCCGCTCCGGCCCAGGCCACCGACCAGGACTTCAACTCCAACCTGCAGGGGGTCCCGGTCCAGGTCTGCAACGCCAACGTCGGGGTCCTGGGCGCGGCCGTCCCGGTCCTGTCCCCGCAGACCGTCGTGGGCGACTGCACCAACGGCCCGATCCTGACCAACGTCGGCTAGAGCGGCGCTGCCCGTCGAACGGCGGGTGACGATTCCAGACGTTCTTTCCAGAGGGGAATTCCGAATGATCCGCAAGATCTCCGCCGCCGGCCTGGTCGCCGGTGCCGCGATGGGCGCGTTCCTGATGGCCGCTCCGGCCCAGGCCACCGACCAGGAGTACAACTCCAACCTGCAGGGCGTCCCGGCGCAGGTGTGCAACGCCAACGTCGGCGTGCTCGGTGCCGCCGTGCCCGTCGTCTCGCCGCAGACCACCGGCGCCTGCACCAACGGCGCCATCTCCACGCTCGTCTAGGGAGGACCGACCCGTGATCCGCAAGATCTCCGCCGCCGGCCTGGTCGCCGGTGCCGCGATGGGCGCGCTCATGATGGCCGCTCCCGCCCAGGCGACCGACCAGACCTTCAACCAGAACCTGCAGGTCGTTCCCGTGCAGGTCTGCAACGCCAACGTCGGCGTGCTCGGTGCCGC
>NZ_JAQFWP010000120.1 GCF_027706745.1 Nocardiopsis suaedae | reverse complement strand
CCGCTTTGTTGTGTCTTTACTTTATCAGGTGTTCCCCGGCCCGCCAAATCGGCGGGTTGTTCCGGTTCTTTCCTGATTCCGTCCTTTGTTCCGGTTTTCCCCGGAGCGAGAACGGCGTGAAGACCTCGGCAAGTATGCCATGGTTTCGCCGGTGCTCGGACCAGGGTGTTCCGGATTCCGGAAGGAGGTGGTCACGCCCACCGGTGCTCCGACCGGTGTTCGCCTCGACCGAGAAAGACCGCCGCCCGAACCTGAACCTCGCGGTCCCGCTCAGAGCGACCTGGACGACTATAGCCGCTCGGATCCCCTACGCCAAACCGGATCCGGACCCGCTCACTGTGCTCTGCGCCTCCCCGCCCCCGGCCTCCCCTCACCCTTCACCGGCCCGGTCCGGACACCCGGCCCGGAGCCGTCCCCGCCCCGCGCGCACCAACGGTTTCGTCAGATCCCGCCCTGCTTGTCCTCACGCTTCCCTAGGGTCGCGACATGCACCTTCCTATGCCGATCCCCGTACTGCGCACCGCGTGCGCGCAGCGCGGCTGCCCGCTCCCGCAGATGGATCGGGTCGCGGTGGACGTTGCAGGCTCCCCCGTCTACGCCGCCCGTGTCCCCGAGAAGGACGTCCTCGCCCTCTGGTCCTCTCTCCGAGCGCTCCACGACTCCAGTGGTTGGTGGCCGGTCCTGAGCGGCGCCCCCTCGGCCACCCTCACCCCCTGGGAGATGCTCGACGGTTCCGTCGACGCCTCCGCGCTGTCACTGGGGAACAAGCACAACCCGGTGTGCCTCCTCCAGGACCTCTATGTCCGCACGTTCCCCGACCGTTCTCCCGGCGATGAACCGGTGCCCAGCCTCGTGCACGACGCCGCCGATCTCGCCCAGCGCCTCACCCGTCTCCCCGAGGCCTCCGGTCCGCCCGGGGCCGACAGGGACGTCCTCTTCGAGCCGGAGCCGTCGACCCCCTGGGCGGTGGCCTCTCCCACGACCCTGCTCATGCTGGTGCGGGCGTGCGCCGGCCATGAGGTGCCCGCGCTGCTCCGGTGGGACGGGGCGGGCAACCGCGGCATCGAGGGCCATGAGCACATGGCCGTACTCCGGCATTTCCATGAGGAGTACGGCGCGGAGATGGTCGGTATGACCGGCGACGTGATCGAGCTGGTGGTCGACCGGGCGCCGACATCCCCCGGTGGGGCCGCCCTCGCCGCGATGGAGATGTACGCGTACTGCCCGGACATCGTTCTGCAGGGCATCGGCTCCGCCGACGCCCTCGCGGAGAGGGTCGCACCGTCCGGGGACTGGTTCCTCTGGTGGGACTGACGCCCGCCCTCCCGAGACGCTCCGGAAGGACGGGCCCCGCGGGGACGGGACGAGCGGAGCGGGGACCGGGAGGTCGTGTCAGCCCCTCCCGGCCTTCACCGCGCTCGGGAGCAGGGTCACCAGCCCGATGAGGGCCAGGGCGGCCCCGGTCCACAGCGGCGCGCGCAGACCGAACGCGTCGATCGCCACCCCGCCGCCCCAGGAGCCGACCACCACGCCCAGCGTGATGAACGACGAGTGGACCGTGTTCACCAGCGGCCGGGCGTTCCCCGCCCGCTGAACTCTGGTGATCATCGCCGGGTTCATGGTCACCCCGACGAGGCCGATCCCGACCATCGCGGTGACGGCGGGAACGGCGTGCTCGGCGGCCAGCGCGAACACGGTCAGGAAGAGGGTGTTCAGGGCGAGCCCGGTGCCGATCACGGTGAGGGTCCGGGAGGCGGCGAACCGCGCGACGACCGCGTTGCCCGCCACCGTGGCCGCCCCGTAGAGCAGGAGCAGCAGCGGCACGGTCCCCCGGGAGAACCCGGTGAGCTCGGTGAGGATGGGGGTGAAGTAGGAGAACGCGGCGAACGTCGCCCCGATGATCAGGGTCGAGGAGAGCATGGCGCCCAGGAGGCGCGGGTCGCGGAACACGGCGGCCTCCTGCTTCAGGTCCCCCGTCCCGTCCTGGTGCTCCAGGCGGGGGAGGGCGGCGGCGCTCGCCCCGGCCACGAGGAGGGTGAGCACGCCGATCGCGGCGAAGGCGGCCCGCCACCCCCATAGTCCACCGACGAACGTGGACAGCGGAAGCCCGAGCAGCGTGCCGACCATCAGCCCCTGCATCGCGATGCCCGTGGCCCGGCCGCGCAGCTCGGAGCGGGTGATCCGGGCGACCACGCTCAGCCCGACGCCGAAGAAGGCGCCCGACGCGGCGCCGGTGATGATCCGTGCGACGAGCATCGCGGTATAGCCGGGGGCGGCCGCGGCGAGCGCGTTCCCGGCGAAGAAGACGGCGAAGAGCACGAGCAGGGCCGCCGTCGGCCGGAGGCGGTGCAGGGCGGTGGTGGCGATGGGGCCGCCGAAGGCCATGGCCAGGGCGAACGCGGTGATGAGGTAGCCGATCCGCGGAACGCCGGTTCCTAGGCCCTCGGCCATCTGCGGCATGAGGCCGCCGACGGCGAACTCGCTGGTGACCATGGTGAAGATGCCGAGGGCGATGAGGTGGACGGTCGGCGGCACCTTGTCGGGGAGGCGGGGGCGGCGCCCGGCCCCTTCCGGTTCCGGGGGCTCCAAGGGCTCCGGGGGCTCTGTCGGCCCTGTCGCCGGGGCCGCCTCCCCGGTCATCGCTGCGGACGCGTCGGGCGCGGTCCGGGCCATGGTGGTCTCCTTCCAGTATTGGATCATGCAGTCCAAAACACGGGTGCACGTCCGGCCGGGTGCGGCCGTGCATTCCCGAGCGGGTGGGCCGGGGATCGGCGGAACGGCGGAGGGGGCGCCGACCGCGCCGCACCTCCGTCCGCGAGCCGTTCAGGCCGTTCAGGCCGTTCAGGCCGTTCAGGCCGTCAGCGCGTCCATCCCGGTGGCGGCGACGGCTTCGAGGGTCCGGGAACCGGCCCCCGCCTGCCCGGAGATGCGCATGCCGGAGATGACCGCGTTGAGGTACCAGGCCAGGTCGGCGGGGTCCCGCCCGGAGGTGACCGACCCGTCCAGCCGGCCGTCCATCAGGGCCAGGCGCAGTGCCGACAGCCGCTTCTCCACGTCGGCCTCGACGAGCCGTGCGATCTCCGGGTCCAGGTGCGCCATCGAGGTGATGGTGTTGACCGAGAAGCAGCCGGGGCCGCCCTCGCCCGGCCCTCCGCGGTTGGCCGCCTCGTCCTCGATGACCAGGGTGAACACACGGCGGATCCGCTCAGCGCCGGAGGCGTCGGGGGCGTCGAGCGCGGCCGCCTGGCGGTCCGAGCGGTCGGCGAGGTAGTGCGCGAGCGCCCGCCTGAACAGTTGCTCCTTTGAGGTGAAGGCGTTGAAGAGGCTGCTGCGCGTCAGGCCGGTGGCGGCGCACAGCTCGTCGGTGGACGCGGCCTCGTAGCCCTTGCGCCAGAAGACGCGGCTCGCCGCCTCGACGACGCGCTCCTCGTCGAACTTCCGGGGTCGTCCCATGACGGGAACGCTAACACTTTTTGGATCATGCAGTCCATAACTCGCCGTCCGGACCTCCTCGGCGCGAGGCGGACCGGTCACCGCGCCGACGCGGGATCCGGCCCCGCGGCCGTCGCGCGTTCGGCGATGTCGGCGGGCGCGGCGTCGATGACCTCGTCCGGCGCGGCCCGGGAGAACTCCAGGTCGGCGATGGCCTTGGTGATCCGCTCCCGCTCCCGGGGGGGCGTCGCAGGGGCGCCGCTCACCCTGGGCGGACGGCCAAGGTGTACTCCCTCCCGGCGTCGGGTGAGGCGATCCCGATGGACAGGACCCGCCGCTCGGCGTCCCACTCCTCGGTCGTGTCGACGGTGCTCCCCGCCCCGCCTTCCGCCGTGACCACCGCTTCGCCCCCGTCGGGGAACCCGTCCTCCGGCAGGTACACCTCGGTCGGGCCGGTGACGTCCTCATCCGCCGTGAACCGCACCGTCAGCTCCGGCCCCCCGGGGGCGTAGGCGATGCCGACCGGCCGCCCCGCCACGGCGCGCGGGTATGCGCGGTCCATCACCTCGGCGAGGGGGCCGGGCGTCAGCTCCTCGTCGGCCCACGGCCCCCACCCGTCGTGGTCGTTCGACCAGTAGGCCCGGCCGGTCGCCATGCCGTCGGTGACGTCGAGCATCCTGTCCACGTACGCGCCCGCGCCCTCCCCGGACATGTCCAGGCCGAACTCGCCGAGGACGACCGGCGCCCCCAGGCGCTCCGCGGTCACCCGGACGTTCTGCTCCCAGAGGGCGATGGCGGCGTCCACCTGGTCGCGCCCCGAGCCCGTGTAGGCCCGGCCGAGGTCCATGGGCAGCGGGTAGGCGTGCGGCGCGTACACGATGCGCGGTTCTCCCGGGCGCGGGTCGTCCAGGCGGGGCAGCGCCGACGGTGCTCCCCAGTTCACGCCCACGGCCTGGCCCTCGACGAAGATCCAGGTGTCGGTGTCCGCCCGGCGGATGCGTTCGGTGGAGCGGCGGTACAGCTCGGCCAGCGGCCCGCTCTCGAACGCCGCCCCCTGCAGGCTGCCGCCGAAGGGCTCGTTCATCAGGTCGTACCCGATGACGGCGGGGTCGTCGGCGAACCGCTCGGCGACCGCGCCCCAGGCGTCGGCGTAGCGCCCCATCAGCTCGGGGTGGTCGCCGGTGGTGTTCCAGAAGTGGTCGAAGGCGCGCATGGTGCCCGGCTCCAGGTACACCAGCTCCCACATGTCCTGCTCGGCGACGGGGAGGCCGTCGGTGTCGGTGGCCCAGTCCGGGGCCCCGTTGCCGGAGTGCCGTTCGGGGGAGACCGCCGCCCCGTACAGGTCCTGGTGCATGTCGAGGAGGACGTGGTAGCCGCGTTCGCCGTACCAGTCGACGCGTTCGGCCACGGCGTCCAGGTAGTCGGCGTCGTACGCGCCGGGCTCCGGTTCGACGGCGCTCCACTGGATGAGCAGTCGCACGAAGTTGGTGCCCATGGTGTCGTACTCGTGCTGCACGTCCTCTTCGGTGATCCAGGGGAGGGACTCGGGGTCGTCCTTGGCGGAGCCGGAGGTGTTGAAGCCGTGCAGGAAGAGGGCGCGCCCCTGGTCGTCGGTGATGTAGCGGACGGGGCCGGGCTCGGTCCGGGTGGCGGTCGCGACGACGGCGGTGGCGAGGACCAGTGCGGCGGCGACGGCGACGGCCCGCAGGGCGGGGCGCCGGGTTCGCGTCGTGGGCGTCACGCTCACCTCTCCGGGGGGGATGGCCCCCGCCGGGGCCGCCCCGGCGATGCGCGTCCGGGGCGGCCCCGACGGGATCCAGGGGGGGCACGGTCCCACCAGGGCTCCGGCGGAGGAGGGGAGTCCCCGCCGAACCCTGTCCCTGTGAGACCTGAGTCACTATCCTGCAAAACGTGAAAGAATTTCGCAATAGCCCGGCGGGCTTCCCCTCCCGGCGCGCGGGTACCGCCGCCGCGCTCGCCGCCCTCGCCCCCTCCCTGCTGTTCGGCTCTGCGGCCTTCCTCACCTGGTTCAACGCGCGGGCCGCCTGGCTCGTCGTCCCCTCCGCCCTGGGCGCGCCCTACGGCCCGCCGCCCCTGCGGGCGTTTCCGATCGGCGGCGGGCCCTGGCCCCTGTTCCTGGCCGACCTGCTGGCGGTGGCCGTGCTCGCGGCCGCCGCCGGGGCCCTGACCGCCCGCGCGGTCCGGCGCCGCCCCCGTGCCGGCCGGGTGCGCACGGCGCTGTCCGCGTGGGGCGCCTTCGCCCTCGGGACGGCGCTCGCCGGGGTGCCGCGCGGCGCGGCCCTCGCGGCCGTCATGGGGCTCGGTCCGCTGGGCTGGGCGGCCTACGCGGCGGGCGGCGCGGTGGCCGGAGTGGTGTGGGGCGCGGCTCTGGGCTGGGTGTGCGCGGCCGCCACGGCGGCGGCCCACCGCCCGGAGCCGTCCCCGGACCGCTAAAGTCGCGCCGTGGACAGGCTGGACAGGACGACAGCGGTACCCGGCGGTGCGCTCATCTCACCGCGCCTGCACACGCGCCAGGAGGACGGGCGCGAGCTGCGGGCGCTGGCCTGGGATGTGGGCCCCGGCTGGCGGATGCTCTCCTCCGCGGTGCTCGGCGGCGGGCTGGGCGAGCGGACCTTCGTGGTGAACGCCCAGGTCTCCGGCGACTACCGGCGCCTGGACCCGGCGGCGCACCTGCGGCGGATCGCGACCCGCTCGGGCCTGCGCGGCCGCGGGGTGGGGCTGATGACCGCCGCCGACGTGTCCCGGGCGCGGTTCGCCGCCGACGACGGGGCGGAGGCGCTGGCCACCGTCGGCATCGGGCGGCCCACCTGGGCGGCGGACTCGCCGGACCTGGACGAGCTGCGGCTGGACGTCCCCCTTGCGGGGCCGCGGCCGGGGACGATCAACATCGTGGTGGCGGTCCCGGCGCCGCTGTCCGACTCCGGGCTGGCGAACCTGCTGGCCACGGTGGTCGAGGCGAAGGTGCAGGCGGTGATGGGGGCCGGGTACGCGTGCACCGGGACCGCCTCGGACGCGATCTGCGTGGCGTGCCCGGCCGAGGTCCCCGGCCAGGCCCCGGACCCCTTCGGCGGCCCCCGCTCCCGCTGGGGCGGCCGCGCGGCACGCGCGGTCCACGACGCGGTCCGGGCGGGCGCCTTGGACGACGCGGCCCGGAGAGAGTAGGCGGGGCCGGGGGCCGACCCCCGACCGGGGAACAGGCCGACGGAACACGAGCTGCGGGCGGCAACGAGGAAGGTCGGCGGCCCTTGCGGCGGCGTTGTCGGCTGCGCGGCGTGTGCGTGGTCCGGGTGGTTGGCGGCGACGGCGGAAGCGGGGCGGTTCCCCGGGCCTGCTTGCCGGGCGCCGGGCCCCTCGCGGTCCAGGTAGGCGGCGGCTCGGGTGGTTCCCCGCTGACGGGTCCCGGCCGGGTGGCGGGTGGTCGGGGCGTGGGGGGGATGGCGGCGACGAGGGAGGTCGGCGGTCCTTGCGGTGGCGTTGTCGGC
>NZ_JAQFWP010000119.1 GCF_027706745.1 Nocardiopsis suaedae | reverse complement strand
CCGCCCGCGCCCCGGCCGGGCGGCCCCCGCCCGGCCGGGGCCCGGGTCAGAGCAGCCCGGCGGCCCGTGCCCACCGGTACTTGGCGCCCAGCACCTGGACCGGCATCTCGGTGGTGTAGGGGTAGGCGGCCACCCCGTGCTCGAACAGGCGGGCGCAGGCCGCCTCGACCTCGGTGTCGCCGGACAGCGAGGCCACGACCGGCTTGTCGATGCCCTCGGCCCGCGCGCTCTGCACGACGTCGGCCACCAGCTCGGCGAAGACCATGGGCGGGGTGACGATGGTGTGCCAGTAGCCCAGCACCAGCGCGTGCACCCGCGGGTCCTCCAGGCCCAGGCGGATCGTCTTCTCATACGTGGACGGCGGCTCCCCGCCGGTGATGTCCACCGGGTTCCCGGCCGCACCGAACGGCGGGATGAACGCCCGGAACGCCTCGTCCAGGTCGGGCGGGATCTCGTACAGCGACATCCCGTTGTCCACGACCGCGTCGGACAGCAGCACGCCCGACCCGCCCGCACCGGTGATGATCACGATGTTCTCGCCCTGGGGCGCCGGCAGCACCGGAAGCGCCCTGCCGTACTCCAGCAGCTCCCGCAGGCCCGGCGCGCGCACCACGCCCGCCTGCCGCAGGATGTCGTCGTAGACCTTGTCGTCCCCGGCGAGCGCCCCGGTGTGCGACCCGGCCGCCTTCGCGCCGGCCGACGTGCGCCCGGCCTTGAGCACCACCACCGGCTTGCGCGGCACCACCTCGCGCGCGGCCTCGACGAACGCCCGGCCGTCCTTGAGGTCCTCCAGGTGCATCGCCACCGCACGGGTGTTGTCGTCGGAGCCGAAGAACGTCAGCAGGTCGTCCTCGTCGATGTCGGCCTTGTTGCCCACGCCCACGATCGCCGACACCCCGGTCCCGGTGCTGCGGCTGAAGCCCAGGATGGCCATGCCGATGCCGCCGGACTGCGAGGTCAGCGCCGTCCCCCCGGCCACGTCGTAGGGGGTGCAGAAGGTCGCCGAGAGCTTCTCGGGCGTGTAGTAGTACCCGTAGATGTTGGGGCCCAGCAGCCGCACCCCGTGCCGCCGCGCGACCGCCAGGGCCTCGTCCTGCAGGTCCTGGCGGCCGGTCTCGGCGAAACCGGAGGGGATCAGCACCGCGCCCGCCGCGCCCTTGGCGCCGACCTCCTCCAGCGCCCCGGCCACGAACTGGGCCGGGATGGCGAACACCGCGACGTCGATCCCGCCGGGGATGTCGCCCACCGAGGCGTAGGCCCGCAGCCCGTAGACCTCGTCGGCCTTCGGGTTGACCGGGTACACCTCGCCCGCGAAGCCCCCGTCGACGATGTTGCGCATCACCGAGTTGCCGATCTTCCCGGCCTCGTTGGAGGCGCCCACCACCGCGATCGAACGGGGGCGGAACACCCGCTCCATCGCCGACTGGATCTCCTCACGGCCGTAGCGCGGCGGCGGCTCCGGCGGGTCGAAGTCGAGCACGAAGCGCACGTCCGCCGCCATCGCCCCGGACGCCGAGGCGAACACCGGGTTCAGGTCGGCCTCGGCGATCTCCGGGAAGTCGGTCACCAGCTCGGACAGGCTGACCAGCAGGTCGGCCAGGGCCTCGCGGTCCACCGCCTCGCCGCCGCGCACACCGTCCAGGACCTCGGCGGCGCGCAGCGAGCCGATCTGCTCCAGCGCGTCGGCGCGGGACAGCGGCGCCAGCCGGAACGCGGCGTCCTTGAGGACTTCGACGAGGATCCCGCCCAGGCCGAACACCGCGATCTTGCCGAACGTGGGATCGGTGGCGGCGCCGATCAGCACCTCGGTCCCGGAGGGCACCATGCGCTGGATCTGCACGCCGTCGATGCGCGCCTCCGGGTCGTACCGGCGCGCGGCGGCGATGATGCGCTCGTAGGCCTCCTGCACCGCCCGCGGGGAGTCCAGGCCCACCGCGACGCCTCCGGCGTCGGTCTTGTGCAGGATGTCCGGCGAGACGATCTTGGCGACCACGGGCAGGCCCAGCTCGACGGCCCGGGCGACCGCCTCGTCGGCGGAGGCCGCCAGCGCCTCGCCGGGGACCGGGATCCCGTAGGCGTCGGCCAGCGCCTTGCCCTCGGGGGCGGTGAGCGCGGTGCGGCCCTCGGCGCGCGCCCGGTCCAGCACCGCGCGCACGGCGTCGCGGTCCGGCTCCGGGGAGGAAGGGGAGGGGGACATCGGTCAGATCACTCCGTTCGATGCGAGGTCGGCGATCTCCTCTTCGGACAGGCCCAGCTCGCCGCCGTAGACGTCGGCGTTGTGCTCGCCCAGCAGCGGGGACCGGGCCACGTCGGCCGGCGAGTCCGAGAGCCGGATGGGCAGGCCCACCGTGGTGTAGCCGCCGCGCTCCGGGTGCTCGACATCGGTGACGATGCCGTTGGAGCGCAGGGTGGGGTCCTCGATGATCTCCTTGGTGGACAGGATCGGCCCGCAGGGGATGCCGCGCTCGGTGAGCTTGTCCAGCACCTCCCACTTGGGCAGGCCCGAGGACCACTCCTCGATGATCCCGAAGGCCTTGTCCAGCTTGTCCAGCCGCGCCTCGGGGGTGGCCCACTCGGGGTCCTCGGCCAGCTCCGGGCGCCCGGCCAGCTCGGCCAGGTGCGCCCAGCCCTGCGGCTGGATGATGACGTACACGTAGTCGTTGGGGCCGCCGGGGGCGGTGCGCACCGCCCAGCCCGGCTGGCCGCCGCCCGAGGCGTTGCCCGAGCGCGGCACCTCGTCGCCGAACTCGGAGTTGGGGTACTCCTTGAGCGGCCCGTGCCCGAGGCGCTGCTGGTCGCGCAGCTTGACGCGGCACAGGTTGAGCACCGCGTCCTGCATGGCCACCTCGACCCGCTGGCCCCGGCCGGTGGAGGTGCGCTGGTACAGGGCGGCCAGGATCCCGGCGACGGTGTGCATGCCGGTGCCCGAGTCGCCGATCTGCGCGCCGGTGGCCAGCGGCGGGCCGGAGTCGAACCCGGTCGTGCTCATCGACCCGCCCATCGCCTGGGCGATGACCTCGTAGGCCTTGAAGTCGGCGTAGGCGCCGGGGCCGAACCCCTTGATCGAGGCGTAGACCAGGCCCGGGTTGGCCTCCTGCAGGGCCTCCCAGGTGAAGCCCATGCGGTCGAGCGCGCCCGGGGCGAAGTTCTCCACCAGGACGTCGCTGCGCTCGACCAGGTCGAGGAAGAGCCGCTTGCCCTCCTCGGACTTGGTGTTGAGGGTGATGCTCCGCTTGTTGCCGTTGAGCATCGTGAAGTACAGGCTGTCCACGTCGGGCAGGTCCCGGAGCTGGCGGCGGGTGATGTCGCCGGAGGGCGCCTCCAGCTTCAGCACGTCCGCGCCGAGCCATGCCAGGATCTGCGTCGCCGAGGGGCCCGACTGCACGTGCGTCATGTCGAGGACGCGGACCCCGTCGAGTGCCTTGTTCATGGCCGAGTCTCCCTTCGGGGCCGGATCACTTGTACATGGTCTGGTTCATCGTTCCGGGGGCGTAGACCTCCGGGTCGATCCAGACGTTGATGAGCGACGGCTTGCCGGACTCGCGGGCGCGCTGCAGCGCCGGGCCGATCTCGGCCGGGTCGTGGACCTCCTCGCCGTAGCCGCCGAGCATCTTGGCGAACTCCGAGTAGCGCACGTCGCCCAGGGTGTTGCCGATCTCGCCGCGGTCGGCGCCGTACTTGGCGATCTGGCCGTAGCGGATCTGGTTCATCGAGGAGTTGTTGCCGACGATGCCCACGAAGGGCAGGTCGAAGCGGACCATGGTCTCGAAGTCCCAGCCGGTGAGGCTGAACGCGCCGTCGCCGAAGAGGGTGACGACCTCCTTGTCGGGGCGGGCGTACTTGGTGGCCATCGCGAACGGCACGCCCACGCCGAGAGTGCCCAGGGGGCCGGGGTCGAGCCAGTGCCCGGGGGCCTTGGGCTGGATCACCTGCCCGGAGAAGGTGACGATGTCGCCGCCGTCGCCGATGTAGATCGAGTCCTCGGTGAGGAAGTCGTTGATCTCCGATACCAGCCGGTAGGGGTGGATGGGGGAGGCGTCGGAGGTGAACAGCCCGGCGCGCTCGTTGCGGGTCTTGGCCTCGACGGACCGCAGCTCCTCCAGCCACGGCTTGCGCCCCTGGGCGCCGGTGTCGCTGAAGCCCGAGGCGGCCTGCAGCACCGCCGCGAGGACGGTGTCGGGGTCGCCGACGATGCCCAGGTCGATGTCGCGGTTCTTGCCGACCGTCGTGTAGGACAGGTCGATCTGCACCACGGTCGCGTCGTGCGAGAGGCGCTTGCCGTAGCCCATCCGGAAGTCGAACGGGGTGCCGACGATGATGATGAGGTCGGACTCGCGGAAGGCGTGCCGGCGCGAGAGCTGGAAGTGGTGCGGGTCGCCGGGCGGGAGGGTGCCGCGCCCGGCGCCGTTCATGAAGGCGGGCACGTTGAGCGTGCGTACCAGGTCGGCGGCGGTGTCGGTGGCCCGGGAGGTCCACACCTGCCCGCCCAGCAGGATGCTGGGGCGCTCGGAGCGCACGAGCAGCTCGGCGAGGCGCTCGACGGCCTCGGGGTCGCCCGCCTGCCGTGCCGAGGCGCGGTAGTGCCCGGCCTTGGGGATGCGGGCGCTTTCGACCGGGACGCTCGCGTCCAGGATGTCGCGCGGGATCTCCAGGAAGGACGGGCCGGGGGCGCCGTTGTGCGCCTCGCGGAAGGCCATGGAGACCATGTCGGCGACGCGTTCGGTGTGCGGCACGGTCGCGGCGAACTTGGAGATCGGCGCGATCATGTCGACGTGGGGGAGGTCCTGCAGGGAGCCCATCTTGTGCTGGCTGAGGGCGCCCTGGCCGCCGATGACCAGCATGGGGCTCTCGGCGCGGTAGGCGTTGGCGATGCCGGTGACGGCGTCGGTGGTGCCGGGGCCGGCGGTGACCACGGCGCATCCGGGGCGGCCGGTGACCCGTGCGTACCCGTCGGCGGCGTGCGCGGCGACCTGCTCGTGGCGGACGTCGATGACGTCGATGCCCTCGTCGGCGCAGCCGTCGTAGATGTCGATGATGTGTCCGCCGCAAAGGGTGAAGACCACCTCCACGCCCTCGGATTTGAGGGCCTTGGCCACCAGGTGGCCGCCGGAGATCGAGGTCTGCGCGCCGGTGTCGTTGCTCATGGAGGGATGCGCTCCTCACTCATCGGTGCCGGACGGAGCGTCCGAATACTGCATACAGTATGTGCTTCTTTGCTACATCAGCCCGCGCCCGCTGTCCAGGACCCAGAACCGAACGATCTCGATCACGGAGCGATCGCGGAGCGAACGGCCGCCCGGGGCGCATGCCCTGGGGGTGTATGCCGGAGCGCACGCCGAGCGGGCGGCCCCGGGGCCCAGGGGCGGGGATGCGCCGCGCCCCCCGGCAGGGGAGGAGGCCCAGGAGAGGGGCGGGGCGGGCGTACGGCGGCGCCGGGCCCCACCGGTCAGGGGGCGCGGTGGCGGCGCCCGGGCGCCTATGCGTCGGGTCGGGCACGCACCCCGTCACGGCAGGGGGTCGGCGGGCGGGCCGATCGCACTCGTCCGGGGGATCGTCTTCGTCAGGACGGGGCGGCGGAGCCGGGAGGCCGTCCCCGCGGCCACGGCAGCGGCGGCACCGGCCGCCGCGAGCCCGAACGCCGCCGCATCGCCCGCGCCCGGCCCCCACGCGATGAGCGCGGCGGCGCCGCCGACGCCCAGCAGGCCGCCCACCCCCTTCGCGCTGTAGACCAGGCCGTGGATGCGCGTGGACCCCCGGACGCCGAAGAAGTCCTCGGCCAGCGCGCGCGTGAGCGGGTAGCAGGCGCCGGCCCCGAGGCCCGCCGGGACGGCGAAGAGGACCAGCGCTCCGGGGGAACCGGCGGCCACCGCGCCGACCATGCCCAGGTGGGCCACGGCCCCGCAGGCGAGCGTCGCGGACAGGACGCGGCGCCGGTCGCCGTACTCGCCCCAGTGGCCCGCGGCGACGCGCCCCAGGCCGCTCGCGGCGACGAGCGCGCCCATCGCGGCCGCGACGGCGGTCGGCGTGAACCCGGAACCGGACAGGAGCCACGGCAGGGCGGCCAGGTCGAAGAGCGCCGCGGCCCCGGCGCCCGCGACCACGACGTGCAGGGCGGGCAGGGCGCCGCTGCGCCAGGCCTCGGCGGGGGAGTGGTCGCGGCAGGCGGCCGGTCCCGACCTGGGGCGCAGCGCCCACCGGCGGGGGTCGGTCCGCGGCGGCCACCAGTCCGCGGGCGGGGCGTGCAGGCGGCGCCCGCAGGCGACGCCGACCGCCGCGACGACGGCGGCGAGCACACCGCAGGCCGCGGGGAGTGACGCCGGTGCCAGGGCGGTCGGCGCCGCGACCGCGACGGGGACCGTTCCCAGGGCGAAGGCGCCGCCGGTGAAGGCGGTGTGCCAGGTGGGGCGCTCGGGGTACCAGGCGGCGGCGAGGTGGACGCAGGAGTGGTAGACGAGCCCGGCCCCGGCGCCGCCGAGCACGCCGTAGCCGAGCACGGCCCACCCGAGCCCGGGGGCGGAGCCGAGGGTGAACAGCGCCAGCGCGCTGAGCAGCGACCCGAGGGGGACGGCGGCGCGCGGCGGGAGCAGGCCCGACTCGCGCAGCCGGGCGGCGGGGGCGGCGGACCCGGCCTGGACGAGCGCCCAGACGGCGAACGGGAGCAGGGCGGCGCCGGGCGGCCAGCCGTGCGCGGCGGCGACGGCGGGGAGGGCGGCGCCGTAGCCGTACTGGAGCACGCCGACGGCGGCCAGGGCGGCCGCGGCCAGGCCGAGCAGCCGCGACCGCTCGCACCCGGCGAGCTCGACCGCGGTCGGCCCGACCCGGTACCGCCGCCCGGACCAGTCGCGGTACACCCCGTCCGGCGGCGGCGCGTAGGGCGAGGGCAGGTATCCGTCCCGGACGGCGGACGGTGAACGTGCGGTGTCCATGGGTCACCTCCTAGAATGCATACAGTATGCATTGCTTCGGTGGTGGCGCCTAGCCCAGCGAGGGCCTTTCGTGCGAGAGGAGGCGACGGGCGGGCGGGGCGCGGGGTGGAGGGCGGCGACGACGCAGGTCAGCGGCCCTATCGGTAGCGCTGTCGGCCGCCGGGTGTGTGCGTGGTCGCGGCGATGGGCGGCGACGGCGGGACCAGCCGGTGCCCCACTCACGGGCCCCGGCCGTCCGCCGGGCCATGGGAGTGCCAGGTGGATGGCGGCAACGGCGGAAGCGGGGCGGTCCCCCGGGCTTGCTTGCCGGGCGGCGGGTTCCTCACGGCGCGGGGGGGGCGGGCGGCTCGGCTGGTTCCCCACTGACGGGCCCCGGCCGGGCGGCGGGTGGTCGGGGCGCAGGGTGGCGGGCGGCGA
>NZ_JAQFWP010000118.1 GCF_027706745.1 Nocardiopsis suaedae | reverse complement strand
CCGGCTGAGCCGCCGCCGACCCGGACCGCGAGGGGCCCGCCGTCCGGCAAGCAGGCCCGGGGAACCACCCCGCTCACGCCGTCGCCGCCCACCACGGCGACCACGCACACACCGCGCGGCCGACAACGGCGCAGGTTGGGCCGCCGACCTTCGTCGGTGCGGGGAGTGTTCGCCTCACTCCTCGGGGGCCGTGTCCCCGCTCCGCCGGGGGGATTCCTCCTCCAAGGCCTCGAAGATCTTCTCGGCCGCGTGGTCGAGCTCCGGGAAACGGTGTTCCGGCAGGTCAAGAAGGGTGTGTCCGGACGCCCACGGGGCCGTTTCGGCTACCAGGCGCCTAGCCGTCTTCTTGTTGACCGACCGGCCCTCCTCCGCCGCCACCGCGATCAGGGCCTCCCGCAGGACCCGGGGGAGCGGCCCGTGGGCGCGTTCCCGGCAGCGGGCGCGCAGGCGGTCCGACGGCGCGAAGTCAGGGCCGGGCGGGACCGGCGCCGTACCAGGGCGGGGCGTGACCGGGGCAGGTCCAGGGCCGGGCGGGACCGGCGCCGTACCAGGGCGGGGCGTGACCGGGGCAGGTCCAGGGGCGGGCGGGACCGGCGTGGCGTCGGGTCCATTCGGCCCCGGCGCCGCGCCAGAGGCGGGCGTGACCGGGGTGGACTCCACCACCATCAGGCGGCTCCCGGGGCCTCCCCTGCGGAAGCGCACTCGCACCCCCGGGCCGAGCAGTGCGGCCAGCGCCCGCTGGCCCGCCTCGTCGCGGACCTGCGGCGCCGATGCGGACACCACCGCCCGCACCTTCACTCCGCCCGACGCCAGCAGTGCCCGTCCCAGCAGCGCCTCCCAGCCGCCGGTCAGGTTCACCACCACATCCTCGGCCTCCACCGGGGCCGACATCCACGTGCCCAGGCGCACCCGGTGCACGCCCGCCCGCGCCGCGGTCGCCGGCCAGTCGCCCACGACCGTCCCCGGCCCCTCCTCCGACCCCGGGGCGGGCAGCGCCGACGACCCCGCCAGCTCCTCCAGCTCGCCCGAGCCCGCCGCGGCCGCCTCCTTCGCGTTGCCGCCCTGGCTGTAGATCCGGGCCGCCTCCGGCCCGCGCCCGGCCTCCGGCCCCCGCCCCGCCGCCGTGCGCGCCAGCGGCCTCAGCACGTACAGGTCGCTGGCGGCCCCGATCGCCTCGGCGCCCGAGTACCGGTTGAAGTCCGGGTGCACCGCCTCGAACACCAGGTCCATCCGGGACAGCCGCGCCTGCGTCTTGGCGACCAGCCCCGGGGTGGTCCCGCTCGCCCCGTAGGCGACCACCACCCGCCCCCGCCGCGGGTCGGCCATGCCCTCCAACCCCCTGCGCACGAACAGCTCGACCCCCTCCGGGGTGTACGGCGGGTCGGTGAACACCACGTCGCACGCCCCGGCCGCCGCCGGGGGCAGCCCCAGCCGCAGGTCCGCGAAGTGGCACCGCACCCGCAGGCCCAGACGGTCCGCCGCCGCGTCGATATAGGCGAGCATGCGCTCGTCGACGTCGACCACCACCGCCTCGGCCTCCGGGCGCACCAGCAGGGCCGCCAGCGACGTCAGGTCGTGGTCGCCCACGCACAGCAGCCGCCGCCCCGCCAGGTCGAACCGCTCGTCGAGGAAGACCCCGCGCCGCAGGGCGGTGCGGGCGGTCGCGGCCACGTGGTCCAGGTCGGTGCGCGACGGCGGCGCCTCGGCCACCAGGCGCCGCAGCTCATCGGCCGCCTCCGGGTGGGCCTCCATCAGCGGCGCCCACGGGTCGCCCGCGCGCGGCCGGTCGAAGGCGGCGGCGTAGGGGCCGGGCCGCACCAGGCGCACCCGCTCCTCCGCGCCGGCCGAGGACACCCGCTCCAGGTCGGGGCCGAGCGCGTCCAGGACCGCGGAGGCGGTGCGGTGCGCCACCGCGGTGGCGCGGACCAGCTCGCGGGGGCTCCACCAGGCCCCGTCGGACAGGGCGGCCAGGACGCGGTGGCCGAGGGCGGCGTCGGCGCCCTGCGCGTCGAGCAGGGCCGAAAGCTCAGGCGGGAGATCGTTCACCGTCCGATCCTCCCATTCCCCAGGTGGGGGAGGGGGCGCCCGCCCGGCGGCCCCGCCGGGCCGCCCGTTGGGCCCCGCGGAAGACGGCTACTCCGGGCGACCGGGCGAGTGAGATGAAACACGCCCGTAACGGCCCGCCGCCACACCCCCTCGTGCACCGCCTCACCTGCGCAGACGAGCCCTCCGAGGAACCAGCCGGGGGCCATGGTCGGCACCCCCGGCGATCACCTATCGTGGACCCCCGGTGGAAACACCCCGGCAGCCGTGTTGTTACTCTGCCGTCCGGTGGTTTCATCCGCTTTGCGAATGTTTGCCGCCCCACCCGGGGGGAAGACCTCCGCTAGCCCGGCACGCCGGGCAGGGGGCACGCCGACCCCGGGGCAGGGGACGGCGGACACCGCATCCGCGCCGCACCGCAGCGGCGAGGGGTCGGCGGAGGCGCGAAACGATTCGCGCCGCCCGCGACCAGGATGTATAACCTGACCACCGACAGGGGCAGGCACCCGGCGCACCGCACCGGTCCACGAGGACGTGACATCCGGCCGGACGGCGCGCCCGCCACCGGCCCCTGGCGTCCCGCCGCGCCCCGGCCACCCCGGGGCCGCGACCGGGCACAACTCAAGACCGCACCACCGCAGCAGGGCCAACGTCGTCCCGAATGCGCTTTGACCAAAAGCCCATCGCACGACGACAGGAGGGTAGATGCCTGCTGGCCAGGTGCGGCGTTCCGCCGCCCGCGCACACGCCGACCACACCCCGACCGCGGCCTCCCGCGCCACCGGGGAGGGGCTCTACGACCGGTCCTTCGAGCACGACGCCTGCGGCGTCGGCTTCGTCGCCGACCTGACCGGCCGGCGCACCCACGACACCGTGGAAAAGGCCCTCACCGTCCTGCGCAACCTCGACCACCGCGGCGCCTCCGGCGCCGACCCCGACGACGGCGACGGCGCGGGCATCCTCACCCAGATCCCCGACGCCCTCTACCGCGAGGTCTGCGGCTTCGACCTGCCCGAGGCCGGCGCCTACGCCGCCGGGATCGCCTTCCTGCCCGCCGGCGAGGCCGACCGCGCCGCTGCGGTGCGCACCATCGAAGCCCTCGCCGCCGACGAGGGCCTGGCCGTCCTGGGCTGGCGCGACCTGCCCGTCGAGCCCTCCTACTGCGGCCCCGCCGCCCGCGAGGCCATGCCCCACTTCGGCCAGCTCTTCGTCAGCGGCGCCCCCGGCGGCCCCGCCGAGGGCCGCACCGGCATCGAACTGGAGCGCCACGCCTACTGCCTGCGCAAGCGCGCCGAGCACGAGGCCGGGGTGTACTTCCCCAGCCTCAGCCCCCGCACCATCGCCTACAAGGGCATGCTCACCACGCCCCAGCTCGAACCGTTCTTCCCCGACCTGTCGGACCGCCGCTACGCCTCCGCGCTGGCGCTGGTGCACTCGCGCTTCTCCACCAACACCTTCCCGTCGTGGCCGCTGGCCCACCCCTTCCGCTACGTGGCGCACAACGGCGAGATCAACACCGTCAAGGGCAACCGCAACATGATGCGCGCCCGCGAGGCCGACCTGGTCAGCGACGTGCTGCCCGGCGACCTGTCGCGCATCTTCCCCATCGTCGACCCCGAGGACTCCGACACCGCCTCCTTCGACGCCGCCCTGGAGCTCCTCCACCTGGGCGGGCGGTCCCTCCCGCACGCGGTGCTCATGATGATCCCGGAGCCGTGGGAGAACCACACCGAGATGGACCCCAAGGTCCGGGCGTTCTACGAGTACCACTCCATGCTCATGGAGCCCTGGGACGGCCCCGCCTCGGTGTCCTTCACCGACGGTAGCCTCGTCGGCGCCGTCCTGGACCGCAACGGCCTGCGCCCCGGCCGCTACTGGGTCACCGACGACGGCACCGTCGTCCTCGCCAGCGAGGCCGGCGTGCTCGACATCGACCCCGACCGCATCGTCCGCAAGGGCCGCCTGCAGCCCGGCCGCATCTTCGTCGCCGACACCGCCTCGGGCCGCATCATCGAGGACGAGGAGATCAAGGCCGAGCTCGCCGCCGAGCACCCCTACGCCGAGTGGCTCGACCAGGGCGTGGTGCGCCTGGCCGACCTGCCCGCCGCCGAGCCCGAGGCCCCCGCCGGCCGCGACCTCACCCGCGAGCAGCAGGTCTTCGGCTACACCGAGGAAGAACTGCGGATCATCCTCACCCCCATGGCCCGCACCGGCGCCGAGCCCATCGGCTCCATGGGCACCGACACCCCCGTCGCCGCCCTTTCCACCCGCTCCCGCCAGCTCTTCGACTACTTCACCCAGGGCTTCGCCCAGGTCACCAACCCGCCGCTGGACGCCATCCGCGAGGAGCTGGTCACCAGCCTGGGCACCGCCCTGGGCTCCGAGGAGAACCTGCTCACGGCCACCCCCGAGGACTGCAAGCGCATCGTGCTGCCCACCCCGGTCCTCGACGACGCCGAACTCGCCGCCGTGCGCGCCGCCGGCGGCCCCGACGGCAACCCCGACTTCCGGGTGCACGTGCTGCGCGGCACCTACCCGGTCGCCGACGGCGGCCGCGCCCTGCGCCGCCGCCTCGACGAGATCTGCGCCGAGGCCGACGCCGCCATCGCCGACGGCGCCCGCATCCTCGTGCTCAGCGACCGCGGCGCCGGCCCCGACCAGGCCCCCGTGCCCTCCCTGCTGCTCACCGGCGCCGTCCACCACCACCTGGTGCGCGAGAAGACCCGCAACAAGGTCGGCCTGGTCGTCGAGGCCGGCGACGCCCGCGAGTGCCACCACATGGCCCTGCTCCTGGGCTACGGCGCCTCCGCGGTCAACCCCTACCTGGCCCTGGACACCGTCGCCGACCTGGTCGAGCGCGGCGTCATCGGCGGTACCGACACCGCCGCCGCGGTGCGCAACACCGTCAAGGCCTACGGCAAGGGCGTCCTCAAGATCATGTCGAAGATCGGCGTGTCCACGGTGAGCTCCTACACCGGCGCGCAGATCTTCGAGGCCCTGGGCCTGGGCGCGGAGGTCATCGAGCACTGCTTCACCGGCACCACCTCCCGCCTGGGCGGCTCCGGGTTCGACGTGCTCGCCGAAGAGGTGCGCCTGCGCCACACCGCCGCCTACCGGGAGGACCGCCCCGACCACCGGCGCCTGCCCGTCGGCGGCGAGTACCAGTGGCGGCGCGAGGGCGAACCCCACCTGTTCGACCCCGAGACCGTCTTCAAGCTGCAGCACTCCACCCGCACCCGGCGCTACGAGATCTTCAAGGAGTACACCTCCCAGGTCGACCGGCGCGCCGGGGAGCTGATGACCCTGCGCGGCCTGCTCAAGTTCAAGGAGGGCGCCCGCACCCCCGTGCCCATCGAGGAGGTCGAGCCCGCCTCTCAGATCGTCAAGCGCTTCTCCACCGGCGCCATGAGCTACGGCTCCATCTCCGCCGAGGCCCACGAGACCCTCGCCATCGCGATGAACCGCCTCGGCGGCAAGTCCAACACCGGCGAGGGCGGCGAGGACCCGCGGCGCTTCACCCCCGACGCCGACGGGGACCTGCGCCGCAGCGCCATCAAGCAGGTGGCCTCCGGCCGGTTCGGCGTGACCTCGCACTACCTCACCAACGCCGACGACATCCAGATCAAGATGGCCCAGGGCGCCAAGCCCGGTGAGGGCGGCCAGCTGCCCGGCCACAAGGTCTACCCCTGGGTGGCCACCACCCGGCACTCCACCCCCGGCGTCGGGCTCATCTCCCCGCCGCCGCACCACGACATCTACTCCATCGAGGACCTCGCCCAGCTCATCCACGACCTCAAGAACGCCAACCCGCAGGCCCGGGTGCACGTCAAGCTGGTCTCCGAGGCCGGCGTGGGCACCGTCGCCGCCGGGGTCTCCAAGGCCCACGCCGACGTGGTGCTCATCTCCGGCCACGACGGCGGCACCGGCGCCTCCCCGCTGACCTCGCTCAAGCACGCCGGCACCCCCTGGGAGCTGGGGCTGGCCGAGACCCAGCAGACCCTCATCCGCAACGGCCTGCGCGACCGCATCACCGTCCAGGCCGACGGACAGATGAAGACCGGACGCGACGTCGTCATCGCCGCCCTGCTCGGCGCCGAGGAGTACGGCTTCGCCACCGCGCCCCTCGTCGTCTCCGGCTGCGTCATGATGCGCGTGTGCCACCTGGACACCTGCCCGGTCGGCGTCGCCACCCAGAACCCCGCCCTGCGCGAGCGCTACTCCGGCAAGGCCGAGTTCGTGGTGAACTTCTTCGAGTTCATCGCCGAAGAGGTCCGCGAATACCTGGCCGAGCTGGGCTTCCGCAGCCTCGACGAGGCCATCGGCGCCGTCGGCGCCCTCGAAGTCGACGACGCGGTCCGGCACTGGAAGACCCGGGGCCTGGACCTGGAACCGGTGCTGCACGCCGAGCGGCCCTGGGACGGCGACCACGTCCGCCGCGTCCGCGGCCAGGACCACGGCCTCGGCAAGGCGCTGGACAACACCCTCATCCAGCTCGCCGAAGGCGCCCTGGACTACGGCCAGAAGGTCACCCTCGACCTGCCGGTGCGCAACGTCAACCGCACCGTGGGCACCATGCTCGGCCACGAGGTCACCAAGCGGTTCGGCGCCGACGGCCTGCCCGACGACACCGTCGACATCACCTTCACCGGCTCCGCCGGACAGTCCTTCGGCGCCTTCGTCCCGCGCGGGGTCACCCTGCGCCTGGTCGGCGACGCCAACGACTACGTCGGCAAGGGCCTGTCCGGCGGCCGCATCACCGTGCGGCCCCCCGAGCAGGCGGCCTTCCCCGCCGAAGAGCACATCATCGCCGGCAACGTCATCGCCTACGGCGCCACCTCCGGCGAGGTGTTCCTGCGCGGGGTCGTCGGCGAGCGGTTCTGCGTGCGCAACTCCGGCGCGCTGGCCGTCGCCGAGGGCGTGGGCGACCACGGGTGCGAGTACATGACCGGCGGCCGCGCCGTCGTCCTGGGCCGCACCGGCCGCAACTTCGCCGCCGGCATGAGCGGCGGCACCGCCTACGTGCTCGACCTGGACCCCGAGCGGGTCAACGGCGAGATGGTCGACCTGGAGCCGCTGGACGAGGCCGACCGCGACTTCCTGCGGGACGTGCTCGCCCGGCACCGCGCCGAGACCGGCTCGGCCGTCGCCGAGAAGCTGCTCGCCGGGTTCGACACCGAGTCCGCCCGCTTCACCAAGGTCATGCCGCGCGACTTCAAGCGCGTGCTGGCCGCCCGCGCCGAGGCCGAGCGCACCGGAGCCGACGTCGACCAGGCCGTCATGGCCGCCGCGCAGGCCTAGCCCCGCGCCGAGAGAGGAGGGACCACCCATGGGCGACCCCAAGGGCTTTTTGAAGATCACCGAGCGCGAGCTGCCCGCGCACCGGCCCGTCGACGTCCGCATCCAGGACTGGCGCGAGGTCTACCAGGACTTCGACCGCGGCACCGTCACCAAGCAGGCGTCCCGCTGCATGGACTGCGGCATCCCGTTCTGCCACAACGGCTGCCCCCTCGGGAACCTCATCCCCGAGTGGAACGACCTGGTGCACCGGCACGACTGGGGCGAGGCGATCGAGCGGCTGCACGCCACCAACAACTTCCCCGAGTTCACCGGACGGCTGTGCCCCGCCCCGTGCGAGTCGGCCTGCGTGCTGGGCATCAACCAGCCCGCGGTGACCATCAAGAACGTCGAGGTGTCCATCATCGACCGTGCCTGGGAGGAGGGCTGGGTCCGGCCCCTGCCCCCCGCGGTGCGCACCGGCAAGAGGATCGCGGTCGTCGGCTCCGGCCCGGCCGGGCTGGCCGCCGCCCAGCAGCTCACCCGCGCCGGGCACGACGTCACCGTGTACGAGCGCGCCGACCGCATCGGCGGGCTGCTGCGCTACGGCATCCCCGAGTTCAAGATGGAGAAGCGCCACCTGGACCGCCGCCTGGCCCAGATGGCCGCCGAGGGCACCCGCTTCCGCACCGGCATCGACGTGGGCACCGACATCACCGCCAAGGAGCTGCGCGCCGAGAACGCGGCGGTCGTGCTCACCGGCGGCGCCACCCGGGCCCGCGACCTGCCGGTGCCCGGGCGCGAGCTGGACGGCGTCCACCAGGCCATGGAGTACCTGCCGCTGGCCAACCGGGTGCAGGAGGGCGACACCGACGCGCCCGCCATCAGCGCCGAGGGCAAGGACGTGGTCGTCATCGGCGGCGGCGACACCGGCGCCGACTGCATCGGCACCGCCCACCGCCAGGGCGCCCGGTCGGTCACCCAGCTGGAGATCATGCCCAAGCCCCCGGCGAAGCGGCCCGAAGGCCAGCCCTGGCCCACCATGCCGACGGTCTACAAGGTCACCAGCGCCCACGAGGAGGGCGGCAAGCGCGTCTACGCGGTCAACACCGTGGAGTTCCTCGGCGACGACCAGGGGCGGGTGCGCGCGCTCAAGCTCGTGGACGTCGAGCGCACCGAGAACGGGTTCGAGCCGGTGCCCGGCACCGAGCGGGAGATCCCGGCCCAGCTCGTCACGCTGGCGATGGGCTTCGTCGGCCCGGAGAAGGAGGGCCTGCTGGAGGGCCTGGGCGTGGACCTGGACGGGCGCGGCAACGTCGTCCGCGACGAGGACTACGCCACCACCGTCGACGGCGTGTTCTGCGCGGGCGACATGGGGCGCGGCCAGTCCCTGATCGTGTGGGCGATCGCCGAGGGCCGCTCGGCGGCCGCGGGCGTCGACCGCTACCTGGGCGCGGACACCGCCCTCCCGACGGCCATCCCGCCCACGGAGCGGCCGCTGGTCTGACAGTCGGGCGGGGGGCGCGGG
>NZ_JAQFWP010000117.1 GCF_027706745.1 Nocardiopsis suaedae | reverse complement strand
ACGACCCGCCGCCCGGCAGGGGCCCATGAGCGGGGTACCAGCTCCGCCGTCGCCGCCCGTCACGGTGACCACGTACCTGCCCGGCGGTCGACAACGCTGCCGTAAGCGCCGCCGCCCTTCGTCGTTGTCGCCGTCCGCCTGGCGTCCGAAGCCCCGCCGCCCGGTCGGGGGAGTGAGTTATCCGACCGAATTCGGTCAGGTAAGGCTTGCCTTACATCATTTCCCCAGGTCGTCGGGCGTGCGGCCGGGGTGTCCGTGTGTGCGGGGCGTGTGCGTCCGGTTCGGGTGGGTTGACACCGTCTGTGCCGCCACTCCAGACTGACGGGCGGTCGCTTAGGTAAGCATTGCCTTAGTAAGGGGATGCTTGCCCTTATTCATGTCGAGGGGGAGTTCGTGTCCCACAACGGGATCGAGGGGACGGTGGCCCTGGTCACCGGGGCCGCGCAGGGCATCGGCCGGGCCGTCGCCCGCGCGTTCGCCGATGCCGGGGCGCGTGTGGCCGCCCTCGACACGGCCAAGGAGCCCCTCGACGCGACCGTGGCCGAGATCGCCGCGGGCGGCGGTGCCGCCCGCGCCTACCCCTGCGACGTGCGCGACGCCGCCGCGGTGGAGGACGCCTTCGACGCCGCAGAGCGCGCCCTGGGGCCGGTCGAGCACGCCGTCAGCGTCGCCGGAGTGCTCCGCACCGGCCCCGGGGCCGCCACCTCCGACGCCGACTGGGCCGACCTCATCGCGGTCAACGCCACCGGCGCCTTCCACGTGCTGCGCGCCGCCGCCCGCCGGATGGCCCCGCGAGGCTCCGGCACCATCACCACCGTCGGCTCCAACGCCGCCGACACCCCCCGCGCCGACCTGGCCGCCTACGGCGCCTCCAAGGCCGCGGCCTCCTCCTTCACCCGCGCCCTCGGTGTGGAGCTCGCCCCGCTCGGCGTGCGCTGCAACGTCGTCTCGCCCGGCTCCACCGACACCCCCATGCAGCGCGGCATGTGGTCCGGCCCCGACGGCGCCGCCGCCGTCATCGCCGGGTCCCCCGACCGGTTCCGCGCCGGCATCCCCCTGGGGCGGCTGGCCGACCCCGCCGACATCGCCGCCGCCGTGCGCTTCCTCGCCTCCTCCGAGGCCCGCCACATCACCCTGCACGACCTGCGCGTGGACGGCGGCGCCACCCCGCGCACCTGACCGCCGACCCCGCCGCCGACCGGGAGGCCCACCTCCTCGCCCGGGGCGGCGCGCCGCCTGACAGAAAGGCCCCACGGTGCCCCACGCCTCCGCCGACCTGCTCGCCGCCTACACCCCCGGAGCGGCCCTCATCGCCACCCCCGAGCGCACCCTCCTGGGACAGGGCGTGCTGGAGGCCGCCGACGACCCGGCCCACGTGCCCGCCATGCTCGACGCGGTGCAGGCCTCCGGCCGGGCGCCCGACCCGGTCGCCATGGGCGCGATCCCCTTCGCCCCCGGCGCCCCCGCCCGCCTGGTGGTGCCCGCCGCCCTGCGCACCGCGGGCCCGGCCGCCGACGCGCCCGCACCGCCCGAGGGGGAGCGCCGCCCGCTGCCCGGCCCCTGGCGGGCCGAAGCCGTGCCCGAACCCGAGACCCACCGCAAGGCCGTCGCCGAAGTACTGGCGGCCCTGGGCGGCGGTGCGGGCACCCCGCTGGACAAGGTGGTCCTGGCACGGTGCCTGCGGATGACCGGCCCCGGCCCGGTCGACGCCGGGCAGGTGCTGCGCAACCTCGCCTGGCGCGACCCCTCCGGATTCACCTTCGCCGTGGACCTGCCGCCGCGCGGGGTGCCCGGCCCACGCACCTTCGTCGGCGCCAGCCCCGAACTGCTGCTGTCCAAGCGCGGCGGCACCGTGGTCTCCAACCCGCTGGCCGGGTCCCGGCCGCGCAGCGCCGACCCCACCAAGGACCAGCAGAACGCCGTGGAGCTGCTCGCCTCGGCCAAGGACCGGCGCGAGCACGCCCTGGTCGTGGACGCGGTCGCCGACGGCCTGCGCCCCTACTGCACCGGCGTGGAGGCGCCCGCCGAGCCGGAGCTGGTGCGCACCGCCACCATGTGGCACCTGTCCACCCGCGTCACCGGCACCCTCGCCGATCGGCGCACCCCGTCGGTCGAGCTCGCCGCCGCACTGCACCCCACGCCGGCGGTGTGCGGCACCCCCACCGGGGCCGCCCGCGCCGCCATCGCCGAGGTCGAGCCCTTCGACCGCGGCTTCTACACCGGCGCCGTCGGCTACACCCGCGCCGACGGGGACGGGGAGTGGGCGGTGGCCATCCGCTGCGCCGACATCGCCGGGGACACCCTCGACCTGTTCGCGGGCGGCGGCATCGTCGACGGCTCCGACCCCGCCGAAGAGCTGGCCGAGACCTCCGCCAAGCTGCGCACCCTGCTGCTCGCCCTGGGCGTCAACCAGCGCCTCTGACCGCCCCGCCCCCACCGACGACGACGAGGAAGGCAGACCCCGCCCATGCGCCCCGGATGCACCCCCTGGCCCGAGGAGTTCGCCGAACGCTACCGCGCGGCCGGGTACTGGACGGGCGAGACCCTGGGAGCGTTCCTGCGCGACCGCGCCCGCCGCTTCGCCGGCCGCACCGCGGTCGTCGCCGCCGAGGAGCGCTGGACCTACGCCGACCTGGACGAGCGCGCCGACCGACTGGCCACCGGCCTGGCCCGCCGCCTCGATCTGGGCCCCGGCGACCCCGTCGTGGTGCAGCTGCCCAACACCCCCGAGGTGTTCGAGGTGGCCTTCGCGCTCTTCCGCATCGGCGCCCTGCCGGTGTACGCGCTGCCCGCCCACCGCTCCGCCGAGGTCGGCCACCTGGCCGCCGCCACCGGCGCCCGCGCCCTCGTCACCGCCTCGGGCGGCGGGTTCGACCACGTCGGCACGGCCCTGGAGGTCGCCGCGGCCGCGGCCGGGCCCCGCCCGCACGTCGTCGACGCCGCCCCCGCGGCCGCCGACACCCCCCGCGACGGGGTGCGCCCCCTGGCCGACCTGCGCTCCGACACCGTCGACCCCACCGTCTTCGCCGCCCCCGACCCCGGCGACGCCGCGTTCTTCCAGCTCTCCGGCGGCACCACCGGCCTGCCCAAGCTCATCCCCCGCACCCACGACGACTACCTGTACTCGGTGCGGGCCAGCGCCGACATCTGCGAGCTCACCCCCGACACCGTGTACCTGAGCGCGCTGCCCGTCGTGCACAACTTCCCGATGAGCTCGCCCGGCTTCCTCGGCGTCATGCACGCGGGCGGGTCGGTCGTCCTGGCCCCCGACCCCAGCCCCGCCACCTGCCTGCGGCTCATCGAGGCCGAACGGGTCACCCTCGCCGCGGCCGTGCCCCCGGTGGCGATGCTGTGGCTGGACGCCGCCGACGGCGGCGCCGAGTCCGGGCGCGACCTGTCCAGCCTGCGCACGCTCCAGGTCGGCGGCGCCAAGTTCGCCCCCGAGGCCGCCCGCCGCGTCGCCCCCGTGCTCGGCTGCCGCCTGCAGCAGGTCTTCGGCATGGCCGAAGGGCTGGTCAACTACACCCGCCCCGAGGACGACGACGCCACCGTCACCGGCACCCAGGGCCGCCCCATCTCGCCCGACGACGAGCTCCGCATCGTCGGCCCCGACGGCGCCGAGGCCGCCCCCGGCGAGCCCGGGGAACTCCTCACCCGCGGCCCCTACACCATCCGCGGCTACTACGACGCCCCCGCGCACAACGCCCGCGCCTTCACCCGGGACGGCTTCTACCGCACCGGGGACGTGGTGCGGCTGACCCCCACCGGCCACCTCGTCGTGGAGGGCCGGGTCAAGGACCAGATCAACCGCGGCGGCGAGAAGATCGCCCCCGACGAGGTCGAGGACCACCTGCTCGCCCACCCCGGCGTGCACGACGCCGCCGTCGTCGCCATGCCCGACCCCTACCTGGGGGAGAGGGCCTGCGCCTACGTCATCCCCCGCGACGGCGCCGGGGAGCTCACCCGCCCCGCCCTGCTGCGCTTCCTGCGCGGCCGCGGCCTGGCCTCCTACAAGATCCCCGACCGCGTCGAGGTGGTGCCCGCCTTCCCCGCCACCGGGGTCGGCAAGGTCAGCCGCCGCGACCTGCGCGCCGCCATCGCCGACGCCGCCGCCCGCCCCGCCGGGCAGGCGTGAGACCGCCCGAGGAGAGAGACCGCCCGACGATGTCCCTGCCGCAGATCGCCCCCTACCCGCCCCCGGCGGCCGACCGGCTGCCCGAGAACCGGGCCCCCTGGAAGCCCGACCCCGCCCGCGCCGCCGTCCTCGTGCACGACATGCAGCGCTACTTCCTGCGCCCGTTCGCGCCCGGCGCCGAGCCGCTGGCCACCGCGGTCCGCAACATCGCCCGCATCACCGAGGCCTACCGCGCCGCCGGCGCCCCCGTCGTCTACACCGCCAAGCCCGGCGGCATGGCGCCCGAGGAGCGCGGCCTGGAGATCGACTTCTGGGGGGCGGGCATGCGCGACGTGCCCGAGCACACCGCCATCGACGACGCGGTGCGCCCCCGCGAGGGCGACACCGTCCTGGTCAAGCGCCGCTACAGCGCCTTCTCCGGGACCGACCTGGCCGACCGCCTGGCCGCCCAGGGCCGTGACCAGCTCCTGGTCACCGGCGTCTACGCGCACATCGGCTGCCTGCTCACCGCCGCCGACGCGTTCATGCGCGACGTGCGGCCGTTCTTCGTCGCCGACGCCATGGCCGACTTCACGGCCGAGGACCACCACTTCGCCGTGCGCTACGCCGCCCGCCGCTGCGGGGCCGCCCTGTCGGCGGCCGACGCCCTGGCGGCGGCGGGCGCCGCGCCCGCGCCCCTGGGATGAGCGCCGACCGAACGCACCGCCGCGCCGACCGCGCGGCCCGCCCGAAAGGAACCACGTGACCACGTCCCCGCAGAACCCCGTCCACGACCTGGCGGGCATCGGATTCGGCCCCTCCAACGTCGCCCTCGCCATCGCCCTGGAGGAGTGGCGGCAGGCCCCCGACCGCCCCGACCTGAGCGCGGTGTTCCACGAGCGCCAGGAGGGGTTCGGCTGGCACCGCGGCATGCTGCTGGAGGACGCCACCATGCAGGTGTCCTTCCTCAAGGACCTGGTCACCACCCGCAACCCGGCCAGCGGCTTCAGCTTCCTGAGCTACCTGCACCACGCCGGGCGCCTGCACGACTTCATCAACCACAAGACGCTGTTCCCGCTGCGCAGCGAGTTCCACGACTACCTCGCCTGGTGCGCCGGGCGCCTGTCGGAGCACGTGCGCTACGGCTCGGAGGTCACCGGTGTGGAGCCGGTGCGCGACGCCGGGGGCCGCGTGTGGGCGGTGGACGTGGTGGCGCGCGAGGCGGGCGGCGCCGAGCACCGCACCCGCGCCCGCAACCTGGTGGTCGCCCCCGGGCTGGAGCCGCGCATGCCCGAGGGCGTGGGCATGGGCGAGCGGGTCTGGCACAACGAGTACCTGCTGCACGAGCTGGAACGGCTGGGCGCGGGCGCCGCCCCCGCCTCGTTCGCCGTGGTCGGCGCCGGGCAGAGCGCCGCCGAGGTCGCCGACCACCTGTACCGGCGCTTCCCCGGCGCGCAGGTGCACGCCGTGTTCTCCCGGTACGGCTACAGCCCCTCCGACGACAGCCCCTTCGCCAACCGGATCTTCGACCCCGAGGCGGTGGACGCGTTCTACACCTCGCCGGAGCCGGTCAAGGACGACATCCTCGGCTACCACCGCAACACCAACTACTCGGTGGTCGACCCCGACCTGATCGACGCCCTGTACCGGGCCGCCTACCAGGACCGCGTGCTGGGCACCGAGCGGCTGGTGCTGCACAACCTGTCCCGGGTGGCGGCCGTGGAGGAGGGCCCCGACGGCGTGGCGCTCACCCTGGACCACCTGCCCACCGGCAAGCAGGTGCCGCTGCGGGCCGACTACGTCGTCTACGCCACCGGCTACCGGCCCGTCGACCCGCGCCGGCTGCTCGGGCCGCTGGCCGCCCACGTGGTGGAGGACGAGCGCGGCCGCCCCGCCGTCGGCCGCGACTACCGCGTGGCCACCGACGACGAGGTCACCTGCGGCATCTACCTGCAGGGCGGCACGGAGCACACGCACGGCATCTCCTCGACGCTGCTGTCCAACATCGCGGTGCGCACCGGGGAGATCCTCGACTCGCTGAGCGCCCGCACCCCCGCGCCCGCCTGAGGCGCCCCCGCCCGGATTCCCGGTGATCTCGGGAGAAACGACGCTACGAGCGCGGTTCTAGCGTCGCTTTTCCCGAGATCAACAGCGGAGGGGCCCACCGCCCGTTCCCGTACCGCCCACCGAAAGCGAGGAGACCATGAGCACCGAAGCCGAGAGCGCGCCCTTCACCCCCGAGCGGGTTCGTGCCGACGTGGAGGCCGTCCTGGAGGAGGAGCCCGGCTCCCTGGCCGAGGACGAGGACCTCCTGGACCGGGGGATGGACTCGATCCGCCTGATGAGCCTGGTGGAGAAGTGGCGCACCGACGGCGCCGAGACCGACTTCGTCGAGCTGGCCGAGGCCCCCACCATCGCCGCCTGGGCGCGCCTGCTCTCCTGACCCGCCGCGCCGTTCCCGCCCGCGCCGTTCCCCCGCCGTTCCCGCCCGCGCATCCCACCGCCACCGCCCTCACCCGGAGCAGCACCCATGACCGTTGACCGTGACCGCCGCAGCGACCTCACCGGAGCGCAGAGCGGGGTCTGGTACGCCCAGCAGGTCGACCCCGGCAACCCTGTGTACAACGTCGGCCAGTACGTCGACCTGCGCGGGGACCTGGACGTGGGCCGCTTCCAGGAGGCGGTGGCGGCGGTGGCCGCCGAAGCCGACGCGCTGCGCACGCGCATCGTCGACGAGGGCGGGGTGCCGCGCCAGGCGGTGCACGCGCCGGGCGGCGGCGAGGGCCGTGTCGACCTGGTCGACCTGCGCGGGCGCCCCGACCCCGAGGCGGCCGCGCTGGAGGCGATGCTCGCCGACATGGACACGCCCGCCGACCTGTTCGGCGGGGAGCTGTACCGGTTCACCCTGTACCGGGTGGGCGACGGCCGACACCTGTGGTACCAGCGGTTCCACCACATCCTGGTGGACGCCTACTCGGTCGCCGCGATCACCCGCCGCACGGCGGCCCACTACACCGCGCTCGGCGGGGGCCGCGAGGCCGGGCGGGGCTTCCGGCCGCTGCGCGAGGTGGTCGCCGAGGAGGAGGCCTACGACGCCTCCGACCGGCGCGAGGACGACCGCGCGTACTGGGCGCGGGCCATGGAGGGGCGGCCCGAGCCGGCGCTGCTGTCGCAGGCCGCCCCCGCCGCGCCCCGCCGGGCGGTGCGCGCCCGGTCCGGGATCGGCGCCGAGGGCAGGGCCCGCGTGGAGGAGGCGGCCGCGGCCGCCGGTGCGGGCTGGGCCGAGGCGCTGACCGCCCTGGTCGCCTGCTATGTGCACCGCCGCACCGGGGCGCGGGACGTGGTGCTCGGGATGCCGGTGATGAACCGGCTGGGCTCGGCGGCGCTGCGGACCCCCTCGATGGTGGTGAACGTGCTGCCGCTGCGGGTGGCGGTGGCGCCGGGGGACACCGTGGGCGCCGTGATCGGCCGGACGAAGGAGGCGCTGGCGGGGCTGCGGGCGCACCAGCGGTACCGGGCCGAGGACGTGCGGCGCGACCTGAACCTGGTGGGACGCGCGGCGGGGCTGTACGGGCCGATGGTCAACATCAAGGCATTCGACTACGCGCTGCCGTTCCAGGGGCTGGAGGCGTCGGTCCGGACCCTGTCGGAGGGGCCGGTGGACGACGTGTCGCTGTCGGTCCACACGGCCGCGGACGGAGGGCTGGGCTTCGAGCTGAACGCCAACCCGGCCCGGTACACCGAGGACGATGCGAGGGAGCGCCTGGCCGAGTTCACCCGCTTGGTGGAGGGGGCGCTGTCTGCTCCTGACGCGGCCGCTCCGGAGGCCATGGCCCCGGATCCCGCGGCCGACGGCGCGACGACCGGCGGCTCGGGCGATTCGGCCCCGGCCGGACCGTGCTCGGCGCATGCCGGGAACGGAACGCCTGCCGAACAGGGACCGGTGGCGGTCAGTGCCGACACCGGTGCCGGCACTGGTGCCGACACGGCGGCCGGTCGGGCCGTCGCCGCACTCCGGGTCGGAGCCCTCGACCTGGTCGCCCCTGACGCCATCGGCCGCCTGACCGCCGTGCCCGACCCGCGCCCGGTCCCGGAGGGGACCGTGGCCGACCGGGTGGCGGCCGCCGTGGCGCACCACCCGGACCGCGTGGCCGTGGAGGCGGGCGACGGGACCTTGACCTACGCGGGGCTGTGGGCCCGCTCCGGGGAGATCGCCGCGGCACTCCGCTCCCACGGCGCGGGAGCGGGGAGCGTCGTGGCCGTGGTGCTCCCGAGGAGTTCCGATCTGGTCGCGGCCCTGCTCGGAGCCGTCCGGGCCGGGGCGACCCACCTCCCGGTCGACCCGGAGTTCCCGGCCGACCGGATCGCGTACATGCTGTCCGACTCGGGGGCGCGCCTGGCCGTGACCGCTCCGGGCGCGGACAAGGCCGTGCCAGAGGACATCGAGCGCCTGGTCGTCGACGGCATGGAGGAGGGCCCGACCGGCGCTCCCATCCAGGTCGGCGGCGGGAAGGACGGCCCCCGCCGGGACCAGGGCGCGATGTCCCGTGAGGCGTCGGCGGATGCCGTGCCTGATGTGCGTGATGTGCATGCCGACGCCGCTGACACGGATGACGAACGTGATGCCGGGGATGCGCCCGGCGTTCGCGGTTCCGGAGTGGGACTCCGTGGTTCCGGTGCTTCGGGCACCGCCTCTGTCGCCTTGGACGGGCCGGTCGGCACCGGGAGCCTCACTGGGGCGACCACCGCCCCGTGCTCCGCCGCGTACGTCCTCTACACCTCCGGGTCCACCGGGCGGCCCAAGGGCGTGGTCGT
>NZ_JAQFWP010000116.1 GCF_027706745.1 Nocardiopsis suaedae | reverse complement strand
TGCAGGTCTGCAACGCCAACGTCGGCGTGCTCGGTGCCGCGGTGCCGATCCTGTCCCCGCAGACCACCGGGGACTGCACCAACGGCCCCGTCTCCACGCTCGTCAAGTAGTTCCAGAGAGGACGCACACCAATGCTGCGCAAGATCACCGTCGCCGGCGCGCTCGTCGGCGCCGCCGCCGGAGCCGTTCTGATGGCGGCCCCCGCCCAGGCCACCGACCAGGAGTTCAACTCCAACCTGCAGGGCATCCCCGCGCAGGTCTGCAACGCCAACGTGGGTGCGGCGATCGGCTTCGCCGTTCCGGTGCTGTCGCCGCAGAGCACGGGCGCCTGCACCAACGGTGCCATCTCCACCCTGGTCAAGTAGGGGGACGAGATGCTCCGCAAGGCCACTGTCGCCGGCGCGCTCGTCGGCGCCGCCGCCGGAGCCGTTCTGATGGCGGCCCCGGCCCAGGCGACCGACCAGACGTTCAACCAGAACGTGCAGGTCGTTCCCGTGCAGGTCTGCAACGCCAACGTCGGCGTGCTCGGTGCCGCGGTGCCGATCCTGTCGCCGCAGACCACCGAGGACTGCACCAACGGGCCGGTCGGCACCGTCGTCGATGAGGGCGACGGCTACCGCCACTGACGTGGGCCCCGGGCGCGCGGCGGCGACCGCCGGAGCCGCCCCGCCCGGGTGACCGGCCGTGATCCGTGGGCCTCCGCCCCTCGAACGCACCGAGGGGCGGGGGCCCACAGGCGTGTGCGGGGGCCGCGCCCAGGGCGCGGACCACCGGGCCGGCACGGATCACCGGGTCAGCACGGCCGCCGACCCGTGGCCGAAGAGGCCCTGGGTGACCGCGATCCCGACCCGGGCGCCCTCCACCCTGCGCCCCGGCTCGGCGCGGCCGCGGAGCTGCGCCGTGATCTCGCACACCTGGGCGATGCCCTGGGCGGGGACCGCCTCGCCGAAGCTCGCCAGGCCCCCGCTGGGGTTGACCGGGACGCGCCCGCCCACCCGGGTCGCCCCGTCGCGGAGGAGCCCTTCGGCCCCGCCGCGGGGACACAGCCCGATCTCCTCGTACCAGTCCAGCTCCATCGCGGTGGACAGGTCGTACACCTCGGCCAGGTCCAGGTCCTCGGGACCGGCGCCGGCCTCCTCGTAGGCGGCGCGCGCGTTGGCCTCCCGGAAGCGCGGCGCCCGCCCCTCCGCGTCCCCGGTCCCGGCCCTGGGCGGGTCGCCCGCCAGGTACGGCATCTCCGGCTCGGCCACCGGGTAGTCCGGCACGGCCGCCGAAAGCCCGGCCAGGCGCACCGGGTCGGCGCCCCGGCGCCGCGCGTCCTCCTCGCGCACCAGCACCAGCGCGGCACCGCCGTCGCTGGTCGCGCAGACGTCCAGCAGGTGCAGCGGGTCGGCCACGGCGGGGGAGGCCAGGACCTCCCCGGCGGTCGTCCGCTTCCGGTAGCGCGCCATGGGGTTGGCCGCGCCGTGCGCCGCGTTCTTGGCCTTGACCGCGGCGAAGTCCTCGGGGCGGGCCCCGTGCACCTCCATCCGGCGGCGGGCGGCGAGCGCGAAGTAGAGCGGATTGGCGGCACCGAGCAGGCGGAAGCGCAGCCAGTCGGGGTCGTCGGGGCGGTCCCCGCCCAGCGGGGCGAAGAACCCCTTGGGGGCGGACTCGGCCCCGACCACCAGGGCCATGTCGCTCAGCCCGGCGAGCAGGCGCGCGCGGGCGGCCGCGATCGCCTGGGCCCCCGACGCGCAGGCCGCGTAGGAGCTGGCGACCTGTTGGCCCCGCCAGCCGAGGGCGCGGGCGTAGGCGGCCCCGGCGACGAAGCCGGGGTAGCCGCCGCGGACCGTCGCGGCTCCGGAGACGAAGTCGACCTCGGAGGCCTCGGCCCCCGCGTCGGCGAGCGCCGCCCGCGCGGCGGCGGTGCCGTAGTCGGTGAAGGGGCGGCCCCATTTGCCCCAGGGGTGCATTCCGGCGCCGATGACGCATACGCCGCTCATCGGCGGCCTCCGCCGGGGTCTGCGTCCGCGTCCGGGAGGGGGCGCCAGTTCCACACGGTGCGGTGCCGCCCGTCGGGGGCCGCGGCGGTGCCTTCGACGAGCTCGGCGCGGCCGCCGACGCGCAGCGAGGACAGGGCGGTGCCGGGCGGGGCCTGGCCGAGGACGATCGGGCCGGGACCGTCCACCTCCACGGCGATGAGCACGAACGGCTCGAAGGGGTCGGTGGGCGGGACGTAGGGCGGCGGCGGGGGGTAGCGGCAGTCGGTGAAGGACCAGATGCGGCCGCGGCGCGGGAGCGCGGCCTCCACCAGGTCCCCGCCGGGGCAGAGCGGGTCGCGGCAGTGCGTCCGGTCGGGCGGGAAGGACACGGCGCCGCAGCCGGTGCACCGGCTGCCGACCAGGTGGGGGCCGTCGGCGCCGCGGGCGGTCCAGGGGGCGGTCTCCATGCGTCAGATATACCACCTAACGCTTGCTTGGTACAGGGGCGGCGGCGGTGCGGCCGGGCGGGCGCGGACCGGACCCGAGAGGGGTTCTGCCCCGACCGGATCCCCGGGGACACCGGGCCGTTCCGGCACATCCCCCGAAACCGCACGTAGGATTACGGTGAGTGACGATGTTCGGCGTCCAAGGGAGGACCCCATGAAGCCGGCGCGCACCATCGCCGCCGCCGCGGCCGTCGCCGCCGCGGCGGGCTGTACCGCGGGCGGCGGAGCCGCCCCGTCGCCCGGATCCGGCCCGAGCGGGGAGGCGGCCCCCTCGCCCGGGGGCGGCGGCGGAACGGCCTCCGCCCCGGCCGCGGAGGTCTACGTCTTCAACACCCACGGTGACGAATCCGGCTACGCCGACCAGGAGCCCGAGGACCTGACCGCCTCGGAGTTCACCGCCTTCAACGACCTGGAGTGGACCGCGTGGGGCGCCGAGGGGGCGCAGGGCGAGGGCGACCTCTCCGGAACCTGGTGCCTGCCGGAATGCCAGGACGACCCCTACCGGGTCCCGGTCGAGCTCACCGCCCCCGAGACGGTCGACGGCGAGCTGTACTTCACCAGGTACCAGGTGGGCGAATCCGACGAGCTCCCGGATGAGCAGCGCAAGGCCATGGAGGAGGCGGACGGCGGGATGCTGATGCGCCCGGAGGGCTGACGGCCGCGGCGCCCGCGGTGACGTCCGGGGGGCGCCCGCGGTGACGCCCGCGGCCACGGTGCGCGGCGCCCCGTACCCGGGTCCGGCATAAATCCCGAGGCGCACAACACCCAGCTCACCGGCGTGATTTCGGCCGCCTGACCGGCGCCGGGACGGGCGATCGGGGCACGGCGGTCGCCAGGGGTCTTTAGTCTGCTGAAGTGATGGGTGACTCAGCAGTGGACGAGGCGGCCGGGAGCGGGCGGGCGACCGGTCGGCACGGGCGCGCCGCCCTCCTGCGGCTCGCCCGGTGGTTCGACTCCGCCGACGCCGCGCGCGCCGACGCGCTCTACGCCGCCGCCTTCGCGGCATGGCCCGCCCGGCACCTCGGCGGGTCCGGGGACGAGAGCGCCCCCGCCACCGGGAGCTGGTGGAACTCCCCGCCCGCCCACGCCGCGCCGCCGCGCCCCGTGGGCCCACTGCCCACCGAACCCGCCGCCGACCACTCCGCCCAGCGCGCCGCCCTGCGCGACGACGCCGAATCGCGCGCCCACTGGCGCCGCGCCGCCGCGGCCCAGGTCCACCGCGCCCTCGCCGAGCGCACCGGCGGCGACGACCGCATCGACCTCACCCCCGCCGCCATGGGGGTGCTCATGGAGCTGCTCACCGCGGCCCTGGGGTCGGGGCACCCCGAGCGCGCCCCCGTCGGCGCCGGGGACCTCGAACTGGAGATCCGGCTGCACGCCGGCCCCGCCCCGGACGCCGCGCTGACCCTCGCCTCGCCCGACGGCGAACTCCTCCTCGAAGGGCTGTGGCTCCAGGTCACCGACTACCGGGTGACCCGCGTCCCATCCGACGACGACGGCCCGCGGCAGGAGCCCCCGGAATGATCGACGACATCGCGCTCACCGGGGAGCGGCAGGCCGCCGCCCGGCGGCTGCTGCACACCCCGGTCCTGTCCTGGCGCACCCACCCCCGCGACCTCGCGCTCGTCCGCGCGCACTCCGACTGGCTGGTGCAGCGCTTCCGCCGGGTGCTGGGGTACGAGCTGGTCGTGGAGGCCGACCACGCCCGCCTGGCCAAGGCCGGTCCGCCCGGGGACGCCCCGCCGCCGCGCCGCGCCAGCGGGGCCCCGCTCACTCCCCGCGCCTACGCCTACCTGGCGCTCACCCTGGCCGCCCTGCCCGAGTGCGGCACCCCCACCGACACCGGAGAACTGGCCGGCCGGGTGCGCGCGGCCGCCGAGGAGGCGGGCCTGGCCCACGACCCCCGGGCGCGTGCCGCCGAGCGCCGCGCCTTCGCCGCCGCCCTGCGCCACCTGGCCGCCTGGGGGGTGCTCGCCGAGCGCGGGGACGGCTCCCTCGACGGCTACGCCGCCGGGACCGACCCCGGTGCCGGGCTGGACGTCGACGCCGAGGCGGCCCACCGGGCGCTCGCCCACCCGCCGCACTCGGCCTCCGGCCCCGACGCGTTCCTGCGCTCGGCCCACGACCCCGACCCGGACACCGACGCCGAGGGCGAGGTGGCGCTGCGCCGCCTCCTCGCCGAGCAGGCCGTCGTCTACCGGGAGGACCTGCCCGAGCGCCAGCGCGGCCGCCTCGCCCGCCACCAGTGGCGCGCCGCCGCCGAGCTCGGCGCGCTGCTGGGGTGCGAGGCCGAGGTGCGCGCCGAAGGGGTGGCGCTGGTCATGCCCGACGGCGAGGAGGAGGCCGGACACGCCCAACTGCCCGGCACGGGCCCCGAGGGGCGCGCCGCCCTGCTGCTGGTGCGCGGCCTGGTCGCACGGGTCCGGCCCCCGGCCACCCCGGCCCGCGGCGCCGAGGTGCCCGACGGGGTGCTGGCCGAGGAGCTCCAGGCGGCCCTGCCCGCCGACCCGGGCCGCGGCGACCTGCGAGAACGCGTGCTCCGGCGGTTGTGCGGGGCCGGGCTGCTGCGGGCGCCGCACCCCGGCGGCGGGGGCCGCTGGCAACTGTTGGCGGCGGCCGCCCGGTACGGATCGCCGAGGCCCCGAATCCGGGACAATGGGCCGGATCGCCCGGTTCCGGCCGCGGCGGGCACGGGCGGATCCAGCGGTACCGACGGAAGCGGAGGGCGGTAGATGAGCGACACCGGCACGGCCCCGGACCCGGCCGGCCCCGCCGGGCGGGAGGTGTCCGCCGACGACCAGGTGACCGCACCGCTGCCGGTCGTCGGCCCCGCCCCGCGCCCCCGCCACCGGCTCCACCGGGCCGGGATCCACAACGTGTGGCACTACGACGACCAGGTCTTCTCCTTCGCCGACGGGCGGCTGCTGCTGCGCGGCCGCAACGGTGCGGGCAAGTCCAAGGCGCTGGAGGTGCTGCTGCCGTTCCTGCTGGACGGCGACGCCCGGCGGCTCGACACCACCGGCACGGGGCGCACCAGCCTGCGCTGGCTGATGCAGGACGGGCGGTCGGCCGCCGTCCTGGACGACGAGGACACCGAGGAGACCTCGGAGACCGAGGAGTCCGGGGGCACCGCCGCCGCCGGTTCCAGCGCCGGCGCCGGCGCCGGTGAGGGCGCGGGCGGGCCGGAGGGGCCTGAGGGTCCGGAGCCTGCGGCGGACACCGGGGCGGACGGCACCGAGGACGAGGGCGCGGACACGGGCGCGGACGCCGCCCCGGACGCCGCCCCGGTCGGGGACCCCGCGCCGCCCGCGGCCGCCGCGGACACCGCCCCGTCCGGGGACACCACCGAGGACACCACATCCTCTGAGGACACCGCGCCCCCCGCCGCCCGTGTCGGCTACCTGTGGATCGAGTTCACCCGGGAGGCGGACACGGCCGCCCCCGGCTCCCGTAAGGCCCCCGACGGCGGCGCCGACACCCGGACCCCCGGCCGCCTCACCCTCGGCGCCGCCGTCACCGCCGTCCCCGGCGAGGAGCCCCGCACCCTCTTCTTCGTCACCGGCCGCTCCGTCGGCGACGACCTCGAACTCGTCCGCGGCGGCCGCCCCGTCCCGGTCGAGCGGCTCCGCGCCGAACTCGGCGCGGACTCCTGCTACGACTCCGCCCCGGCCTACCGCGGCCGCGTCATGCGCGACCTGTTCGGCCTGGACGACCCGGTCCGCTACCGCAACCTGGTCCACCTGCTCTACCGGCTGCGCCGCCCCACCATCGGCGAACGCCTGGAGGCCGGGGAACTGGTCTCGGTACTCGCCGAGGCCCTCCCGCCGATGGACGAGGCCGTCCTCGACCAGGTCGCCCGCAACGTCGCCGACCTGGAGGAGGCCCGCTCCCGCCGCACCGCGCTGACCGCCGCCGCCGAGAACGTCCGCGCCTTCCTCGGCGACTACCGCGGCTACCTGCACGGTGTCCTGGGCCGCCGCACCTCCCGGGTGCGCGGCCTGCTGGACGGGTTCGGCCGCCGCGACGCCGAGGCCGCCCGCCTCGAAGAGGAGCTGGACCGGCTGGTCACCGAGGAGGCCGCGGCCCAGGAGGAGCGCGACCGCAGCCGCCGCACCCGCGACACCGCCGCCTCCGACGCCGCCACCCTCACCGCGGCCGGGCGGGCCGAGCCCGCGCCCGCCGAGGGCGAGCTGCAGGCCCGCGACGCCGCCGTCGCCGCCTACATCCGGGCCGCCGAGTCCGCCTGGACCGCGGCCGGGTACGCCCTCACCCGCGAGGAGCGCGCCATCGCCGCCCTCGGCACCGGCACCGCCGCCGTCGAGCGCACCTTGGACGGGCTGGAGGAGCTGCACGCCGAGGCCGCCGACGGCGCCCGCGCCGCCGGGATGGACCCCGCCCTGCTCGGACGGGTGCCCCGGCCGGTGCGCACCGTGCTCACCCCCCGTGAGTCCACCACCCACGTCGACTTCGAGGGCCTGGAGCGGGCCGTCGAGCGCGACCCGGTGCCCGGCATCGACCTGGAGGCCCTCCGCACCGGCCTCGCCGACCTGCACGACCGCCTCTCCAGGGCCGAGGCCGAGGCCGCCGAGCGGGCCGCCGCCGTCGCCTCCCTCACCGCCGCCGCCGGGCGCCTCGACGCCGCCGAGCGCCGCGCCGACGCCCTCGAGGGCGAGGCCGAGGCCGCCGACGCCGCCCTGGAGCGGGCCCGCGCCCGCGAGGAGGCCGCCGTCCGCGCCCTGCGCGCGGCCGGGGCCGACTACGCCGGACGCGTCCGGGACTGGGCCCGCGGGGTGGCCGAGGGGTTCCCCGAGGCCGCCGAGGCCGCCACCGCCCTGGAGGAGCTGGTCCACCTGCCGCCCGGCGGGGGAGAGGCGGTCGACGCCGGCCTGTGCGACCGGGTCGGGCAGGCCGCCCACGCCCTCGTCGACGACCTGCTCAAGGAGCTGCGCGTGCGCCGCGACACCTCCCTGGGCGAGGAGCGCGAGCTCGTCACCGAACTGGACGAGCTCTCCGAGCGCAAGCGCGGAGCCGCGGGCGACGGCCCCGACGGCACGCCCCTGTACCTGCTGGTCGACTTCGCCGACGGGCTCAGCGACGCCGAGAGGGTCGGCCTGGAGGCCGCCCTCGCCGCCTCCGGGCTGCTCGACGCCCGGCTGGCCCCCGACGGCACCGCGCAGGGCTCCGGGGACGGCGCCCTGGACGGGGCCGTGCTCGCCCCCGGCCGCCCCGCCGACGGCGCCAGCCTCCTCGACGTGCTGCGGGTCGCCGACGGCGCCGCGGACGAGCACGGTGTGCCGCGCGACCGGGTCGAGGCGCTGCTGTCCTCGGTCGCCCTGCTTCCCGTCGAAGCGGGGTCCGCCGCCGACACCGCCCCCCGGCACCGGCGCCGCCGCGACGGTGAGCGGCCCCCGTCCGCCTGCGCCGTGGCCGTCGACGGCCGCTGGCGCCTGGGGGTGGCCTCCGGCGCCGCCGGGCAGATCCCGGTGGCTCCCGAGCGCATCGGTGCCGGGGCGCGCGCCGCCGCCCGCGACCGCCGCCTGGCCAATGTCGACCGGCGCATCGACATCGCCGAGGCGCTCCTCGCCGAAGCGGGCGAGCGCCGCGCCGAGGCCGAGCGCGCCCAGGAGCGCCTGGTCGCCGCCGCGCGCGCCCTCCCCGGCGGGGAGGGGCCCGCGCGCGCCCGCGCCGCCCTGGACGAGGCGCGGGCCTGGCTGGACACCGCCGTCGACGAGCACGACCGCGCCCAAGAGGCCGCCGACGCGGCCCGCGGGACCGCGCTGGGGCTGCGCACCGCCGTGCAGGAGGAGGCGGCCGCCTCCGGCCTGCCTGAGGGAGCCGAGGAGGCCGCCGCCACCGGAACCGCGGTGGAGGGGCTGCGGGTGCGCACCGGCGCCGCCCTGCGCGTCCTGCGCGACCTGGCCGCGCTGCTGGAGGAGCACCGCGCCGCCGTGGAGGACTGGCGCCAGGCGCGCGCCGACCGGGTGGTGGCCGAGGACGCCCGCACCGCCGCCATCGGCGACATGATCACCGTGCGCCGCGACATCGAGCTGACCGACCGGGCCCGTGGCGCCGACCCCGGGCAGCTGGGGTCCGCGGTCGACGAGGTACGCGGTCGGATGGACGAGGCCGCCGCCCGCGTCCCCGACCTGGAGCGCGCCGCGCAGCGCGCGCGGGACGAGCGCATCGCCGCCGAGACCCGGCTGGCCGCCGCGGTGGCCGAGCGCGCCGAGCAGGCCGACCGGGCACTGTCGGCCGGGGACCGGCTGCGCGCCGCCCTGTGCGGCGCCGACGGGGAGCCCGACACCGACCTGCTCACCGCCGCCGGGCTGGAGGACGTCGCACCCGCCCTGGCCGCCGCGGGTGCCGGGGCGCCCACCGGGGAGCCGGACGGCGGGGACGCGGACGGCGGGGAAGCGGTCGACCGGGAGGCGGACGACGGGGAGCCCGTCGGTGGGGCGCCGACCGGTGAGGCCGAGCGGCTCGCGGCCCTGGAGGGGCTGGTCGGGGCGCTGGAGAAGGGCCTGGAGGGCGGCGGCTCCGGAGAGGTCGACGACAGCGGGCTGCTGCGCCGCCGGGAGGAGCTGCACGAGGCGCTGGGGCGCCACGCCGCGGCCCGCACCGAGATCGCCGAGGTGCACGGGGTCAAGCGGGTCACCGTGCACGACGACTCCGGCGCCCGCGGGGTCAGCGGGTACGCGGCCCGGCTGGAGGAGCTGTGCGCCGAGGCCGAGGAGGCGGCGCTGCTGCGCGAGGAGGAGGCCTACGAGCGCCACCTGCTCGGGGAGCTGGCCGAGCACCTGGCCCGCAGGATCGACGAGGCCCGCGAGCTGGTGGCGGCGATGAACGGGGTGCTGGAGGGCGTCACCACCTCCCAGGGGATCGGGGTGCGCATCGGCTGGGACATGGCCCCCGACGCCGACGAGGACGTGCGCGCGGTGGTGCCGCTGCTGGCCCGGCCCGCCCACCTGCGCAGCCGGGTGGAGACCACCCGCCTGCGGGACGCGCTGCGCCGCTGCATCGAGTCCATCCGCCGCCTGGACCCCACGGCGACGGGGGGAGCGCAGCTGCGGCAGGCGCTGGACTACCGGTCCTGGTTCTCGTTCGAGGTGCGGGTGACCGACGCCGCCCGCCCGGACACCGAGCGCAGGCTCAGCCACCGGACCGGCCTCAGCCAGGGGGAACAGCGTGTGGTGGCCTACCTGGTGCTGTTCGCGGCGGCCGCGGCCCAGTTCGACTCCCTGGCCAAGAGCGCGCCGAACGCGCCCCGGCTGATCCTGCTCGACGACGCGTTCGCCAAGGTCGACGAGCCGACGCACGGGCGCCTGCTGGGACTGCTGGTGGAGCTGGACCTGGACTTCGTGCTCACATCGGAACGGGTGTGGGGCTGTTTCGAGAGCGTGCCGAGCCTGCACATCTACGAGTGCCTGCGCGACCCCGCGGAGCCGGGAATCGCGACCCTGCACTTCAGCTGGGACGGCACGAGGAGACGCATGGTCGGCGTGTGAGAACGCACGTCGGCCGAAGCCCGATGAGACGCGGCGCCCCCGAACGGCGAAGCGGCGAAGTCAGCGACTCGGAGGCCGAGACGGTATCCAGCGGCGGCCGCGAGGTAGTCGGCGGCGGCCGGGAGTTAGACGTCGGCGGCCGGGAGGGAGTCGGCGGTGGCCGGGAGGTAGTCGGCGGCGGTCGGCGGCCGGAGCCTGGCGAAGGACGGCGGAGGACGCGGTCTGAGGTCGGGCATAGGACGTGCGGATGGTCCCGCGAGAGGGCGGCGACGGGGCGAGGTTGGCGGGTCTGCCTGGTGCGTTGTCGGCTACCGGGTGGGTGCGTGGTCGCTGTGGTTGGCGGCGACGGCGTGAGCTGGGTGGTTCCCTGGGCTTGCTTGCCGGGTGGCGGGTTCCTCGCGGTGCGGGGGGGGCGGGTTGGCCGGTGCCCCGCTGACGGACCCTGGCCGGGCGGCGGGCCGCCGGGGTGCAAGGGAGGTGGCGGCGACGACGAAGGTCA
>NZ_JAQFWP010000115.1 GCF_027706745.1 Nocardiopsis suaedae | reverse complement strand
GTGCTGACCAGCTTCGGCCGCCCGGGCTACCTGCGGCGGGCCCTCGACGCGGGCGTGCGCGGCTTCGTCGCCAAGGACGCGCCGGTGGAGGAGCTGGCCGAGGCGGTCCGGACGGTCCACGCGGGCGGCAAGAGCATCGACGCGGCGCTGGCCGCGACGGCGCTGATGGCGGGGGACAACCCGCTGACCCCGCGCGAGGCCGACGTGCTGCGGGCCGCCGCCGACGGCCGCACGGTGGCGGACACGGCCGCCGACCTGGGCCTGGCCGGGGGGACGGTGCGCAACCACCTGTCGTCGGCCATCGGCAAGACGGGAACGTCCACCCGCCACGAGGCCGCCGCCAAGGCCCGGGAGATGGGCTGGCTGTGAGCCGGACAGGTCAGGGAAGGTCGTCCTCGTCCAACCCGGCTTTCGCGAGGATCGACTTCTGCGTGCCGATACGGAGTGGGTCACGCCCGAGAGGGCACGACGACCGTCCGCCCGGCACGCCGCATCTTGTAGTGGTCGCCCCGGGTGGACACGGGGTCGAACCCCGCCTGCTCCAACAGCTTGATCAGCGCCTTGCTGGACAGGCGCTTCGCGCGAGGGCTCATGCGCTCAGCCGAATGGCGAACGGGACGACCGCGGCTTCGGGGTGGATCAGGTCGAAGTCGACGTCCTCGTCTTCGTAGTAAAGCTCGACGGCCTCTTGGATGTTCTTCAGGGCCTCTTCGTAGGTGTCGCCCTCCGTCGTCACACCGTTTTCGACACACTGGATGACGAAACCGTCTTCCTCCGGCCAGATCCTCGCCGTAAGTCGCAACGTCTCTGACGGCGGCATGCAGCCTCCTCGATCATGCGGACGGATTCCAGGATAGAAGCTACTCGGCTCTGGCAGGGTGTGAACATGGAGCCCATCGACATCGAGCGCCTGGCCGAGGAGTTCGACGCGAGCGACCAGAGCGCCTACATCCTGCGGTCCGAGCCGGGGACGCCGACCGATGCGGCCCCCACGGTGATCATCCCGGTCGCCTTCCCCAAACCCCTGCTCGACGAGATCCGGCGGCTCGCCGACCGGCGGCGGGTCGGCGTCGACCGGCTCCTGCGCGAATGGGCCGAGGCGGGTCTGAGGCGGGCCTGAGGTCGCTCTGAGGCGGCAGGGCACGGGCGCCTGACGGGGCGGTAGGGCAGGAGAGGCGAGGGGCGGCGGACCTGCGGCCGCCCCTACAGGAACCGCAGCACCAGCATCGCCGTGTCGTCCGTGTGCCCTCCCGGGGCGAACTCCTCCAGCTCGCGGTCGATGCGCACGATGACCGCCTGCGCCGTCAGCCCGTTGCACGCCGAGAAGATCTCCGTCAGCCCCTCGTCGCCCAGCATGCTCGTCTCGCTGCGCCGCTCGGTCACCCCGTCGGTGACCGCCAGCAGCACGTCCCCGGAGGTCACCTCCACCGTCTCGGTGAAGAAGTCGACGTCCTCGAACGCCCCCAGCAGCGGCTGCGACGTGCCCACCGGCAGCACCTCGCCCTTGCGGTCCAGCTTGATCGGCAGCGGGTGGCCCGCCGACACCAGGCGCAGCCGCATGCCCTCGCCCGGGCCGCCCACCGGGGTCATCTCCCCGTACAGCATGGTCAGGAACCGGGTCGAGGTGTTCTCGTCCAGGATCGCCAGGTTCAGCCGGTGCATGATGTGCGCCGGGGAGTACCCCTCCCGCGCCAGCGCCCGCAGGGTGTGCCGGGCCAGGCCGGTCACCGCGGCCGCCTCCGGGCCGGTGCCGCACACGTCGCCGATCGCGAAGCACCACCGCCCGTCGGTGGCGAACACGTCGTAGAAGTCCCCGCCGACCACGGTCCGCTCGTCGGCCGGGCGGTAGAACACCGCGTGGTCGACGCCGGGGATCTCCGGCTCCTTCTCCTTGGCCGGCAGCAGGCTGCGCTGCAGCGCCTCGCTCATCTCGGTCTGCCCGGCGTACAGCCGCGCGTTCTCCATCGCCGAGGCCACCCGGCGCGCCAGGTCGTTGGCGACGTCCACGTCCTCGCGGGTGAAGTCGGCCTCGGCCTGGCGCCCCAGCGTCATCCGGCCCAGCTCGCGGCCGTGCGCCACCAGCGGGATGCTGACCGCCGGGCTCTCGGCGAGCTCCATGCTCAGCTCGTCCTCCAGCCCCGCCGCGGCCACCATCTCCCGGTTCCACAGCGGCCGCGGGCTGTGCTGCTCGCGCGGGGGCAGCGTGGACAGCAGGGTGCGCAGCACGTCGTTGTAGTTCTCGTTGGCGTGCACCGCGTGCGCCAGCCGGCCCACCCCGAGGTCGTTGATGATGTGCACCGCGCACCAGTCGCCCAGCCGCGACGTGGTCAGCTGGGCCGCGAGCGCCGCGGTCAGCGGCTCGTCCAGGGTGCCGGTGAGCAGGTCGCTGGCCTCGGCCAGGAAGCTCAGCGACGCCCGCCGCTGCAGCTCCACCTCGGCCAGCCGGGCGCGCTCCACCGGCAGCGCCATCTTGTCGGCGCCCTCCTGCAGCCGCCGCGCGGCGGTGTCGCCGAAGTGGCGGATGCGCCGCGAGGCCACCCCGATCAGCCCGGTGATGCGCCCCTCCACGATGAGCGGGGCGGTCACCAGCGAGCGCATGCCCGCCTGGGCCAGGCGGCCGCGGTGCGCGCGGGCCAGCATCAGGTCGTCGTTGATCACCGCCCCGGGCGCCGGGGCCGCCGACGGGAAGGTCTCCTCGGTGCGGCTGCGGAACGGCCGCCAGGGGCCGTCGGTGAGCCCGACCCCGGCGCGCACCTCCCACTCGGTCTCGTCGGTGGTGGCCAGGGAGATGTAGGCGGCGTCGCCGCCCAGCGCCGACCGCGCGTACTCCACGGTGCGGTCGAGGAGGTCGGGCAGGGGGAGCCGGGCCGACAGCGCGGCGTCGAGCGCCGCCCACGGGCCGGGCCTGGGGGCGCGGCGGCGCGGTGGGCGCACCGGCTCGGGCGGGGCCAGCGGGGCGTCGGGCGCGTCGTCGGTGTCCATGACCCGGAACCAGACGGCCTTGTCCTCTTTGCTGTAGGCCACGCCCCAGGAGGAGGCGATGGCCGCGGCCAGGGCGAGCCCGAGCCCGCCGCTGCGGCCGTTGTCGGTGGAGGGGGAGGTGTCCACGGTCAGCGGGCCGGCCTGGGGCACCGCCCGCTCGGGGACGCGGTCGGCCACGACCACCTCGACGGCGCCGCGCAGGCGCCGCACGGTGAGCTCCAGCGGGCTCTCGGCGTGGATCACCGCGTTGGTGACCAGTTCGCTGGCGAGCAGCACCGCGTCGTCGGCGGACCGCCCCACCGCCCACTGGTCGAGCGTCTCCCGCACGAACACGCGGGCGTCTCCCGCCGCCTCCGGTACAGGGGGGAATTCCCTGTGGGCGACCCTCATCGCGTCATGTGGCATTGTGAAGCCGTACGGTTTCCTTCAGTGTCGGTCACGGGCGGACGAGCCCTGGTGCCGCATCCGCATGATTCACCCATACCCCCATCTCGCCCACTACCGGCCCCCAGCGGTGTCGGAAACGCGTTCACGTGGGCACAGTAGGAGACAACGCAAGTCATCATGGCAGAACGGCCCTGTGCCGAGCAGCCCGGCCGCGCGGTGTGACCACCGCGGACCCCGCGTCCCCGCTCCCCCCGGCGGCGGTGGCGCGGGCGGCGGCCCGCGGCCCCGCACGCAGCGCTTAGGAGGGGATCGATGCCCGAGGCGACCCGGGCGCCGGCGACGGAAGAGCACATGGATGAGCTTCTCGGCGCCCTCTACAGTATGCGCGACGGTGATTTCAGCGTCCGGCTGAACCACCGCGCCGACGGCAAGGCGGGAGAGATCGCCGCCGTGTTCAACGAGGTCCTCGACCACTGCGAGCAGCTCAGCAGCGAACTGCAGCGGGTGGGCGACGTGGTGCGCGAGGAGGGGCGGCTGACCGAGCGGGTCTCGGTGAGCCCCGCGCGCGGCGCCTGGGGCAAGAGCGTGCGCGCCCTGAACCACATGCTCGACGAGGTGAGCGAGCCGGTCACCGAGGTGGCGCGGATCCTGGACTCGGTCGCCGGCGGCGACCTGTCCCAGCGCGCCGAGCTCACCAGCCGCCGCGGCGACCTGCACGGGGACCTGCGCCGCCTGGCGGTGTCGGTGAACCGGATGGCCGACCAGATGAGCAAGTTCACCACCGAGGTCACGCGGGTGGCCCGGGAGGTGGGCACCGAGGGCAAGCTGGGCGGCAGCGCCGAGGTCGAGGGCGTCTCCGGGGCCTGGCTGGACGTGACCGAGGCGGTCAACCAGATGGCCTCCCGGCTGACCGCCCAGGTGCGCGACATCTCCACGGTCACCACCGCGGTCGCCCGCGGCGACCTGAGCCGCCAGGTGACGGTGGACGTGCAGGGCGAGATGCTGCTGCTCAAGGAGACCGTGAACACCATGGTCGACCAGCTGTCCACGTTCGCCGACGAGGTCACGCGGGTGGCCCGGGAGGTGGGCACCGAGGGCAAGCTGGGCGGCCGCGCCAACGTCAAGGGCGTCTCGGGCACGTGGAAGGACCTGACGAACAACGTCAACTCCATGGCCGACAACCTCACCAACCAGGTGCGGGACATCTCGCAGGTGACCACGGCGGTCGCCCGCGGTGACCTCACCAAGAAGATCACCGTGGACGTCCAGGGCGAGATGCTGCAGCTGAAGGACACCGTCAACACGATGGTGGACCAGCTGGACTCCTTCGCCGACGAGGTCACCCGCGTCGCGCGCGAGGTCGGCACCGAGGGCACCCTCGGCGGCCAGGCGCACGTGCGCGGGGTGTCCGGGGTCTGGAAGGACCTCACGGACAACGTGAACTCGATGGCGAACTCGCTGACCTACCAGGTCCGCAACATCTCAGAGGTCACCCGCGCCGTCGCGGGCGGCGACCTGACCAAGAAGGTCACGGTCAACGCCAAGGGCGAGATGCTGGAGCTCAAGGGCACCATCAACACCATGGTCGACCAGCTCGACTCCTTCGCCGACGAGGTGACCCGGGTGGCCCGGGAGGTGGGCACCGAGGGCACCCTCGGCGGCCGCGCCGAGGTGCGCGGCGTGTCGGGCATCTGGAAGGACCTGACCGACAACGTCAACTCGATGACGCAGAGCCTGACCAACCAGCTCCGCGACATCAGCCAGGTGACCACCGCGGTGGCCCGCGGTGACCTCACCAAGAAGATCACCGTCGACGTCCAGGGCGAGATGCTGCAGCTCAAAAACACCGTGAACACCATGGTGGACCAGCTGTCGGCGTTCGCCATCGAGGTCACCCGGGTGGCGCACGAGGTGGGCTCGGAGGGCCAGCTCGGCGGCCAGGCCAAGGTCGACGGGGTCTCGGGCACCTGGAAGCAGCTCACCGACAGCGTCAACGAGCTGGCCTCCAACCTGACCACGCAGGTGCGGGCGATCGGCGAGGTGGCCGCGGCGGTCACCGCGGGCGACCTGACCCAGAACGTCCACCTGGACGTGCGCGGGGAGATGCTGGAGCTGCGCGACAACATCAACCTGATGGTCGCCAACCTGCGCGAGACCACCGCCGCCCAGCGCGACGACGACTGGCTCAAGTCCAACCTGGCCCGCATCTCCGCGCGCATCCAGGGCCACCGCGACCTGAACGAGCTGGCGCGCCTCATCATGACCGAGGTGACACCGCTGGTCGACGCCCAGCACGGCGCCTGCTACCTGCCCGAGGACGAGGACGACGAGGGCGTGTACCGGCTCTACGCCGGGTTCGGCTTCCAGCCCGAGGAGGGGCGCCGCCGGGTGCGCAGCGGGGTCGGCCTGGCCGGGGAGGCGGTCGCGCAGAAGCGCGAGCAGATCGTCATCAACGTCCCGGCGGACTACGTGCACGTCGAGTCGGGGCTGGGCGAGGCCCCGCCGCTGAGCCTGGCGATCCTGCCCATCGTGTCGGAGGACCGGGTCCTGGGCGTGGTGGAGTTCGGGTCCTTCGGCGAGTTCCGCGAGGTGCACCTGAACTTCCTGCGGGAGCTGGTGAACCTGCTGGGCACCACGATCAACACGGTGCTGGCCAACTCCAAGACCGAGTACCTGCTGGCCCAGTCCCGCCAGCTCACCATCGCGCTGCAGGAGCGCTCCAACGAGCTGCAGCGCCAGCAGGAGGAGCTGCGCCGCAAGAACGCCGAGCTGCACAGCAAGGCGGGCCAGCTCGCCAGCCAGAACCGCGCCATCGAGCTGCAGAACCGGCAGATCGAGCGGGCGCGGCGCTCCCTGGAGGACCGGGCGCACCAGCTCCAGGTCTCCTCCAAGTACAAGTCCGAGTTCCTGGCGAACATGTCGCACGAGCTGCGCACGCCGCTCAACAGCCTGCTGATCCTGGCCCGGCTGCTGGCCGACAACACCGAGCAGAACCTGACCTCCAAGCAGGTGGAGTTCGCCCAGACCATCCACAAGGCCGGAAGCGACCTGCTGGAGCTGATCGACGAGATCCTGGACCTGGCCAAGGTCGAGTCGGGCCGGGTGGAGGTGCAGCCCGCCGACGTGGCCATCGGCCAGCTCGTCGACTACGTCGAGGCCACCTTCCGGCCGCTGACCAGCGACCGGGGCCTGGCCTTCGGGGTGGAGGTGTCCCCGGACATCCCCAACGACCTGTGGACCGACGAGCAGCGGCTCCAGCAGATCCTGCGCAACCTGCTGTCCAACGCGGTCAAGTTCACCTCCTCGGGCGAGGTGCGGCTGCTCATCCGCCCCGCCTGGGCGCTGGACGACGCCGACCTCGACCTGTTCGGGGAGAACGAGGAGGTCATCGCGTTCTCGGTGGCCGACACCGGCATCGGCATCCCCGAGGACAAGCTGCAGGTCATCTTCGAGGCGTTCCACCAGGGCGACGGCGGCACCTCGCGCCGCTTCGGCGGCACCGGCCTGGGGCTGTCCATCAGCCGCAACTTCGCCCGGCTGCTGGGCGGGGAGATCCGGGTGGAGAGCACCGTGGGCCAGGGCAGCAACTTCACCCTGCTGCTGCCGGTGCGGCTGCCCGAGGGCGCCGAGGAGCGGATGGCCGAGGCGCTGGACCCGGTGCCGCCGCTGGAGGCGCCGGACACGGCCGACATCGAGCCGCTGACCGACGCCTCCGCCCCCGAGGTGCCCGACTCCCCGGCCGACCTGGCGGTGCTGCCGGCCCTGGAAGACGAGCCCGAGCCGGCGGGCGACCCGGTCCCGGTACTGCGCGAGCCGGAGCCGGAGGCGGCCGAGGAGGGCGAGGCGGCGCCGGACACCGAGCAGCGGGAGGCGCTGAAGGGGCGCACCGTCCTCATCGTCGACGACGACATCCGCAACGTGTTCGCCCTGGCGAGCGCGCTGGAGGCGCAGGGGCTCAAGGTGCTCTTCGCCGACAACGGCCGCACCGGCATCGAGAAGCTGGAGGCCAACGAGGACGTCGAGGTCGTCCTGATGGACATCATGATGCCCGAGCTGGACGGCAACGCGACCACGCGCGCCATCCGGGAGATGCCCCAGTTCGCCGACCTGCCGATCATCTCGCTGACCGCGAAGGCGATGCAGGGCGACCGGGACCGCAGCCTGGAGGCGGGCGCGTCGGACTACGTCACCAAGCCGGTGGACCTGGACCACCTGCTCGACGTGATTCAGAAGTGGCTGGAGCCCGGCTCCGGCGAGGACGGCACCGAAGAGCAGGAGTAGTGGACGTGGCGCAGAAGGCCAACATCCTCCTCGTGGACGACCGCGACGAGAACCTCACGGCCCTGGAGGCGATCCTGGCCTCCCTGGACCAGAACCTGGTGCGCGCCAGCTCCGGGGAGGGCGCGCTCAAGGCGCTGCTGGAGGACGACTTCGCGGTCATCCTGCTGGACGTGATGATGCCGGGGATGGACGGGTTCGAGACCGCCACCCACATCAAGCAGCGGGAGAAGACCCGGGACGTGCCGATCATCTTCCTGACCGGGGTGGGCGTCGACCGGCACCAGGTCTTCCGGGGGTACGCCGCGCGCTCCATCGACTACCTGACCAAGCCGTTCGACCCGTGGGTGCTGCGGTCGAAGGTGGAGGTCTTCGTGGAGCTGTTCCAGACCAAGCAGCGGCTGCGGGACCAGGCCCGGCTGCTGCGGCGCCAGCTCGGCGAGGAGACCGGGTCGGAGACCGAGTCGCTGACCGGGCGGCTGTCGCACCGCATGGCGGAGGTCAGCACCAACCTGGAGCAGCTCCGGGAGCTGATCGTCACCGCGGACCGGGACCCGGACCCGCGCACGGTGGAGGCGGTGCGGGCGCTGGACCGGTCGATGGGGCGGCTCTCGACGATGGTGGAGTCCCTGCACGGGGCGGAGTAGCGCGCCTCGGGGCGGCGCCGCGCAGGCGCCGACCCGTCACCCTCCGTGCGAATGACCTGCGTGGCCGGATCCGGCCACGCAGGTCATTCGCGTTTTCAGGGGGAGATCATTTCGGTTTTGACGTACGCAGCGTGGCCGACCAGCGGTTCCGGGCGCCCGCGGGGGCGCAGGTGCGGCTTTCGGGCCGATTCGGTTCCCCGTTCCGGCCGGTTATTTCCCGTGACGAGGGACACCGAGGGGGTGCCGGTGCCCTCACGTTCCGGTGGTGTCCCCGGGAGGGGCGGTGTTGCTAGCGTTCGGCGCATCGCAGGGAGCACCGCGGAGGCCGCGGACGCCCGCCGCCCCGGTGCCCCTGGAACCCGGGCCCGATCCTGCCCCCGCCGGCGCCCGTGCCGCCAATGGTGCACCGCCCCCTCCCACATCCCCGGTGCGCGAGGCAATCCCCTACCCCGACTCCGAATCGGAGCAAGATCGTGTCGCGTACGACCCATTCGCGTACCGCCCCCCGCATCGTCGCGGGCTTCGCGGTGTTCGGCTTCGCCGCCCTCGGTGCGGCCCCCGCCTCCGCGGAGCCCGAGCCGATCACGAAGGACATCGCCTACCACTGCACGTCGCAGGGGGGCTGGGAGGAGAGCGGCGACATCGAGTGGAAGTTCGGTGTCACCAACGGCTCGTCCTTCGACCCCGGGGAGCAGGTCGCCGCCCTGGGGAACTCGCAGTGGCGCTACGCCTACCCGGAGACCGACCACGGGAACGTCACCCGCGTGCTCGTCCGCCACGAGGTCGACCTGTCCGGCGGCGCCGCCACCGACGACAGGCTCACGTTCCAGAGCAAGTGGAACGGCAGCGCGGCCCCGGAGGCCTTCACCGAGGGCACCGAGGGCGGCGACTGGCAGTACCCGTCGCAGCCGGCGGGCACCCGTGCCGGCGACGGCAGCAGCCTGGTGTTCAGCGGCGGCAAGATCGTCGCGAGCCTCCTGTTCGAGGACGGCGAGCACTGGGTCACCACCTGCACCCCCACCGGCGACGCCGAGATCACGAGCGTGGAGGTCTCCGGCAAGCCCGACCCGGAGGAGCCCGAGGACCCGGAGGACCCCGGGGACGAGGACCCCGGCGGTGACGACGGCGACGGCGGGGGCGACGAGGACCCCGGCGGTGACGACGGCGACGGCGGTGACGACCAGAACCCGGGCGGTGACGACGGCGACGGCGGGGGCGACGAGAACCCCGGCGGTGACGACGGTGGCGACGACCAGAAGCCCGGTGACGGTGACAAGGGCGACGGCGGCGACACGGGCGAGGACAAGCCCGCGCCCGGCGACGGCGGCTCTGCCGACGGTGACAAGGGCGGTTCGCTGCCGGTGACCGGTGCGGCCCTCGGCGGAATGGTGGCCGCGGCGGTGGCCGCGGTCGGCGGCGGCGGTGCGGCGATGTTCTTCGCCCGCAAGAAGAAGCGCGCCGCGGCCGACACCGAGGCCTGACGGAGCCTGAACGGGGTGTGAGCGGGGCTCGACGGCCCCGGGGCCGAGGGCGGCGGGGATTCCCCGCCGCCCTCGCCTATTTCCGGATACATGGACGCCACGTGGCGGAATGGCCGGAAACGGTCTCCCTGGGGTGGCATGTAAACCCCGCCGACCTCACCGGGTCGGTATCACCGCAGGTCACGTTACTGAGCGTGGGATTCGCGAAGGTAACTGCGAAAACACCGGAAGCGCCGCTCCCAGTGGTGGCGGAGTGTCACCGGAGGCCCCATCGGCGCAGTTCGTCCCTTCCTGTTCCGAAATGCGCGGGGGTTGCTAGAGTCACCGCAATCCCATCGCCTCCGCGACGGCGCGCCCGCTCACGCGCCCCCGGGTCGGCAGCTGCGCGCGGTCGGCCCCCGCACCGACGTGAAGCCTCCGGACCTTCGGCCCTCCCGAAGCGCTCCCGGAACCCGCGGAGGCGGACGATCCCCCGACGTATTGGAGCGAACGAACGTGTCGCGTATGACCACCCGCATGACCGCGGGCTTCGCCGTTTTCGCCTTCGCGGCCCTGGGCGCGGGCCCCGCCCTGGCGGACGACGCCCCCGAGGCGCAGTCGGGCGCCGGTGCCGGGCCGGAGGCGCCGGAGGCGCCGCAGACGCTGGACGCCCCCGTCGACGACGCCCTGACGGAGGTCGCGTACACCTGCACGAGCGGCTTCGGTGACGAGGAGTCCGCGACGCTCTCCTGGTTCTTCGAGACGAGCGCCATGGAAGGGCAGGCCGCGACCGGTGACACCCTGATGCACGCGGGCGGCTTCGACGGCGGCGTCTACTGGACGGCCGAAGGGGCGGGCCCGATCACGTCCATGACCGTCACGGGGCGCGTCACCAGCACCGGCGACGCCGCGGCCGGCCCCGAGGAGCACCTGGAGACCACCTGGTCGGGCAGCTCCGAGGACCCCTTCGCGGAGACGGAGGGGTGGAACTACGACGGGCTGGTCGGGGAGCGTGAGCTCACCCGGCCGGGCTCCATCACCTACCGTCCGTCCGGGGTCACGTTCGTCGCGGTGCAGGAGGACGGCACCACCACGACCACCACCTGTGACCCGGAGTCGACCCCGGTGCTCACCGAGGTGAGCGTGACCGGCGACCCGGTCGGCGGTGACGACGGTGACGGCGGCGGCGACGAGAACCCCGGTGGCGACGACGGCGACGGCGGCGGCGACGAGGACCCCGGCGGTGACGACGGCGACGGCGGCGATGACCAGAACCCGGGCGGCGACGACGGCGACGGCGGCGGCGACGAGAACCCCGGCGGCGACGGCGGGGACAAGGGCGACGGCGGCGACACGGGCGAGGACAAGCCCGCGCCCGGCGACGGCG
>NZ_JAQFWP010000114.1 GCF_027706745.1 Nocardiopsis suaedae | reverse complement strand
AGAAGAGTGCACTCCGGGCGCGTGGGAGTGGTCGAAAGCGCACACTCGTTGCCCCTGGGGGCGCGTTGAACGCACGATGAGGGAACCTCGGGTCCAGACTTTCCGGGCATATCAGGCGCGGTGGGGAGGGGTGCGGACACCGGCCTGCGCGAGATGCGCCCGGCTGGTCGGGGAACCGCCCGCTGCCGCCGACATCCGTCGTCATCGGCTCCCACCTCGCACTCCGACGGCCCGAGGGGGACGAGTGTGCAAGTTCTTTCCTCCCGGCGAGCCCCCCCGCGCGCGTCTGGTACGCCCGGTCCTGCCACGGGGCATCGGCGAAGTGCGCCCGCCTCAGGGCCGCATTCGGCCATGCGGTGCAACCCCTTGGCCCTCTGTTCGCCGCGCACCGGACCGGGCCCCCTTTTCCCAGGTGCCGCGGTGGTCGACCGGCGGCGCGACGTCCACCCGCCCTCTGCACAGGGGGGCGTGGACACGCCGGAAGGGCCGCGCCGCGCGCTCGCGGTCTGGCATGATGCCTACCGCTCTGCGGCGAAACGCGGCGTACCCGGCCCTGAGACCGTCGGCTCCCCATCCCCGCACACCCGCGCGTGACGGCGCGCCGCCGTGGCACCCAACCCTCTGGCGTCACAGGTACGGAGACGTAGGCAGTCATGAGCTATCCACCCCCCGGCCCCCCGCACCCCCCTCCGCCCGGCGGCGGCTACAACCCGCCCCCCGGCGCTGCGCCGTACGGAGGGGCGCCCGGCGGCCCGCCTCCCGGTGCGCCCCAGGGCCAGCCGCCGCAGATCGGCATGGCCGGCCTCATCATCGCGCTGATCCTCTTCCCGCTGCTGGGCATCCCCGCACTGATCTTCGGCCTGAAGGTCGACTCCGCCTGGCGACAGGGGGACTACCAGGGCGCCTACGACGCCTACGACAAGGCGAAGAAGTTCGAGAAGTGGTCGTTCATCGCCTTCGGCATCAGCATCGTCGTGAGCGTCCTGCTGAGCATCCTCATGACGCTGGGGATCATCGGGCTCGGGTTCGGGGTCGCCGCCACCTCCGGCGGCATGGACGGCGGCTCCGACTCGGGCTACAGCGAGTACGACGACACCACGGGGTACGACGACTCGACGGGCTACGACGACGGCACCGGCTACGACGACTACGACACCGGTGACGAGGACTTCGACCAGCAGATGGACGAGCTCAACGAGAGCCTCGACGACCTCAACGAGAGCCTGGACGACGACCTGAACGGCTACTGACCGGCCCGGGCACACGGCCCGCCCGCGACGTCCGCCGCCGACGGCGCCGCACCGCACGGTGCGGCGCCGTTCCGCGTCGCGGGCCCGAGGCCCGCCCGGACAGCGAGGAACCCGCCGCCGGCTCCAGCGGCCCCCCGCCCGCCCCGGAACCCCTGCGGGCGGGCCCCGGCCTCCGCCGCCTCCCTCGCACTCCGGCGGCCTGGCCGGGGCGGCCGTGAGCGGGGTGCCGACCGACGGCCCCCGCACGCTTCGCCTCCGGGCGCCGTCTAGACTCGGCCCCGTGGAGACCAGCCCCGCACCGCCGCCCCTGCCCGACGCGCCGCGCCCCGCCGGGCGCCTCCGCGCCCTCGCCGGGCGCGTACACCCGGCCGCCTGGCCCCTGCTGCTGGGCGCCGCAGGCACGGCCGGGCTCCTGGTCGTCCACGCCATCGACCCCAACCAGCCCGGCAACTACCCGACCTGCCCCTGGCTGACCATGACCGGCACCTGGTGCCCCGGCTGCGGCGCGACCCGCGCCGTGCACGCGCTGACCAACCTCGACCTCGTCGGCGCCGCCCAGATGAACGTCCTCCTCCTGGCGTTCCTCCCCTTCCTCGCCTACGGGTACGGCCGCTGGCTCTACCGGTCCTTCCGCCCCGAGGTGCCCCCGGGCAAGGGCCTGCGCCCGGCCGCGGCCCTGGTGCTGCTGGCCGTCGTCCTCGTGTACACCGTCGTGCGCAACACCCCCCTCGGCCTGTTCCTGGCCCCCGGCGGGGTGCCCGCCCCCGCCCCCATCTGGGGCTGAGCCCGGCGGCGGCGCACCGCCCCGATCCGCGGGGCGGTGACCCCCCGCCGTCGCGGGACGGATACGATCGGACGACACCGGGGCGCGGACGATGAGCCATCCCGCCGCGTGCCCCGACGCCACCGGCGTCCACCGCGGCGGCGGACGCCATGACGACAGCTATCTGGAGGGGGCAGGCCCACGTGAGCGTGCTCGACGAGATCCTCGACGGGGTGCGCGACGACCTCGCCGCACGGCAGGCGCAGACGCCGCTGGAACGCCTCAAGGAGAAGGCCGCCGCCGTCCCCCGGCCGCACGACGTGGTCGCCGCCCTGCGTCGGCCCGGGGTGCAGGTCATCGCCGAGGTCAAGCGCTCCAGCCCGTCCAAGGGCGCGCTGTCGGCCATCGCCGACCCCTCCGCCCTGGCCACGGACTACGCCGACGGCGGGGCGTGCGTGATCAGCGTGCTCACCGAGCGCCGCCGGTTCGGCGGCAGCCTGGAGGACCTGGCCGCGGTGCGCGCCGCCGTGCCCACCCCGCTGCTGCGCAAGGACTTCGTCGTCAGCTCCTACCAGCTGTGGGAGGCGCTGGTGCACGGCGCCGACGCGGTCCTGCTCATCGTCGCCGCCCTGGAGCAGGACGCCCTGGTCTCGCTGGTCGAGCGCGCCGAGTCGCTCGGCCTGACCCCCCTGGTCGAGGTGCACACCGAGAAGGAGGTGGAGCGGGCCCTGGCGGCCGGCGCCACCGTCATCGGCGTCAACGCCCGCGACCTGACCACCCTCAAGGTCGACCGGGACACCTTCGCCCGCGTCGCCCCCGCCATCCCCGACGACCGCATCAAGATCGCCGAGTCCGGCGTGCGCGGACCGCACGACCTGCTCGCCTACGCGAGCGCCGGCGCCGACGCGGTGCTCGTCGGCGAGAGCCTGGTGACCGGCCGCCACCCGCGGACCGCCGTCGCCGACCTGGTCACCGCCGGGGCCCATCCCGCCCTGAGGGACCGCCGATGACCGCGCCCAGGGAACCGCTGCACCGGCGATGGCCCGGCCTGCCCTGAGGGGGGAACCGGCGCCCGGGCGCCCTCGCGCGCCCGGCCACCGCCCCGTCGGCGCCCCACGGGGCGCCGACGGCGCCGCGCGGGTTCCGCGCCGGTAGCCGGGCCGCACGGCACGTCCACCGGCCGCCCCGAGGGCAGGGAAACCGTTCGACCCGCGACGCGGCGGCCCGCTCACATCGGGCCCGGCCCGCGGCGCGGACCGGGGCGGGACCTCCGCGCGGCCGGACGGTGCCCGACGCGCCGGGACGGGGCCCCCGCTCCCGGCGGCGGACACGGCCGCCCGCCGGAGGGCCTCCGCAGAGCCCGCCCCCCGGGGCCCCGCGCCCCGACCGCCCGATGACGACCCACGGCTCGGCCGCGCCCCCGACGGCGCCGGCCAGGAGAGACCCGAGATGACCACCGAAACCACCGGACCGGCCGCCCCCGGCGGCGCGCCCGGACACTTCGGCCGCTACGGCGGCCGCTTCAGCCCCGAGGCGCTCGTCGCCGCCCTCGACGAGGTCGCCCGGGCCTGGGAGAAGGCCCGCGACGACCAGGCCTTCCAGGAGGAGCTGGGCGGCCTGCTGCGCGACTACACCGGCCGCCCCAGCCCGCTCACCGACGCCCCCCGGTTCGCCGAGCACTGCGGCGGGGCGCGCATCCTGCTCAAGCGCGAGGACCTGAACCACACCGGCTCGCACAAGATCAACAACGTGCTGGGCCAGGCCCTGCTCACCCGCCGGATGGGCAAGACCCGGGTGATCGCCGAGACCGGCGCCGGGCAGCACGGCGTGGCCACCGCCACCGCCTGCGCCCTGCTCGGCCTGGAGTGCGTCATCTACATGGGCGAGGAGGACACCCGCCGCCAGGCGCTCAACGTCGCCCGCATGCGCATGCTCGGCGCCGAGGTGGTGCCGGTGACCATCGGCAGCCGCACCCTCAAGGACGCCGTCAACGAGGCCTTCCGCGACTGGGTCGCCAACGTCGACCACACCCACTACCTGCTGGGCACGGTCGCCGGGCCGCACCCCTTCCCCACGGTGGTGCGCGACCTGCACTTCATCATCGGCCAGGAGGCCCGCGAGCAGGTGCTCGAGCGCACCGGGCGGCTGCCGGACGCGGTCGCGGCGTGCGTGGGCGGCGGCTCCAACGCCATCGGGGCCTTCGCCGCGTTCATCGGCGACCCCGGCGTGCGCCTGTTCGGGTTCGAGGCCGGAGGCGACGGTGTGGCCACCGGCCGCCACGCCGCCTCCATCACCGGCGGGTCCCCCGGAGTCTTCCAGGGCGCCCGCACCTACGTGCTGCAGGACGAGCACGGCCAGACCGTGCCCAGCCACTCCATCTCCGCCGGGCTGGACTATCCGGCGGTGGGGCCCGAGCACGCCCACCTCGCCGACACCGGGCGCGCCGAGTACCGGGCGGTCACCGACGCCGACGCCATGGAGGCGTTCCGGCTGCTGTGCCGCACCGAGGGCATCATCCCCGCCATCGAGAGCGCGCACGCCCTCGCCGGGGCGCGCGAGATCGGGCGGGAGCTGGGGCCGGAGGCGACGGTCCTGGTGAGCCTGTCCGGACGCGGCGACAAGGACATGGGTACCGCCGCCGCCTACTTCGGGCTCATGGACGACGAGGGGGAGCAGGAGTGACCGGGCAGCCGAACACCGCGCGGGGCGCGGACGGGACCACCCCGCTGCAGCGCGGGCTGGCCCGCGCCAAGGACGAGGGGCGGGCGGCCCTCATCGGCTACCTGCCCGCGGGCTTCCCCGACCTGGCCTCCTCCATCGAGGTGGTGCGGGCGATGGTGGCCGGGGGCTGCGACGTGGTCGAGGTGGGCCTGCCCTACTCCGACCCCACCATGGACGGCCCCACCATCCAGCGCGCCGCCGACCGGGCGCTGGCCGCCGGCACCACCCCCGCCGACGTGCTGCGGGTGGTCGAGGCGGTCGCCGACGCCGGCGCCGCCGCGCTGGTCATGTCGTACTGGAACCCGATCGACCGGTACGGCACCGCCCGCTTCGCCGCGGACCTGGCCTCCGCGGGCGGCTCCGGGGCCATCACCCCCGACCTGCTCCCGGAGGAGGCGGGGGAGTGGCTCGAGGCCACCGACGCCCACGGGCTCGACCGGATCTTCCTGGTGGCGCCCTCCTCCACCGACGAGCGGCTGCGGCTGACCACCGGCGCCAGCCGCGGCTTCGTCTACGCCGCCTCGCTGATGGGCGTGACGGGGACCCGCGCGGCGGTGGCGGGCACCGCCGAGAAGCTGGTGGTGCGCACCCGCCAGGCCATCGGGGACTCCGGGCTCCCGGTCTGCGTGGGGCTGGGCATCTCCAGCGGGGAGCAGGCCGCCGAGGTCGCCGGGTACGCCGACGGGGTCATCGTCGGCGCCGGGTTCTGCCAGCGGGTACTGGACGCAGCCGACCTGGGCGCGGCCACGGCCGCGGTCGGCGCGTTCGCCGAGGAGCTGGCCGAAGGGGCGCGCGCCGGGCGCAGGTGAGGCCCGGCCGGTCGGCCCCCGGGGACCACGGGTCCGCAGGGGTCGGCCGCCGCGCCCGGGACCGCGCGGCACGACCGCGCGCCCGGGTGAGAAAAGGGTGAGAATCGGGTCTTCTTCCTAGGAAGAGGACGTGCGGGGTGCGCCGACCGGCATAGGCTTCTGCAGCACCGGCCGCCGCACCCCGCGCCGCGACCTGCGCGACCAGCGGTCCCCGGGCGGTCACATGCAGTAGGCTCCGCTGCGACGCCGCGCGCCCCCGGCGGCGCCCACGGGCCGCGGCGCGCCCACCCGCCCAGGCGAACAGGGAAGTCCAGACATGAACACCGGTCCCACCGAGCAGAACACCTCCTCCGACCGGCCCGACGGCGAGGCCCCGGCCGCCGGGGAGCCCGGCGCAGCCGCCCCGCCGTGGAAGGCCCGCTGGGCCGCCGTCCAGCCGTGGGCGACCCTCCTCTGCCGCGTCGCCCTCGCCGGGATCCTCGCCTTCGCCGCCTACACCAAGCTGCCCCCGGCCCTGTCCATCCAGTCCGTCGAGGCCTACCAGCTCTTCCCCAGCGGCCTCGCCGAGTTCATCGGCATCACCCTGCCGATGCTGGAGTTCGCCCTGGCGCTGCTCCTCCTGGTGGGCCTGGCCACCCGCTACGTCGCCGCCGCCACCGGGGTGCTCATGCTCCTCTTCATCGCCGGCATCGCCTCCGCCTGGGCGCGCGGACTGTCCATCGACTGCGGCTGCTTCGGCACCGGCGGCGCCGTCGCCCCCGGCGAGACCGCCTACGGCCTCGACATCGCCCGCGACATCGGCTTCGTCGTGCTGGCCGGTATCGTCATGCTCTGGCCGCGCTCCCCGCTCTCCCTCGACCGCCTCGCCGGGCTCTACCGCTGACGCCCGGCCCCCGGCGGCGCCCCTCCCTCCGGGGGCGCCGCCGAACCTGATAGAACGGCCCCGCACCCGCGGGGACGGACCCGACAACCCATCAGTACGGAGAACGGTGATCGGCCCATGGGCAAGGCGGCGCGGCGCGAGGCCCGCGAACGTTTGAAGCAGCAGCGCCTCAAGGAGCAGCAGAAGGCCAAGCGCAACCGCGTCCTCATCGTCGTGGGCGCCGCGGCGGTCGTCGTCGCGCTCGTGGTGGCGGTCGGCTACTTCGTCGTCATGCGCGACCGCGGCGGCGGCGACGTCGAGCTGCCCCCGCAGGCCCTGCAGACCGACGGCAGCGTCGTCCTGGCCGAAGACGGCGCGAGCGCGCCCGTGCTGGAGATCTACGCCGACTACCAGTGCCCGGCCTGCAAGCAGTTCGAGACCGCCACCGGGTCGGCCATCCAGGAGATGGCCGCCGCGGGCGAGGTCATCGTCCACTACCGGCCGGTCAGCATCTTCGCCCTGCGCGGCGAGCCGCTGGGCTCCAACTCGCTGCGCGGCGGCGCCGCCGCGCGCGCCGCCGCCGACGCGGGCAAATTCGTCGAGTACAACGACGTCCTGTTCGAGAACCAGCCCGCCGAAGGCGACGCCGGGTTCTCCCCCGACGAGCTGAAGCAGTGGGGCGAGGAGGTCGGCATCGACGACCCCGCCTTCGCCGAGCGCGTCGACGCCGAGGCCGAGGTCGCCGACCGGTTCGCCCAGGACTACGCCCCCGAGCTGCTGGAGAAGGCCCAGGGCGAGCTGGGGGCCGACAGCATCAACACCATGCCCGTCACCGACCTCATCGCCTGGGGCGACGAGAACGGCGTGGACTCCTCCTTCCTCGACGACACCTACGTCCGGGAGATCCTGGAGTCCACCGGCGCGGTCAACGGGCGCTACGAGGGCGAGAACGCCTTCCAGGGCACCCCGAGCGTCTACCTGAACGGCGCCAAGATGGGCAATGAGATGTACTCTGCCTCCAGCCTCCGCAGCGCCGTGGCCGAGGCCGAGCCCGGCGAACCGCAGTCCACGCCGGCCGAGGACGCCGAAGACGGCGGCGACGGCGAGGGCTCGGGCGGCGACGCCGGGGCGACCCCCTCCACCCCGCCCTCCGCCGACGCCAAGGAATGAACCAGCCGAGATGACCACACCTGCGACCCTCGCGACCGCGGACGCCGCCGGGGGCGGCCTCACCCTGGCCGCCATCCCGCCGCCCCCGGTCAGCCAGTTCGAGATCGGCCCGCTCACCATCCACGTCTACGCGCTGTGCATCCTCGCCGGCGTCATCGCCGCCGTGGCGTGGTCCGAGCGCCGCTGGGCGGCCATGGGGGGTGAGAAGGGCACCATCATGGACCTGGCGGTGCCCGCCGTCATCCTCGGCCTCGTCGGCGGCCGCCTCTACCACGTCATCAGCGACTACCAGCTGTACTTCGGGCCCGGGCGGGAGCCCATCCAGGCCCTGTACATCTGGAACGGCGGCCTGGGCATCTGGGGGGCCGTCCCCCTGGGCGCGCTGGGCGTGTGGCTCGGCGCACGGCGCCGCGGCCTGTCGATGTCGAAGCTCTCCTTCGCCATCGCGCCCACCATCCCGCTGGCGCAGGCCCTCGGGCGGTGGGGCAACTACTTCAACCAGGAGCTGTTCGGGCGGCCCACCGACCTGCCGTGGGCGCTGGAGATCTCCACCGCCCAAGGGCGCCCCGCCGGGTACATCGAGGGCTTCAGCACCTACCACCCCACGTTCCTGTACGAGTCGCTGTGGAACATCGGGCTCGCGGTGCTCCTGGCCTGGCTCGGGCGGCGCTACGCCGACCGGCTCGGCGGCGGGCGGCTCTTCGCGCTCTACGTCATGGGTTACTGTGTGGGGCGGTTCTGGATCGAGTACATGCGCATCGACCCGGCGAACGAGATCCTCGGCTTCCGCCTGAACAACTGGACCTCGCTCCTGGTGTTCGCGGGCGCCCTGGCCTACTTCGTCTGGGCGGGGCGGCGGCTGGACCGCTTCTCCACGCGCGTGGTGCCCTACGGCCACGAGGCCGGGACCCAGGTCTTCGACACCGACCCGGCCACCGACGGGGAGGAGGGGCGGACCGCCTCCGCGGCCCCCGCCGGCACGGACCACACGGGCCGGACGGGCGACGACGGGGGCGAGGGATCCGTCACCCCCGAACCGGAGGGGGACGGCGCCGGAACCGGGCCCGCCAAGGACGCCCCCGCGGACGCCGACGGAGGGCCGCAGGACGAGGAGAAGGCCGGAACCGAAGGGGCCCGGGCCGGAGCGGACGACGGCGACCACTCCGAGGCCGCCCCCGACACCGACACGGCCCCCGACCCCGGGACCGGCCCCGCATCCGAGGAGGACGGGGCCGCGACCGGGCCCGCGGAGAACAAGCGGGAGGACTAGGCGCCGCCGGCGCCGCCGCGGACACCTCCGCGGACGCGGCGGCGCCGACGAGGATGAGTGAGCGAGCGACGTGAGCAGATCGGACTCCGCCGGACGGGCGGGCGCGCGCGGATCGCGCCGCGCCCGGAACGGCCGCCGCCGCAGCGGCGACGCCGCACCGCAGGACACCGTGGTCGACACCGGCCCCGGCGAAGTGATCGAGGAGTTCGCCCCCGGGGCCGGCGACGGCCCCGGGGACGGCCCCGGCGACGAGGTCCCGCCCGAAGGCGGGGAGGCGGCCGGGGAGGCCGCCCCCGCCCGAAGAGGCAAGCGCAACGGCAAGAGGAAGAAGGCCGGGAAGGGCCGCAAGGCCGAGGGGGCGCCCCCGCGCCGGGGCCGCCGCTCGGCCGAAAGCGGCGTCGACCCCGTCTCCAAGTTCTCCGCCACGGCCCTGCGCAAGGTCAGCGTCCTGGGCGACCGCCCCAACCAGGTCGTCAACACCCTCGCCGAGCAGAGCTCCGGCAAGCGCGGCACCGCCGTACTGGGGGTCCTGCTCGGGCTGTGCGGGGTGGCGCTCGTGGCGCTGCTCGGCGTGCTCTTCTACCTGCTGCTGTTCACCGACAACCCCCTCGGGGGCGGCGACGACCCCGCGATGGCCATGCCCGAGGAGGGCCACTCCACCCTCCTGCCCACCGTCTTCCAGGGCGAGTCGCAGGAGCAGAAGATCTTCGACCCCATCGCCGAGCGGCCCGGGGAGGCCGAGCCGCTCGACGCCGAGAAGGTGTTCGGGTCCGACGCCGAGAAGCTCGAACTCGACGACCTCACCCTCACCCTCAAGGAGGCGGAGGCCACCGACACCTGCACCCGGTGGGTGTGGGGCGAGGACCTGGGGCAGGCGCTGGTCGACGGCGGCTGCACCTCCGCCGCCCGCGGTTTCTACCAGGACGCGGACGAGGAGTACGTGGCACAGTTCACGCTCTTCGACCTGTCCGATGCCGAGGCCTCCAGCGCCGCCGCGCAGGCGCTCGACCCGCGCGACCACGAGACCGACGTCGGCTTCCTGGTGCCCATGGACCAGGGCGTGGACGGCCTGCACCAGGGGTACAGCCAGGCGTCCGCCCAGGTCATGGGGCACTACCTGGCGGTGTACTGGGTGGCCCGCGCCGACGCCGGGGAGCCGGACGAGGACACCGCCATGGCCAAGGTCAACGTCGTGGCCATGGACGCGGCGGTGTGGGTCTACGAGCAGGTCGGCCGCGCCAAGGAGGCCGAGGAGGGCTGACCGGCCCACGCGTCGCCGCCCCCGCCATCCCGGCTAGGATGCGCCTACCGGCGCCGCGCCCCGCGCTCACCGCGCGGCCCGGACGTCACAACGCGAGCACACGCTCAGGCATTCGAGAGGTCACGGTGTCTTCTTCAGATCCCTCAGGCGCGGCCCCCCGCGCGGCGGCCACGGGCGGCAGGCGCAGGCGGAACGGCGGAGGCGACCCCGGTGAGGGGGCGGCCGACGCGCCGCGCCGGCGCTCCGGAGGCGGGTCCCGGCGCAAGCCGGAGTCCGCGGACGGAGCCGGCGGGAGCGGCAAGGGCGGGCGGCGCGGCAAGGCGCTGCCGATCCTGCTGGGCGCCCTGGGCGTGGCCGTGGTCGCGCTCGTCGGCGTGCTGGTGTGGACCTTCATGAGCGGGGGTCCAGAGGCCCCGGCGCAGGCCCGGCCCACCACCTACTCGGTGTACGCCTCGGAGAAGTTCAACGACGTGCTCCCGTCTCAGGAGGTCGACTCGCGCCCCCTCACCGAGGGGGAGATGTTCGAGCGCGGCAACGAGGAGATCGACAGCCAGGACATCGCCTTCGAGCTCAAGGCGAAGTCGCTGACCGAGGACTGCTCGAAGGCGGTGTGGGGATCCTCGGTGCAGAAGGCGCTCGAGGACGCCGGGTGCACCCAGGCGGCCAGCGCCGCGTACGACTCGGGCGACTATGTGGGCGTGGCGGTGCTGTTCAACTTGCGCGACGCCGAAGCGTCCCAGGCGGTGGCCGACGCCATGGAGCAGCCGCTGATCAGCGACGAGGACGAGGAGAGCCCCGGTTTCGTGGTGAACCCCGCCACGGAGGACCCGCTGACCCGGCTCGGCACGGGCTTCAGCCGGGCCGAGGCGTCGGTGAGCGGCCACTACCTGCTGGTGGCCTGGGCCCAGGACAAGTCCTCGGAGGACCCGACCGCGCGGGAGGACCTGACCGCCCCGCTGATCGCGCTGAGCGGCTACCAGGACCCGCTGTACAGGAGGGTCGTCAACCTGGAACGCCCCGACCTGGGAGCCGACCAGGGCACGGGCACGGAAGGCGGCGCAGGCACGGGCACCGGCCAGGGAACAGGCACCGAGCAAGGCGCGGGCACGGGCACCGAACAGGGCGCGGGCACCGGCCAGGGCGCGGGCACGGGTAGCGGGGGCACCGAACAGGGTGCAGGCACCGGCACCGGCACCGGCACCGGCACCGGCACCGGCACCGGCACCGGTACCGGCTGACGGAGCACGGAGGCGTCCCGATGGCGGGATAAGCGTCAGTCCCTCTGCCGGTGCCCAGTACCGACGAGACGAACCAGGCGGCCGCAGCCACAGTGCTGTCGGCCGCCTGTCGCGTGCGGTCATAGCGATAGGCGACGACGAAGGTCGGCGGCCCTGCCTGTTGGCCGGTCGGCCGCCGGGTGGGT
>NZ_JAQFWP010000113.1 GCF_027706745.1 Nocardiopsis suaedae | reverse complement strand
GGGCCCGCGCGGGTGTCGCTGGGTGCGCTTCCCGGCCCTCCCCCCCCTTAACGCGGCGTGGTCGCCCAGGTCATGGCGCTGCCGGGTTCAGGGTGGGCCGGGCGGGGCCGGGGTCGGGTGTCGGAGATGGCGAACCCTGGCCCCTGCGTCTCGCCATGCGGGAGGATCTCGCCGGAGGGGTGCACGTTGGTTGAGATCGGCCGTGGATCCGGGCCGCCGGGCGCATCCCGGCGAACCGGAACCCGCCTTTCGGGCACCACGACCCCTCTTGGGGCATCCTGCGTGGCGGAATGTACGCGTATTCGCGGATCGGGGGGCGAATCCACCGCGTGAGACCGCCGAATCCTCCCGTTCGCGCCCGGTATGCGCCCCTCGGTCGGCCTCCTCCGTGTTGATCTCGGGGAAAACGACGCTACCGGCGCGGTTTTAGCGTCGTTTTTCCCGAGATCAACACGGGCGGCCCGGCGGACGGCCGGGGCCCGTCAGCGGGGGACCGGCCGAGCCGCCGCCCGCCCGGACCGCGAGGGGCCGGGCAGACGGCAGGCAGGCCCGGGGAACCGGCCCAGCTCATGCCGTCGCCGCCGCCTCCCCTGAACTCCGCCGACCCGCCGGACGGCCGAGGGTCGGAGCGGGGTACCAGCTTCGCCGTCGCTGCCAAGAACGGTGACCACGCACCCACCCGGCGGCCGACAGCGCCACCGCTCGGGCCGCTGACCTGCGTCGTCGCCGCCCTCAACCCTGCACTCCGGTGGCCTGGCGGACGGCCGGGGTCCGCGAGTGGGGAACCGGCCGGTCCCGCCGTTGCCGCTCTCCACTCGGCACCCCGCCCACCCGCCGGACGACCAAGGCCCGTCGGCGGGGGACCTGCCGAGCCGCCACCGGGGGCGGGTGTGGGCCCTCGGCCGGACTCCCGGCTTCAGGGGGACGGTCTCATCCGGACACTGGCAGGGAGCGGCCCTTCGTCAGGCGGACGAGTTCGGCGTGGGTCGTCGGGAACACCGTCTCCGGTGTCCCGGCCGCCGCCCAGATGCGCTCGTAGTCGGCCAGCGCCTCGTCCACCACCGTCGTCAGCGGGGCCGGGTGCCCCACCGGGGCCACGCCCCCGATCGCCTGGCCCGTCGCCGTCCGCACCTGCTCGGGCCCGGCCCGGTCCAGCCGCGGCAGGTCGAGGCGGGCCGCCAGGGCCTTGGTCGCCACCCGGTGGCGCCCGCTCGTGAGCACCAGGACCGGCGCCTCCCCGGCCATGAACACCAGGCTGTTCGCGATCGCCCCGACCTCGCACCCCAGCGCCTGCGCCGCCAGCGCCGCCGTGCGGGCCGACTCCTCCAGCCGCCGGACCTGCGGCCGCACCCCCGCCGCCTGCAAGGCCTCGGCCACCCGCCTGCTGCGCTCGGGCAGCTCCTCCGGGGGCGTCTCAGGGGCCTTGTTCTCGGACATGGCGCTTCCTCCTCGGAGGGGACGGGGACCACGCGGCACGCGCGCGGGAATCGCCGAGCATCCTATGATCGGCCGCGGCACCGCACCACCGCGCGGCGGAGATCCGGGGCCCACGGTGGGGTGCGGGCGGTGCGGCGTTGGGGCCCCGCCGTGGCCTCCGTCCTCGCCTCGAGGGGTGCTGTCCCCCCGGCACGCCGGTCACACCGTGATCCAGCGTGACGCCAGCCTCGGCCCGCCGCCGTCGTGGACCAGCAGGCGCACCGGCCCACGCGGCACCGCGCACGCGGTGAACCCCCCGCCGCCGTCCACCGCGAACTCGCGCGCGCCGAACGGGCTGCGCACCTCCACCGCCCCGCCCAGCGGCGGCACCACCCGGCCCGCGACCCTGCGCTCATCACCCTGCTCGCTGATCTCCAGGCGCACCTCGACCCCCGACCCCCACAGCACCACATAGCGCGGCCCCGGAACCGCGCTCGGGCGCACCCCGCCGTGCCGCTCCAGCGAGTCGTCCACGACCTCGGCGACCGGCGCCTCCACCGCGCGGGCCGCGAACGCGCCGTCCGCCGCCCGCCGCACCCGCTCCGACATGGGCCCCGCCTGGGGCCTGCCCCGCCGCAGCTCGGCGATCAGCAGGTCGGCCCGCTCGTCCTCGCCCCGTCCCCGCACAGCGCCTCCCGCTCACACGTCCACCGTGTCCGATTCCCTCAACAGCCGCAGCAGCCGCCGCCGGGCCCGGCGGCGCACCGACGCCACCTCGTCCAGGGGCAGTCCGGTGCAGTCCGCCACCTCCGCCGCCGGAGCCCCCGGCCGGTGCAGGTCCAGCGCCAGCACCGTGCGCTCGGGCTCCTCGATCGCGGCGATGGCCTCCCGCACGCCGCGGCCCTGCTCGGCCCGCAGGAACTCCGACTCGGGGGTGCGGTGGTCGACCGGGTCCAGCAGCCGCTTCCCCTCCCCGGCCTCCAGGGCCCGCGCGCGCCGCGCGAGCAGCGCCTGCCGGGCCGCCTCCCGGTGCGCGGTCCGGGCGATCCACGACCCGATCCGCTCCGGGGAGCGGATCCCGTCGAGGTGCTCGGCGAGCCGGCACCACACGGTCTGGCAGGCGTCCTCGGCGTCCTGCCCCGCCAGGCCGTGGCAGCGCACCACGGCGTCGACCATCAGCTCGTAGCGCCGGATCAGACCCCGCCAGGCGGCGTGGTCCCCGGCGGCGGCCCGGCCCACCAGCTCGGCGGCGGAGGTGGAGGCGTCACGGGTCTGGTCACTCAACGGCGCCCCAAGTAGACTCACCGGACCTGCCACACCTGGGGTCACGCTAACCGCCGCGCAACCCTCCGCGGGCGGGAATGCCGGATCCGGCCACCTCCGCCCTGGTGCCATTGGTGCCCATGGGGCACAATGGCCCGAGGAGAACTCCCGAACGGACGGCTCCTCTGCGGAAGAACGAGGGCGACGGGGAAGCGCACTCGTTCGTATCAGGAGGTTCGGTGTCCGCACGTGGCGTCTTGTATGTCCACTCCGCGCCCGCGGCGCTGTGCCCACACGTCGAGTGGGCGGTCGCGGGCGTCGTCGGCGTGCCCGTGAAGCTCGACTGGGACGACCAGCCGGCGGCACCCGGCACGCACCGCGCGGAGTTGAACTGGCAGGGCGCGCCCGGCATGTCCGGCGCGCTCGCCTCAGCACTGAACGGCTGGCAGCGCCTGCGCTTCGAGGTGACCGAGGAGGCCACCCCGGGGTGCGACGGCGTGCGCTACAGCTACACCCCGTCCCTGGGCGTCTTCACCGCCGTCACCAGCGCCGCGGGCGAGGTCCTGGTCTCCGAGGCGCGCCTGCGCACCGCCATGGACCGCGCCGCCGCCGGCGAGGCCGACCTGGCCGATGAGCTGGACCGCCTCACCGGCCGGGTCTGGGACGAGGAGCTGGAACCCTTCCGCTACGCGGGCGACGGCGCCCCCGTCCGCTGGCTGCACGCCGCGGGCTGACCCGGTGGGCCCGCCCGGGGCGTGGGCGGGCCGCGGCGCCCGCCGTCAGCGCCCGTCCGGGGGAGGCCACGGACGGTCGGCCCGGCCCTGGCCGCGGTCGGGCGGGTGGTGGCAGGCCCCGCTCAGCGCCCCGGCGAAGGTGAACACGAACATGAACCCGATCGGGATCAGGGGCCAGAACGGCAGCAGCCCCCCGGCGATCACGCTGGTGACCCCCCAGATGCCGATCAGCACCACCGACACCGCGGCCAGCCCCCGCCACGGCTCCAGGCGGCGGTGCCACTCCCGGGACCGGTCGGCCTCGGGCACCTGCGCCTGCGGCCGCCGGGCGGGCGGCCGCACCACCTCCGGCGGCGGCGACGGCAGGTCCGCGGTCAGGGGGGCCAGGTCGCCCATGGTCACCGCGGCCATGGCCCGGTCCAGCCGCTCGTGGTACTCCACCAGGGCCAGCCTGCCCTCTTGGAGGGCGTGCCCCAGGTGCCGCGCGACGGCGTCCCGGTCGGCGTCCGAGGCGCGCATCCGCTCCGGCGGCAGACGTTCGTCGTCCATCCTCGTCACTCCCTCCGGCGCACCGGGGACCGGACCGCCTCCGGCCGCTCCCCGCTCACCGCCGACGGCCCGAGTTCTCGTCCGGCCAGATCGCGGCCGCGACCAGGATCGCGGCCCAGATCCCCAGCGGGACCAGCGGCCAGAACGGCAGCAGCGCGCCGCCCATGATGCTGGTCACGCCCCAGATTCCGGTCATGATCACGGCGCCGCCGAGCCACCAGCGCCACTCGTCGACCCACTCCTTCCACGGGGAGGCCGCCTCGCCCCCGGTGGCGGCGGCGACCAGCGGGCGCTCCTCGACCGGGGCCGGGGGCGGGGGCGGCTCGGGCAGGTCGGCGGTCAGGGCGCGCAGGTCGCCCAGGTGCACCGCCGCCATGGCCGCGTCCAGTCTGCGCTCGTACTCCTGCAGGTCCAGGCGGCCCTCCGCGAGGGCGGTCGCGAGGCGTTCGGCGGTGGCGTCCCGGTCGGCGTCCGAGGCGCGCATACGGCTCTCGGGAACGCGTTCGTCGTCCACCAACGCCCACCCCCTGCCGCATGATGATGGGAGATTTCACGATACGCGCCGCCGTGGCGGGAGAAAAGGCTCTCCCCGGGCGGGTGGGCCGGGCCGGGGCGCATGGGGCGCGGGTGCACGGCCGGTTCCGGGCAGGGCGGGGCCGAGGCGGCGGAGGTGCCGCGTCAGCGGCCGCGGCCGCCGGTGATCATCCCCGCGATGACGACCAGCGCCCAGATGCCCAGCGGGATGATCGGCCAGAAGGCGGTGGCCTCCCCGGCCAGGACGCTGGTCAGGCCCCAGATGCCGACCATGATGACCGCGCCCCCGGCCCACGGGCGCCACGCCTCGGCCTGCTCCTTCCAGACCGAGGGGGCGTTCGCCTCGCCGGCCGCGGCCAGGTCGATGGGCCCCTCCGGGCGGGGCGCGGGCGCGGAGGTGCCCGCGGGCGGCAGGTCCGCGGTGAGGGGATCGAGGTCGCCGAGGGTGACCGCGCTCAGGGCGGCGTCGAGGCGCTCGCGGTACTCGTCCTCCTTGAGCCGCCCTTCCGCGAGCGCGGCCGCGAGCCGCTCGGCTACGGCGTCGCGGTCGCTGTCGGCGGCCCGGTAGTCCCCGGGGCGCGCTGCGGAGCTCTCCATGGCCCGTCTCCTCGTTCCCCCGTGTCTCCCCGTCGCGAGTACGCCGTCGGCGGCCTCCCTACCGAGGGTAGACCCGCCGCCCGGGCAGGAGCATCGGCTCGTGGGCCGGTCCGGTGTCCTCCGAACGGAGGACACCGCCCAGGGCGCCAGGCCTCCCCTACCCGGCCCCGGCCCGCCCGCGCCACCAGCGCGCCACGTCCGCGCAGGCGGCCGGCGACGACGCCCCGATCAGGCCCGTGCTCTCGTACCCGCCCTGGAAGTCGAACGGCGTCCCGTCGAGCCGGACCAGCCCCGCCCCGACCTCCTCCAGGACCACCAGCGGCGCCGCCACGTCCCAGTCGCGCACCGGGACGTCCTTGACGAAGAGCCCGGCCGCCCCTTCCGCCACACGGCACAGCTTCAGCGCGATGCTCCCGCTCTCCCGGTAGGCCCCGAACCCGAAGTGCGCGTAGGCCTCGGCGGCGATCCCGCGCGGTTCGGGGGTGTTGTCCACCAGCGCCCCCGTCCCCACCGGGGCCGGTTCCAGGCGCGGCATCAGCACCCCGTTGCGGGTGGCGCCCAGCCCCCGCACCGCCGCGTACATCACGTCGTTCTCCGGCGCGTAGATGGCGGCCAGCACCGGCCGCCCGCCCTGCACCAGCGCCGCCTGCGTCACGTACCCGGGGAACCCGTGGGCGTAGCTCGCGGTGCCGTCGATCGGGTCGATCAGCCAGTGCCGCTCCGGCCGCGCCGCCACCTGCGAGGCCGCGTCCTCCTCGCTGAGCACCGGCACGTCCGGGGCCAGCGCCGACAGCCGCCCGCTCAGCTCCCGGTGCGCCCGCGCGTCGGCCCCGGCCTTGAACTGGGACCCCTCCCACACCCCGCGCACCGCGGAGGCGTCGGCGCGCCACTCCCGCAGCAGCACGCCGACCTCCAGCACCGCCGCCGTCAGCGGGGCCAGGAGCTCTCCTGGCGCGGCCCCGGGTCGGCTCACCTGGGCACCCGCACGGCGGGTTCGGGCTCGGGCTCGCGCATGGGCTCCGCGGCGGCCGGACGCACGCCCGCCGCGGCGAACGCCTCCTCGTCGATGAACTCGTCGGTCCAGCGGCGCACCATCACCACGCCCTCGCGCCACTCGTCGGCCAGTTGCGGCCCGCCGTCCACCGCCTGCGCCAGCAGGCCGCCGACCTCGTCCACCCCGGCCGCGGTGGTCAGCGGCGCGGTGGAGGAGAAGCGCGGGTTGATCTCGAAGATGCGCGGCTCTCCGGCGGCGTCCAGGGCGAGCTGCACGTTGAACGGCCCGTCGGCGCGCAGCTCGCGCTGGACGTCCCGGCACACCCGGGCGACGTGTTCGGCGCGCCGGGTGACCGCGAACTTGGTGACGCCCCTCTTGAGCACCACCTCCTTGGGCACCACGGCCTGTACCCGGCCGTCGCGCCAGACCACCACCGAGACCGTGAACTCGGTCCCGGCCACCTGTTCCTGCACCAGCAGGTCCTCGGGGGCGTGCCCGCCGGAGGCCAGCAGGCGGGACAGGTCGTCGGGGGTGCGGCACACGGCCACCCCGCGGCTGCCCCGCCCGGAGCGCGGCTTGACCACCACGGGGGTGCGCGGCACGCCCTCCCATTCCGAGGCGAGCGCGGTCGCCGGGACGGGCAGCCCGGCGGCGGCCAGGCGGCGCATCAGCGCGTACTTGTCCAGGCACGTGGCGATGAAGTCGCGGCGGGGCAGCAGCACCTGCAGCCCGGCGGCGGCCAGCCCGCAGGCGGGCAGCAGCTCCTCGTCGACCAGGGGGATGAGGGCGGACGCGTCCTCTTCGGCGCACACGCCCCGCAGCTCGGCGGCGAAGTCGGGGTCGGTGCCCGGCGGCACCAGGCGGCAGGCGTCGGCGAGGTAGAGGCCGGGCGCGGTGGAGTCGATGTCGGTGGCGACGACCCGGTACCCCAGACGCCGCAGGTGAAGGATGGTTCCTGACGTCGATGCCGAGCCCGCGGTCGTGACCACGACGGTCGGGCGCTCGGAAGGCTGTGCAACGGACACCGATGAACCTCTCCGCTCGATATGGACGGTGTGCATGGGTCGCGCACGGGACGGCAGTGGGTCGGGTGCTTCCGCGGCGGGTCCCGCCCCGGTGGGGGCGGCGCCGGGCCCGGCGGGGGTTGTCGATCCGTACATGTCGAGCGTAAAGCGGAGATCAGCGGGGCGCCCGGGGTTGGCCGGTTCCGGTTCGCAGGACAACCGGGAGGCCCGTTCGGGCGTGCTACCACGGGTTACTTCGCGGGCGCCCGGCACGGCCCGGCGGGGGCGTCCGTGCCCTGGGCGGCGTCCGGGGCGGCCCGGGAGGGACGCGCGTCCCCCGGGCCGGAGCACACCGCCCCGGCCCGGGGGCTGACCGCAAACGGTCAGCGCGGGGAGGCTAGCCGCTGGTGAGGGCGCCGGTCCGCTCCTCCAGGAAGGAGCGCAGGCCCTCGGGGCCCTCGTAGTGGTGGGCGTCGATGCCCTCGCGCTTGGCGGCGAGCACGTTCTCCTCGCGGTCGTCGATGAACGCGGTCCGCGCGGGCTCGGTACCCAGCTCGTCCAGGACGTGCCGGTAGACGGCGGGGTCCGGCTTGCACAGCCGCAGGTCGCAGCTGAAGAAGACGGAGCCGAACGGGGCGAGCACGGGGGAGTGGCGCAGCGCCCCGGCGATGTCGGCGGGGGCGTTGGACAGCAGGGCCAGCCGGACCCCGCGCTCGGCGAGGGCGCCGGCCAGGGCGGTCACCTGCGGGTCGGTGGGCAGCCAGGAGGCGAGGTCGGAGGCCCACAGCGCCTGGACGCGGGCGGTGTCCCAGGCGGCCCCGGCGCGCTCGGCCACGCGCGACCAGTACTCGGCGGCGGCCAGGCCCCCGTCGTAGGCGCGGCGCTCGCCCCAGTAGGCGTTCCAGAACCGGTCGGCGGGGACCCCGGCGAGGCGCTCCATCGCGGCCCGCTGGGTCTCGTCCTGCGGGCGGGAGAGGACCTCGCCGTAGTCGAAGATGACGGTGGAGCACCCGGATCGCACAGAATTCATGTTCGCGCACACTCCATTCGAGTTCGTACGAACGCCAGAGAACCAGAGTGTATGTGCGGTCGGGAGGGGCGTGCGGGGGCGGGGCGGGATGCGGCGGGTCACCCCGGCATCGTTGCCGGTGAGGGGGCGGTGGCCCCCGGCACGCCGGGGGCCACCGCCGTCAGCCGGGGGTCCGGGTCACTTCTGCTCGTACACGGGGGTGACGACGGCCCGCGCGATGGCCGTGAAGAACAGGTTGAACCCCAGGAACGCCGGGGTGGCCGAGGCGTCCACGTCCAGGCGGGGCGCCTCCACCGCGTGCACGGCGAACATGTACCGGTGCGGGCCGTGCCCGGCGGGCGGGGCCGCGCCGATGTAGCGGTTGCCCCCGGCGTCGTTGCGCAGGGTCACCGCCCCCTCGGGCAGTCCGGGGCCGCCCTCGCCGCCCGCCCCGGCCGGGAGCGAGGTGACCTCGGCGGGGATGTTGCACACCGCCCAGTGCCAGAACCCGCTGGCGGTGGGGGCGTCCGGGTCGAAGCAGGTGACGGCGAAGCTCTGGGTCCTCTCGGGGAAGCCCTCCCAGGCCAGGTGCGGGGAGACGTCCTCGCCCCCGGCCCCCATGATCCCGCTGACCTGGGCCATGGGGAGCGTCACCCCGTCGGCGACGTCCCGGCTGGTCACGGTGAAGGAGGGGACCTCGGGCAGGAACTCGTACGGGGAAGGCGGCTGGGCCACGGCGGGCCTCCTTGGTCTCGGTCGGACAGGTGCTCTCCACACGTCTATCGCGTCGCGGAGGCGAGCGCATCCGCACCCGGGCACGGCGGTGTCACCGCGTGTCGACGACCTGGAACACCTCCGCCAGGCGCCCCTCGGGCAGGCCGCCCTGGACCGCCGCGGCGCCCAGCCACTCGCGCAGGCGGGGTTCGAGGGCGGACACGTCGGGGATCTGGCTCTCGTGGCAGGCCAGCGCCGCCAGCTTGCGGTCGAAGACCTCGGTGATGTCCGACCAGTGGTCGGCCTCCCGGCCGTGCGGGATCCACACCTGCGGCACGGTCCACGCCTCCAGCCCCTCCTCGGCCAGCAGCCCGGGGTGGGCGTGCGGGTTGCGGGCGTCGGGGTACACGGCGTTGATCGCCGCCTCCCCGGTGGCCAGGTGGTCGGGGTGGCTCACCGCGATCCGCCGCCAGTCGCGGTCGGGGCTGGGCATGACCAGGCGCTGCGGCCGCACCTGGCGGATCACCCGGGCGATGTCGCGGCGCAGCTCCAGCGTGGGCAGCACCCGCCCGTCCGGGTACCCGAGGAACCGCACGTCGTGCACGCCGACCGCGGCGGCGGCCTTGCGCTGCTCGGCCCGGCGCAGCCCGGCCATGCCGGCCCCGTCCACGGTCCGCTCGTCGCCCCCGGCGTCGCCGTCGGTGACCATCAGGTAGACGACCTCGGTCCCGGCCCGCGTCCACAGCGCCACGGTGCCCGCGCACCCGAAGTCGACGTCGTCGGGGTGGGCCATCACCACCAGGGCGCGCTCGACCGTGTCCTGCTCGTCTGCGACCGGCATCGGCACCGGCCTCCTTCCGTCCCGGGGCGACCGTCCCCATCGTAGGTCCGGCCGGGCGCGCCGGGCGGGGCGCCCGCGCCGCGAGGGGCGCGGGGGACGGTGGCAGGATGGCGGGGCCCACCCGCGGGGAACCGCCGCGGCGTGGGGGCCGAGACGACGAGGAGGCAGCGGTGGATCTGGGCATCGAGGGCCGGTCCTACATCGTGACCGGGGCGACGAGCGGGCTGGGCCTGGCGACGGCCCACGCGCTCCTGGAGGACGGGGCGCGGGTGCTGGTGTCCTCGCGCGGACCCGAGCGGGTCGAGGCGGTCGCCGCCGAACTGGAGGCCGAGCACCCGGGCCGGGTGCGCGGGCTGGCCGCCGACAACGGCGACCCCGACGCGGCCGGACGCCTGGTGGAGGCCGCCGCCGAGGCGTGGGGCGGACTCGACGGGCTGCTGGTGAGTGTCGGCGGACCGCCCCCGGGCGGGGTGCTGTCGGCCACCGACGAGCAGTGGGCGGGCGCGTTCGACACCGTCTTCCTGGGCGCGCTGCGGCTGGCCCGCACCGCCGCCGAGCGGATGGGGGAGGGCGGCGCGATCGGGTTCGTGCTCTCCAGCTCGGTGCGCCAGCCCATCGCGAACCTGGCGATCTCCAACGGGCTCCGGCCGGGCCTGGCGATGGCGGCCAAGACCCTCGCCGACGAGCTGGGTCCGCGCGGAATCCGGGTGAACAGCCTGCTGCCGGGGCGCATCTCCACCCCGCGCATCCAGGAGCTGGAGGCGGCCGCGCCCGAGGAGTCCCGCAAGCGCGACGCGGCCGTCCCGCTCGGGCGGGCCGGGCGCCCCGACGAGTTCGGGAAGGTGGCGGCGTTCTTGCTCTCCCCGGCGGCGTCGTACGTCACCGGCTCGTGCGTGGCCGTGGACGGCGGGGCGATCCGCTCGCTCTGAACGCGCCCCGGACGCGCCCGCGCGGCCGGTCCCCGGTCGGCCCTCAGCGCCGCACGGGCCGGCCGCGCGCCGCCTTGCGCCGCATGTCGCGGAGGTAGAGGTCCCGGGGCAGGGTGCGCACGCGCAGGGGGAGGCGCGGGTAGAGGGCCCTGACCACGGAGAAGAACCGGTCGAACCGGCGGCGTCGGCGCTCGTCCCACTCCAGCCCGAACCCTTCGCGGATGTTCGGCGGGAGCATGCCCGAGGCGACGAAGCGCTGCACCGCGGTAAGGGGGCGCAGGGCCCGGTTGCGCGGGGTGAACAGGTCCCGGGCGATGCCCCGCGCGGCGTCGCCCACCTCGATGCCCTCGACCGTCTCCTTCCAATAGCGCTCGAAGGAGGGGAGGTCGGCGGGCCAGCGGTCCCCGGGGCAGCCCAGCGAGGTCGCGAACAGCGCGCACTGGCCGAGCAGCTCCTCCTTCTCGTCGGGGGAGAGCTCGCCGAAGACGAGCCCGTGGATCCGGACGGCGCCCTCGTAGAGGGTGGCCGCCACCCACACCTGGAGGTCGGGGTCGCGCGCGTCGTAGCCGGGGCCGACGACGTGCCGGTGCACCGCCCGCACGATCCGCGCGACGCGCTCCGCCTCCTCGCGGGTGCCGAAGACGGTCCCGTAGACGAAGGTGAGGGTCCCGCGCAGGCGGTCCAGGGGGCGGGAGGCGAAGTCGCTGTGGTCGCTGACCCCCTGCCCGACGGCGGGGTGGGCGACCTGGAGGAGGATGGCGTACGCCGCCGCCAGGAGTGTGGACGCCTCCCGGTTCACCCGCCTGATGGCCGTGTCGTCGGCGAACATCCCCTGTCCCATGGGGCTCACGGTAACCGGCCCCGCGAGGGGAGGAAAGCGGACGCACGGGTTTGCGCAGGCAGTACGGCCGCACCGGGGCGGGGCGGCTCGGCTGGTGCCCCGCTGACGGGCCCTGGCCGGGCGGCGGGTGGCCGGGGTGCGGGGTGGAGGGCGGCGACGACGAAGGCGGGTGGGCCTACCTGGTGCGTTGTCGGCCGCCCGGCGCGCGGATGGTCACCGCAGTTGGCGGCGACGGTGAGAGCGGGGTGGTTCCCCGGGCCTGCTTGCCGGGCGGCGGATTCCTCGCGGTGCGGGTGGGCGGCTCGGCGGGTGCCCCGCTGACGGGCCCTGGCC
>NZ_JAQFWP010000112.1 GCF_027706745.1 Nocardiopsis suaedae | reverse complement strand
CGCACCCCGGCAGAGGCCCTCAACGACTTCCCTGCAACAACCGATTGACATCACCCAGGACCGCCGCGTCCGCGCGCCCGATTCGGCTTCTTCATCCCCCTTATCCCTGGAGCAGGACCTCTGCCCGGCGGGCCGCGCGGTCGTCGCCGATGCCCCGGTACAACCCGGCGGCGGTGCGCAAGCGGTCCCTCCAACGGTCGGAGGGACGCGTCCGGAGCACCCGCGCCCGCTCCCCATGCGCCCGAGCCTGCTGCAGGAGGCGACCGCACCGCTCGAACGCTGCGATTCCGCGCCCCAGCTCGCGCAGCGCGTCATCGGTGTGTGCGGGCCCGGCCAGCGCCCGGCCCCCGCTTCCAGGCGGGCCTTGGCCGCGTTGACCGGGTCGGCGGGGCCTTCGGCGGCCTCCTCCTCGAATGCACCCGACTTGTAGAGAAGTCTTCAGGCGGGATCCGCAGATGATGTTCTGGCTGCCGCTCACAATCACCCATGGTGATTGATATCAACCCAAACAGCCACAATTAAGCTGTGACCGGCCGAATGCGGCCGTTCACGCATGTCGGTGCCCGAATGTGCGGGGCCCCAAAGCGCGACGGGCGCGGGCACCGTTCGGTACGGTGCCCGCGCCCGTGCGCGGAAGGTCATCGGCGGGGGCCGCAGCACCGGCCCCCGGTCACGTCACTCGCTCCGGCCGAGGCGCTCCCGGACGGCGGCGACGGCGTGGGCGGCCGCGGCGCGCACGCGCTCGGCGCCGGCCGCTCCCGTCTCGGCCCCGCGGTCGCGCAGGGCGGCGGCCTTCTCCCCCCAGGCCGCGGCGCGGTCGTGGCCGACCCAGGCCAGCACCAGGTCGCGGCGGGCGAAGAGCACGGCGACGAGCAGGGCCGGGATCAACGCCATGGCCAGCGCCCCGGCCGCCAGCGGGGCGTCCGCCGCGGCGAAGTCCACCCCCGACATGTCGTTGGCCACCGTCGAGGCCTCGGTCCCCGACTGGCCCGACTGGCCGCCGTCGTCGCCGCCGTCGGCCGCGGCGCCGGTCTGCTCGTGGCCGTCCTTAGCGTCGCCGGACTCCTTCTTCTCTTCCTGCTTCGCCTCGCCCGACTTGTCCTCGGGCACCGGGGACACCGCGTCGGTGCACTCCTCGCCGGAGCCCATGGGGCGCGGCGCGCCCTCGGTGCCGTGGCCGTCGCCCCACTTGGTGATGGTGTACTCGACGTCGATGTGGCCGTTGCCGCCGGAGACGGTGTAGCTGGAGTCGTTCCAGTCCTCACCGGTGAGTTCGGCGAAGGTCTTGCCGTCCAGGTCGAGCAGGACGTTGCAGCCCTCGGCCGGGTCGCCCGGGCCGCGGTCGCCGATGAAGAAGTCGGCCTTCTTGCCGTTGTACTCCACGTACCCCTCGGTGCCGAGCGGCCAGCTCGGGCTGGCCGCCAGCCCCTCCTGCATGGGCTCGCCCGAGGCGGGGGCGCCGGTGTCTCCGTTGATGCCGGAGCCGTCGTCCCAGAAGTAGGAGGCGGTGACCTGGCCGTGCTGAACGGCGTTCTCAGTGCTCATGTGCGACGGTGCTCCCGGTGCAGGGCCGGTGGTGGCGTTGGACGGGCGAGGCCGGGGGCTCCACGGCGGATTCGGGCGCGGCGGGTCTGGGGCGCGGCGAATCCGGGCACGCCGATGGCGCGAGTGGTTTCGGAAGGGCGGGTCGGACGCCGGGGACGGGCGCCGGGCGGGGAGGCGGCGCGTGGGCCGGGGCCTCCCCCTCCCGCTCAGGGCCGGGGGCCTCGATCCCGGCGCGTCTCGAGCGCCGGGGTCCGGCGGCGTCGTGGACGGGGCGGCGGCGTCAGGGCCGCGTCCGCCTCACGGGCCGAACACCGGCAACAGTAACCCCGCGTCAAGCAAAAGGCGAGGTCAAGAGGGTGGCAACGGGGGTCGGGCGGGTTAAAGCGGCGGGGGTGGACCGCCCCGGAACCGGCCGCACGCCCGGACTCCTCGGTAAGAGCCCGGTCAAAATGCGCCGCTGGTCACATTCAGGTAACGGAGCGGTCGAGAAGGGGCCCACCCGTCCGGGCCGCTCCGCCGCGCCCCTTGGCCTGCCGTCCACCGCGGGACCCACGGCGCGGGGCGGCGCGCCTGGCGCATAATCGGCCCATGCGCCCCCGTCCCGCGCCCCGCCCCGGCCCTTCCGTCCTGTCCCACGCAGAGAACTGGACCGGCGGGTTCTACGAGACCGCGTTCGAGGTCGGCGACGGCGGCCGGAGCCTCCAGCGCGTCCTGTCCGCGCTGTGGCCGGCGGCGGGGGTCGAGGGCTGCTTCGGCTCGCGCGACCGTGAGCCCGGCGACCAGGCCGGGGTTCCGCTCACGCTCTCCTCGCTGGCGGAGTACGGGCATCTGCGCGGCGTCCTGACGCTGCCGTCGGGGCACCGCGTCGTGTGCGGGTGCGTCGCGGTCCGCCCGGACGACGGACCCGCCTGGCTGTCGCTGTACCTGCCCCTCGGGGCGCTCGGCGCGACGGACCCCCGCATCGGCGCCTTCCCGTTCGGGCCCGACGGAGGGCCGTCGTCGCTGGAGTGGCGGCTGCCCCTCGACGCGTGGCTCGCCTCGACCGCACGCGCGGTGCTCGCCGAAGCGCCGTTCGACCTCGCCGTGATCGGGTTCGAGCCCGACGGTTCGCCGCAGGCACGGAGCCTGAACGGGGCGCCGCCCGAGGAGCGGGCGTGCGGGGTCCTCTTCCCGGACGGGCGCTACTTCCCCGCCGACCGCTGAACCGGGCGCCCCGAACCCGGCGACGGGTCAGGACGCGTCGAGGCGCGGGAAGACGACCCGCTGCAGGATCAGCGTGATCGCCGCCGCCGCGGGCACCGCGATGAGGGCGCCGACCAGGCCCAGCATCGCGCCGCCGATGAGGGCGGAGGTGATGGTGACCGTGGGGGCGACGTCGACCGACCTCTGCATGATCCGCGGCGAGATGACGTAGCTCTCGATCTGCTGGTAGACGAGGAAGAACACCAGCGTCACCCCGCCCAGGAACAGGTCCCCGACGGCCACCGCCAGGGACGCGGCGAGCGCGCCGATGGTGGTGCCCACCAGGGGGATGAGCGCGGTGACCGCCACCACCAGGGCGAGGGTCAGGGCGTACCCGGAGCCGATGGCGGTCAGGAAGAGGAACGCCACGACGCCGCCGATGGCGGCGATGAGCAGCTGCCCGCCGATGAAGTCGCCCACCCGCCGCACGATCTCGTCGCCCAGCTCGCGCACGCCGCTCCGGCGCGACCGGGGCACCAGCCGGTAGCCGGTCTCGGTGATGCCGGGCAGCGAGGCCATGAAGAACAGCGTGAGGATGAGCACGGTGAACGTCGCCACCAGCGAGTTCAGCACCGCCTGCCCGAATCCGAACACGCCGCCGAAGACCTGCTGGCCGAAGTCGGCGCTGGTCACCAGGGACTGCACCTGGTCGATCACGCCGAAGCGCTCGTCCAGGTCGGCCACGGCCGGGTTCTCCTGGAGCCGGCGCAGGTAGGAGGGCGCGTTCTCGGCGAACTCGGTCACCTGCCGGGTGAGCGGCGGGACGAGGGTCCACACGAACACGGCGGTGAACAGCACCAGCGCGGCGCAGACGGTCAGGATGGCCGCCCAGCGGGGCAGGCCGCGCCGGCGCAGGTACTCGATGATGGGGTTGAGGCCGACGGCGAGGAAGAGCGCCACCAGGATGTTGATGAAGACGCCGCTGATCTCGACGAGCGCCTGGACCAGGACCCACGCGGTGAGGACCCCCAGGGCGCCGGTGAACCCCAGGACGAAGAAGTTGGGCACCGCTCCCCCGCGGCCCGCCGCCCGGACCGCCGTGTCGGCGGGGTTCGTCCGGACCCCGCCGGAGCCGGAGGACCCGTCCCCGGCGGAGTCGTCCGGCCGCGCCCCAGGGGCGGCGCCCGGGGCCTCCTGCCCGCCGCGGGCGTCCTCCGCGTCCGTTCCCGCCGTCCGCTCCGCCGCGCCCTCGGCGCCCGGTCCGCCGTCGGCCCCGCGCCCCTTCCCGTCCTCGGGGTGCTCGTCCACGTGATCCCTCCCTATTCCCAGGCCGCAACGCTAGCGTGCACCCCTGCCCGAGAGGCTGAACTCCACACGTCCGAACGGGCGTGTCCACCGGCCCCGAGGGCACACCAGGCCCCCGCCGGACCGCGACGGCGGGGCCGGTTACGCCGACGCCGCCCTCCGCCAGGCCCCTTCGCCGAGGAGGCGCAGGCCGTTCAGCGCCACGATGACGGTCGACCCTTCGTGGCCCGCCACCGCCAGGGGCATCGGCAGGTGGCCGAAGAGGTCCCACGCCACCAGGGCCGTGATGAACACCCCCGCGATCACCAGGTTCTGCAGCACCAGGCGCCGTGCCCGGCGCGCCAGCGACGCGGCGGCGGCCACCGCGTCCAGCTCGTCGCGGACCACCACGGCGTCGGCCGTGCGGCGGGACAGGTCCGAGCCCGAACGGCCCATGGCCACGGCCGTGTGGGCCGCCGCCAGTGCGGGCGCGTCGTTCACCCCGTCGCCGATCATCATCACGCGGGCGCCGCCGTCCTCCATCGCCCGCACCCGGGCCACCTTGTCCTGCGGCAGCAGCCCCGCCTCGACCTCGGTGATCCCGGCCTCCTCGGCCGTGCGCCGCGCCGCCGCCGGGGCGTCCCCGGTGAGCAGCACCGGCGGGCGCCCGGTGCGGGCGGCCAGGGCCGACACGGCCGCGGCGGCGCCCTCGCGCATCCGGTCGGCCAGGCCCAGCACCCCCGCGGGGCGGCCGCCGCGGAGCACGACCACGGCGGTCCGGCCCTGCTCCTCCAGCGCCTCGGCCTGCGCCCGCGCCCGCTCGTGCGCGGCGCCGCCGTCGCCGGCGCCGTCGGCCGGTCCGCCCAGCAGCCGGGCGGGGCTGCCCACGGCCACCTGTTCACCGTCGACGAGGGCCCACACCCCTTCCCCCGGGACGGAGGAGAAATCGCGCGCCTCGGCGGGTTCCTCCCCCTCCTCGCGGGCGGCGGCCACCACGGCGCGGGCGATCGGGTGCTCGCTGGGGCGTTCGGCCGCCGCGGCGAGGGCGAGCAGGGCCGCCCGGCCCCCGTCGCCGATCGGGTGCACGTCCGCCACGCGCGGGGCCCCTTCGGTGAGGGTGCCGGTCTTGTCGAGCGCGACCGCGTCCGCGGCGGCCAGGCGCTCCAGGGCCTCGGCCGACTTGACCAGCACGCCGTGGCGCCCGGCGTTGGCGATCGCCGCCAGCAGGGGCGGCATCGTCGACAGCACCACCGCGCAGGGCGAGGCGACGATCATGAAGGTCATCGCGCGCAGGAGCGCGGTGTCCAGGTCGGCCCCGAAGGCCAGCGGCACCGCGAAGACGGCGATCGTGGCGGCGACCATGCCGATGCTGTAGCGCTGTTCGATGCGCTCGATGAAGCGGTGGGTGGGCGAGGTGGTGCGGGAGGCCTCCTCGACCATGGCGGCGATGCGGGCGACGACGGCGTCCCCGGCCTCGCGCTCCACGCGCACGGTCAGCGCCCCGGCCCCGTTCAGGGTGCCGGCGTAGACCTCGTCGCCGGGGCCCTTGGCGGCGGGCAGGGGCTCGCCCGTGATGGTGGCCTGGTCGACCTCGCTGCGGCCGTCGACGACGCGCCCGTCCGCGCCGACCGCCTCGCCGGGGCGCACCAGGACGGTGTCGCCCACCGCCAGGTCCTCGGCGGCGACGGACTCCTCCCGGCCGTCCCCGCCCAGGCGGGTGGCGGTGGCGGGGGCGAGGTCGAGCAGGCCGCGCACCGAGTCCTCGGTGCGGGCGGTGGCCACCGCCTCCAGGGCGCCGGAGACGGCGAAGATGACGATGAGCAGGGCGCCGTCCCCCGGTTCGCCCACGGCGGCGGCGCCGAGCGCGGCGACCACCATCAGCAGGTCGACGTCGAGGGTGCGCTCCTTGAGGGCCTTGAGGCCGGACAGGGCGGGGTCCCAGCCGCCCAGGGCGTAGACGGCGGCGTAGAGCAGGCCGGTGAGCAGGGGCGGGCCGCCGAGCAGGTCGAGCGGCAGGGCGGTGAGGAACACCGCGAGCGCGGCCGCGGCCCAGCGCACCTCGGGCAGTTCCAGCAGGCGGGTGCGGTGGCGGCGCGGTGCGGCGGCGAGCTGGGCCGCCGGTGCGGGCGCGGCCGGGGCGGAGGTCGAAGGCATCGTCGGGCCTCGTGCGGTCGGGGCGGATGTGGGCCCGCACAGGGGGTCCACGGTCGGTCGGGGCGCCACTATACAGGAACATATGAACAAGTCTTCATTAGTTCATAGAAGTAGGATGGCGGCATGGGCCACGAACTCGCAACCCCCGCCTCCGCGGCCGCGCCCGCGCTCGACGCGGCCGCCGCCGAGAAGGTGGCCGCCACCCTGCAGGCCCTGGGCACCCCGTCCCGCCTGCTGATCCTGTCCCGCCTGCGGGCGGGGCCGCTGCCCGCCACCGAGCTGGCCGACGCGGTGGGCATGACGCAGTCGGCCTGCTCGCACCAGCTCCGCCTGCTGCGCAACCTGGGACTGGTCACCGGCGAGCGCAAGGGCCGGTCGGTGGTGTACACGCTCTACGACCACCACGTGGCCCAGCTCATCGACCAGGCCCTGAACCATGTCGAGCACCTGCGCCTCGGCCTGCCCGACCGCCCCGCCGACGAAGCGGAGCCGGGCGGCCCGCCCCCCTGAGGGGCCGGGCCGCCCGGCCGGTTCACAGCGCCTCTACCGCATCAGTCGCGCCAGTCGCCGGTGAACTCGGCCGCGCACCCCTCCCCCGCGGCCGTGCCCGTGCGGTTCCCACCGGACTCCCAGGTCACCGTGCCGTCCGGGTCCTTCTTGATGTACTTGTACTCGAACTCCGCACCGGGCGGCAGGTCGACCGACCCCTGCCACACCGGGTACGACGACTCATCGGTCGACAGCTCCAGCGCCCGGTCCGTGTCCCAGCCGCCCAGCTCGTCGACGGACCCGGCGACGTACACGCCCTGCCCGTAGAACGTCTCGACCGTCGGGGCGAAAGCCGCCTCCACCGTCGAGCACTCGCCCGGGTCCCCGGAGCCGTCGTCGCCGTCCGAGCCGTCGCCCTCCACCATCGCGCCGACGTGAAGGGCGACCGCGCCCTCGGCCGGGACCGCGACCTTCGCGTCGCCGCCCTCGACCCGCACCGTCGCCCCGTCGCACGCGCCGTCGGCGAACGTGCCCGACGCCACGTCGCAGTAGGTCCCGTCGGGCAGGGAGGTGGCGAACCCGGCGGTCCACTCCTGTCCGGTCGCGTTGAACGCCGCGAAGCCCGCGGACCCGCGCTCCAGCGCCGCCCGGCCCCGCTGGGAGCCGTCGTCGAGCCAGGAGACCGCCTCGCCCGCCGTCGCGTTCGTGAACGTCGGCATCGCGTTGAGCGCGCGGTGCTCGCACACCCAGGCGTCCTGTGAGCAGTCGGTGGCCGCGGTCGTGCCGTCGCCCGACATGGGCGGCCCCTGGTCGTTCCCGGTGAAGTCGTAGCTCGACATCACCTTGGGCGTGCCGTACCCGTGCGCCAGCAGGAACGCCTGGGCGAGGTCGTAGCGGTCCCGGTCGGTGCGGTGCGTGAGGGTGGGCTCGCTGCGCTGGGTGTCGTGGTTGACGACGAAGGCCACCGCGCTGTCGGACGCCAGCGCGCCGTCCCCCACGCCCTTGGCGGCCTGCAGGTCGCCGTCGGCGAAGGCGTGGCCGATCCCGCGCTGGTAGTCGAACTCGGTCACGTCGCCGATGCCGGTGTACTCGTCCTCGCCGATGGCGGAGTCGGCGATCACCTCCTGGAAGATGTACGGCGGCCCGTCCCAGCCCGGCACGGTGGCGGGCAGCCCGTCGACCACGGCCCGCAGGTCCTCGGGCGGCATGTGCTTGGCCGCGTCGATCCGGAACCCGGCCACGCCCATCTCCACGAGCGAGGAGAGGTAGGCGCTCAGGGTGTCGCGGACGTAGGCGTCGCCGGTCGCGAGGTCGCTCAGCCCGAGGAGCTCGCAGGTGCGCACCTCCCAGGGGTCGTTCCAGTCCTCGATGTCGCGGCCGCACTCGGCGGTGTTGAAGTCCTGCTCGGAGTAGCCGGAGGCGCCGTCGCCGAACAGGTCGGGGTAGGCGTACTTCTCGTACTCGCTTCCGGCGCTGCCCGGGCCGGACCCGACCGACCCGGTGCCGGTCATGTGGTTGACGATCGCGTCGACGTAGACGCGCACACCGGCGCCGCGGCAGCGGTCGACCATGTCCCGGAAGTCGGCGGCGGTCCCGCGCCGGGTCTGGTCGAGGCGGTAGCTGACCGGCTGGTAGTCCTGCCACCAGGGGTAGCCCTCGCCTTCGAGCACGACGTGCTCCTGCGGCGGGGAGACCTGGACGGCGGCGTACCCGTTGGGGCCGAGGACGTCCTCGCACTCTTGGGCGACCGACTCCCAGCGCCACTGGAAGAGGTGGACCATGGGGCCGTCGGCGGGGGCGGCGGGGGCCTCGGCGGCCGCCGCGGGGGCGGCCTGCGCGGCGCCGGGATCGGAGCGCAGTGCGGACGCGGCGATGAGGGCGCAGCCGATCAGCAGCGCCGCGGCCGCGGCCAGGGTTCTTCGGAGGGTGAGGGGCATGGAGCTCTCCTCGGGGTGCGGGGGTGCGGGGGAGTGGACGGCCGCGCCCCACCGGAGGGCCGCGACCTCCACGCAAGGTTCTTGCTAATCCTGCAAGAACTTTCAGTGTGCGCTGCAAGATAGCAGCAATCCGCCGCGTTGTGAACGGCCTCACACGCCCACCACCTCCTCGGGAACCCCCTCTCCCGCCGCGGCCTGCAACTTCTTGCACCCGATCGCCGCGGTGGCGCCCGGGGACCTCGCCGTCGGCCGGACGGATCCCGGCTGCTACCGTTTCCAGCCGTCGGCCGCCCCCGCGGGGGTGAACAGGGAACCCGGTGCGAATCCGGGACTGACGCGCAGCGGTGAGGGGGACGGTCGGGGCACGACGCCACTGGGACGCCCGCACGTCCCGGGAAGGCGCCCCGTCCGGACGATCCCGAGTCCGAAGACCCGGCCGGCCCCGGCGGCCGCCGCCTCGGCGGTCCGGGTGCACGTGTCCGCGGGCCCCGCGCATGGGCCCCACGTAAGGAAAGGCCTCCGTGGCGACTGCACGCCCGGCGGGACGCCCCCGCCCGCACATCCCCCCGCACATCCGCCCGTCCTCCCGCCCCCGCGGCGGTCGGCGGCCCGTGGCCTGCGCGGCCGTCCTGGCGGCGGTCGCGCTCGTCCTCTCCGCGTGCGGCTCCGGCGCACGGGAGCCGGCGCCGGGCGCCGCGGCCTCCGGGGCCCCGGAGGCCGTCGAGAACTGCGGCAGGCAGGTCGACGTGTCCGCCCCGCCGCGGCGAGCCGTCTCCCTCGACCAGGGCACCACCGAGATCCTGCTCTCCCTCGGACTGGCCGACCGCATGGTCGGCACGGCCAAGTGGACCGACCCTGTCATGGAGGGGCTCGAGGACGAAGAGGCGAAGGTACCCCGGCTCGCCGAGAACCTGCCCTCCTTCGAGCGCGTCCTGGACGCCGAACCCGACTTCGTCGCCGCGTCGTTCGCCTCGACCCTGGGCACCGGCGGCGTGGCCGAGCGGGACGACTTCGAGGAGCTGGGCGTGCCCACCTACCTCTCCCCCTCCGACTGCGTCGGCAAGGACAACTCCACGGGCGGCGACGGGTCCCGGGACCGGCCGCTGGAGATGGACACCGTCTACCGGGAGGTCCGCGAGCTGGCCGCCCTGTTCGGCGTCGAGGAGCGGGGCGAGGAGCTGGTCGCCGAGCTCCAGGGCCGGGTGGAGGACGCGGCCTCGGCGGCCGACGGCGACGGCGTGACCCTCATGTACTGGTTCTCCGACTCGCGGTCGCCCTACATGGCCGGGTGCTGCGGCGCCCCCGGGATCATCACCGGGGCCGTCGGAGCGGAGAACGCCCTCGACGACACCGCCGACGAGTGGCCCCAGGTCTCCTGGGAGGCGGTCGCCGACCGCGACCCCGACCACCTGGTGCTCGGCGACCTGACCCGGGAGGCGCAGTCCGCGGAGAGCGCCGAGGACAAGATCGCCTTCCTGGAGAGCGACCCGGTCACCAAGGAGATGGAGGCCGTACGGGAGGAGCGCTACATCGTCGTGAGCGGCGCGGCGATGAACCCGTCGATCCGGACGGTCGAGGGCATCGAGCAGGTCGCCGAAGCGCTGTCGTCCGAGGACGCCGCCCCCTCCTCCGCCTCCTCGTGACGGCGGCCAAAGGCGCCGCCGCGGCGGCCGCCGCCCTCGCCCTCCTGGCCCTGTCGGTCGCCATCGCGGTGACCGTCGGCCCGGCGGGGATCACGGTGCCCGACGCGGCGGCCGTGGCCTGGTCGCGGCTCGGCGGCCCGCCCTCGGGCCTGACGCCGATCCGCGAGGGCATCGTGTGGGACCTGCGCCTGCCGCGCGCGCTGCTCGCCGCGGTGTGCGGGGCCGGTCTCGCGGTGTGCGGCGCGGTGCTGCAGTCGCTGCTGCGCAACCCGCTGGCCGATCCGTTCGTGCTGGGGGTGTCATCGGGGGCGTCGACCGGCGCGGTCCTCGTCGTCGTCCTGGGCGCCGGGAGCGGTCTGATCACGCTGTCCGGCGGCGCGTTCGTCGGCGCGTGCGTGTCGTTCGCCGCGGTGCTCCTGCTCAGTCGGCTGTCCGGGGGCACGACCGCCAAAGTGGTGCTCTCGGGTGTGGCCGTGATGCAGCTCTTCTCGGCGCTCACCTCCGTCATCGTGTTCTCCTCCGCCGACGCCGAGCAGACGCGCGGAGTGCTGTTCTGGCTGCTCGGCTCACTTGGGGGCGTGCGGTGGGAGGACGTGTGGCCCTGTGCCCTCGCCCTGGTCGCCGTCGTCGCCGTGGCGGTGTCGCGCGCGCGGGAACTGGACGCCTTCGCGTTCGGGGAGGACGCGGCGGCAGCGCTGGGGGTGGCCGTGGGGCGCGCCAGGCTCGTGCTGCTGACCGCCACGGCGCTCCTGACCGCGTTCCTGGTGAGCGCCGCCGGGGCGATCGGCTTCGTGGGCCTGGTCCTGCCGCACGCCGTGCGGGCGCTGACCGGGCCGGGCCATCTGCGCGTCCTGCCCGCGAGCGCGCTGGCCGGGGCGGTCTTCCTGGTGTGGGTCGACACCCTGGCCCGCACCGCGTTCGCCCCGCAGGAGCTTCCTGTGGGGGTCGTGACATCGCTGATAGGGGTGCCCGCGTTCATGTACATCCTCTACCGCGGCCGTCCCCGCGCCCAGGAGCGCCGCCGGATGCGCAGCGGGTCCGGCAGCGCCCTTGCACGCCCGGCTCCGGACCGGTCCCCGCACCCGCCGATGGGAGGTGCCCGGTGAGCCTGGTCGCGCGTGAGGTGTCGTGGACGGTCGGCGGTCGGCTGGTCGTCGACGGGGTGAGCCTCGGCCCCGAACCGGGGTCCACCACCGGCCTGCTGGGGCCCAACGGGTCGGGGAAGTCGTCCCTGCTGCGGCTGCTGGCCGGGCTGCGCCCCGCGGCCTCGGGCGTGGTCGAGCTCGACGGCGTGCCGCTGTCGCGGGTGGGGCGCAGGGAGGCGGCGCGCCGCATCGCGGTGGTCGAACAGGACGCCGCGACCGAGACGGACCTGACCGTGGCCGAGGTGGCGGGGCTCGGGCGGATCCCGCACCGGCGCGGGTGGCCGTCGGCGTCCCGGGCCGACGACGACGCGGTCGAGCGCGCGTTGGAGCGGGTCGGGCTGGCCGACAGGGCGGAAGACCTCTGGCGCACGCTCTCGGGCGGCGAGCGCCAGCGCGCACAGATCGCGCGGGCCCTCGCGCAGGAGCCGCGCGAGCTGCTGCTGGACGAGCCGACCAACCACCTCGACATCGCCCACCGGCTGGAGGTGCTGGACCTGGTGGCGCGCCTGGAGGTGACCGCGGTGGTGGCGCTGCACGACCTGAACCTGGCGGCGATGTTCTGCGACCGCCTGCTGGTCCTCAAGGAAGGCCGCCCGGTGGCGGCGGGCACGCCGGCCGAGGTGGTCACCGAGGGGCTGATCGCCGACGTGTACGGGGTGCGCTCGGAGGTGGAGCCGCGGGGACCGCAGGGCAGGCCGTCCGTACGGTTCCTCCCGGGGCCGCCCGGCTAGGGCATGTTTCCCGGAGGCTCTTCGATCAGCGAGCGGCCGGCCAGGGCGGC
>NZ_JAQFWP010000111.1 GCF_027706745.1 Nocardiopsis suaedae | reverse complement strand
ACCGGCCGGGGCCCACGAGTGGGGCACCAGCCGCACCGCTCACCCGCACCGCGAGGAACCCGCCGGACGGCAGGCAGGGCCGGGGAAGCGCCCCGCTCACGCCGTCGCCGCCCAACACAGCGACCACGCACGCGCCGTACGGCCGACAGCGCGACAGGTAGCCCCGCCGACCTCCGTCGTCGCCGCCATCCACCCTGCACCCCGGCGGCCCGGCGCCCGGTCAAGGCCCGTCAGCGGGGCACCAGCCGAGCCGCCCGCCCACCCGGACCGCGAGGGGCCCGCCGGACGGCAGGCAGGACCGGGGAACCACCCCGCCCACGCCGTCGCCGCCAAAGGCGTCAACTCTCGGGAGGCTCAGGAGTCTCCGGTGTCTGCGGCTTCCCTCCCCGCGGCTTCCCTTCCGAGGACTCCTCTTCCTGGGGCTCCTCTTCCGGGCTTTCCAGGAAGGGGCGCACCATGGCCGGGGTTACCCCCGCCGCGAAGGACACCGACTCGGCGAATTCCGCGTCCACGGCCGTATAGCCGCCCGCCCCGGCCCCCACCGCCGCCGTCAGGTGGGCCAGGCCCGCGCCGCGCTGGAAGAGGCTCTGCCTCCACAGCCACCCCACGACCGCCTCGCGCTGCACCACCGCCTGCTTCCGGGCCAGCGATCCTGACCGAACGCTGATACGGCGCTCATCCCGCCCGTGCCCCAGGGACCGGTAGCGGTCGACCGCAAGCGGTATCCCGAGCAGCGCCAGCAACAGCAGCGGCGCCGCCGCCCAGTACCAGCCCACCAGGGCCGCCGCGACGGCCCCCAGCAGGGGCAGCGCCAGCGCGCGCACGAACCTGCGCCGCAGAGCGGCGCGCGGGTGCCGCTGCAGGCCGCCCCGGTACCCGCCCAGCGTCTCGTCGACGATCCGCCCCACCTGGTCCCTCGGCCCGGCGGGCAGCAGCACGGCACGTGTGGAGGCGTCCCCCAGACCGGTCATGATGGCCCGCAGCCGGACCACCGAGCGCGTCCTCTCCAGCGGGCTGTCGGCCAGCTCGTACCCCCGGATCCGCCGCCGCTCAAGGGTCACGCTCTGCCGGGTGAACAGCCCCCGCTCGGTGACCAGGGACTCGTCCCCGCCGACCAGCCGGAACCGCCAGTGGCCCACCGCGTAGGCGACGACGGCGAAGAGCGGCATCAGCAGGACGAGGACCAGCAGCACGCCCGCCGCCAGCCCCACCAGGACCAGGACACCGCCCTCAGCGAAGGCCCACTGGTAGAGCACCAGCGCGCGCTCGCCCGCCTCCAGCGCCCCCATCTGCTCCAGCACGTCGCCCAGCCCCTGCGAGAGGAGCCCGAACAGCGCCGCCAGCGCCACGAACGGTGTGAGCAGGTAGCCCACGCTGAGCATCCCGTAGGAGTACCAGCGCGTCGGCATGGAGAAGTATTCGTGCTCGGGCCCGGCCGCCGCGACGCCCGCGCCGGAGCCTTCGGGGGCCCCTACGGCGTCTCCGGCCGCGCTCCGCTCCTCATCGGTGCCGTCCGCGGCCCCCGCCGCCTCCCCGGCGGCCCGCGCGCCCCGCAGCACGGCGCGGCGGTGCAGCAGGTCGTCGCGGAGGCGCCCGGCCTCGGCGGCCGACACCGCGTCGAGCTTGCCCTCCTCGTCGCCGCCTCCGCCCGCCGCGGCCTCCACCTTGACCACGGCCAGCCCCAGCACCCGGTGGACCAGGCTCGTGGTGACGTGCACCCCCCGGATCCGCTCCAGCGGGATGGTGCGGCGCGACCGCCCGATCCAGCCCTTGCGGATCTCCAGCCGGTCGGCCCCGACCTGGTAGCGGAAGGTGAGCCAGGTGTAGACGCCGGTGGCGACCATGCCGACCAGGGCCGCGAAGAGGCTGCCGAGCACCCACGGGTTCTGCGTCGCGCCGAAGGCGATCAGCGCCAACGGCACGATGAAGTTCTTCATGTAAGTCACCGGGGCGGCGACCAGCATCAGCGGGCTCAGGCGCCGCCACGGTTCGTCCGGGGGCAGGTCCGCGACCGGTTCCGCGTCCCCGGTATCCCCGACTTCCCCGCCGGAACCGGCGCCATCGCCGGTGTCGGCGCCCGTGTCCGCTGCCGGGCCGACCTCCTCGGCCTGCTCGCCCACGGCGTCCTCACCCTCACCGCGCGCGCTCATGTCGCGTCGTCCCGCAGTTCGCCCGCGCGCACCGCGAGGTCCTCGGAGATCTCCCGCGCCTGGTCGGCGTCGAGCCCCTCGATCGTGGACGACCCCGCGTGCGAGGCGGTCTGCACTTCCAGCGTCGCCACCCGGAACATCCGCTCGAACCACCCCTGGGTGTGGTCCACCGTCTGGATGCGGCTGATGGGCACGAGCTGCCACTCGCGGCCGATCCACCCCTTCCGGGTGTAGATGACGTCCTCGGTGACCTCCCACCGGTGCACCCGGAAGCGGATGCGCGGCACCACCGCCGTCTCGGCGACGCCGAACACCGCGTAGGCCGCCGGCACCCACCAGGCGTTCCGGGTCGCCCACTCCGGGATCCACGACCAGCCGACGGTCATCGCGCCCCAGGCGGCGAACCCCAGGACGGCGACGGTCACCAGGTGCCCAACCGCCGATCCGAGGGTCCACATGGGGACGGCGCGGGGCGAGACGCGGTGCTGGGGCGGTCGTAGGCGGCTGTTCATCACCCGCAGAGTCTACGGGCGGGCGCACAGCGCCCAGAAGCCGCAACGTCGGGCAAAGAACGGGCCATCTCCGAAATGGGCGCGGGACGCCCGGTGTTGTCCCCCGTGCCGGAGCGTCCCCTACCACGTCCCGCCCGCCCCGCGGCGCACGGCTGTCAGCCGGCATCTCAGTGCTTTGTCAGTCGTCCCCTTCAGACTTGGTCCTGTTACATCCCATTTGGAGGCACAGATGACAGACGCCATCCGCGCGGAGGGCCTCGTGAAGCGGTTCAAGGGGACCACCGCGCTCGACGGGGTCGACCTCGTCGCGCGCGCGGGGGCCGTGCTGGGCGTCCTCGGCCCCAACGGGTCGGGAAAGACGACGACCGTCCGCATCCTGGCGACCCTGCTCACCCCCGACGGCGGCCGCGCCACCGTCGGCGGCCACGACGTCGTGCGCGCACCCCACGAGGTGCGCCGCACGATCGGCCTGACGGGGCAGTACGCCGCGGTCGACCAGGACCTGACGGGCACCCAGAACCTCGTGCTCATCGCACGGCTGCTCGGCTACTCGCGCGCGGGGGCGCGCACCCGCGCGGCCGAACTGCTGGCCCGGTTCTCCCTCAGCGACGCCGCCGACCGGCCCGCCAAGACCTACTCCGGCGGCATGCGCCGCCGCCTCGACCTGGCCGCGAGCCTGGTGGGCCGCCCTTCCCTGCTGTACCTGGACGAGCCCACCACCGGCCTGGACCCGCACAGCCGCAACGAGTTGTGGGACGTGGTGCGGGCCCTGACCGACGACGGGGTGACGGTGCTGTTGACCACCCAGTACCTGGAGGAGGCCGACCAGCTCGCCGACGACATCGCGGTGCTGGACCACGGCAAGGTCATCAGCCGCGGCACCCCCGACGAGCTCAAGGCCCGCGCCGGCGCCCAGGTGCTGCAGGTGCAGCCGCTGCACGCCGGGCAGCTGGAACGGGTCGGCGGCATCGTGGAGCAGGTCACCGGCAGCGAGGTGCGCACCAACGAGCGCACCGCCAGCGCCTCGGTCACCGACCCGGCGGTGATGCCGGAGGTGGTGCGCCGCCTGGACGACGCGGGCATCTCCGTGGCCGAGCTGAACCTGCGCAAGCCCAGCCTCGACGAGGTGTTCCTGGCGCTGACCGGGCGCCCGGCCGAGGACACGACCGGCGGCGCGGACGGCGCCGCCCCTGCCGAGAGGACGCACGCGTGAGTACCGCGACAACGGCGGAGCCGGTGGAGGAGGCCCACACGGCGCCGCCCGCGCCCCGCGTCACCCCCGCGGTGGCCGTGCGGCACGGGGGGCTGCTGGCCTGGCGCAGCCTGCTCAAGATCAAGCGCAACCCCGAGGAGGTCCTCGGGCTGACGTTCATGCCGCTGATGTTCGTGGCCCTGTTCGTGTTCGTGTTCGGACAGGCCATGATGGGCGACTGGCAGGCCTACCGGGACTTCATCATCCCCGGCATCACCGCCCAGTCGGTCATCTTCGCCACGATCGGCACCGGTGTGGCGCTCAACACCGACATCGAGAAGGGCATCTTCGACCGGTTCCGGTCGCTGCCCATCGCCCGCTCGGCCCCGCTGGTCGGGGCGATCCTCGGCGACCTGGTGCGGTACGGCCTGACGGTGATCGCCGTGCTGGTGGTGGCCGTGCTCATCGGCTACCGCCCGGAGGGCGGGGTGCTCGGCGTCGTGGCGGCGGGCGCGGTGGTGATGCTGTTCGCCTTCGCGCTGTGCTGGCTGTCGGCGTTCATGGGGCTGCTGCTGCGCACCCCGATGGCGGTGAACATCTTCGGGTCGGTGTGGATGTTCCCGCTGACCTTCGGCGCCTCGACGTTCGTCAACCCCGACGACATGCCGTCCTGGATGGGGGCGTTCGCGAGGGTCAACCCGGTCACGCACGTCACCGACACAATGCGCGGCCTGATGGAGGGCGGCCCGGTGGCCGAGCCGCTGATGTGGACGCTGCTGTGGGTGGTGGTCCTGATCGGGGTCTTCTTCCCGCTGGCCACCCGCGCCTACAAGCGCCGCGCCTAGCGGCCGCGGCGAACGCGAGCGGCCTCCCGCCCGAACAGGTCGGGAGGCCGCTCGGCCGTCAGCGCCGTCAGCCCCACGCGCCGACGACCCGGCCCACCATCTCGGCCGCCCCCTCCGGACCCGCCGACGCCCCGCGCGCGTACTCCTCCTCGTACCGGTCCCGCCCCAGCTCCTTGGCCAGGTCCCGCACCAGCGCGCGCAGCGTGCCGTCGGTCGAGAACGGCAGCCCCCGGAGCGCCTGCGCCGCCCCCAGCAGGCCCGCCGCCTCCGCCGCGCGGCCGCCCGCCGCCCCCAGGATCAGCGAGGCCGCTTCCGCCACCACCGCCGCCTGCTGCCCCTGGAGCCACGTGTCGAGCAGCCCCCATGCCTCCGCCGCCGCCCGCCGGGCCTCGTCGGCGTCCCCCGACGCCAGGTACGCCCGGCAGAGCACCGTCCTCCACAGCGGTTCCATGTGCAGGCGCGACACCGAGTTGCTCTGTTCGACCCCGAAGAGCAGCTCCAGCAGCCGGTCCCGCGCCGCCTCCGGGGCCCCGCTCCGCAGTTCGACCTCGGCGCGGTAGAAGGACAGCGACTGCCGGGTGTCGGGGGTGGCCGCCGACGCCTCGGCCTCGTCCAGCGTCGCGGCCGCCCACTCGACGCGCCCCGCGCGCGCGGCGATCACCGCCCAGTGCCCCAGCAGCGCCGCGAGCTGGTCGGCCAGGCCCAGCTCGCGGGTGGTGCGCACGGCCTCCTCCATCAGCTCGTCGGCCCGCTCGACGTCCTCGAACCCTTCGAGCTCGGCCAGCAGGAACAGCACGTGGGTGAGCACCCACCGGTCCCCGCCGCGGCGCACCTCGTCGCCGGCCGCCCGCAGCCGGTCGAGCGCCTCGCCCGACCGCCCCGGGAAGGACTGCATGACCAGCGTGGCCGTGAACGCCCCCAGGTAGGCGCGCCGCCACGGGCCGCCGCGCCGGGCCGCGGCGTCCAACCGCTCCACCGTGCCCTCCGGGTCCCGCCCCAGCATGGCCAGGAACACCGGCACGAACGCCAGCGACAGGTGGTCCTCGCAGCGCTCCCCCACCGCCTGCACGGTCCGCTCGATGTCCTCCAGCTCGGCCCGGATCGCCTCCACGACCTCCCCGGCCTGCTTCGGCCCGGAGGCGCGGCGCCCCATGTCCTTCTCGATGGTGTGGGCGAAGCGGCACTCGGCGTAGGCCAGCTCGTGCCCGGGCGGGGGCGCGTCCCCCGCAAGCGCCAGCGCCTCCTCGGCCCAGCGCGACAGATCCGACCAGGCGTCCACCCGCATCCCGTACAGGAACGCGGTGTGCACCAGGTCGAGGGCGGCCCCGGCGTCGCCGGAGGCGACGGTGCGGCGCACCGCCGCCGCGTAGTTCTCGTGCTCCTCGCGCAGCCGCGCAAGCCATTCGAGCTGGCCGGGGCCCCGCAACGGCTCCTCCGCCGCCCGCCACAGCCACCGCATGTACCGGGCGTGCGCCGTGCGGGCCCGGTCGCGCTCGCCGCTCTCGGCCAGCCTCTGGGCGCCGTAGGCGCGCACGGTCTCCAGCATCCGGTAGCGGGGCTGGCCGTGCCCGCCCGCGTCCGCGCCGTCCGCCTCCACCAGGGACTTGTCGACCAGGGCGAACAGCACCGACCACACGTCGCGCCCGCCGACGGTGCCGCCCCCGGGCCCGGGCCCGGGGCCGGGGGCGCCGGAGCGCGCGGGGTCGAGCGCCTCGTCGGCGCACACCGCCTCCACCGCGTCCAGGGAGGCGCCCCCGGCGAACACCGACAGGCGCCGCAGCAGCGCCTGCTCGGCCCCGTCCAGCAGCTCCCAGCTCCAGTCGACCACCGCCTGCAGCGTCTGGTGGCGGGGGCGCACCTGGCGCGGCCCCGAGGCCAGCAGCCGGAACCGGTCGGTGAGCCGCTCGGCCAGCTGCGGCAGCGGCATCGCCCGCACCCGGGCCGCCGCCAGCTCCAGCGCCAGCGGCATCCCGTCCAGCTCCCGGCAGATCCGCACCACCGGCCCGGCGGTGGACGCGTCCACGGCGAACGACGGGCGCCAGGCCCGGACCCGGTCGGCGAACAGCCGCACCGAGGCGTACCCGGCCGCCTCCTCGGCGCCCGCCCCCTCCGGGGGCAGCGCCAGCGGCGGCACCGCCTGCAGCCGCTCCCCGGTCACGCCGAGCGGTTCACGGCTGGTGGCCAGCACCCGCACCCCCGGGCAGGCCGCCAGCAGCCGCTCCGCGGCGTCGGCGACGTCGCCCACCAGGTGCTCGCAGTTGTCGGCGACCAGCAGCAGCCGCCGACCGGACAGCACCTCGGCGGCGCGCGCCAGCGGGTCGTCGGCCGTCCCGCCCACCTGGAGCGGGGTGACGGCGCGCTCGCGCACCCCCAGCGCCTCCAGGAGGGCCTCGGGCACGGCGGCACCGTCGCGCAGCGGGGCGAGGTCGATGAACCACACCCCGTCGGGGACCAGGTCGGGGCGTTCGGCGGCCAGGCGGGTCCCGGTCTCCACCGCCAGCCGGGTCTTGCCCGACCCGCCCGGCCCGACCAGGGTGACCAGGCGCTCGCCGGACAGCAGCCCCAGGGCGGCGCGGAGCTCCTCGTCGCGGGCCACGAACGCGGTCAGCGACGCCGGGAGCCGCACCGGCGGCCCGTCCGCGCCGGGCCCGGCCCCGGGCTCGGGGCCACCGCGCCCGTCCGCCGCGTCCGGCTCCGGCGGCGCGGGCTCGGCGGGGGCGGCGCCCTCCAGCTCCCCGCGCAGCAGCCGCAGGTGCAGCTCGGCGATCCGCTCGGAGGGGTCGATGCCCAGCTCCTCGGCCAGGCCGGTGCGCAGCCGCTCGTAGGCCGACAGCGCGTCCACGGTGCGCCCGGAGGCCGCCAGCGCCCGCATCAGCAGCTCCACCGGCCGCTCGCGCAGCGGCTCGCGGGCGGCCAGCGCCTCGATCTCGGGCAGCGCGGCCGCGGGGTCGCCCGCCTCCACCCGCGCCTCCAGGTGCTCGGCCTGCACCGCGCGCAGCTGCTCGGCCAGCCGGACCGCCTCGCCCTCGCCGCCGGCCTCGGCGAACTCGGGCAGCGGGTCGCCCCGCCACAGCTCCAGCGCCCGGCCCAGCAGGTCGGCGGCCTCGGCGGCGGCGCCCCGGGCGCGGGCGCGCCGCCCCTGGCGCACCAGGTCCTCGAACCGCCACAGGTCGATCTGCTCGGGGGCAACCTCCAGCCGGTAGCCGGAGGCGTCGCCGACCACCGGCGCCTGGTCGCCGAGCAGCTTGCGCAGCCGCGACACCAGCGCCTGCAGCGCGTTGGGGGCCCCGGCCGGGGCGTCGGAGCCCCAGATCCCGTCGATGAGGCGCTCGGTGCCCACCGTGCGCCCGGGGGCCAGCAGCAGCATGGCCAGCAGGCGGCGCAGGCGGGTGCCGCCCACCGCGACGGGGCGGCCCGCGCCGTCGCGCACCGCCAGTGGACCGAGAATGGAGAACCGCACCGTCATATGATCCCCGATGCGGCCCCCGCTCCCTTCACACATCCGCCCCCCGCGTCGGCCGGGCCCGGCCACTTCGGCGGGGCGGCGGCGGGGACACTCCCCCGCTTCCGGGGCCCACACCGCCCGCACGGCAGTAAGGTGCGGTGGGAAGAAGCACCGAGGCGCGCCCCGCGCACGCAATCCCGGTCCCGGCCCCGACGACCCATCCGCAGGAGCCCCATGATCTCGGCAGCACGTCACCGCTCCCCCGGCCCCGGCCGCGCGGTCCGCTCACGTGCCCCCGGAAGGCGCAGAGCCGCCCTGGCGGCCGGGGCGGCGGCCGTGCTGGCCGCCGCCGGCGGCTGCACCGGGTTCACCCCCGGGAACGGCGAGCTGACCGACGACATCAACGTCAGCAGCACCCTGCTGATGGAGGGGTCGACCCTGCCCGACGCCTTCACCTGCCGCGCGGAGGGAGGAGAGGCCGGGTCGCCGCCGCTGCAGTGGTCCGGCCAGCCCGAGGACATCGGCTCCTTCGCCATCGTCGCCGACGACCCGGCCTCGGCCGAGGTGTTCTGGGTGCTCTTCGACCTCGACCCGGCCACCGTGGAGATCCGCCAGGACGGCGTCCCCCAGCCGGCGCACAGCGGGGAGAACAGCTTCGGCGACACCGGCTACACCCCTCCGTGCCCCGAGGAGGACGACCCGCACGAGTACCGGTTCACCGTCTACGCTCTGGACCAGAAGCTGGACCTGCCGCAGGGCGCCCCGCTCACCGACACCCTGGAGCGGATCTCCGCGCACGCGGTGGCCCGGGGGTCGCTGACGACGGCGGCCGAGTAGCCGGGCCCGGACACGGCCCACCGACACGGCCCGCCTGACCGGCGGCCGACCGCCGCGCAGGCGAAAAATTCGGCGGTCACCCGCTGCACTCACGGCACAACTGGGCCTAAAGTGGGGCCGTGTCCCCCCTCCTTTTACTGATGACCGAAAACGGAACCGATGGTGCGAGGCGCCTGCGCCGCCCGAGCGCGCGCACGGCACCCCGTCCCGGGGGCCACCAGTCCGTGCACGTCACCCCCACCGGTGGCACCTCCGTCCCCGACACGGCCACGGCCCCAAGGGTGGTGCAAGTATGACCGTACTGATCGCAACCATCGTCGCGATCATCGTCGTCCTTCTCGTCCTCGTGCTGATCCTGCTGGGCATGCGGGCTCTCAACCACGGGCGCGAGGACGACTTCGACGATTTCGACGACGGCCCCGGCGACCGCGCGGACGCGGGAGAGGACGGCCCCCGCCCGGCGCGCCGCAGCCGCCGCTCCCGCGCCTCGGCGGGCTGGGACGACGACTCCGACATCTCCGGCAGCTCCTTCTGGTCGGACACCGACATGGACGACGGCGCCGACGACGAGCCCGCCCCGCGCGGGCGCTCGCGCGCCGGGCGCCGCGAGTCGCGCCGGGACACGCGCGCCGAGTCCACCGGCCCCATGGGCGGCGTCGACGACGAGGACACCGGGCCCGAGGACGAGCCGGAGCCGCGCGGCCGGTCGCGCGCCGGGCGCCGCCGGAGCCGCCGCGACACCCGCGCCGAGGCCACCGGGCCGATGGCGGGCGTCGAGGACGAGGACGCGCCGGAGGCCTACGGCGCCCCCGCCGCGGAGCCGGAGCCCGAGCCCGCCCCGCGCCGCTCCCGCGGCCGCCGCGCGCGCCGCGAGCCCGAGGCCGACGCCCCGCAGCCCGCGGCCGCCGAACCGGCCTCCGCCGGCGCCGACGACGGGCTCGCCAAACTCGCCAGCCTCGGCCAGGGCAGCGCCCCGGCTCCGGCTCCGACGCCCGCCGAGCCTACGGCCCCCGCGGCGCCTGCCGCGCCCGCCGCGCAGCACGACCCGCTGGGCCTGCCGACGGGAACGAGCAGGCCGCACGACCCCCTGAGCACCCCCTCGGCCCCGGCGGCCCTGTCCTCCCCGGCCTCCGACGACCCGCTGAGCGGTCCCGCCACCCCCGCCTCCCCCACCGGCGGCGGGTTCGGGTCCTCCTTCTCCCCCTCTCCCGCCTCCCCGGCCTCCCCCGCCTCCGACGACCCGCTGGGCGCGCCGTCCCCCTCCTACGGCTCCGCCGCCCGCACCCCGTCGGCCTCCTCCCCCTCCTTCGGGACGCCGTCGTCCTACGACACCGGCTCCTACAGCACCGGCTCCTCCTCCACGGGCGCATCGACCACGGGCGCGTTCACCACCGGTTCGCACGCGCGCCCCGCCGCCCCCTACTCCGCACCCGGAGCCGGGTCCCCCTTCGACACCGGTGAGTACTCCCGCCCGTCGATGCCGGACTACGAGCGCGGCCCGGGCTCGCCGTACGACACGGGCAACCACTCGCGGCCCGCGACGCCCTACGGCGCCACCGGCCCGGCACCGTCCCCGGCCCCGTCGGCCTACGACACCGGTTCGCACGCGCGCCCCGCCGGGTCGCCCTACGACACCGGCGACTACAGCCGGGCGGCGGCGCTCGGCGGCGGCTACGGGTCCGCGTCCCCGTACGACACCGGCAGCTACTCGCGCCCCTCCTATGGAGGGTCGGCTCCGGCAGGCGCCCCGTTCGGGGCGGGCGACCGGGGCATGGGGAGCGAGCCCGCCGCGCCGCTGTGGTCGAGCATGGACACCGGGTCGCACCGCCGCCCTGAGGCGCCGTCGGCTCCCAGGCCCGCACCCGCCTCCGACTTCGGGGCCGAATACGCGCCCTCCTACAGCCCCTCCGACCGGTTCGGCGGCGGCGACACCGGCGGGTACACCCCGCCGGGGGCTCCCTATGGCGCGCCGCCCGAGCACGCCACTGGGGGGCTGCCGTCGATGGCGCCGCGCACCGGATTCGAGCCGGGCTACGGGGGGCCCTCGTACGGGCAGGCCGCCTCCTACGGAACGGGGGGCTACGACAGCGGGGCCCTCGGCTCCCCCTACGGCGCCGCAGGCCAAGACGGCGCCGGGGCGGCGCCGTCCTACGGGGCACCGGCGCCCCCGCAGCCGCCGACGGGGGCACAGCCCTCCTACGGCGGTACCGGGTACGGCGACGCACTGGGCGACTACGGGTACCCGGCCGACGCCACCGGCGGTTACCCGTCCTACGGCGGCCCCTACCCGGGGTCCGCGGACCCCGGCGACCCCGAAGGCCGCCCGTGGCGGCCGGGCGGCTACGGAGGATACGGCGACCCGCTGCGCTGACACACCGTCGACCCCGACGCGACGGAAGGACGGCCCCCGCACCCCCGGGTGCGGGGGCCGTCCCTTTGTGGACCCGCCCCAGCGCCGGTCCGGCGGCCCTCAGGATGCGCGTAGAATTCGGTCACGGGAGAGTCGGCCAGACGGTCGCGGCGCCCATCATCGGCGTCGAGGAAAGTCCGGACTCCACAGGGCAGGGTGGTCGGTAACACCGACCCGGGGCGACCCGCGGGACAGTGCCACAGAAAACAGACCGCCACCGCTCGCGGTGGTAAGGGTGAAACGGTGGTGTAAGAGACCACCAGCGGCCGGAGCGATCCGGCCGGCTAGGTAAACCCCACCCGGAGCAAGGTCGAGAAGGGGGCTCGCGCCCCCGCGCGGACGTTCGAGGGCTGCCCGCCCGAGGTCCGCGGGTAGACCGCACCGAGGCCGTCGGCAACGGCGGCCCCAGATGGATGGCCGTCCGCCCCCGGTCCCCGGGGGCCGACAGAATCCGGCTTACCGGCCGACTCTCCCCTCTAATCCTGTGTTTATTCAGTTGTGGGACCCGTATCCCGGATCTGTCGCCGAAGACGGCGGCACGTCTGCGGAGGAGCAAGAGTGGTACGCCGGGCAGGAGGCCGTTCTCTGGCTCCTCGCCTGGCGCTACCGCGACAACGAGCACTTCCGCAGCGAATGGGCGCCAGCAGAGCGCGACCTGCGCGGGCTTGACTGGTTCGCCGTGCAGTAGACGCCTAAGGCGTGTTTCTCGGATCATTTTGGGCTCGCGACCACCAGGACGACGCTCGCTGCGCCGGGACGCTCGAGCAGCCAACC
>NZ_JAQFWP010000110.1 GCF_027706745.1 Nocardiopsis suaedae | reverse complement strand
GCTGCCAAAACCGCCGGAATGACAGCACTTTCGTCGAGATCATCGCGAGGAGGGCACCCCGGCGACCCGCCGCCCGGCTGGGGTCCGTGAGTGGGGTACCAGCCGAGCCGCCGCCCTACCCGCACCGCGAGGAGCCCGGCGCCCGGCAAGCAGGCCCGGGGAACCGCGCCGCTTACTCCGTCGCCGCCCAACACGGCGACCACGCACACGCCGCGCACCCGACAACGTTGCAGGTAGGTCCGCCGACCTTCGTCGCCGCCCTCTACCTGGCACCCCGCCGACCCGTCACCCGGCCGGGGTCCGGAGCGGGGTACCTGCTCGTCCCGTCGTTGCCGTTCCTCCCCCGTACCGCGATGGCCCGCCGCCCGGCCGGGGCCCGCAAGCGGGGAACCGGCCGAGCCGCCTGCCCAGCCGGATCACGAGGGGCCCACCATCGGCGCCACCGCCACCGCCGACACCGGCGGGTCACCCGCCCATCTGGGCCGCCATGCTGATCAGCCGGTCGGCCTGGGCCGTGCGCTCGGCGGCGCACTGTTCGTCCAGGGTCCGCCCCGGGGCCCCCTGCAACAGCTCCTTCGTCGCCGACGCCGCGTCGCGCGGGACCGCCGCAAGGGCGGCGACCAGGTCGTCCACGGTCGTGGCCAGCTCGTCGCCCGGAACCACGAGCTCGGCCAGGCGCAGGCGCTCGGCCTCGTCGGCCTGCACCGTCCGCGCGGTCAGGCACAGCTCCATGGCCCGCGGCAGACCCACGATGTCCACCAGCGGCTTGGTCCCGGACAGGTCCGGCACCAGGCCCAGGGCCGGCTCCTTCATGCACAGTTTCGCGTCGTCGGCCAGCACCCGCAGGTCGCAGGAGAGGGCGAGCTGGAAGCCCGCGCCGATGGCGTGCCCCTGCACCGCCGCCACCGAGACGATGTCCGGGCGGCGCAGCCAGGTGAAGCCCTCCTGGTAGGCCGCGATGCCCGCGTCCAGCGCCGCGCGCTGTTCGGGGGCCTCCCCCACGTCGGCCATCAGGGTGCGCTCGCCGGGCACGCCTTCCGGCGAGAACATCGCCAGGTCGATCCCGGCGGAGAAGGACGGGCCGTCCCCGGAGAGCACGACAATTCGGACGGACTCCGGGAGTGCCTGGCCGACATGGGCCAGTGCCCGCCACGTACGCCCGGTCATCGCGTTGCGACGCTCAGGCCGCGCCAGCGCGATCCGCGCGACCTCGCCGTCCACCTCCAGGCGCAGCCCGGCCGCGCTCAGCTCGTCCCCGTCGGGGAGAACCGCATCCTCCATGCCCACCTCCGCTGCTCGGCGCACCCGCCGTTCGCGGGTCCGCTGCCGGTCGGTGGACCACCGTATCCGCGCCCCCGCGCACGCCTGTGGCCGGGGCCTATGGGAGCCGCGGCTCCGCTGCCGCCGGTGCGGGAAGCCGACGCCTTCACGGTCCGCCCGACGGAAGGTCCGCGTCGCCGCCGACGACGGGCCTCGCGGCGTCTCCTCGGTCGGCTGGAACACCGCTCCTCAGCCGCCGGTCGATGCGGATCCCCGGTGCGCGGTAGGCCCCGGGCGGTCCGGCAGTGCGGTTCCGCCGCCGCGGAGACGGGACTCGCGCGCCGCTCGCGCGCGCTCGTGGCCGGGGCCCGCTCCCCCGGCCGTGCGCGGGGTCAGGTGCGGCGGGTCGCACCGCCCCGGCCGCGCAGCGTGACGCCGGCCTCGGTCAGCAGGCGGTGGACGAAGCCGTAGGACCTCCCGGTCGCCGCCGCGAGCGAGCGGATGCTCTCCCCCGCGTCGTAACGCTTCTTGAGTTCGGTGGCAAGCTCGGATCGCTCGGTTCCCGTCACACGCGTTCCCTTTCTCAGGGTGTCGGCCACGTCTACCTCCCGTACTCTCGCGGCCAGTGGCGGGGCCGCCCCGCCGCCGGGGGCGCCGTGCCGACGCCTCCCGGTGCCCGACGCGACGCCGGTGCCCATGATCAGCCATGCACCCGCCAGAGGCCACCCCCCGGCACGGGGCCGGAACGGGCCGGGGCCGTGCGCCCCGTTGTGGTCTGCACAAAAACTGACCCGTATCCCGCCCCTCGTCAACGGCGCCGCGCCGGTGGGCCCAGGCCGTCCGAAACCCGGTCCCCAAAGACCGGGGCCGACCGGGGCCGGAGGCCGGATCAGGCCAGCGTGATCAGGTCCTCGAACTCGGAGTTCCACATGTCCTCGGCGCCGTCCGGCAGCAGGATCACCCGCTCGGGCGCCAGCGCCTCCACCGCCCCCTCGTCGTGGGTGACCAGGACGATCGCGCCCTTGTAGCCGCGCAGGGCACCGAGGATCTCCTCGCGGCTGGCCGGGTCGAGGTTGTTGGTCGGCTCGTCCAGCAGCAGCACGTTCGCGCTGGAGACGACGAGCGCGGCCAGGGCCAGCCGGGTCTTCTCCCCGCCGGAGAGCACCCCCGCCGGCTTGTCCACGTCGTCCCCGGTGAACAGGAACGACCCCAGCACCCGGCGCGCCTCCACCTCCGGCAGCTCCGGGGCGGCGGACATCATGTTCTCCAGGACCGTGGCGGAGGTGTCCAGGGTCTCGTGCTCCTGGGCGTAGTAGCCGAGCTTGAGCCCGTGCCCGGGCACCACCTCCCCGGTGTCGGGCTCCTCCACCCCGGCGAGCATCCGCAGCAGCGTCGTCTTGCCCGCGCCGTTGAGCCCCAGCACCACGACGCGGCTGCCCCGGTCGATGGCCAGGTCGACCCCGGTGAACACCTCCAGCGACCCGTAGGACTTGGACAGCCCCTTGGCGCTCAGCGGCGTGCGCCCGCTGGGGGCGGGGTCGGGGAAGCGCAGCTTGGCGACCCGGTCGGAGGCGCGCTGCCCCTGCACCCCGTCGAGGATGCGCTCGGCCCGGTTGGCCATCTGCTGGGCGGCCCGCGCCTTGGTGGCCTTGGCGCGGAACCGCTCGGCCTGCTTCATCAGCGCCCCGGCCTGCTTCTCGGCGTTGGCCTGCTCGCGGCGGCGCCGCCGCTCGTCGGCCTCGCGCTGCTCCTGGTAGGCCTTCCAGCCCATGTTGTACACGTCGATGGTGCAGCGGTTGGCGTCCAGGTAGAACACCTTGTTCACCACGTCCTCGACCAGGTCCTCGTCGTGGCTGATGACGATCACCCCGCCCTGGTGGGACTTGAGGAAGTCGCGCAGCCACAGGATGGAGTCGCCGTCGAGGTGGTTGGTGGGCTCGTCCAGCAGCAGCGTGTCGGCGCCGCTGAACAGGATCCGCGCCAGCTCGATGCGGCGCCGCTGGCCGCCGGACAGGGTGCCCAGCGGCTGGGCGAGCACGCGCTGCTCCAGGCCCAGGCTGGAGGCGATGGCCGCGGCCTCCGACTCGGCCGCGTACCCGCCCATGACGTGCAGCTCCTCGTCGGCGCGGGCGTAGGCGCGCACCGCCTTCTCGGCGACCTTGGGGTCGTCGTCGGCCATCCGCTCCTCGGCGCGGCGCAGCCGCCGCAGGGCGTCGGCGATCCCGCGCGCGGACAGGATGCGGTCGCGCGCGATCTCCTCCATGTCGGTGGAGCGGGGGTCCTGCGGCAGGTAGCCGAGGGTGCCCGAGACCGACACCGAGCCGGCCGCCGGGACGCCCTCGCCCGCCAGCACCTTGGTCAGGGTGGTCTTGCCTGCGCCGTTGCGCCCGACCAGCCCGATCCGGTCGCCGGCGGCGACCCGGAGGGTGGTGGGCTCGAGCAGGAGGCGGGGTCCGACGCGCAGTTCCAGGCCGGAGGCGGTGAGCATGGGCGGGTGTCCTTATCGCGAATCAGGTGCGTGCGTGGGACGTCGCGGCAGAGGTGGGCGCCCTCGACCCGCGGGGGACGGGGAGGGCGGCCGCTCGCGCGTCAACCGGGAATGAGGAAAGGCACCCGGACAGCGTAGCGGACCCCTTACCGGTCCACCTCCGACTTCTCGGCGGCCCGCGCGGGGGACGACCCGTTCTCCGCGCTCCCGCCCGCGTAACGCGCCGGGGCCGCCGAACCTTCCCCGCCGGCCGCGGCCCGCGCGGGCGCGCGGGCGGCGCCGCCGGAGGGGTCGGCGTCCTCGGCGGCGTCCGCCTCCGCGGCCGCGCCGGGCCTGTGCTCACTGAAGGGGCGGTCGCGCAGCAGGGCGGCGAGCACCGCCGCCACCGGTGTGGCCAGGAACATGCCGAGCACCCCGCCGATGATGCTGCCGATGCTGATGGCGACCAGCACGACCGCGGCGGGCAGGTCCAGCGCCTTGCCGTAGACCTTCGGGGCGAAGACGTGGCTCTCCAGCTGCTGGACGATGAGGACGACCGCCAGCACGACGAGCGCGATGAGCGGCCCCTCGGTGACGAAGGCGACCGCCGTGGCCAGCAGGCCGCTGATGAACGCGCCGACGATCGGCAGGAAGGCGCCGATGAAGGTCAGTACCACCAGGGGGATGACCAGGGCGGGGTCGATGAGGAAGAACAGCGGGACGCCGATGCCGACGGCGTCGAACAGCCCGACCGTGGCCACGCCGCGCACGTAGCGGCCCATGACCCCGTAGGCGACGTCCACGGTGGCGCTGACCGGGCGGCGGGAGGCGGCCGGCAGCAGGCTCTGCAGCCACTCGACGAGCCGGTCGCCGGAGTGCACGAAGTAGACGGTGAGCACCAGGATGAGCACCAGGCCGAGGAGGAGCTCCAGCACGGCGGTGCCGGCGGTCCACACCCCGGTCATGAGCTGGTCGCGGTTCTCGGCGAGCAGGTTGGAGATCTCCTGGTCGGCCGAGTCCATGATCTGGGAGACCAGTGCGGGGTGCAGGCCCATCCCGGTGGCGATGTCGCGCACGCTGTCGAGCGCCTGGCCGAGGCTGTCCACCAGGCCGCCGAATCCGGAGATCGCCGGCTGCACGATCAGCGTCACCACGCCGCCGAGCACGATCAGCGACCCCACGCAGGTGATGGCGGTCGACAGCCCGCGCCCCACGCCCTTGCGCCGCATCCAGTTGGTGGGCGGCATCAGCAGCGCGGTGAGGAAGACCGCCAGGATGATGGGGACGGTGATGACGCTCAGGTAGCCCACCGCCCACAGCAGCAGGGCCACCACCACGCCGATGAGCAGGATGCGCCAAGCGGCGTCGCTGAGGTTGCGGAACAGGTCGTCCTCGGCGGGCTCGGCCGCGGGGGCCTCCGGCTCGGGCGTCTGCGGCTCCTCGGCCGCGGTCCCGCCCCGGCGCGCGGCGCGCCGGAATCTACTGAAGGACCACTGCCCGGGCCGCTTCATCCACACGTCGTCCCCTTCCGCCGTCTTCGTCACGGTGTTCGGTATCGGCCCATTGTGCCGCCCCGGCGGCGGTGCGCGGCGCGCGCCCCGGAGGCGCGCACCCGCGCCCGGCGGCTCAGAACTTCCACGGCTCGCGCGCCTCGTCGCTGGCCACGATCTCATTGCCGAACGGCGCCAGGGCGACCGGGATCATCTTCAGGGACGCCCAGGCCATGGGGATCCCGATGATGGTCACGGCGAGGCCGATGGCGGTGCCGATGTGGCCGAGCACCAGCCACCACCCGGCGACGATCAGCCAGATGACGTTGCCCAGGGTGCTGCCTCCGCCCGCACCGTGCCGCTTGGTGACGGTGCGGCCGAAGGGCCACAGGGCGTAGTTGGCCATGCGGAAGGACGCGACGCCGAAGGGGATGGTCACGATCAGCACGCAGCAGATCAGACCGGCGAGCGCGTAGCCGAGGGCGAGCCACAGGCCCGCCACGACCAGCCAGATGATGTTGAGGATGAACCTGAGCAGCGCCACAGCCGCTCCCCTTCTCGTCGTCTCCCGGCCGCCGCCGGACCCCGTCCGCACGGCGGCTCCCGTGTGCCGTCGCCCCGTATGACGCCCCCGTCAGCGGTGACGTTCCAGGACGCGCCCCTGTCCCTTCCCTGATTCGCGGCGTGCTGCCCTTAGGGGCCGGGAGGGGTATCGTCTGTGGACGAAGGCCCCGGACCCGGCCGAAGGGGGGCACCGATGCGGATCGAGAAGCGGGGGCACGCCTGCGTCCGCCTGACCCACGGCGGCGGGACGCTGGTCATCGACCCGGGCGGCCTGAGCGAGCCGGACGCGGCGGTGGGCGCCGACGCGGTGGCCATCACCCATGAGCACGCCGACCACTTCGACGCCGACCGGCTGCACGCGGCCCTGAAGGCCAACCCGGACCTGGAGGTCCACACCCACGCGGGCATCGCCGAGAAGCTGGGGCCGCTGGCCGACCTCGGGGCGCGCGTGGTGGTGCACGCCCACGGCGACACCGCCCGGATCGCCGGGTTCGACGTCGATGTGTACGGCGAGCGGCACGCGGTCATCCATCCCGACATTCCGGTCATCACCAATATCGGGTTCCGGGTGGAGACACCGTCGGGCGCCGTGTTCCACCCGGGCGACTCCTTCACCGTGCCCGAGGACCCGGTCTCCACGCTGCTGGTCCCCGTGCACGCCCCCTGGTCGAAGACCGCCGAGGTGGTCGACTACCTGCGCGCGGTCGCCCCGCGCTCCGCCCTGGCCGTGCACGACGGGCTGCTGAACGGCACCGGCGCCGGCATCGTCGGGACGCTCGTCACGACCCTGGCCCCCGACGTCGACTACGCCCGCCTGGAGCCGGGCCAGGGGCGCGATCTGGACTAGTCCGCCCGCCTCCTCCCACCCCGGTCCCGGGCCGCACTGCGCCGCCCTGGTCTAGACCGGAATGTGATCCGAACATCAGGGATCACCCCTAGGCACGGACCGAAATCCCCCATACGATGTTCCACATCCGGCTCATCGGGCCGGATCTCGCAATCCGTCACCGACTCGGACAGAGGCCCGGCCTCGGGACGCGGCCCCTGCAGTTTCGGTAACGGTTGAGCGAGGAATTTCCCCGCCCCCCGTGCGCGAGCGGGAACGGGGATGGCATGATTACGTACCGGCCCGCAGGGAGGGCTCCAGCACCTCCCCGGCCGTTCACGTGAGCGCTTGCCGGCCTCGACGGTCTTCTGCGCCTTCCGTGGTCTCCACCACTCCGGGAACACCGAAGCGACGCATGCCGTTACGCATGCCGGGCTCTCACGGCCGTACGACCGTGTTCTAGCAACCCTTGCTGTCCAACAGCTTACTAGCGATTCAACAGAGGTGGTTCAACCATGTCTCAGGTACGTCGGCAGGCCGCGCTGCGCCCCCGCCCGAGCTGGGGGTGGCAGGATGCCGCCGCGTGCCGGGGCGAAGACCTCGTGCTGTTCTTCGGCCCGGATGGCGAGCGCCAGCCGGAGCGGGAGATCCGCGAGCGCAAGGCCAAGGAGATCTGTGCCCAGTGCCCGGTCCGTACCGAGTGTCTCGACTACGCGATCTCGCGTCCTGAGAAGTACGGAACCTGGGGCGGTCTGAACGAGGACGAGCGCGCTTCGGAGCGTCGGCGCCGCATGCGCCGCGCCAACGCCGCCGCCTGACCGCTCTTCCCCACACGGCCCGGCCAGACTGAGCGACCGTCCCCCGCGGCGCTGGAACGGCTGACGACCTTTGGCGGCCCCGGCCCCGCTGATGCGGCCCGAATAACCCGAGGCGCCCCGACGGCACACGTCGAGGGCGCCTCGGGTTTTTCCATGTCCGGGCCCAGGGGCCGGGGTCCGAGGAGGACGGCGGGGCGGCGCATCGATGGCGCCCCCTGGGCATCGACGCACCTCGCAGGGGGCGGGCCAGGTCCGCCTCCGGCGCCCTGGCCGACGGACCGCACCGGGACGCGGCCGTCCGTGTGAGGGCCCACGGTCGAAGCGCAATGAGGCGCGCCGATTTCCTCTCCGATCGTTCATGGAGCGCGGCGACGGAAGCGCAAGCGTCACCGAATGGTGATCTTGCGATCGACTGCGGCGGCCTTCCTCGCGAAATGGCACGAATGGGAATGAGTGGAACATATTCCCCGGCCACCGCGCCGCACCGTCCGATAAACCCCCTCAACGAGGCGCGCACACCATTGAGCGGGCGTGCCCCCGCCATTCGGACATGTCGCGTCCCGGACCTTCGTCGCCGGTCCCGGCCGGAAGCGGACGCGCCCCCGCGGTCGGCTCAGAGGTGGCGGTCGAACCACTCCGCTGCGGCCTCGCCCGCCAGGCGGCCCTCGGCCGTGCCGCCCAACAGCTGCTCCGCACCGGGGGCCGCGCGCAGCTCGACCGGGCCGCCCATCCGGCCCGCGGCCCACTCGCTCAGCTCCCACACGAACGATTCCCCGCCCGGGACCATCACCAGCGCCGGGACCCGCACCTGCGGCAGGGCGTCCCCGGCCAGGTCGATCCGCCCGCCGAGCACCGCCAGCGCGCCCACCTCCCCCGGCATGCGCGCCGCGGCCGCCGGTGCGGCGGGGGCCGCCGATCCCGCGCCGAAGACCCCGACGCCGCCCCGGACGCCGGCCGCCGACCGCAGCCACTCGACCGCCTGGGCCAGCCGTCCGCCCAGGTCGTCGGCGCCGATGTCGGGCGCCCCCTGGGCCGACTCCCACTCCTCGGGCGTGAACAGGTCCAGGGCGAGCGTGGCGTACCCGGCGTCGAGCAGCGCGTCGGCCGCCGCCCGCTGCTGGGCGTGCGCACGCCCGTGCCCCAGGGCCATGACCGCCGCGCCGCGCACGGACCCCGGAACCGTGAAGTCCCCGTCGAGCCCGACCCCGCCCGCGGTGACGCGCACCGGCCGCCCCATGGGCCGCCCCTCCGCGCGGTCCTCCAGCAGCGCGGCGATGTCGGCCTCCGTCGGCGGCTCGTAGTCCCGGTACCACTCCCCCACCGCCTGGAAGTTGTCCGGCGCGGTGAGCACGACGATCTCGTCGGCCTCGCCGCGCAGCGCCGCGACGGCCGCCTGCGAGGCGACCGGGACCGCGAGGCACACCCGGGCGGGGTGGTGGCGGCGCACCGCGCGCACCGCCGCCCGCGCCGTGGCGCCGGTGGTGACGCCCTCGTCGACGACCACCACGTCGCGCCCGGCGAGCGGCGCCCCGGGGCGGCCGCCGCGGTAGGCCTTGAGCAGCCGGTCCAGCTCCTGGCGCTCAGCGCGGACCGCCTGCGAGAGCACGTCGCGCGACACGTGGCGGCGGGCCAGTTCGGAGTCGTCGAAGAACACGCCCCCGCCCTCGGTGACCGCGCCGACCGGGGCGCGCGCGTCGCCCTGCAGGTTCAGGCGGCGCACCACGAGCACGTCGAGCGGCAGGTCCAGGGCGCGGGCGAGCTCCGCGCCGACGGGCAGGCCGCCCGGCGGCAGGGCGAGGACCACGGGGTCGGTCCGGACGAGCGGGCGGACCCGCTCGGCGAGGCCGCGGCCCGCTGCGGAGCGGTCGGCGAACGGCAGCGACACGGGTACCGGGCTCATGATCGCCTCTCCCGGATGCGGTGGCGAAGTGCGGTGGAGATACCCGTTCGGGGGCGCCGCCCAACATCAGGGGGCGATTCGGCCGTTCCGGGCGCCGGTGCGCCCGGCCCTGAAGAAGGGGCGGCCGGTCACGCCCGGCCGCCCCCCGGCAGGGGTTCCGGACATGCCCTCACAGTCCGGAGGTCTTCCGGAAGTCGTTCTCCAGAACGCCCATGATGAGGGCGTCGTGGCGGCGGCCCTCCCACAGCAGGGCGTCGCGCAGCCGCCCCTCGACGGCGAAGCCGCACGAGCGGTAGACGGCGATCGCCCGCATGTTGAAGGCGTAGACCTCCAGCCACACCCGGTGCAGCCGGACCCGGTCGAAGGCGTACTCCAGGAGCAGCCGGGTGGCCTCGCGGCCCAGCCCCTGCCCGGTGAACTCGATCGCGGACAGGGAGATGCGGTAGGAGGCGGTCTCGTTGTCGGGGTCGAGGTCCTTGAGGGCGAGCTCGCCGACGTAGCGCCCCTCCGGGTGCGCGATGATCGCCAGGTCGAGCCGGTCCGGCCGGTCGGACCGGGTCGCGCACCACTCGGCCGCCTCCGCGTAGCCGATTCTGCGGTGCGTGCCGGTGAGCCTGCGGATCTCGTCGTCCTGGGCGGAGGCGTAGAGGTCGTCGACGTGCTCCTCCGACAGCGGCACCAGGCGCACCCGCTCCCCGGCCAGGGTCGGTTTCTCACGCAGCGCACTCAAGTCGATCATCGGTCGGGACTCCGGTCGTCGAGGGGATCGTCACGTGCCGGGAGCGGGGGTCCGGCTGATCGGGCGGTAGCGTCGATGAGTCGGCGATTTCGGCCAGAAGATCATATGTAAGACGCCCGACCGCCTCGGCGCAACCCCTGAGGTCAACGGTGCGTAGCACCCGCATGACGGCACGCTATCGATACGGAGGCCCGATGGAGTCGCAGCGCCGGGTGGACGAGGAGGCGCCCCCGGGCCGCGCGGCCGTGCGTGCGCGCGCCGCCGTGTTCGCCCTGTTCGCCGTGAACGGGTACGCCTACACCAACGTGGTGCCCTGGCTCCCCGTCGTCAAGCAGGACCTGGAGCTGAGCAATGCGGCCCTGGGGGCGGCGATCGCGGCGATGCCGACGGGGGCGCTCGCCACCGGCATGCTCGCGGGGCCGCTCATCGCCCGCTTCGGCAGCGGGAGGGTGGCCGCGGCCGCCGGGGTGCTGACGGCGCCGCTGCTGCCCCTGGCCGCCGCCGCGCCCGGGTGGTGGGCGTTCGCGCTGGTGCTGTTCGGGCTGGGGTCGCTCGACGCCTGGATGGACGCGGCGATGAACACGCACGGGCTGCGGGTGCAGCGCCGGTACGGGCGCAGCATCATCAACGCCTTCCACGCGGCGTGGAGCCTGGCGGCCGTGGCCGGCGGCCTGACCGGCGCGTCCATGGCGGGGGCGGGCCTGGGGATGGGGACGCACCTGACGGTGGTGGCGGTGCTGCTGGCCGGGGCGTCCCTGGTGGCGGCGCGGGGCCTGCTGCCGGGGCCGGAGGGGACCGAGCGCGGCGAGGGCGAGGCGGAGCCGGCGGGCGAAGGCGGTGCACGGGAGCGGCTCCGCGCGGCTGCGGGGGCGCTCCGCGGGGCCGCGCTCCCGCTGCTGGCGCTGAGCGCGCTGCTGATGGGGGCCTCGGCGGTGGAGGACTCGGCGGCCACCTGGGGCGCGGTGTTCCTGTCGGGCGAGCGCGGGGCGGGGGCGTTCCTGGCGGCACTGCCGTTCGTCGCCTGCCAGGGGATGATGACGGTGGGGCGGCTCACCGGGGACCGGGTGACGGACCGCTTCGGAGCGACGACCACCGTCCGCGCGGGCGGGCTGGTGGCCGCGGCCGGTATGGCGGTGGCGCTGCTGGTGCCGTACCCCGCGGCGGGCGTGGCCGGTTTCGGACTGCTGGGGCTGGGGGTGGCGACGATGTTCCCGCTGACCCTGGCGGCCGCGGGCGAGGTCCCGGGGGTACGCAGCGGCGACGGGGTGACCGTGGTCGGCTGGCTGGGGCGGCTGGGGTTCCTGGCCTTTCCGCCGATGGTGGGGGCACTGGCGGACGCGTGGTCCCTGACGGCGGCCCTCTGGGCGGTGGCGGGCGCCGGCGTGATGTGCGCGGTGCTCGCCCCGGCCCTACGCCCACGCTTGGGCTCTTGACCTGCACAGGAGAGGACTCGCCGTCGACGACGTCGGCGGCCCTCGGCGACCCGGTGGCCCCCCACGTGCCGCCGCCGGTTGGGCGGCGGGTCCTTCCCGGTCCGGGTGGGGGCGGCTCGGCAGGTACCCCGCTGACGGGCCCCGGCCGGGCGGCGGGCCGCCGGGGCGCCAGGTAGAAGGCGGCAACGACGAAGGGCAGCGGCTCTACCTGCGGCGTTGTCGGCTGTCGGGCGTGTGCGTGGTCGCCGCAAATGGCAGCAACGGCACAAGCGGGGCGGTTCCCCGGGCCTGCCTGCCGGGCGCCGGGCCCCTCGCGGTCCGGGCGGGCGGCGGGTCCCTCGCACTCCAGGAAGGCGGCGCCGTGGGGTGGGCGGGTGCTCGCCCACGCCCGTGGCGGGGTGAACGGGCACCGCATTCCGGGGCATCCCGGACACGAGGCGGGCTACCGGGCATCGAGTGTGCAGAAAAGTGCACACTCGTTGCCCCGGGGGCGCGTTGAACACCCGACAGGCCCCCTGGGGCCGGGCATTCCAGGCATACCGGGTGCGGCGGGGAGGGTTCGGCGATCCCGCGTGGCGGATCCGCCACGCGATCACACAGAAAGCGCCCCTTTCGCCGCGCGGGACGGCCCCGGGGCTGCGCGCGGCGCCCGGAAGGCGGGTTCCGGCCCGGCCGCTACCCGCCAGGTGTCCGGTTCGCCCGGTTCCCGGGGCGCCGGGGCCCCTCC
>NZ_JAQFWP010000109.1 GCF_027706745.1 Nocardiopsis suaedae | reverse complement strand
CCGGCCGACCCGCCGCCCGCCCGCACCGCGAGGAACCCGCCGGACGGCAAGCAGGTCCGGGGAATCGCCCGGCTCACGCCGTCGCCGCCAACCACCCCGACCACGCACCCACCCGCCACCCGACAACGCTTCCCGCGGGTCACCGTCGCTGCCCACGCCTCACCGTCTCCAGTCGTCACGGCCCTCGGCCAGGTTCAGCAGCGCCTTCGGGATGCCCTCCCACAGATCCGTGGCCGAGATGGGGGCTCCTCCCCTCGCCTCGGTGGCCGCACGGCCGTGGACGTGGGCCGCGCACACCGCCGCCTCGTGGGCCGGTAGGCCCGCCGCCAGCAGCGAGCCCGCGATGCCCGCGAGCACGTCGCCGCTCCCGGCCGACGCCAGCAGCGGCGTGCCCGCAGTGGCCGCCGCCACCGGACGGCCCGGGGTCGCCACCAGGGTCGTCGACCCCTTCAGCAGCACCGTGCACCCGAACCGCCCCGCCGCCCGTTCCACGTGCTCCAGCCTGCGCGCCTCCACGTCCGCCCGGTCGGTCCCCAGCAGCCGTGCCAGCTCCCCCGCGTGCGGAGTGAGCAGGGTCGGCGCCTCCCGCCCCGCCGGGTCGGCCCCCTCGTGCGCGATCAGGGTGAGCGCGTCGGCGTCCGCCAACACGGGGACCTCCGACGCGAACACGCCCCGCAGCTCCTCCGCCGCGCGGCCGTCCGTCCCGCGCCCCGGCCCGATCACCCACGCCGCGACCCGCGCCCCCGGGTCGGCCCGGCCGACCACCGCCTCCGGCCAGCGGTCGAGCACCCGGGACGCCACGGACTCGCCCCCCAGGTAGCGCACCATCCCCGTGCCGGTGCGCAGGGCCCCGCCCGTGCAGAGCACCGCCGCGCCCGGGTAGGCGTCCGCCCCTGCGGCCACCCCCAGCACGCCGCGCCGGTACTTGTCGTCGTCGCGTCCGGGCGCCGGGAGCAGGGCCGCGACGTCCGCGTCGTCGAACGCCTCCAGCACCGGCGCGGGAAGGTCCGGTCCCAGCCCGATATCGACCATGGCCACCCGGCCCGCGTACCCGGCCCCCGGGTCGGCGAACAGGCCGGGCTTGCCGGTGCCGAAGCAGACCGTGACGTCGGCGCGCACGGCCTCCCCCTCCACCTGTCCGGTGTCGGCGTCCACCCCGCTGGGCAGGTCGACCGCGACCACCGGTGCCGCCGCCCCCCGCGCCGACGCCGCCAGGCGGGCGTGCGGCGGGCGCAGGCCGCCGCGGCCGCCGATGCCCACCAGGCCGTCGACGACCAGGTCGGCGGCGCGGATCGCGCGCTCCGCCCGCTCCGGCTCCCCGTCCGGGCGCCGGGCGCGCCCCCCTGCCGCACGCAGCGCCGCCAGGCCCGCCTCGTGGGTCTTCGACCCGGCGAGCAGCGCGGTGACCTGGGCCCCGCGGCGGGCGAGCCCGGCGCCGGCGTAAAGCGCGTCCCCGCCGTTGTCGCCGCTTCCGACCAGCAGCACCACCCGCGCGCCGTACACGCGCGGGAGGGTGCGTGCGCACACCACCTCCAGCGCGGTGGCCGCCCGCGCCATCAGCGCCCCGTCGGGCAGGCGCGCCATCAGCGCGCCCTCCGCCGCCCTCACGACCTCCACCGTGTGCGCCCTGCGCATCAGGTCCTCCGGTCCCATCCGTCCCGGGTTCGGCTCCGGCTCCGGATCCCCGGGCCCGGCTCACCCCCGGCCTCGGTCCGGTCCCCGGCTCTGCCCCGGGTCGGTTCCGGCCCCGGCTCGTCACCGGCCCCCAGGAGCATGCCCCACGCGGGGCCGCCCGACCCCGCGAGGGCGTGTCACCGGGCACCGGACACGGCTGATTTACTTGCGTGAAGGCCCGCGAAACCGAGCACCACGGGACGGCACAGGACACACCCGCATGACCTCGACCGATGAACGCACCGCGGCCGGCGACGCCCTCGCCGAACGCGTCACCCACCTGCAGAACGCCATGCACAAGCTGGGCGCGGACGTCATCCGCCTGCAGACGCAGCTCGCCGACGTGGCCGCGGCCCGCCCCGAGGAGGAGACCGACCCGGGCGAGGCGCCCGCGCCGTTCATCTTCAACATGTCCCGGGAGGCCTACAAGGCCGAGCTGGCCGCCCTCGTCCGGTGGGTGGACGGCTTCCTGGTCCCGGTCTACGTCGGCGACACCGCCGCCTGGTGCCCCGCCTGGTGGGAGCACCACGAGGCGGTGGGCCGCCTGCACGCGCTGCGCCTGGCCTACACCGAGCTGGCCGACACCGCCTCCGCCGGGGCGGCCGGGCCGGCCCGCTGGCACGCCGAGCACCTCGACCCGCTGCTGTCCCGGCTGCTCGCCGAGGAGGGCCCGTTCTCCGGCTGCCTGGGCGGGGCCGGGCACGTGGAGCGCCGCAGGCCCACACCGCGGGCGGCCGCCCTACAGGCGGATCAGGTGCGGGACGAACGATGACGTGTCGTCGGTGATGAGGTTCCCGGTCTCGCGGACGCCCAGGCCCGCCGACCCGTCGCCGACGACCCAGGCGCCCAGCACCGGGTGCTGGCCGTCGAAGGTCGGCAGCGGCGCGAACTCCTGGTACACGTACCCCTCGGCCCCGTAGTCGCCGGGCCTGCGCTCCAGCTCACCGCCGGGGACGGTGATGGCCATGCCCGCCCCCTCCCGTCCGAGCAGCGGCTTGGCGATGTAGGCGTCCATCCCGCCGGGGTCGCCCAGCCGCGCGGGCAGCAGGTTGGGGTGACCCGGGTACATCTCCCACAGCACCGCGAGCAGGGCCTTGTTGGACAGCACCATCTTCCACACCGGCTCCACCCAGGCGGTGGTGTCGAGGTTCTGCAGCACCAGCGGCCCGAACCGGTCGTGGATGAGCCACTCCCACGGGTACAGCTTGAACGCCGACCGGATGCGCTGTTCGTCCAGGTCGACGAAGGCCTGCTCCCCCTGGTGCCAGCCCACGTCCTCCAGGGCGGTGTCGCGGGTGGCGAGCCCTGCGGCGCGCGCCGTCTCCTCCAGGTAGGCGGTGGTGAGCGCCTCCTCGCCGGTCTCGTCCTCGCTGGTCCAGGCGAAGTGGACCCGCTCCCCCGGCAGGCGCGGCGCGATCTCGGCCCAGCGCTCCACCAGCCGCTCGTGCACCGAGTTCCACTGGTCCTGGCCGGGGTGGACGTCCTGCATCCAGTGCCACTGCACGACGGCGGCCTCCACCAGGGCGGTGGGGGTGTCGGCGTTGTACTCCAGCAGCTTGGCGGGGCCGCTCCCGTCGTAGACGAGGTCGAAGCGGCCGTACAGGTAGGGGTCGCCGCGCCGCCACGAGTCCCGGATGAACGGCGCCGCCCAGTCGGGGATGCCGAAGTCGGCGTAGCGCTTCTCGGCGACGACGAACTCCACCGCCTCCAGGCACATGCGGTGCAGCTCCTCGACGGTCCGCTCCAGGCGGAGGACCTCCTCCATCGCGAACTCGTAGTGCACCGACTCGTCCCAGTAGGGCCGGGTGAGGTGCTCGGGGTGCACCGAGACGTGGAACCCGAGCCCCTGCTCCTCGACGATGTCGGGCCAACCCGGCCGCACCGGGTTTCCGCTGCTCCTCTTCACCTGTGCCCCCTCAGCTGCCGCTGCCGCCGCGGCCGCCCATGCCGCCCCGCTGGATGACCCGGCCGCTCTCGGTGACCACGCGCGCGTCGGAGGGCCGGGTGGTGGTCCCGCCGCTGACCCGCCCGCTGCCGGCGGTGCCGCCGTAGTAGAAGAAGTAGCCGCCGGTCCGGGCGCCGCCGCTGGAGGAAGAGGAGTCGTCGTCGCACCGGTCCTCGTCGACGACCCTGTACGACCCGTCCGACCGGCGGTCCTTGTCGACGCACCGCGCGGTCACCGTGTCGGGGCTGCCGCACCCGGCCACGGCCAGCGACAGCGCGCTCAGCGCGCTGACGAACACCGTCGCCGAGCTCTTTCGCCCCGTGGTCCGAAAGCTCCCTCGGTCCTGCTCGTCCTGGGGGATCATGCTCTGTGGGCCCCTTTCCGCTCGTGTCCCGCCCCGGTGTGACGCGGCTCGCGGCGGCGCCGTTCCGCGCCGGGAGGGTCCGGATACGGCCAAGGGTCCCGGATCGGACGGGATCGGACGAGGGGCGGGCGCGGGGTCAGGTCTTGCGCAGGCGCACCCGCCGCACCCGGTGGTCGGGCCCCTTGTGCAGGACCAGGGTGGCCCGCGCCCGGGTGGGCTGGATGTTCTCCACCAGGTTGACCTCGTTGATGCTGCGCCAGGTGTTCATGGCGAACTCCTTGGCGCGCTCCTCGTCGACCGTGGTGGCCATGGAGTGGAAGTAGGAGCGGGGGTCGGAGAAGGCGGTGCGCCGCAGCTCCAGGAACCGGTCCAGGTACCAGGTGCGGATGTGCTCGGGCTTGGCGTCCACGTAGATGGAGAAGTCGAAGAAGTCCGAGACCGCCAGGTGCCCGGCCAGCGGGGGCTGCAGCACGTTGATGCCCTCCACCACGAGGATGTCGGGCCGGTGCACGGTCTGCACCGCGCCGGGGACGATGTCGTAGTGCAGGTGCGAGTAGAGGGGGATGTCCTTGGCCGGCGCCCCGGCCTTCATCTCCTGCACGAAGCGCACCAGGGCCCGCCGGTCGTAGCTCTCCGGGAACCCCTTGCGGTTCATGATCCCGCGCTCCTGCAGGACCCGGTTGGGGTAGAGGAAGTTGTCGGTGCTGACCAGCTCCACGTCGGGGTGGTCGGGCCACTGGGCGAGCAGGGCGCGCAGCAGCCGGGCGGCGGTGGACTTGCCCACCGCGACGCTCCCGGCGACGCCGATGACGAAGGGCACGGGCCGGTCGTCCTCGCCGAGGAAGGCCCGCACCGCGCCGTGGCGCTGGCGGGTGGCCTTGACGTACAGGTTGAGCAGCCGGGAGAGGGGCAGGTAGATGTCCCTGACCTCGTCCAGCGACGTCGGGTCGGAGGTGCCGCGCAGCACCTCCAGCTCGGCCTCGGTCAGGGACAGCGGGGTGGCGTCGCGCAGCGCCGCCCACCCGTCGCGGTCCAGCTCCACGTACGGCGTCGAGAAGCCGTTCTTCGTCGCTTGTGACACGTCTGCCCACTTTAGAGGAGCCCTGCCCGGCTCCGGCCGACCGGGGCACCCGGGCGCGCGCCGCGGGGCCGCCCGGGTGCGGCGCGCCGGATCCGGCCGTGTCTTTTTTGAGTGCTTCGCCACGCGCGGCGCGGCGCCCACTCGGCACCCGCCCGGGTGCCCCCACCTGCGCCTCCTCACCGCCAGGTGCCAACTGGTCTATACCGCTACCTGCGAAAACAGCCAGTGGTCCAGTCCACGAAGGGGAGAAAAGCGCCCCCGGCTGAACTACTCTGGCGGCCATGTGCGGAATCGTTGGCTACGTCGGGCCGCAACCGGCGCTACAGGTCGTGGTGGACGGCCTCGCCAGGCTGGAGTACCGCGGATACGACTCCGCGGGCATCGCCGTGCTCAGCGGCGGCCGCCTGCGGACCGAGAAGCGGGCCGGCAAGCTCGCCAACCTGCGCGCCGCCCTGGAGGCGGCGCCGCCGGAGGCGGACGGCATCGGCATCGGGCACACCCGCTGGGCCACCCACGGGGCGCCGACCGACGTCAACGCCCACCCGCACGTGGACGGCGACCGGCGGGTCGCGGTCATCCACAACGGGATCATCGAGAACTTCGCCGCCCTGCGCGTGGAGCTGGAGGAGCGCGGCTGCAAGTTCACCTCCGAGACCGACACCGAGGTGGCCGCGCACCTGCTCGGCGAGGAGCTCAAGGACCGCGGCGACCACGACCTGGCCGCGGCGATGCGCGGCGTGTGCCGCCGCCTGGAGGGCGCGTTCACCCTGGTCGCGATGGAGGCGGACAACCCCGACCTGGTGGTGGCCGCCCGCCGCAACTCCCCCCTGGTGGTCGGGCGCGGCGACGGCGAGAACTTCCTGGCCAGCGACGTGGCCGCGTTCATCGCGCACACCCGCGACGCGATCGAGCTGGGCCAGGACCAGGTGGTGGAGCTGCGCCCGGACTCGGTGCGCGTCACCGACTACGACGGCCGCCCCGCCGACGTGCGCGAGTACCACGTGGACTGGGACGCCTCGGCCGCCGAGAAGGGCGGCTACGACTACTTCATGCTCAAGGAGATCGTCGAGCAGCCCCGGGCGCTCGCCGACACCCTGCTGGGCCGGGTCGCCGCCGACGGCACCCTCACCCTGGACGAGATGCGGCTCACCCCGGCCGACCTGCGCGAGACCTCCAAGATCGTGATCATCGCGTGCGGCACCTCCTACCACGCGGGGATGATCGCCAAGTACGCGGTCGAGCACTGGTGCCGCATCCCCTGCGAGGTGGAGGTCGCCAGCGAGTTCCGCTACCGCGACCCCATCCTGGACCGGCGGACCCTGGTGATCGCCATCTCCCAGTCCGGGGAGAGCATGGACACCCTGATGGCGGTGCGCTACGCCCGCGAGCAGGGCGCCCGGGTGCTGGCGATCTGCAACGTCAACGGCTCCACCATCCCCCGCGAGTCCGACGCGGTGCTCTACACCCACGCCGGGCCGGAGGTGGGGGTGGCCGCCACCAAGACCTTCCTCACCCAGCTCGCCGCCTGCTACCTGGTGGGCCTGTACCTGGCGCAGGTGCGCGGGCACAAGTTCGGCGACGAGATCAACACCGTCATCGGCCAGCTCGCGCACATGCCCGAGCAGGTGGAGAAGGTGCTGGACACGGTCGACCCGGTGCGCGCGCTCGCCCGCTCCCTGGCCGACGCCGACACGGTGCTCTTCCTCGGCCGCCACGTGGGCTACCCGGTGGCCATGGAGGGCGCGCTCAAGCTGAAGGAGCTCGCCTACATGCACGCCGAGGCGTTCGCCGCCGGCGAGCTCAAGCACGGCCCGATCGCGCTGATCGAGGACGGGCTCCCGGTGGTCGTGGTGGTGCCCTCCCGCGAGGGCCGGGGCGTGCTGCACGACAAGATCGTCAGCAACATCCAGGAGATCCGGGCGCGCGGCGCCCGCACCGTGGTGATCGCGGAGGAGGGCGACGAGGCGGTGCGCCCGTTCGCCGACGAGCTGGTGGAGATCCCGGCGGTGCCCACGCTGCTCCAGCCGATCGTCTCCACGGTGCCGCTGCAGGTGTTCGCCTGCGAGCTGGCGCTGGCCAAGGGCAACGACGTGGACCAGCCGCGCAACCTGGCCAAGAGCGTCACGGTCGAGTAGCCGGGCGCCTCCTGCGGCCGGATGGGGCCATGGGCCCTGCGGGACCGGTTGGCCACGGGCGGTGAGGGGTAATTGGGGATGCGTGTGCGGGTCCGCCCCGCGCGCATCCCCCGAACCCGAGACGAACAGGACCGCCCATGCGAGTGCGAAGAGGCGCCGCCATGGCGGCCGCCGTCCTGACCGCCCTGGTCCCGGCGACGACCGCTGCCTCCGCCGACCCCGGCGGCGGGATCGGCGACCCGTACTTCCCCTCATACGGCAACACCGGGTACGACGTCGGCCACTACGACCTGCGCCTGGACTACACGCCGGACACCGACCGGCTCAAGGGGACCGCGACGCTGGTCACCCGGACCACCGAGGAGCTGGACTCCTTCACCCTCGACTTCCTGCTGGACGTCGACTCGGTCCGGGTGAACGGGCGCCCCGCGGACTTCTCCTCCGAGGGCCACAAGCTCACCGTCACCCCGAAGAGGCCGGTGGCCGACGACCGCCAGATGACGGTCGTCGTCAAGTACTCCGACACCCCCTCCACGGCCGGCTGGGGCGGCGTGCCCACCGCGTGGCACCGGGGCGAGGACGGCGTGGTCGCGCTCGGCGAGCCGGAGGCCTCCTGGTGGTGGTTCCCCGCCAACGACCACCCCCGCGACAAGGCCACCTTCGACGTGCGCGTGCAGGTCCCCGAAGGCTACGAGGCGATCAGCAACGGCGTCCTCACCGGGCGGCAGACCCGCGGCGGCAAGGACATCTACCTCTGGCGCCAGGACCGCCCCGCCGCCACCTACCTGGCCACCCTGGCCGTCGGCGACTACGAGGTCCACGAGGACGAGACCGCCTCGGGCCTGCCGGTGTACAACGCCTACGCCCCCACCCTGGGCGACCTGGCGGGCCCCGCGCGGGCCAGCATCGAGCGGGGCGCGGAGATCCTGGAATTCCAGGAGGAGAGCTTCGGCCCCTACCCGTACAACGCTCTGGGCGGCGTCGTCGCCGGGCCCGACACCGACCTCGGGTTCGCGCTGGAGACCCAGACCCGGCCGGTGTACAGCCACGCGTTCTTCGCCCGCGGCTCCAACACCTACGTCGTCGCGCACGAGCTCGCCCACCAGTGGTGGGGTGACCACGTGTCGGTCGACACCTGGCAGGACATCTGGCTGAACGAGGGCTTCGCCAGCTACGCCGAGTGGATGTGGTCGGAGAACGAGGGCGAGGGCACGGCCCAGGAGCTCGCCGAGTACACCTACTCGCGCTACCCGGCCGACAGCGACTTCTGGACGGTCCCGCCCGGCGACCCCGGCTCCGACGACGTCTTCCACAGCGCCGTCTACGACCGGGGCGCCCTGGCCGTGCACGCGCTGCGGGTGGAGGTCGGCGACGAGGACTTCGACGCCATCCTGCGCACCTGGCAGGAGGACCACGCGCACGGCAACGGCGACGTCGGCGAGTTCATCGCCCTGTCGGAGAAGATCTCCGGCAAGGACCTGGGCGGCCTGTTCGACACGTGGCTCTACACCCCCGAGCGCCCGGCCTCGGCCCCCGGCGCCGAGGGCGACGGCCCGACGACCCTGTCGGCCCCGGCCGAGCCGGAGTCCTGGGACACCATCCAGCGCAACCGCGAGCTGTTCCACGACGGACAGCACGGGCAGCACGGCGGGCACTAGCCGGTCCCCCCGGGCACAACGACGGAACGGGGCGCCCCCTGCGCGGGGGCGCCCCGTTCCGCTGTTCCGCCGCCCGGGTCAGCCCAGGTGCTCGCGCACCGCCCCGGCCAGGGCCTCGGCCACCTCGGCCGCCCGGTCCTGGGAGGGGGCCTCCACCATGACGCGCACCATCGGCTCGGTGCCGCTGGGCCGCAGCAGCACCCGGCCCTCGCCGCCGAGGTCGGCCTCGGCGCGGGCGACCGCCTCGGCCAGCCCCTCGTCGGTGGCGGCCCGGTGCTTGTCCACGCCGCGCACGTTCACCAGCACCTGCGGCAGCCGCACCATCGCCTTGGCCAGCTCGTCCAGGGCCAGCCCGCGGCGGCTCACCGCCCCCAGCAGCTGCATCCCGGTCAGCAGGCCGTCGCCGGTGGTCGCGTGGTCCAGCAGCACCACGTGCCCGGACTGCTCGCCGCCCAGCGAGTAGGAGCCCGCGCGCATGGCCTCCAGCACGTAGCGGTCGCCGACCGGCGTCTCCACCACCGCGATCCCGGCCTGGGCCATGGCCTGCTTCAGGCCCAGATTGCTCATCACCGTGACCACCAGGGTGGAGTCGGCCAGGCGCCCGGCCTCGTGCAGCTCCAGCGCCAGGATCGCCATGATCTGGTCGCCGTCGACGACCGACCCGTCCCCGGCCACCGCCAGGCAGCGGTCGGCGTCGCCGTCGTGCGCCAGCCCGGCGTCGGCGCCGTGCTCGACCACCGCGGCGCGCAGCGCCTCCAGGTGGGTGGAGCCGCACCCGGCGTTGATGTTCAGCCCGTCCGGCCGGTCGCCGATGGTGACGACCTCGGCCCCGGCCCGGCGCAGCGCCTCCGGCGCCACCCCGCTGGCCGCGCCGTTGGCGCAGTCCACCACGACCTTGAGGCCGTCGAGGCGGTGCGGGAGCGCGGAGAGCACGTGCGCGATGTAGCGCTCGGCGCCGTCCCCGGCGTCGCTCACCCGGCCCACGTCCCCGCCGACGGCCCCCTCGGCGGGCGCGCCCAGGGCCGCCTCGATCTCGTCCTCCACCGCGTCGGGCAGCTTCTGCCCGCCCCGGCCGAAGAACTTGATCCCGTTGTCCGGGGCGGGGTTGTGGCTCGCCGAGAGCATCACGCCGAAGTCGGCGCCGAGCTCGCCGGTCAGGTGGGCCACCGCCGGGGTGGGCAGCACCCCCAGCCGGACCACGTCCACGCCGGCCCCGGCCAGGCCGGCCACCACGGCCGCCTCCAGGAACTCGCCGGAGGCGCGGGGATCGCGGCCGACCACCGCGGTGGGCCGGCGGTCGGGGCCGGCCCCGCGGCCCAGGACGCGCGCGGCGGCGGCGGACAGCTCCAGTGCGAGGGCGGCGGTCAGATCGCGCCCGGCGACCCCCCGCACCCCGTCGGTACCGAACAAGCGAGCCACAGCTGTTAGCCCCTTCAATCGAAGCGGAAAAGGGTCAGGGAGAGGGGATGCCGCCGACGGGCGCCGGGAAACAGCGATGGCCCGCACTGGCCACCCCGGTGGTACGGGGGACCGGCGGGCCATGGCGTGCGGCGCCCAGGGGGGCGCCGGTGTCCTCGGCTGCGCGTCAGCGCTTGGAGAACTGCGGGGCCTTGCGGGCCTTCTTCAGACCGGCCTTCTTGCGCTCCACCTCGCGGGCGTCGCGGGTCAGGAACCCGGCCTTCTTCAGCGACGGGCGGTTGTTCTCCGGGTCCAGCCCGGCCAGGGCGCGGGCCAGCCCGTGGCGCAGGGCGCCGGCCTGGCCGCTGGTGCCGCCGCCGTCCAGGCGGGCGAACACGTCGTAGGCGCCCTCGAAGCCGAGGCTGACCAGCGGCTCCTTGATCTCCTGCTGGTGCACCTTGTCGGGGAAGTAGACCTCGAGCGGCTTGCCGTTGATCTTCCACTCCCCGGCCCCCGGGGTGATGCGCACGCGGGCCACGGCCTGCTTGCGGCGGCCGGTGCCGGCGCCCGGGCCGGAAGCCGTGGGGACGTAGGCCGCGTCGGGCGCCTCGGGCGACTCGGTGGTGTATTCGGCCGGGAACTCCGCGTCCCCGTCGAACTCCTGGGTGACGTCTTCGATGCCGGTGGTGGGCTCGACCACGGTTCTCCTCGTACTTCCTGTTGGCTCTCGCGAACGCCTAGGCGGGCTGCTCGATCTTGCTGATCTCGAAAGGCACCGGCTGCTGCGCCTGGTGCGGGTGCTCCGGCCCGGCGTAGACCTTCAGCTTCTTGGCCATCTGGCGGCCGAGAGAGCCCTTGGGGAGCATGCCCTTCACGGCCTTCTCCACGGCGCGGTCGGGGCGCTTCTCGAGAAGCTCGGCATAGCTCACGCTGCGCAGACCGCCCGGGTAGCCGGAGTGCCGGTACGCGCGCTTCTGCTCGCGCTTGCGACCCGTCAGCGCCACCTTGTCGGCGTTCACGACGATCACGAAGTCGCCCGTGTCGATGTGCGGCGCGTAGTAGGTCTTGTGCTTGCCTCGGAGCAGCGTTGCGACGTGGCTGGCCAGCCGGCCGAGCACGACATCGCTTGCGTCGATGACGTGCCACTGACGCTGGACATCGCTGGGCTTGGGGCTGTATGTGCGCACGATCGTAAGCCTTCGTCTCTGTCGGCGTGGTCCGTACCCTCCTGCGCGAAGGGCCGGGGACTTATTCCTGGGCCGGCCGCCTCGGGCGGGACCCAGGCGTTCCGGTGTTGAGTGCGCGGACGATGATGCGTGATCGGCGCCCGGCGACGACTCGCGGGAACCCACGGCAACTCAACGCACAACGACGGAGTATCCTATCGGCATACGACACCGCAGGTCAAAACGGCCTGTGGCTGCGCCGGACCCGGTCCGGCGGCCCGCCTACCGTGACTACTCCTTCTCTCATTATGCCCCGCCGCGCGAGTGCTTCGTCCGTCCCGCGCGCGCGGGGTGCGGGAGCACCGGCGCGGGGCGGGCGCTAAAGTCGGCGGAGAGCTTATCGTCCCCGTGCGCCGAGCGCACCGGCGACGCGCCCGGCACCGCCGATCGACGCCCGTGCCGACTCCGCCCGCCCCCAGGCCGCGCCCCCACCCTGCAGGGCCCGCGGCCCTCCCTTTTCCCGGACGCCCACGGAGGAGTCCCATCTCACCGCATCCGAACGAGCCCAGCGACGGCCGCCCCGGCCCCGGAGACGGCGCGCCCGGGCGACAGGAGCCCGACATGAACCAGGAGCCGAACGCCCCCGGCCCGCAGCAGCGCCCGCAGGGCGCCCCACAGCAGGGGCCTCCGCAGGGTGCGCGCCCCCAGGGGCCGCCCCCGCCGCCCAACGGCGCGCAGGGGCCCGTACAGGGCCCCGCGCAGGGGCCGCCTCCGGGGGCACCGAACGCGCATCCCCCGGGCGCCCCGGGTCCGGGCGGCCCCACCGGGGGGCAGCGCCCGCTGCCGCCGCCCGGCGCCCAGC
>NZ_JAQFWP010000108.1 GCF_027706745.1 Nocardiopsis suaedae | reverse complement strand
CACCCGGCAGCCGACAACCCACCAGGTAGGGGCGCCGACCTGCCTCGTCGCCGCCCTCCACCTCACACCCCGGCCACCCGCCGCCCGGCCAGGGCCCGTCAGCGGGGAACCAGCCCAGCCGCCGCCCACCCGCACCGCGAGGAACCCGCCACCCGGCAAGCAAGACCGGGGAACCACCCAGCTCACTCCGTCGCCGCCAACCACCGCGACCACGCACACACCAGACAGCCGACCGACCCGCAGGTAGGGGCGCCGACCTGCCTCGTCGCCGCCTTCTGCCTCGCATGCCGACACCCTGTCCCGACCTAGGGTCAGGGACGGCGGGCCGATCAGTGGGGTTCGGCGCGGTGGGCCGCGCCCCGAGAGCCACTGTCCCGCCGATCGCCCGCCTCCTACCCTGACCCCATGGCCCAGGCTCTGCTCGTCATCGACATGCACGAATTCCTCGTCGCCGGTCTCTGGGATGGGGACGGGCTCGCGCGGCGGATCGGGGGGATCGTCGAGCGCGCCCACCTGGTCGGGGTGCCCGTGCTCGTTCCCCACCAGGTCGGGCCGCAGGGGGACCTGTTCGACCCCGCGCAGGACGGGCGCGGGGTCAGCCCCCTCCTCGGGCTCCAGGAGGAGGACCGGATCATCCCCAAGCGGGCCACCGACGCGTTCTGGGAGACGGACTTGGACGGCGTCCTCCGCTCCCTGGAAACCGCCACCGTGGTGGTCACCGGGGCCGCCACCGACTACTGCGTCGACGCCACCGTGCGGTCCGCCGCCAGCCACGGCTTCGACGTGGAGCTGGTCGAGGACGGCCACGCCCCCATGGCGAACGGCGACCCCGCCGCCGGGCTGTCGCCCGCGCAGATCGTCGCGCACCACAACACCGTCCTCGCTGGGGCCGTCCACCCCGGCGGGACGACCCGCCTGGTCAGTGCCGCCGACGCGCTTCGGTGACACTCCGCGGGACCGGCCGGGTGCGCATTGCCCGGGGCCCCGCAGGTACCCGCCATGGGGTGCCCTCGCTGGGGCGCCCGCCGTGGCTCACCGCGATTCCCTCGCGGGGCACCGCAGGCACCCCCGGACGACCGCAGGCCCCCCCGGACGACCGCGGGCACTCGCAGAGGGCCGCAGACGACCGCAGACGCCCCGCGGGTCAGACGGTCGGGCTCTCCACGCGGTCGATGATCAAGGGCAACGGCTTGGCCCCCGCCGGTTCCAGCTCGGCGGCCCCCGTCAGGGCCTCGGCCGCCGCCCGGAAGCGTGACGGGTCGTCGGTGTGCAGGGTGAACAGCGGCCGCCCGGCCCGTACCTTCTCCCCCGGCTTGGCGTGCAGCACCACGCCCGCCCCCGGCGACACCGCGTCCTCCTTGCGCGCGCGGCCCGCCCCCAGGCGCCAGGCCGCGATCCCCACCGCGTGCGCGTCCACGGACGCCAGCACCCCCGACGCCGGGGCCAAGACCTCCCCGCGCTCCTTCGCCTGCGGGAGCGGCGCGTCCGGGTCGCCCCCCTGTGCGGCGACCATCGCCCGCCACGCGTCCATCGCCGTCCCGTCCGCGAGCGCGTCCGCCGGGTCCTTCGCGCCGCTCAGCCCCGCCGCCTCCAGCATCTCGCGCCCCAGCTCCACGGTCAGGCGCACCACGTCCTCGGGCCCTCCCCCGGCCAGCACCTCCAGGGCCTCCTCCACCTCCAGCGCGTTGCCGACCGCGCGCCCCAGCGGCGCGTCCATGGCGGTCAGCAGCGCCCGGGTGCTCACCTTGTGGTCGGTCCCGATGCCGACCATGGCGCAGGCCAGCTCGCGGGCGCTCTCCACGTCCTTCATGAAGGCGCCGGACCCGACCTTCACGTCGAGGACCAGCGCCCCGGTCCCCTCGGCCAGCTTCTTCGACATGATCGAGGCCGCGATCAGGGGGACCGACTCGACGGTGCCGGTGACGTCGCGCAGCGCGTACAGCCTCCGGTCGGCGGGGGCGAGCCCCGCGCCCGCCGCGCACACGGCGCCGCCCACGTCGCGCAACTGCTCGCGCATCCGCTCCGGCGACAGGTCGGCCTGCCACCCGGGGATGGACTCCAGCTTGTCCAGGGTGCCCCCGGTATGCCCGAGGCCGCGCCCCGACAGCTGGGGGACGGCCGCGCCGCACGCCACCACGGCGGGCGTCAGCGGCAGCGTGATCTTGTCGCCCACACCGCCGGTGGAGTGCTTGTCGGTGGTGGGCCGGTCCAGGCCGGTCAGGTCCAGGCGCTCCCCCGAGCGCAGCATGGCCTCGGTCCAGTGCGCGACCTCGGCCCGGGTCATGCCGCGCCAGACGATCGCCATGCACAGGGCGGCCATCTGCTCATCGCTGATGCCGGAGCCGTCGGCGTACCCGGCGATGACCCGGTCGATCTGATTCCGGGTGAGTTCGGCGCCATCGCGCTTGGCGGTGATGATGTCGATGGGGTCCATCGATGCCTCCGAGGGTCGTACGCGGGGCGGCCCGGCGGGCCGCCGCGGGTGGGGAACGACGAGCGGCGTCGCAGCCTAGGGAGCGCGCGGGCGGGCCGTAAGGTCCGAACGGATGGTTCGGCGGGGATTCCCGTACGGCCCGGCGGACGGGGTCCGGTCACTGCTTCAGGTCGTCAGGACCGAACGCCTGCGGGAGCAGCACACTGAGGGGGGTTGGCCCCTCGGCGGCGTCGACCAGCATGTCCGGCCCCCCGTGCTCGTAGAGGAGCTGTCGACACCGGCCGCACGGCATGAGCCGCCGCCCGCTCCCGTCGACGCACGCCATCGCCAGCAGCCGCCCTCCCCCGGTCGCGTGGAGGTCGGACACCAGCCCGCACTCGGCGCACAGCGTCAGTCCGTAGGAGGCGTTCTCCACGTTGCACCCGGAGACCGTGCGCCCGTCTTCGGTCAGCCCGGCCGCGCCCACGTGCTTGCCGGAGTAGGGGGCGTACGCCCGCACGGCGGCTGCTCGGGCCGCCGCGCGGAGCGCGCTCCAGTCCGGGGCTGCGGAGCCGGCTGTCGTCTCGTCCATGGACGGACTCCTTCCCCGCCGCGGGCGCGCCGCAGCGGCCGCGTCCGGCCATCCTGCTCGGGGACTCCGGCCCTTGTTCTCCTTGCGGGGGCCGCTCGTCCCCGGCACCTCCCGTTCCGCTCAATCCCGGGCCGTTCGATCCCGGTCCGCTCAATCCCGGGCCGCTCAGCGCCGGGCCGCTCAGCCGCTCGACCGCTCCGCCGTTCAGCCGCTCCTTCTGCGCCACTGCCGCCCGATGCCCGCCGGCGGCCGCAGCCGCTGCGACGCCAGCGCCAGCACGAGCAGCGTCGCGATGTACGGGCTGGCGATGACGACCTCGCTCGGCACCGTTTCGGTGAACCGGTACCAGGCCCCCAGCCCGGCGCCCAGCGCCAGTGCCACCGCGGCCGTCCGGAGCGGGCGCAGGCGCCGGCGCCACACCGCCGTCGCGACCGCCCCCAGGACGACCACCAGCAGCACCCCGGCCAGCAGCAGGAGCAGGGCGTGCACCGCGGGCCCCTGGCCGCGGATCTGCAGGGCGTCGGTGAACCCGAACAGCCCCGCCCCCATGGCCAGCCCGCCCGGCCGCCAGTTGCCGAAGATCATCGCCGCCAGGCCGATGTACCCGCGCCCGCCGGTCTGCCCCTCCTGGTACACCGAGGAGGCCACCATCGCCAGGAAGACGCCGCCCATCCCGGCCAGACCGCCGGACACCGCCAGCGCCGCGTACTTGTAGCCGTAGACGTTGACGCCCAGCGATTCGGCGGCGTCCGGGTTCTCCCCGCACGAGCGCAGCCGCAGCCCGAACCGGGTGCGCCACAGGATCGCGTAGGTCGCCGGGAGCAGCAGCAGGGCGATGAGGGTGACCACGGACATGCCGGTGGTGAGCCCGGTGACGATCCCGGCGGCGTCGGCCGCCAGGAACCGTCCGCTCTCCCGTACGGGCTGGAGCAGGTCGGCGACGAACGGCAGACCCACCCGGTCGAAGTCGGGCAGCTGCGGCGACTGGCCCGCCCCGCCGCCGGGGGCCTCCATGAAGTACAGCACCGACAGGTAGCGCATCGCCCCCACGGACAGGATGTTGATGGCCACCCCGGAGACGATGTGGTCGACGCCGAAGGTCACCGTCGCCACCGCGTGCACGAGCCCCCCGGCCGTTCCGCCGAGGATCCCGGCCGCCAGCCCGGCCCACGGGTCGCCGGTGGTCCAGGCCGCGTACGCGCCGAACCAGGTGCCGAAGACCATCATCCCTTCGAGGCCGATGTTGATGATGCCCGCGCGCTCGGCCCACAGCCCGCCCAGCCCGGCGAGCCCGATGGGCACGGCGAAGGCGAGCATGGTCTGGACGGTGCCGCTCGCGGTGAGCGCGTCCTGCCCGCTGATCTCGCGGACCGCCGACAGCGCGACGAACGCCGCGAGCACCAGGCTGAGCACGCGCCACCGGCGCCATGCCGCACCCAGGCGGGCCGCGCGGGCCTTCCACGCCGCACGGGCGCCGGTCGGGGCGGGGCCCTCCGCGGTCGCGTCCCGGCTCATGCGGCCACCTCCGCCCGGCCCAGTTCCTTGCCGACCTGCTGCTGCTCGTAGCGGCGCCCCCAGCGGTGCACCACCTCGTAGACGACGACCACGGTGAGCACCACCGTGGCCTGGGTGACCACCGCCATCTCCTTGGGGATGCCGCGGAAGTCCAGCACCAGGGAGGCCTGGTCGAGGAAGCCCCAGAACAGCGCGGCCAGCGCGATGCCCACCGGGTGGTTGCGGCCCAGCAGCGCGATGGCGATGCCGATGAACCCGAGCCCGGCGGGGAAGTCCAGGGCGTAGTAGTGGGAGTCGCCGAGGAGCTGCGGCATGCCGACCAGCCCGGCGACCATGCCGGAGATGACCATCGCCAGCAGCACCATGCGCTTGACGTCGACCCCGCTGGCCTGCGCCGCGGTGGGCGACTGCCCGGTCGCGCGCAGGTCGAAGCCGAAGCGGGTGCGCTCCAGCAGCCACCAGTACCCGGCGCCGACCGCGGCGGCGAGCAGCACCAGGCCGAACATGTCGACCCGCGAGCCCATGAAGTCCATGGGCACCGAGGGCACCCACCCCGACGCGGGGATGGGACTGGTGCCGATGTTGTTGACGCCGATCTCCACCGCCAGCCGGTCGGTGCTGAGCAGGTAGGCGGTGATGCCGGTGGCGATGGCGTTGAGCATGATCGTGGAGATCACCTCGGAGACGCCCCGGGCCACCTTGAGGAACCCGGCGAGCCCGGCCCACAAGCCGCCGACGGCCACCGCGGTGGCGATGATGACGGCCTGGTGCAGCACCGGCGGGAGCGCCACCGCCCCGCCGACGGCGGCCGCGGCCAGCGCCGCCAGCCGGTACTGGCCGTCGACGCCGATGTTGAACAGCCGCATGCGGAAGCCGATGGCCACCGCGACCGCGGACAGGTAGAGGGTGGAGGCGTTGTTGACGATGTTGACGAGGCTGTCGGGCCGGGTGCCGTGCGCCAGCATCTCCGCGAACGCGAACAGCGGGTCCACCCCGGTGGCCACGAGCACGGCCGCGGTGGCCAGGACCGCGAGCACCACGGCGGTCCCGACGGCGGCCATGGCCAGGGCCAGGTCGCGGGTGAGCCCCCGGTGGAGGACCGGCGCGGCGGCCCCTCCGGCGAGCCCGCCGAGGGCGTAGGACACCGGTTCGATGAGCCACAGGTCGGCGACGGCCGCCACGGCGAGCCCGCAGGCGACGCCCAGCACCGGGGACAGGACCATGACGGCGCCCCGGATGAGCGGTGGCTCGGCGTCGCGCGCGGCGGCCGCGAAGGCCGGGGGCAGCGCCCGCGGGGCGGCCACCGCGGCGAGGTAGGAGGCCGCGACGGCGACCGCCAGCGCCGCCGCGGCGATCAGGAACAGGTCCAGGAGCCAGGTGGCCGCGGCCGCCGCGACGGCGGCCCCGGCGATGCCGGGCCAGACCTGTAGGGGGCCGCCCGGAGGCCGCGCCCCGGAGGGCGCGGGGCGGGGGGCGGTGTCGGGTTCCCCTTCTATGGAACCCACCGGCTCTTCGGACCGGTCGGGCCCCTCGGGCCGTTCACCGCCGCCCGGCGGCCCGTGCTCGGCACCGCTCATCGGCCGCCTCCGCTTCTGTTCGCGTCGGAGCGGCCGTTCCGGCCGCATTCACTGCCCTGTGGGGATCCGGGGACGGGAACGGCCGGTCCGGTACCGCCCGAGGGCCCAGCAGGGAAGGTCGTCACCGGCCGGTCCCCGGACGATGGCCGACAGGCCGCCTGGAGCGCCGCTCGGCGCCGCGTGGCCGGATCGTCGCACCGGCCGCCTCCCGGTTCGAACGTGCGGCTCTCCGACTCCCCGAACGCCGGTGCCACGGAACGCGGCCGCGAACAGCGCCCCTCTGCGGCGCCCCCGGCCGTGTCGGGGGCGGTCATGTACGGCCTCCGGAACCATCCCCGGGTCCATCCCCGGGTCCGTCACCACCGTCCGCGGAGGCGTCCGCCCCGGTCCCTGTCCCGACGGCCGGGTCCGCGCCCGGCTCAGCGGCCCCGCCCTCTTCCGGGCCCGCCAACGGGCGCACCCCGCCCTCGTCGGAGTCGTCGCCCAGGGCCACGCCCGTCATCGCCGACCCCAGCCGCTCCGGGGTCACCCGCCGCGGGTCGGCTTCGGCGACCAGCCGTCCGCGCAGGATCACCAGCAGCCGGTCGCTCATCCCGATCAGCTCGTCCAGGTCGGCGGAGACCAGCAGCACCGCCAGCCCCTCCGACCGCGCCCGGCGCAGGTGCTCCCAGATCGCCGCCTGCGCGCCCACGTCCACCCCGCGGGTCGGGTGCGCGGCCAGCAGCAGCACCGGGTCGCCGCTCATCTCCCGGCCCACGATGAGCTTCTGCTGGTTCCCGCCGCTCAGCGCGTCGGCGGTGGTGTCCACCCCGGGGGTGCGCACGTCGTAGGAGCGCACGATCCTGCGGGTGTCCTCCCGCGCCCCCTCGGCGTCGATCAGCGCCCCCTTGGCGCTGGGCGGCCGCGTCTGGTGGCCGAGCACCCGGTTCTCCCATAGCGGCGCCTCCAGCAGCAGCCCCTGCCGGTGCCGGTCCTCGGGGACGAACCCGACCCCCGCCTCGCGTACCGCCCGGGTGGGCAGGCGGGTGATGTCGGCGCCCATGAGCTCCACCCGGCCCGCGGCGGCCGGGCGGATGCCCATCACCGCCTCGATCAGCTCCGACTGGCCGTTGCCCTCGACCCCGGCGATGCCGACGATCTCGCCCCGGCGCACCCGCAGCGACACCCGGTCCACGGCGGCCCTCCCGTCCGGAGTGCGCACGGTCAGCCCGTCCACCTCCAGGGCCGTCTCCTCGGAGGCGGTGGACGCGCGCAGCTCCGGCACCGGCAGCGACCCGCCGACCATGAGGGCCGCCAGCTCCCGCGCGGTGGTGCGCGCCGGGTCCACCGTGTCCACGGTGGTGCCGCGGCGGATGACGGTGACGGTGTCGGCGACCCGCAGCACCTCGTCCAGCTTGTGCGAGATGAAGATGACGGTGAGCCCTTCGCGCTTGAGCTCGCGCAGGTTCTCGAAGAGCTCGTCGACCTCCTGGGGCACCAGCACCGCCGTCGGCTCGTCCAGGATGACGATGCGCGCGCCCCGGTAGAGCACCTTGAGGATCTCCAGGCGCTGGCGGTCGCCCACGCCCAGCTCCTCGGTGAGCGCGTCGGGGCGCACACCGAGCCCGTACTGCCGGGACAGCTCCTCGACCCGCCGCCGCGCCCGCGTTCCGATGCCGTGGGCGGCCTCGGCGCCCAGCACGGTGTTCTCCAGGACCGTGAGGTTGTCGGCGAGCATGAAGTGCTGGTGCACCATGCCGATGCCGTGCCGGATGGCGTCCGCCGGGGAGGCGAGCGCCACCTCCTCCCCGCCGACGCGCACGGTCCCCTCGTCGGGCCGGTGCAGCCCGTAGAGGGTCTTCATCAGCGTGGACTTGCCCGCGCCGTTCTCGCCCACGATGGCGTGCACGGTGCCGGCCGCCACCTCGATGTCGATGTCGTGGTTGGCCACCACGCCGGGGAACCGCTTGGTGATCCCCCGCAGCTCGACCGCCGGCGGGGGTCGCCCCCCGGCCGCCTGCGCCCTGCCCATCTTCCTCCCGTCGGTGCTCCGCCGCGCGCCTCCGGGTGCGGGCGGGGTCCCCGCCCGCACCCGGTGCCCGTCAGGAGGAGGAGACCTCGATCTCCCCGTCGATGATCTGCTGTTTGGCCTCTTCCAGCTCGTCGCCGATCTCGCCCATGGCCTCCTCGTTGGAGTCGGCGTAGTCGACGCCGCCGTCGGACAGGTCGAACCGCTGCACGCCGGACTCGGCCTCGCCCTCGGCCACGGCGGACACGAACTCGAAGACGGCGGTGTCGATGCGCTTCATCGCGGAGGTGATGACGTAGGGCTTCTGCGCGTCGGTGGCGCTCTCGTACTGGTCGCTGTCGACGCCGATGAAGTACTTCTCCTCCTCCTCGGCGGCCTCCAGCACGCCGTTCCCGGAGGCCCCGGACGCGTGGTAGATCACGTCGGCCCCGGCGTCGTACTGGCTGCGGGCGGCCGACTTTCCGGCGGCCGGGTCCTGGAAGCCGCCCATGTCCGGGGGCTGGCTCAGGTACTGGGACTCGATCTCGATGCCGTCGTCGACGTGCTCGACCCCGGCGGTGAACCCGGACTCGAACTTCTCGATGAGCGGGGTCTGCACGCCGCCGATGAAGCCGACGTGGTCCTCCTCGGTGGTGTGCGCGGCGGCGACCCCGGCCAGGAAGGACGCCTCCTCCTCGGCGAAGACGAGGCTGGTGACGTTGTCGAGGTCGTCGATCTCCTCGTCGATGATGGCGAAGCGCACGTCCGGGTAGTCCGGGGCGACCTCGCGCAGCGGCTCGGCGTAGGCGAAGCCGACGGCGATGACCACGTCGTAGTCCTGGTCGGCCATCAGGCGCAGCCGGTCGACCTTGGCGCTGTCGGGCTCGTCCTTGCTCGGTTCCAGGTCGTTGACCTCGGCGACGCCCAGCTCCTCCTCGATGCGCTGGAGCCCGCGGTAGGCCGAGTCGTTGAAGGACTTGTCGCCGCGTCCGCCGATGTCGTAGGCCAGGCCGACCCGCAGGTCGGAGGCGGAGCCGCCGCCCCCCTCACCCCCGCCTTCGCCGCCGCCTCCGGCACCCCCGGGGTCGTCGCAGGCGGACAGGGCGAGGGCGAGGGTCCCGGCCGCCGCGACGGCGGCGCCCCTGGCGGCGATCGTGCGTCTCACAGTTCATCTCCCCTTCGAGCACCGCGCCGACCCGGTTCGCGGGCCGGCCACCGGGCCGTGGCACGGCCGGGCTATGCCGCCGGACGATATCCGTTTAGGGGAATTGCCACCATTAGCGCCGGAAAGGTTGTTACGAAGGCGAGAGGAGAGCGTTGTCGGAATCCCCGAAAAAGGTCGGACGAATGTCGTTTCGTCACGAGAACGGGGCCGCTCGGACACCGTCCGCTATTCGGCTGAATCAAGACGAAACAGGCAGAAAACGGAAACGGCGCCCTCGGCGCCCACCCCTCACCCCGCGACGGGGCGGCTCGACCGCAGGACGCCCGCAATCCCTGCCGCTCCGCCGATCCGGGCAGCGCGGGACCCCGTTGGCGACCAGAGGGCGCCCCGGGGCCCGCGGCCACGGGAAAGGGCGGTGATCCGCCGCTCGGCTCCACCGAATACGGCCGTTTCACCGCCCTCATTCATCCCCTGCGCCACACCGTTCGCAGGGGGAACGAAAGATTAGGACCCGCTGCTGCCCGCGGGCTCCTCCACCGCCAGGAAGTCCAGCACGGCCTCCTTGAGCGCGCGCGCCGACACCGCGGTCACGTGGTCCCGATCCGGAACCCGCACCACCTCTGCGCCGCAGCGTTCGGCCAGCTCCTCCACGTCCTCGGCCACGGTGTCCCGCTCCCCCGCCGCGAACAGGATCGGCGCGTCCGGCACGGGCTCGGGGGTGAACGGCCGCGAAGCCTGCCCTCGCGCGCAGGCCGCCATCGCATCCAGGTCGTTGCCGGGCAGGGTGCCCGCCACCCGGTACAGCTTCCCGAACGGCGACCCGTCCCGCTCCAGCGCGTGCAGATCGGCCCCGGCGAAGGGGTCCTTGGGGCCGAACCCCGCCAGCACCAGGCGCCGCACCCGGGCGGGGTGGCGCAGCGCAAGCTCCCAAGCGTTGCGCGAACCCATCGAGTACCCGACGACGTCGACCCGCTTCGCGCCCACCGCGTCCAGGACGTGCACCACGTCGTCGGCGATCCTCTCGGGCGTGTAGGCGTCGTCCTCGTACGGCTTGCCGCTGCCTCCGTGCCCGCGCAGGTCCGGGGCGATCGTCGCGCGGCCCTCCAGGGCCGCGGGCCACCCGGTCCGCACCCAGTTCATCTCCTGGTTCGACCCGAACCCGTGCAGCAGCAGGACGGGGGGCGCCCCGTCCGCGGCGGCGGGGTCTCCTTCGACCGCGCACCGGATGGGCACCCCTGCGGAGAAGACCTGCTCCATCGCTCACCGTTCCCTTGCGTCACCGCCGCACAGCGCGGCCGTGCGGCATCGTCTCCACCGTAACCGGCCCCGGCCGGGCCCGACCTGAACCGGCCTGACAGGACCGGCCGGTCACTCCTGCGGCGGGCGCAGGCGCACCCGCCGCCGCGGCGGCTCCTCCTCCGCCGGGACGCGGCCCACGATCCCCGACTGGGCCCCGGCGCCGCCGGCCGGCGCCTCCACCACGAAGGTGACCAAGGGTTCGCCCACCTGGACCACGTCGCCCTCGGCGGCGTGCAGCCGGGCGACGGTCCCGCCGTGCGGGGAGGGGATCTCCACGGCCGACTTGGTGGTCTCCAGCTCCACCAGCGGGGCGTTGCGCGCGATCTCGTCGCCGGGGGCGGCGAGCCACTCCAGCACGGTGGCCTCCACCAGCCCCTCGCCCAGGTCGGGGAGGGTGAAGGTGCGCTCGGTGGTGTCGGTCATGGGCGCTCGTACTCCAGGGTCCTCTGCACGGCGGACAGGATGCGGTCGATGGTGGGCAGGTACTGCGGCTCCAGCGGTCCGGCCGGGTAGGGCACGTCGAACCCGGCCACCCGCTCCACGGGGGCGGCCAGCGCGCCGAAGGCGCGCTCGGTGACCAGGGAGCCGACCTCCGCCCCCAGCCCCGCGGTCAGCGGCGCCTCGTGCACCACCACCGCCCGGCGGGTGCGCGACACCGAGGCGGCCAGCCCTTCGGCGTCGATCGGCTTGAGCCAGCGCAGGTCCACCACCTCCAGCTCCACCCCGTCCTCGGCGGCGTACTCGGCGGCCTGCAGGCACCGGTGCACCATGGCCCCCCACGCCACCAGCGTGGCGTGCCGGCCGGGGCGGAGCACGCGGCTGCGGCCCACCGGCATGTCGCCCGCACCGGCGGCGGTGTCGACCGGGCGGCGCTCCCAGTAGCGGGCCTTGGGCTCCATGTAGACGACGGGGTCGTCGCAGCGCACCGACTGCACCAGCAGCCGGTAGGCGTCCTGCGGGTCGGAGGGCGCGCACACCTTGAGCCCGGGCACGTGGGCGAAGAGCGCCTCCAGGCTCTCCCCGTGGTGCTCGGGCGCCTGGATGCCGCCGAAGCTCGGCAGGCGCAGGGTGACCGGCATGGGGGCGGTGCCGCGGCTCCGGTAGTGCATGCGGGCGAGCTGGTTGACGATCTGGTCGACGGCCGGGTAGGCGAACCCGTCGAACTGCAGCTCGGGGATGGGCCGCCAGCCGTTCATGGCCAGGCCCACCGCCATGCCGACGATGGCGGACTCGGCCAGCGGGGTGTCGAAGACGCGCTCGGCGCCGAAGTCGCGCTGCAGGCCGTCGGTGACCCGGAAGACGCCGCCCAGGGCGCCCACGTCCTCGCCGAAGACCAGGGTGTCGGGGTCCTGTTCGAGGACCGTGCGCAGCGCGGCGTTGACCGCCTGCTGCAGGGACATCTCGCGGACCCCGGCCCCGGGGGCGGACCCGCGGGCGGCCTCCGCCGCCTCGGTCATCGTGCCGGTCACGGCCGGACCTCCTCGTACCAGACGCGCTGCTGCCGGACGAGCTCCTCGGTGGGCTCGCGGAAGACGTGGGCGAACAGGTCGGTGCCCTCGGGCTCGGGGGCGGTGCTCACCCCGTCGCGGACGGCCTCGGCGCGCTCGCGGGCCTCGCGCTCGGCCTGCTCGAAGAAGGCGGGGTCGCCGCTGCCGTCGGCCTCCATGCGCGCCCGCAGGAGCGTCAGCGGGTCGCGGTCGCGCCAGGCGCGCTCCTCGGCGGCGTCCCGGTAGCGGGAGGTGTCGTCGGACGTGGAGTGCGGCTCCACCCGGTAGGTGAGCGCCTCGATGAGGCTGGGCCCCTGGCCCGCGCGGGCGCGCTCCAGCGCCTGGGCGGTGGCGCGGTGGACGGCGGCGGCGTCGTTCCCGTCGACCGCCGTTCCCGGCATGCCGTAGCCCTGGGCGCGGGCGGCGACCGACCCGCCCGCGACCTGCCGCTCGTTGGGCACCGACAGGGCCCAGCGGTTGTTCTGGCAGAAGAACACCACCGGGGCGCGGTAGACGGCCGCGAAGTTCATCGCCTCGTGCACGTCGCCCTCGGAGCTGGCGCCGTCGCCGAAGTAGGCCATCGCGCAGCCGGACCCGCCGCGCAGCCGCTCGCCCACCGCCCAGCCGACCGCGTGCGGCACCGGGCCGCCGACGACCGCGTTCAGGCTGGAGAAGCGGGAGGCCATGGGGTCGTACAGGCCGCCGTGCCACAGCGCCCGGTGGCTGGCCATGTAGCCGACCATGTCCACGCCCATCGCCAGGGCCACGCCCATCTCGCGGTAGGTGGGGAAGGCGAAGTCGCGCCCGGCGTCGAGCGCGGCCGCCCCGGCGACCTGGGCGGCCTCCTGCCCGCGCAGGGAGACGTAGGCGGGGAAGACGCCCTGGCGCTGCAGGGCGATCGCCTCCTCGTCGATGCGCCGCGCGGTCAGCATCTCGCGGTAGCAGCGCCGCGCGAGGTCGGGGCCGAAGTCCGGGTGCGGATCGGGCCCGGCGGGGGTGGGGCTCGGCATCGTCATGAGGGGCGGCTCCCTTGTCACCGGCATGACCGCGGTGTCGGTGGGTCGGTGTCGCGTTCGGGCGGGTCGGCGATCCGGCCGTCCCCGGCGGTCGGCCCGGGACGGTCGGTGACGTATCGGTCCACGTGCCCCGATTCTGGACAGGAGATCGACAGTTGCGCTAGATATCACGGCAAAGTCGAAACAGCAGCGAACGAATTCGCCTCTAAAGTTCGCGATCGTCTAACCGGAGGCGACGGAATCGGGCCCTGGACGGGGGCGGGGCGAGACGGGCCGCACCGGGCGGCGCCGCCGAGCGGCAGCGGGGCGTGGAGGCGGCGGGACGGGGGCGGCGTGCGCGCCCCGGCCGCTCACAGGTCCGGGAACGGGTCCTCGGGTAGGCCGTCCTCGTCGATCTCGGCGTCGCAGGCGTTGATCACCGAGACGTACTCCTCCTCCACCTCGAAGGTGTGGCCGCCCAGTTCGAACGCGGGGATGAGGTTGGTCTCCACCGGGCCGATGCGCACCCCCCGCGGGAAGACGTGCCAGATGCGCTTGGGACGGGTACGGCTCCAGAAGCGGTTGGACAGCACCGTGATGGCCGAGTCGGTGACCACGAACACGAAGAAGACCGTCTCGTTCCACGAGGCCGGGAAGATGTAGCGGATGTCCTCGCCCGCGGGCAGGAAGCCGCGGACGCGTTCGCGCACTTCGGCGGGGACCGGCATGCTTCTTCCTCTCGACAGCGGCCGTCCGCGCGATGCGCGGGTCGGGGGGCGGCCGCCGACCCATCGTAGACGCGGGCGCGCCGCCCCGCCCCGTCTCACCGGTCAAGACGATAATGGACTAAACCGTCTCATACCTGGTACTTCGTTTCTGAGCACCCGCACCCATGGAGACGCCGCATGGCCCACGGGGACACCCGACCCGGAC
>NZ_JAQFWP010000107.1 GCF_027706745.1 Nocardiopsis suaedae | reverse complement strand
ACGGCGGCGCCGGGGGCCCGTGCCCGGGGCGCCGCACTCCTCTCGGCGTCCGCGCGCGTGCGCGGCGGCTCCTCTCAGGCCTCCTTGCCGCCGTCTTCGCCGCGCTGCTTGGCCGCCTGCTTGCGGAGGTACTCGGTCGCCGCGCCGCCGGCCTTGTCGATCTTGTCGTCGTGCGCGCCGCCGGTCTTCTCCTTGGCGAATCCGGTCGCCTTCTCGACCCCCTCGGCGAGCTTCTCACCGTGGTCCGCGGCGGCCTTCTTGGCCTTGTCGAAAGCGTCTCCGATTCCGGACATTCCGTCCCCCTTCGGCGCGTCCGGCCAGTGTCTCTCCGTAAGCGATACCCGTCGCCCCCGGCGATCATGCCCGTCGGCGGGCACCGACGGGCCGACGCGCAGGGGCCACCCGCCCCCGCGGGCCTCAGATGTGCAGCACCAGCCGGGCGATGTTGAAGTAGATGAGCAGGCCGGTCGCGTCGACCAGGGTGGCCACCAGCGGCGCCGACACCACGGCCGGGTCCACCCCGACGCGGCGCGCCAGCAGCGGCATACAGCTCCCGATCACCGCCGCCCAGGTGCAGATGGCGATCACCGAGGCCGCCACCACCCCGGCGATCACCGTGCCCACCAGGGCCGACCCGATCACCATCGCCACGGCGGCCAGCATCAGCCCCAGCAGCAGGCCGACCCGGGCCTCCTTGCCCGCCACCCGGGGCAGGTCGCGCACCCGCACCTCGCCCACGGCCAGGGCGCGCACGATGGCGGTGGCCGACTGCGAGCCGACGTTCCCGCCGGTTCCGGTGAGCATCGGCACGAACAGCGCCAGCGCGGTGACCTGCTCCAGCGTCGCCTCGTAGGCCTGCATGACGTTGACGGTCAGGGTGGCGGCGACGATGAGCAGCAGCAGCCAGGTGGCCCGGGCGCGGGCCAGCCGCACCACGCTCGCGGCCACGTAGTGCCCGGCGACCGGGCTGGCGCCGGACTGGCGGGCGATGTCCTCGGAGTCGGCGGCCTCGATCAGCTCCAGGGCGTCGTCGAAGGTGAGCAGCCCGACGAAGCGCTCCTCGGAGTCGACCACCGGCAGCGCGACCAGGTTGGCCTCCTGCATCAGGCGGGCGGCGTCCTCGGCCGGCTCGGTGGCCCGCACCCGCGGCACCAGGACGTCCACGACGTCCTTGAGCGGGGTGTCGTCGTCGGCGCGCACCAGGTCGGCGAGCTGCACGGTGCCGTCGAAGCGGCGGCCGTCGGCGACCACCGGCAGCGTGTAGACCGTCTCGACCTCGGCGCTCTTGGCCCGCACCACCTCCAGGGCGCGCCCCACCGACAGGTCCCGGTGCAGGATGACCGTCTCCGGCGTCATGTACCGGCCGACCGACCCCTCGGGGTAGCCGAGCAGCGCGGCGGTCATCTTGCGCTCGGCGGGGCTGAGCCCGGCCAGCGCACGGGTGGCGATCTTGGCGGGCGCCTCCCCGATCAGCCGGGCGCGGTCGTCGGGGTCCATCTCCTCCAGCAGGTCGTGGAAGGCCGCGTCGCGCAGGCCGACCAGGATCTCCTGCTGGTGGACGGGGTCGAGCTCCTCGAAGACCTCCAGCTCGCGGTCCTTGTCCAGGAGGCGGAAGGGCACGATCGCCCGGCGGCTGTCCATGCGTTCCAGCTCGTCGGCGATCTCATAGGGGGCATGGCTGGCCAGCCATAGGCGGATACCGGTCAGGTCGTTCTCTTCGATCAGCCGGATGAGCTCTTCGCCGTAGTCCTCGTCGGCCATACCGGGCACCCCCTTCGCTCCCTCGTCCGTGCGGCGCGTTCCGGGCACGCGCGGGCCCGGGGCGGGCACCGTGCGACACTACCCCTGGACGGGGGCCCACCCGGGAACGGCGTCAGGAACGCCAGATGACCACGAGCGCGGTGTCGTCGTTGCCGCCCTTGCCGAGGGTGTCCACGATGCGCTCGATGCCCTTGCGGAAACCCTGACCCGACCCTTGGGCGACCATCCCCTCGGCGGCGCCGAGGAGGCGGTCGACACCGGCGTCGAGGTCCTCGCCGGGGGTCTCGATCAGCCCGTCGGTGTAGAGCATGATCGCGTCGCCGGGGCGCAGGCGGCCCTCCACCGGCGTGTAGGTCATCTCGGGGATCACTCCGAGCACGACGCCCTTGGCATCGGTAGTCGACCACTGTCCGGTCCCGTTGTCGAACTGGACCGCCGGGGGGTGGCCGGCCGAAGTGATGAGGTAGTCGCCGGTTTCGAGGTCGATGCTCAGGTGCGCGGCCGTGACGAATCCCTCACCCTCCGCCGTGCGGACGAGGTGGTCGTTGCAGTAGGCGAGGAACTGCCCGGAGGGGACGGCGCCGAGCATGCCGCTGAAGGCGCCGGAGAGCAGCAGGGCCCGGGTCCCGGCGTCCACGCCCTTGCCGGAGACGTCGACCAGGGCCAGGTCGAGGCGCCTCCCGTTGAGGCGGGACAGGAGGAAGTCGCCGCCGAAGGAGGACCCGCCGGCCTGGCGCAGGACGGCTCCGGCGCCCCAGTCTTGCGGGAGGTCGGGCAGGCGTCCCTGGGCGCGCAGCCGGTCGCGCAGCTCCAGCAGCATCTTCTCCCCGCCGAAGCCCTGCACGCCCAGGCGCTCGCGCACCCCCGACAGCAGGTAGGCGAGCACCCCGGCGACGCCGATGGTGACCGCCAGGCCGGGGCCCACGTGGCTGAAGTCCAGGACCAGGGCGGTGGCCAGCAGCGCGACGGCGACCACGCCCAGCAGGAATGCCAGGCTCTTGCGTTTGAGGAGCAGCCCTCCGGCGAGCACGGTGAGGATGACGGCGCTGGGCGGGAACCAGCCGGGCGGCCCCCACACGGCCCCGGCGCAGATGCCCACGGCCAGCAGCACCAGGGTGATGAGGACCAGGCGGTAGCGGAAGAGCACCTTGCGCCTGAGGAAGGCGACCGCGCGCTGCCAGAGGGACCGCGCGCGGCGGCTGAGCTTCGCGGCAGGCGTGGAGTTCATCGTTCCCGCACCTTAGCGCGGGAAAACCGGTCGAGCACGCCGCCCCGTCGGCAAATGCGACAGCATCCCCGAAAAGGGACCATCCGATATCGCCCCAGCGTGCAGCCCGGAAATCGCGCAGAACTCCTCATGGTCAAGTATGGCCGGACGAGCGGGCGCGCGTCAGGCATCCGGCGATCTCACACCCGATTCGGCGGAAAAACCATTCGCCCGCGCGCGGCACCGGTAGTAGGAATCCTGCATGGACGACAACGCAGTCTCCGGCCCGCGGTGGCCGGTCCGGCCCATCGAGTCCGACGAGTTCACCGACTTCGCCCGGGTGTGCGGGACGGCCCTGCTGTCCTCGCGCGCCCCTGAGGACGAGGAGTTCCGCCGCCCCGTCACCGACCTGCGGCGGACCCTGGCCGCCTTCGACGGCGACCGGATGGTCGGCACCACCGTGGTGCACCCGTTCACCATGGCGCTGCCCGGCGGGCCGCGGCCGGTGGCCGGGGTCTCGGCGGTGGGCGTGTGGCCCACGCACCGGCGCCGGGGCGTCCTGAGCGCGCTGATGCGCCGCCAGCTCTCCGACGTCCACGAGGCCGGGGAGAGCGTGGCCGCGCTCTTCGCCTCCGAGGGGGCCATCTACGGGCGGTTCGGGTACGGCCCGGCGAACTGGACGGTCCGCGCCCGGATGCTCACGCGGGAGACGGCGCTGCGCCCCGACGTGCCGCGCGACGGGTCGCTGTCGCTGCGCCTGGGCCTCATCGCGGAGATGCGCAAGGAGATGGAGCAGGTGCACGGGGCGGTGGCCGCCCGCCGGGTCGGCGAGTTCCAGCGCAGCGGCGCCTGGTGGGACCTGCTCATGCGGGACGAGCCGGGCGAGCGCGACGGCTTCGCGGCCAAGCTGTGCGTGGTGGCCGAGGACGCCTCCGGCCCCCGGGGGTACGCCGTGTACCGGACGAAGGGCGGGTGGCGGGACGAGGCCCCGGACGGGCGGCTGGAGGTCGCCCAGTTCTTCGCGGCCTCCCCGGCCGCCGAGGCGCTGCTGTGGGAGCACCTGCTCGGGCGGGACCTGGTGAGCGAGGTGTCCGCGGACATGCTGCCCGCCGACACCCCCCTGTACCACCTGCTCGCCGACCGGCACCGGCTGCGCGCGGCGGTCGGCGAGTCGCTGTGGATCCGGCTGGTGGACCTGCCCCGGGCGCTGGAGGAGCGCTCCTACGCCGTTCCGGTGGACACCGTGCTGGAGGTCGCCGACCGCGACTGCCCGTGGAACGCGGGGCGGTGGCGGCTGCGGGCCGACGGCGCCGGGTCGGCCGAGTGCGTGCGGACGGAGGAGGATCCGGACCTGGCGGTGGACGTGTCCCAACTGGGCGCGGCCTACCTGGGGTCGACGAAGCTGAACACGTACACGGCGGCGGGCCTGGCCTCGGAGAGGACCCCACGCGCCGCGGCGAAGCTGGACCTGGCCCTGACGATCGACCATGAACCGTTCTGCTCGGTGGTCTTCTAGCGGGCCCGGGGCTCGCATTCCTCCGTTCCTCGGAGTGGGGCGGGTTCACGGCAGCCGGAGAGATCGCGCCCGGCGACGGCCGCCTCTGCCGGAGGCCGTCGGCGAGGCCGGAATGCGGTCGTCCCGAAACGCCTGCCCCAGGCCGCCGGCGCCCCGGGGCGCCGGTTCCGGCGTGCGGCGCCTACGGGGGATCGAACCGGGCGGGGCCCAGCGGAACAGGCGAGGCGCCTGCCCCTCCCGCATAGCGGGGCGGGCGACGCGCAGGGCAGGTCCGCGGAACGTCCGCACGGCCGAGGCAGACCAGGCGGACCCACGGCTCTGGGCCGGGCCCGGCCCCGTCGCGGCCCGGAGCCCCGCAGCCGGGGCGGCCGGGGCCCCGCCTTCGAGGGCCGCTCTTCCGGCGTCTGCGGCGATCCGGCACTTTTCAGGGGGCGCGAACCGTATTACGGTCGCTGCAGGACGTCGTCCCCCGGACGGGCTCCGGGGACGTCCCGCCCGGCGGGTCCGCTCCCCGGCAGCGCAGCGGGCCCGCCGATCGCCTTCGGCAGGCTTCGACGGGCCCACGGTCCGACTCCGCGCCCCGCTCACCGCCCCCTTCGGGCGGCGGCCACAAGGCGCCCGGCTACGGCAGCGGCGGCAGCTCGCCGGTCTCCTCGTAGCGGGACAGCATGTCGATGCGGCGCGTGTGCCGCTCCTCCCCGCTGTAGGGCGTCTCCAGGAAGCGCTCCACGAGCCGGGCCGCCTCCTCCAGGCTGTGCATGCGCGCCCCGATGGCGACCACGTTGGCGTCATTGTGCTCGCGGGCCAGCACCGCCGTCTCCTCGCTCCAGGCGAGCGCCGCGCGCACGCCCTTCACCTTGTTCGCCGCGATCTGCTCGCCGTTGCCGGAGCCCCCGATGACGATCCCCAGGGTGCCCGGGTCGGCGGCGACGCCCTCGGCGGCGCGCAGCACGAAGGGCGGGTAGTCGTCGACGGCGTCGTAGACGGCTGGGCCCGCGTCGGCGACCTCGTGCCCGTGCTCCTTGAGCCAGGACACCAGGTGCTCTTTCAGTTCGAAGCCCGCGTGATCGGAACCAAGATAAACTCGCACGCCCCTAGTGTGGCAGGTCAGCGGCGCACAAAGCGCCGCGGCCCGCCCCTGCCCCCGTCGTCGCGGGGCGGAGCGGGCCGCGGTCGGCCGTCGGCCTGCCTCAGAACACCAGGGTGCCGTTGGCGGCGTAGGCGACGCCCAGGCCCAGGGCCGCGAACAGGGCCATGGACAGGACCGCCACCACGTTCGTGACGACCATGGCCTTGACGTCCTTGCTCAGCGGACCGGCCTTGGAGACTTCGGGCTTGCTGCTCACGTCACACCTCGACAGACGGGGAACCGGGACAAAACAACCGGGGCGAAACGCCACCGATCATCCTATGCGGCCGCCCCGGGTGCCCCGTCCGGCCCCGTCCGTCACAGCTGGATGGCCTTGACCTCGCAGAACTCGTCCAGCCCGTGCAGGCCCCACTCGCGCCCCACGCCCGAGCGCTTGTACCCGCCGAACGGTGCGAGCGGGTTCACGCCGCCGCCGTTGACCTGCACCTGCCCGGCGCGCAGGCGGCGGGCCACCCGCATGGCCCGGTCGGCGTCGCCGGACCACACCCCGGCCGCCAGGCCGTACTCGGTGTCGTTGGCGATGCGCACGGCGTCCTCCTCGTCGTCGTAGGCGATGACGGTGAGGACCGGCCCGAAGATCTCCTCGCGGGCGATGCGCATGTCGTTGGTGACGCCGGCGAAGACCGTGGGGCGCACGAAGTAGCCGCGCCCGGCCCCCTCGGGCTCCTCCGCGCCCCCGGCGACCAGCCGGGCGCCCTCGGCGACGCCCGCCTCGATGTAGCCCCGCACCCGTTCGAGCTGGGCGGCGGAGACGACCGGGCCCATCCGGGTGCCCTCCTCCTTCGGGTCGCCCGGGGCGTACTTGGCGGCGGCCTCGGCGGCCAGGGCGACCGCCTCGTCGTAGCGCGAGCGCGGCACCAGCATGCGGGTCAGGGCGTTGCAGCTCTGACCGGTGTTGCGCATGACGTCGGCGACCCCGGCCTTGACGGCCGTGGGCAGGTCGGCGTCGTCCAGGAGCACGTTCGGGGACTTGCCGCCCAGCTCCAGGGCGACCTTCTTGACCGTGGCGGCGGCGACCTCGCCCACCCGGGTCCCGGCACGGCCGGACCCGGTGAAGGAGACCATGTCGACCTCCGGGTGCGCGGCGATCGCCTCGCCGACCTCCGGGCCGGTGCCCATGACGAGGTTGAACACCCCGGGCGGAAGGCCCGCGTCGTGCAGCGCCTCGGCGAGGTCGTAGGCGCTGAGCGGGGCGACCTCGCTGGGCTTGAGCACCACGGTGTTCCCGGCGAGCATGGCCGGGACGACCTTGAGCACCACCTGGTGCAGGGGGTAGTTCCACGGGGTGATGGCGCCGACGACCCCGTAGGGCTCGCGCACCACCAGCGAGCTGCCGACCTGCTCGCCGCTGAAGTAGCGCTCCCCGACCTCCTCGGCCAGGTCCAGGAAGGTGGAGAACATCAGCAGCGGGAGGCCGATCTGGACCTTGGCGGCGAACCGCAGCGGGGCGCCCATGTCGGCGGCCATGGTGCGGGCCATGCCGTCGGCGCGTTCGCGCAGCAGGTCCAGGGCCTTGCCCAGGGCGGCGCGGCGCTCGGCGACGGGCAGCGCCGACCAGCCGGGGAAGGCGGCGCGGGCGGCGGCGACCGCGCGGTCGGCGTCGGCGGCGTCACCCGCGGGGACGGCGTCGATGACCTCCTCGGTCGACGGGTCGACGACGTCGATGGAGGCGTCGGAGGCGGAGGGCGTCCAGGCGCCCTCGATGTAGAGGGATCGCATGCCGCCCACCTTCCCAGAACGCTGTTAGGTTAATCCGCCCGGGGACCCCTGTCGGGGGGCGTACGCGGCCCCGCAGCGGGGAGGGCCGGAAGGCGCGCCGCTCCAGCGGACACGGCCCGGGACGCACGCGGGAACGCACCGGGGAGCGCGCTCGGCGGCCCCGGGAACGCCTGTGGAGGGGCCCACCGGCCGGTGGGCCCCTCCACAGGCGTTCCCGTGAAGTCCACGGGCGGTTCGCGGGCCGCGCGGGGACGCCCCGGGCCGCTCCCGCCCGCCGGGGCCGACGGGTCGGCTCGCCGGGGCGGCCCCGGCGCCCCTGGTCAGCCCCAGTGCGGCGGGCGGTCCTCCAGCAGGCGCGCGATGTCGTCCTCCTCGCGCTCCCCCCACGACGAGCCGCGCTCGTCGTCGGTGATGTCGGGCAGGACGGGCGGGCCGTCGTCGAAGTCCGCCAGGTCGACCCGCCGCTCATCGTCAGGTCCGCTCATCGCCGGCCCTCCCGGTCCGCTCTCCGCGCGGCCGCGCCGCCTCGTCCGCCGCCGCGCCGCGTGTCTCTCGGTCGAATTCAGTCGAAGATGGGGTCCCGGGTGCGGCTGCGCTTCAGCTCGAAGAAGCCGTCGGTCCCGGCGACCAGCAGCACGCCGTCCCACAGCCGCCCGGCCGCCTCGCCCTTGGGGGCGGGGGTCACCACCGGACCGAAGAAGGACACCCCCTCCACGGAGATCACCGGCGTGCCGACCTCTTCGCCGACCCGGTCGATGCCGTCCTTGTGGGAGGCGCGCAGGGCCTCATCGTAGTCGGAGGAGTCGGCCGCGTCGGCCAGGTCGGCCGGCAGCTCCAGCTCCTTGAGCGCCTCGCGCACCGGCTCCGGGCCCAGCTCCTGTCCCTGCACGTGGATGCGGGTGCCCATGGCGGTGTACAGCGGGCCGAGGATCTCCGGGCCGAACCGCCGCTCGGCCGCGATCGCCACCCGCACCGGCCCCCAGGCCGTCGCGAGCAGCTCGCGGTAGCGCTCCGGCAGGTCGTCGCGCCCCTCGTTGAGGACGGCCAGGCTCATCACGTGCCAGCGGGCCTTCACCGGCCGGACCTTCTCGACCTCCAGCAGCCACCGCGAGGCCAGCCAGGCCCACGGGCAGGCCGGGTCGAACCAGAAGTCCACCGTCTTCGTCTCGCTCATCGCTCCGCCCTCGTCTCCGGGTCGTCAATGCGGGGGTCGTCCGGGCGGCCCCGGGAGCCGCCCAAGCACCACAACCCCGCCGCCGCGCCCGGCATTCCGGTTCCGCATCGGCGGTCGGGAAGTGGCAGGATCAACGGCGGAAACTTCAATACACAGGGGCCGCCGGGCGCGTACGGCGCACGGGGGCCGTTCGTCGAGTCCGGCCGGCGATGACGGCGGCCGTGAAGGGAGCGGTACGTGGCGGGCAACCTGACACGCGACGAGGCACGCGAGCGCGCGAGGCTCCTCGATGTCTCCTCCTACGACGTCGAGCTCGACCTGACCACCGGGGACACGGCGTTCGCGTCCACCACGGTGATCCGCTTCGACTGCAGCGAGCCCGGGGCGTCCACCTTCGTGGACCTGGTGGCCCCCCAGGTGGAGTCGGTGGTGCTCAACGGGCGCGCCCTGGACCCCGCGCAGGTCTTCGACGGCGGGCGCATCGCGCTGGACGGGCTGGAGGCCGCCAACGAGCTGAGGGTCGTGGCGCAGGCGGCCTACATGCGCACCGGCGAGGGGCTGCACCGGTTCGTCGACCCGGTCGACGGCAAGGTGTACCTGTACACCCAGTTCGAGACCTCCGACGCGCACCGCATGTACACCTGCTTCGACCAGCCGGACCTCAAGGCCCGGTTCGAGCTCACGGTGACCGCGCCCACCGGCTTCGAGGTGGTCTCCAACAGCGCGCCGGACACCGAGCGCGCGCCGGTCGAGGGCCGCGAGGACGCGGTGCGCTGGCACTTCCCGGCCACCGACCCGGTCTCCACCTACATCACCGCGCTCATCGCCGGGCCGTACCACGTGGAGCGCGACTCCCACGACGGCATCCCGCTGGGCGTGTTCTGCCGCGCGTCGCTGGCCGAGCACCTGGACGCCGACGCCATCTTCGAGGTCACCAAGCAGGGCTTCGACTTCTACCACCGCGTCTTCGGGATGCGGTACCCCTTCGGCAAGTACGACCAGCTCTTCGTCCCCGAGTTCAACGCCGGGGCGATGGAGAACGCCGGGGCGGTCACCTTCCTCGAGGACTACGTCTTCCGGTCCCGGGTCACCGACGCCCGCTACGAGCGGCGCGCCGAGACGATCCTGCACGAGATGGCGCACATGTGGTTCGGCGACCTGGTCACCATGCGCTGGTGGGACGACCTGTGGCTGAACGAGTCGTTCGCGACCTACTCCAGCGTGCACTGCCAGGCCGAGGCCACCAAGTGGACCGACGCGTGGACGACCTTCGCCAACGTGGAGAAGGCCTGGGCGCTGCGCCAGGACCAGCTCCCCTCCACCCACCCCATCGCCGCCGACATCCCCGACATGCAGGCGGTGGAGGTCAACTTCGACGGCATCACCTACGCCAAGGGCGCCTCGGTGCTCAAGCAGCTCGTGGCCTACGTGGGCGTGGACGCGTTCTTCGAGGGCGTGCGCGAGTACTTCAAGGAGCACGCCTACGGCAACACCGAGCTGTCGGACCTGCTGCGGCAGCTGGAGCGGTCCTCCGGGCGCGACCTGTCGGACTGGTCGCGGCAGTGGCTGGAGACGGCGGGCGTCAACACCATGCGCCCCGAGTTCGCCACCGACGACCAGGGCCGCTTCACCTCCTTCGCGGTGCTGCAGGAGGCGGCCGAGGACTACCCGACGCTGCGCGACCACCGCCTGGCGGTGGGGCTGTACGACCGCACCGACGAGGGCATCGTGCGCCGCCGCCGGGTGGAGCTGGACGTGCGCGGGGCCCGCACCGAGGTGCCCGAGCTCGTCGGCGAGGAGCGCCCGGACCTGGTGCTCATCAACGACGACGACCTGACCTTCACCAAGGTCCGCCTGGACGAGCGGTCGCTGCGCACCGTGGTGGAGGGCGTCGGCGAGATCACCGGGTCGCTGCCGCGCGCCCTGTGCTTCTCGGCGGCCTGGGACATGACCCGGGACGCGGAGATGGCCGCGCGCGACTACGTGCGGCTGGTGGAGTCGGGCATCGGCGGGGTGCACGACGTGTCGGTGGCCCAGATGCTGCTGCGCCAGGCGGTGTCGGCGCTGGTGAACTACGCCGACCCGGAGTGGGCGCCGACCGGGTTCGACCTGCTGGCCACCCGGCTGCGGGGGCTGCTGACGGCCGCCGAGCCCGGGAGCGACCTGCAGCTCGTCTACGCGCACGGGTTCGCCGACGCGGCCGTGTCCGACGAGCACCTGTCGCTGCTGCAGGGGCTGCTGGACGGCGCCCTGGAGGTCGAGGGGCTGACCGTCGACACCGACCTGCGCTGGACGCTGCTGCGCCGCCTGGTGGCGCGCGGCAAGGCCGGGGAGAAGGAGATCGCGGCGGAGCTGGAGTCCGACCCCACGGCCACCGGTGAGCGGTTCGCGGCCGCGTGCCGGGCGGCGGTCCCCACGGCCGAGGCCAAGGCGGCGACCTGGGACCGGATCACCGCCGGGGAGATGGCCAACGCCGAGTTCCGGGCCACGCTGCTGGGCTTCACCGAGCCCTCCCACGCCGAGCTGTGCCGGCCGTACGTGGAGCCGTACTTCGCCCGGCTGGGCGAGGTCTGGGAGAACTGGACGAAGGAGTTCGCCCAGTCCTTCGCCGAGATCGCCTACCCCTCGCACCTGGTGGAGGAGCAGACGCTGCGCCGGACGGACGCCTACATCGAGGCGCAGTCCCCCGCGCCGGCGCTGCACCGCCTGCTGATCGAGGGCCGGGCCACGGTCGAGCGCGCGCTGCGGGCCCGCCGCCGGGACGCCGAGGCCGGGGCCGCCGAGTAGCGGTGTGAGAACCGGGCCGCCGCCGAGCGGCCGATGAACGGCCGAGACGGCGGGGCCGGGGGTCTTCCCCGGCCCCGCCGTCCGCGTATGCGGGGGTCCCGCCGGACGGCCCCTGTGCGCACCGATGGCGCCCGTCGGAGTGGTGGCTTCGGCGGCCGTGACCACCGACGGGCAGGACACCGATGGGGGCGCCCGCCCTCCCCGGTCAGCCTCCCCGGCACAGGCCGGCCGTGACCGGCTGCAGGGCGCGGCGCACCGCCGCCGACAGGTGCGGGTCGGCGAAGAGCTCGTCCAGCAGCACCGGTTCCCCTTCGGCACTGGTGAGCGGCATCCGCCAGTTGGGGTACTCGGTCGAGGTGCCCGGCTGGTTCTGCATCCGCCGGTCCCCCACCAGGTCGGTCAGGGCCAGGCCGACCAGCTGTGCCGGGGTCCGCGCCAGATAGGCGTGGAGCGCGGCCACCACGGTGGAGGGCGAGGAGACGGGGTCCACCCCCTCGTCCAGCAACCCCAGCTCCACCAGGCGGCGGCGCCAGGCCTCCACCTGCGCCTCGGCCTCGGCCCGCTCCTCGGCAACGGGGCGGTCGAGCAGCCCGAGCCGGTCGCGCAGTTCCACGTGCTCGGCGGTCAGGAAGGAGGCCACCGGCGGCAGGTCGTGCGTGGCGACGGTGGCCATGCAGCCGCGCCGCCAGTCCTCGGGGCGCTTGGGGGCACCCTCCTCGTCGCGTTCGAACCAGAGCACCGAGGTGCCCAGGACGCCGCGCTCGGCCAAGTGGTCACGCACCCACGGCTCGACCGTGCCCAGGTCCTCGCCGACCACCAGGGCGCCGCTCTCCTGCGCGGTGAGCAGGAGGGAGCCCACCATGCCCTCGTGGTCGTAGCGGACGTAGACGCCCTCGGAGGGGTCGGCGCCCTCGGGGATCCACCACAGCCGGAACAGCCCGGCGACGTGGTCGGCGCGCACGCCGCCGGCGTGCCGCATGGTCTGGCGCAGGGTCTGCCGGAACGGGGAGTACCCCTCCTCGGCCAGGCGCACCGGGTGCCAGGGCGGCTGCGACCAGTCCTGGCCCTGCTGGTTGAAGGCGTCCGGCGGGGCGCCGACGCTCACGCCCTCCACCAAGGTGCCGCGGTACATCCAGGCGTCGGCGCCGCCGGTGCGCACGCCCACCGCCATGTCGTGCACGATGCCCACCGGCATCCCGGCGGCGCGCGCGCTGGCCTGGGCGGCGGCGAGCTGGTCGTCCAGCACCCACTGGAGCCAGCGGTGGAAGTCGACCTCGGGCCAGCGGCGCAGGGCCCGCGCGCCCACCTCCTGGGCGGAGACGTCGCGCAGCTCCGGCGGCCAGGAGCGGTAGTCGGGGCCGTGCTCCTCGGCCAGGGCGCACCAGGTGGCGTACTCGACCAGGGGGGCGCCCTCGCGTTCCAGGTAGGCCTGGAAGGCGGCCTCGCGCGCGGGCGAGCGGGGCACCTGGTAGAGGGCCTCCAGGGCGGCGCGCTTGGCGCTCCACACCGAGTCGCGGTCGAGGAGGTCGGCGGTGCGGCCGCGCTCGCGCAGGGGGCGGGCGAGGCGTTGGACGGCCTCGCGCTGGGTGGGGTCGAGGCGGGCGTACTCGGGCACGTCCTCGACGCGGAGGTAGATGGGGTTGGCGTAGCGGCGGCTGACCGGGAGGTAAGGCGAGGGTTCCAGGGGGATCTCGGGCTCGGCGGCGTGGACCGGGTTGACGGCGGTGAAGGCGGCGCCGAGGTCGCGTGCGCTCCAGTCGGCGAGTTCGGCCAGGTCGCGGAGGTCGCCCAGGCCCCAGGAGGCGCGGGAGCGGATGGAGTACAGCTGCGCGGTCAGGCCCCAGGCGCGGCGGTCGCCCAGCGCGCGCGGGGGCTCCAGCCGGTCGGGGACGACGAGGAGCGGGGCGCTCTGCGCGATGCCGTGGCACTCGGCGTGCAGGGCGTGCACCCCGGTGGGCAGGTCGGGGCCGGGGCGGGCCCAGCCACCGTCGGCGAGTTCGACCCAGGAGCGGGCGTCGTCGGGCAGCGGTATCCGGGGCGAGCGCCCGGTGCGCGCGACGACAGCGGGGGGCAGTATGCGGCGGGCCTGGTCGGCCCAGTGGGCCTCCAGGGAGGCGCGCGGGTCGGAGGCGTCCACCCCCAGTGCGGCCAGGACGTGGCGGAGGGTGTCGGCACCGACGCGCACGCGGCGGCCCCGCCAGTCCTCGTAGGTGGTCGCTACGCCGTGCTCTTCGGCCAACCGGGCCAGGTCCGCATCGCTCACAGCACACGATGATGCCGCATGGAGGGCCGTTCGGGCCTTGAACGCCATGCACCGTTCGGGACCGGAAACAGCCACGACCCGGGTCCGGTTCACCGCACGGACGGCACAGGCGCCGTGCCAGAGGGCCCACGAACTGCACCACCGCCGACCGTCCGAGGTGCGGACGATCCCCGTGAGTGGACGTGAGTGGACGTGAGTGGGGTCGCGGGCGGCTCGGCTGGATCCCCCGCTGACGGGACCCCGGCCGGGCGGCGGGTCGGCGGAATGCAGGGCCGATGGCGGCGACGGCGGGACGAGCAGGTACCCCGCTGACGGGCCCCGGCCGGGCGGCGGGTCACCGGAGTGCCAGGTATATGGCGGCGACGACAAAGGTCAGCGGCACTTCCGGCAGCGCTGTCGGCCGTGCGGCGTGTGCGTGGTCGCGGTGTTTGGCGCCAACGGCGTGAGCGGGGCGGTTCCCCGGGCCTGCCTGCCGGGCGGCGGGTGGCCGGGGTGTGAGGTGGAGGGCGGCGACGACGAAGGGCGGCGGCCCTTGCGGTGGCGCTGTCGGCCGCCGGGCCTGTGCGTGGCCACCATGATGGGCGGCGACGGCGCGAGCGGGGCGGTTCCCCGGGCCTGCTTGCCGGGCGGCGGGTGGCCGGGGTGTGAGGTGGGGGCGGCGACGACCAAGGGCAGCGGCACTTCCGGTGGCGCTGTCGGCCGCCGGGCGTGTGCGTGGTCGCCGTGGTTGGCGGCGACGGCGCGAGCGGGGCGGTTCCCCGGCCCTGCCTGCCGGGCGGCGGGTTCCTCGCGGTGCAGGTGGGCGGGCGGCTCGGCCGGTGCCCCGCTGACGGGCCCCGGCCGGGCGCCGGGGCACCGG
>NZ_JAQFWP010000106.1 GCF_027706745.1 Nocardiopsis suaedae | reverse complement strand
GGCGGGGCGGGCGGGGCCGAACGGGCGGCCCCGGGGTTCACTCCTTCTCCTCCCAGGCCTTCTCCAGAACCTGGGCGAACACGTCGGCGGGCTGCGCCCCGGACACCCCGTACCGCTCGTCGACCACGAAGAACGGCACCCCGGTCGCTCCCAGCGCCCGGGCCTGTTCGGTGTCGTCCTCGACATGGTCGGCGTACTGCCGCCCGTCCAGCACGCGGCGCGCCTCATCCGCGTCCAACCCCGCCTTCTCGGCGAGCCCGACGAGCGCGTCGCGGCCGAACACGTCGGCCCCCTCTCCGAAGTACGCGCGGAACAGGGTGTCGACGGCCTCGTGCTGCAACCCCCGGTCCCGCGCCAGGTGGAGCAGCCGGTGCGCGTCGAAGGTGTTGGCGTGCGACCGCTCGGAGGTGAAGGGGAGCCCCTCCCCCTCGGCGTTGGCGCGGGCGCCCGCGTCGGCCGCGCGGGCCTGCTCCGCACTCATCCCGTACTTGTCGGCGAGGGCGTCGAGCAGGGGCTCGGGCTCCTCCGGCGCCGACGGGTCCAGCCGGAAGCTGTGGAACTCCACCTCCACCTCGTCGGCGTGCTCAAAGGCGGCGAGGGCGCGCTCGAAGCGGGCCTTGCCGATGTAGCACCACGGACAGACGATGTCGGACCAGATGTCGACGCGCACGGTTCCGGATTCCCCTCGATGTTCGCCCACCGGGCGCGTGCGCGCCCGCGAACAGCGGGAACACCGGCTCAGGGCGGGCTATTCCGTCTCCGGCGGGCTGCGGCGCACCGGCGCCGGGTGATGGTGATCATCCGCGCACCATGTCGAGCAGCCGCAGCACCGTGCGCCAGTTGCGCCCGGTGGCGGTGCGCCCGCGCAGCGCCCGCTCGACCAGGCCGGGCAGTTTCGCGTTGCGCAGGCCGTCCGGGAGGGCGAGGTACACCTCCTGCTCCCCCGCCGCCATCGTCTCGGGGGCGTAGGAGGCGGCGTCGATCCCGGCCAGGTCCGTGGCGGCGACCGGCCCGTCCACGAAGAGGACGAGGAACCGCGACGGGTCGCCGACCTCAAGGGGGTTGGCTTCCACGACGGCGGACAGCTGCGCCTCGTCGCGCAGTAGCGCCTCGACGGGGAAGCCGAAGCGGTCCGCCAGCGCCGCCTCCAGTTCTGCCCGGAGCGCGTCGGCGCCGCCGCCCCCGTCACGCGCGGTGAAGACCGCGTTGCCGCTCTGCAGGAGCGTGGCGGGGGCGGTGTGCCCGACCCCGGTCAGCACCTCGCGCAGGTCGGCCATGGGGACCTTGCGCTTACCTCCGACGTTGACGCCCCGCAGCAGCACCGCATATCGAGTCATACGGGCGATGGTGCCACGTGGCGACGACGTCGGAGGGGAAGCACCGGAGACGGCGCCGCCCCGCGCCGGGCCGGTCAACGCTGGGCCGGTCAACGCCGGGCCGGTCCGCCCCGGGTCAGTTCGCGCCGAGGCCGGTCAGGGCCCGCAGCCGCATCTCCCGGTACCGGGCCCCGTCCCTCTCCCCGGACATCAGCGACCCGACGACCGCGGACACGAACCCGAACGGGATCGCCACCAGCCCCGGGTTCTCCAACGGGAACACCTGGATGTCCACCCAGGCCGGGAGCAGCGACAGGTTCTCCCCCGTCACCGGGTGGGCCTTGCCCGACACCACCGGCGAGAGCAGCACCAGCAGCAGCGAGCAGCCCAGCCCGCCGTACACGCCCCACTCCACGCCCTTGGTGTTGAAGCCGCGCCAGAACATGGTCAGCACGATCACCGGCAGGTTGGCGGCGGCCGCGATCGCGAACGCCAGCCCCACCAGGAAGGCGACGTTGAGGTGCTGGGCGCGCACCGCCAGCAGGATGGCCACCGCCCCGACGAGCACGGCCGAGAACCGGGCGACCCCCACCTCCTGGGACTCCTTGGGGCGGCCCCACATGAGGATGTGCCCGAAGAAGTCGTGCGCCATGGACGACGACGAGGCCAGGGTGAGGCTGGCGATCACCGCGAGGATCGTCGCCAGCGCCACCGCGGACACGAACGCCAGCATGAGCGCCGCCCCCACCGGCCCGGCCGCGATCCGCCCCAGCTCCGCGGCGAGCTGGGGCACCGCCGCGTTGCCGGAGGCGTCCTGGGCCGCGATCCGCTCGGGCCCGACCAGCGCCGCCGCGCCGAAGCCGAGCGCCAGCGTCATCAGGTAGAACACCCCGACCAGCACGATGGTGCGCTTGACCGAGCTGCGGGCGGCGCGGCCGTCGGGCACGGTGTAGAAGCGGATGAGGATGTGCGGCAGGGCGGCCGTGCCGAGCACCAGCGCCAGCCCGAGGCTGAACAGGTCGAGCTTGTTGAACAGGCTCTGCCGCGGGTCCCCGGCCACCTCGACCCCGAACAGCCGCCCCGGCTCCAGGAACGCCTGGCCCTGCCCGCTGTTGTCGGCGGCGCGGGTGAGCAGGGCGCTCACGTCGAACCCGAACACCGCCAGCACCATGACGGTCATCAGCCCGGTCGCGGTGAGCAGCAGGCCCGCCTTGACGATCTGCAGCCAGGTGGCGGCCTTCATGCCGCCGTACATGATGTAGACGACCATGAGCACGCCGACCAGGACGATGGCGGCGGTGCGGGTCTGCTCGCCGGACATGCCGAGGAAGGTGCCGCCACGGTCGATGCCGAGCAGCATGGTGACCAGCGCGCCCGCCCCCACCATCTGGGCGATGAGGTAGACCACGCTCACCGTGACGGTGGAGGTGGTGCAGGCCAGGCGCACCCGCATCCGGCGCATGCGGAAGGCGGGCAGGTCGGCCATGGTGAACCGGCCGCAGTTGCGCATGAGCTGGGCCATGGGCAGCACCAGCAGCCAGGCCACCAGGAACCCGATGGAGTACAGGAAGCCGTCGTAGCCGTTGAGGGCGATCAGCCCGGCGATGCCGAGGAAGGAGGCGGCGGACAGGTAGTCCCCGGTCAGCGCCAGCCCGTTCTGGGTGCTGCTGAAGCCGCGGCCCCCGGCGTAGTAGTCGACGGCGCCCTTGGTGCTGCGCCGCGCCCGCACCGTGATGGCGAGGGTGACCACGATGAACAGCCCGCACAGCGCCAGGGTCCAGGCGTGGGCGGCGTCGAGGCCCTGCGCGGCCTCCCGCACTGCGGACGTCACGGGCGCACCACCCGTCCCTCGCGGGCGAGCGCCGCGGCGCGGGCCTGCTCGGCGTCGGCGCGGATCTCCTCGGCCAGGGGGTCCAGCCGGTGCTCGGAGTACCAGACGAACAGCCAGGCGAGCAGGAAGGTGGTGGCGAACTGGCCCACCCCCAGCAGCAGGCCGACGTTGACGGCGCCGTACACCGGGACGGCCATCAGCCCGCGGGCGTAGACCGACAGCACCAGGTAGGCCATGTACCAGCCCAGGAAGACCGTCACGAGCAGCACCGACTGCACCGCGAACCGGCGGCGCAGCCGGACGAAGCGCGCGTCCGCGGCCAGGCGCGAGGCGCGCTGCGGCGGCGCCCCCGTGCCTTCGTCCGCGGGTGCCGGGCCGGCCTCCCCCTCCTCCAGATACCGCAACGCTGCTCCTCCCCCGAGAAACGTCGAGAACGGCGCCGCGGCATCCGCAGGGTCCGGCTCTCCCCCCGCCCCTGCGGACGCGCCCCGTGCCGCGGCGCTCAGTAGTGGCCCACGATAGGCAGTCGCCTGGTCAGACGGGTGCGGTACTCCGAAATCGTGGTGCGGGATGCCCGAAGAATGGGGATACGGATGCGCGTGTGCCGCCGCAGCGGCGGATCCGCCTCCGGCGGCGTGCCGTATACGCAAGGGGCGGGTACGCAATTGCGTACCCGCCCCTTGCCGTGGCTCGGCCGGGTAGGAGCACTGCGAACCCGCCCGGCGCGGGGGCCGGCACCGTGGGGCCCAGCGGGAGGCCGCACCGTGGGGCCAGAGTTGGTGCGGACGCCTCCGGCCCGGCTCCCCGATGATCTCGATGGGGGCCGGGGCGACCTGCCGCCGGAAGCGGCACCGCGCCCGCGACCGCCCCTCGAGGCACCGCAGGGGCGGCCCGTCGGGCCGCCCCTGCCGTGTCCGCTCCCCCGCCCGGGCGGGTGGGAGCACGCCCCCGCGGGGCGCGGCCGCCCAGGCCCGACCCCGGCGCTCAGACCGCCGCGGCCTCCTGCGGGCGGCGCTCGCGCCCCCAGGGGAGCAGGCGGTCGAGCGCGAACCGGCCGCCGTTGAAGCCGAGGGCCAGCGCGCTCAGCCCGAGGACCAGCGGGAGCTCGTAGCCCCCCTCGCCGATCAGGCCGTTGCCCGCGTGCACGAAGAAGATGGCGCCGCCCATCTGCAGGGCCAGCAGCACCCCGGCGACCGGCTGGAGGAGGCCGACGAGGAGCAGAACGCCGCCGCCGAGCTCGACGACGATGGCGAAGAGGGCCGCGGCCTGGGGCGCGGGGATCCCCATGCTCCCCATCATTCCGGCGGTGCCGCCCAGCCCCATCTCGCTGATCTTCTGCCACCCGTGCGCGATGAACACGATCCCCACGGCGATTCGGGCGATGAGTGCGGTCACGTCGGCCGCCGGGCCCTTGGCCCGGCCGGTGAGTACGTTCATCGTCTCGTCGATTCCCTGTCTGCCGCCTGTCGGCGGCCTCGTTTCCGGACGGTGGCGGTCACGGCGTGCGATGCCGTGACGCCGGTCCATCATCAAACCAGAAAATATCTTCCTAAGAAACAAAGCCTGGAGTGACGTCCGCCATGCGCGCCCCGTTCACGCGCGCCGCCCGACCGGCCTCGCGCGCGCGATCCACTAGGCTTTCCCCCGCACCTCTCCATGTTCTGCGGACGCCCTCCCCTGCGCGGGTCCGGCCGGGCGCGCGGCGCCGATCCCGCGCGAACCCCGAGACCAGGGCGTCGAACACGTGTATGATTCGGGCGTCCGTACCCACCCGAACCGAAGGGATGCCACCGCCGTGGTCACCGAGGTCTTCACGCGCAAGTATTGCGACCAGCACGCCGTCCGCGACGAGAAGGTCGAGGCGACTGAGGTCATCCAGTTCGCCTGGGAGGGCCAGGTCCGCGAGATCGACGCCTGCGACGAGTGCAAGAAGGAGCACGAGACCCGCTTCGAGCCGCTCGTCGACTACTCCCGCCCGGTCAAGAAGCGCCGCGCCAAGAAGGCCGAATCGGCCAAGGCCGCGTCGGCCGACTCCGCCCCTGACGCCTCCGACGGCTCCGACGCCTCCAACGAGGAGTCCGCCGACGAGTCCGCCGAGGCCTGACCGGCCGCGCTCACGGCGTCCGCCGCGGGGGCCCACGCCCCTGCGGCGCCTCTCCCCTGTCCTGCTTCCCCGCCGCCCCCGGAGATACCGCGCCGGCGCCCCGCCCTGGGTCGGGGACACCACCGCCCGGCCCCTGCCTCGTCGACCTCGACGGAACCGCCGCTGAACGCGTCGGCGGCGTTGAATCTCCCCGCCGCCATCGGAAAGGCCCGACCGGTCGGGCCGCCGGAGGCCCACCGCCCGGCGGGGCCCACCGGACTCCGGACGCGCCCTCGGTGGAGCCGGGCGGTGAGCGGCGGCGACCCGGCGGGTCCCCGTCCCCCGCCCCTCCGCATCTCGGCGATTCCCGTGATTCCCCTCCTGGGCCGGGCGAACGGGCGTACCAGTGCCCCAACGCGTCCCGGTACACCCGCACCGACGACGGGTCGGCGGGCAGGGCGCGCGACCAGACCACCCGGACCGCGATGCCCCCGGCCAGGTGCAACCTGCCATCGCGCAGCCGGAAGCCGCGACGGGTGTAGTTCAGCGTCGGGTCGGCGCGGTCGCGCTTTTTGAACCGGGGCATGCCCGCGCGCCGGTGCACGGGCAGCCGGGCCTTGATGTCCTTGAGGGCCTTTGCGCGGGAGGCGGCGAAGTCCCGGACGGTCTGCTGCTGGGGGGACCGAGGCGCCCTTGCGCAGCCACCGCTTCGCCGGGCGCCAGCCGGTCAGCATCCTGTCCAGCCGCGCCGGGCCGCACTCCTCGCGGGCCCTGTGCACGGCCTTGGAAGCGGCCACGCACGCGTTCCACACCCACCGGCACCGCCCCCACTCCTTGAGCAGGGAGCGCCGCGCGGTGCTCGACACGCGCAGACGGTAGGTGTACCGGGCATGGCCGGCATCCTGATTCCGTCGCGTGTGCACTCATGCGCGCCAAGCTAACGGCAGGGTGCGACATTCGGGCGGTGGGAGCGCCCCGGCGTCCGACACCGCCTCGCCGGGACACCCCGCACCGCCGCACACCCCGGGTTCGGGGACGGGAGACCGGATTCCCTGGCGTCCGGTCCCCCTACACGGCTCCGGGAGCGCACCCCTGGCTCCCGGCACCCGCGCCCCTACCGCCCAGCGGCCCCGGAGCGGTTGAGGGCCGATTCGGTGCCCACCCGGCGCCCTTCCGGCCACCCCGCGAACGCGTGGGCGGGCGTCGGTGCGCCGGCACCTCCTCGGTCTCGGGCGGGGCCCCGTGACCCTGGTGGCCCCGCCGTCACCGAACAGCCTGCAGGGCCGAGGTTTCGGGCGCGCTACGCCCGGGTCAACCCCGGGTGAGTTCCGAACCTGCAACGGGTCGGCCCTCCCGCCACACGGCCGCCGTCATCGGCACGCCGGGACGGTAGGCCAGGTACACCGGGTCCGGCGCCTCCAGCACGACGAGGTCGGCGCGGGCCCCCGGGGCGAGGTGCCCCACGTCGGTGCGGCGCAGCGCCCGCGCCCCGCCCGCGGTGGCCGCCCACAGGGCCTCCTCCGGCGTCATCCGCATCTCGCGCACCGCCAGGGCGATGCAGAACGCCAGGCTGGAGGTGAAGCACGACCCCGGGTTGCAGTCGCTGGCCAGGGCGACGGTGGCGCCGGCGTCGATGAGGGCGCGCGCGTCCGGGTAGGGCTGGCGGGTGGAGAAGTCGACGCCGGGCAGCAGGGTGGCGACGGTGTCCGAGGACGCCAGCGCCTCCACATCCCCGGGCTCCAGGTAGGTGCAGTGGTCCACCGAGGCGGCGCCGAGCTCGGCGGCCAGGCGCGCGCCGGGGCCCGGGCCGAGCTGGTTGCCGTGTACGCGGGCGAGCAGGCCGCGGTCCATGCCCGCCTTGAGGATGCGCCGTGAGGCCTCCTCGTCGAAGGCGCCGCGCTCGCAGAACACGTCGATCCAGCGCGCGTGCGGGGCGCAGGCGTCGAGCATCTCGCCGGTGACCAGGTCGACGTAGCCCTGCGGGTCGTCGGCGTATTCGGGCGGGACGATGTGGGCGCCCAGGTAGGTGGTCTCCTCGGTGAGGCGGCCGGCGACGCGCAGCGCGCGCTCCTCGTCGGCGGTGCTCAGTCCGTAGCCGGACTTGATCTCCAGGGTGGTGGTCCCCTGGGCACGGGCCTCGTTGAGCAGGCGGGTGGCCTTGTCCAGCAGCTCGGAGTCGGAGGCGGCGCGGGTGGCGGCCACCGTGGTGCGGATGCCCCCGGCCTCGTAGGGGCGCCCGCTCATCCGGGCGCCGAACTCCTTGCCGCGGTCCCCGGCGAAGACGATGTGCGAGTGGCTGTCGACGAATCCGGGCACGACGCAGCGGCCCCCGGCGTCCACGCGGGCGTCGGCGGCGGGCGCCCGGGAGGAGGGGCCGGCCCAGGCGACGGTCCCGCCCTCGATCACCAGGGCGGCGTCGGCGACGGCGCCGGTGGCGCCCTCCCCCAGCGCGGGGTCGTTGGTGGCCAGGACGCCGATGCCGTCGATGAGCACCGTCTCGGGCGCGGCGTCGGCGGGGGCGGTTCCGTCGGGTGTCGGTCCGGTCATCTGGGCTCCTTCGTGGTCGTTCCCCCGCGCCCGGGCGGCGGGTCCCCGTCGTGGGGCATCGCGGTCATCGCGGTCGTCGCGGCTGGTGCGGGCCTGGGCCGCGGCCTCAGGCCAGCAGCCCCGTGATGGCGGTGTGCAGGCGGGCGGCGGCGTCGGGCAGGGAGGTGTGCACGCGGTCGCGCACGATCCACCGGCCGTCGGCCATGGTGTGGCGCACCTCGGCCGCCGTGGCCGCGAACACGGCGGCGTCGGCGGCGCGGCGCGGGTCGAACCCGGCCATGCGCACCGACCCCAGGTCGAGCACGACCAGGTCGGCGCGCTTGCCCGAGGCGATCCACCCGGCGTCGTGCCATCCGAGGGCCTCGGCGTGGCCGCCCTCGTGCAGGGCGTCCAGCAGCATCGGCGCGGAGACGGTGCCGCGGCGGCCGGTGCGCAGCCGCTCGTGCATCTCCACGCCGCGCGCCTCCTCCAGCAGGTCGATGGTGGAGTGGCCGTCGCTGCCCAGGGAGAGGGCGACGCGGGCGGGGTCGAGGTCGGCCAGCGGGGGCAGGCCGTCGGCGAGGTCGCGTTCGGTGGTCGGGCACAGGCACACCCCGGCGGCGGCCTCGCGCAGCAGCGCCGTGTCGGCGGGCTCCAGGTGGGTGGCGTGCACCGCCACCGGGTGCAGGTCGGTGAAGAGGCCCACGTGCTCCAGCTGGGCGGCGGGGGTGCGGCCGTACTGGGCGCGGCAGGCCGCGTTCTCGGCGGGCTGCTCGGACAGGTGGACGTGCGGGGCGGCCCAGTCGAGGCCGTCGGGGCCGTGCAGGGCGGCGAAGCGGGCGAGCTGATCGGCGGGGACGGCGCGCACCGAGTGCGCGGCGGTGCCCACGCGGGCGTGGCCGCCGTCCGGACGGAAGGCGGCCACGCGCTCGGCCCACTCCTCGGCGCCGCCGTCGCCGAACCGGAGCTGGGCGCCCTCCAGGGGGCGGTGTCCGCCGTCGGGGCCGAGGCCGCCGGACAGGTAGAGGGTGTCGAGAAGGGTGATGCGGATCCCGGCGTCGGCCGCGGCGGCGACGAGGGCCGCGCCCATGGCGTTGGGGTCGTCGTAGCGCTTGCCGCCGGGGGCGTGGTGGAGGTAGTGGAACTCGCCCACGCAGGTGACCCCGGCCAGGGCCATCTCGGCGTACACCCCGGCGGCGAGGGCGCGGTAGGAGTCGGGGGTCAGGCGCTCGGCGGCGCGGTACATGAGCTCGCGCCAGGTCCAGAAGGAGCCGCCGTGCTCACCGGTGCGGCCGCGCAGGGCGCGGTGGAAGGCGTGGGAGTGGGCGTTGGCGAAGCCGGGCACCGTTAGCCCGTCGAGGCGCTCGGCCCCGGGCGGGGGCGCGGGTTCGCCGGTGCTGACGGAGGCGATCCGGCCGTCGCGGACCTCGATGACGGCACCGGGCGCGGCGGCCCCGACGTCGGCCCCGGGCCCGGGCTCGGGGTCGACGAGGGCCCATTCACACCAGTACAGCCCGTCGCGGTCGTCGGTGGCGGACACTCATTTCTCCTTCACTGTCGGGGTGGACGGGGTCGGCGGGGTGCCTGTCGGCGAGCGGCCACGGCCGTCGAAGACTCCACGGCTCCAGAGGACACGGCCCCGCCCCCGCCACCGCCGAGCACGGCCGGGCTCCACTCTGCTCGACGGTGAGGCGGCCGCCGCACGGGGAGGCGCCGGTCGGCGCGCCTCGCCCGGCGCCCTCCGGCCAGTGCCTCCCCTTCTCCTCTGCCCTCGATCGTCAGGCCTCTCCGCCCGCGAGGTCCTGCAGGACGTCGGCCAGGGCCCACACGCCCGCGTGGCAGTCGGCGCGCTCGGCGTACTCCTCCGGGGAGTGGGACACCCCGGTCGGGTTCCGCACGAACAGCATCGCCGTCGGCACCGACCCGGCCAGGACCCCGGCGTCGTGGCCCGCGCCGGTCGGCAGGACCGGGGCGGGGCCGTCCGCTCCCCCGGCGACGGCGGCCACCCGGTCGCGCAGGCCGCCGTCGAACTCGACCACGGGGGTGTCGGACTCCTGGTGCTCGTCAGCGGCCACCCCCTGGTCGGCGGCGGCCCTGCGCACCTCGGCGGCGACGTCGCCCACCACCTTGTCCAGGCTCTCGGCGCCGGGCGCGCGGGCGTCCAGCCAGGCCCGCACCCGGGAGGCGATCGCGTTGGTGCCGTTGGGCTCGGCCTCCACCCGGCCGACGGTGGCCACCGCGCCGTGCTCGGCCGCCGCCGCGCGGGCCGCCAGCACCATGCGGGCCATGGGCAGCATCGGGTCGCGGCGGTCCTCCAGGCGCGTGGTGCCCGCGTGGTCGGCGCGGCCGGTGAAGGTCCAGCGCCAGCGGCCGTGCGGCCAGATGGAGCGGGCGGCGCCGACCGCGCGGTCCAGGTCGGCCAGGGCGCGGCCCTGCTCCACGTGCAGTTCGATGAAGCAGCCGATCCGGGCCAGCCGCTCGGGGTCGGGGCCCATCCGGTCCGGGTCCAGGCCCACCTGCTCCATGGCCTGGGCCCAGGTCGTGCCGGAGGGGTCGGCCAGGGCGGCCGCCCGCTCGGGGGCGAGGGCCCCGGTGAGCAGGCGGCTGCCCAGGCAGGGGACGCCGAAGCGGGCGCCCTCCTCCTCGGCGAAGACCGCGACCGCGACGGGGCGGCGTGGGCGGACGCCGCGGCGGCGCAGCTCGGCCACGGCCGCCAGGGCGCTGACCACGCCCAGCGGGCCGTCGTAGGCGCCGCCGTCGGGCACCGAGTCCAGGTGGGATCCGGTGACCACGGCGTCCGGGCCGGGCGCGCCCCACCAGGCCCACATGTTGCCGTTGCCGTCGGTCTCCACGTCCAGGCCCGCATCGGCGGCGGCCCGGTGGAACCAGTCGCGCAGCTCCGGGTCGGGGCCGCCGAAGGTGTAGCGGCGGTAGCCGCCGGTCGCGGCGTGGCGGCCGATGGGGGCCAGGTCGTCCCAGAGGCGGTCGAACACGGTGTCGGCGGTGAACGCGGGGCCGGTGGCGTCGGCCGGGCCGGCGGGGTCGGCGGGGTCAGGCACCGGCGCCGCCCTCCCGCATCGGCAGGCGCAGGCCCTCGCGCTCGGCGACCGCCTCGGCCTCCGGGTAGCCCGCGTCGGCGTGCCGGATGACTCCCATGCCCGGGTCGTTGGTGAGCACCCTGCGCAGCTTCCGCGCCGCGAGCTCGCTGCCGTCGGCGACGCTGACCTGCCCGGCGTGCAGGGAGCGGCCCATGCCGACCCCGCCGCCGTGGTGCAGCGACACCCACGAGGCGCCGGAGGCGGTGTTGACCAGGGCGTTGAGCAGCGGCCAGTCGGCGATGGCGTCGGAGCCGTCGCGCATCGACTCGGTCTCCCGGTAGGGGGAGGCGACCGACCCGGTGTCCAGGTGGTCGCGGCCGATCGCCAGCGGGGCGCTCACCTCGCCGGACGCCACCAGCTCGTTGAACCGCTCCCCGGCCCGGGCGCGCTCACCCTGGCCCAGCCAGCAGATGCGGGCGGGCAGGCCCTGGTAGGCGACCTTCTCCCCGGCCATGCGGATCCACCGGGCCAGGTGCTCGTTCTCCGGGAACAGGTCCAGCACGGCGCGGTCGGTGCGGGCGATGTCGGCGGGGTCTCCGGACAGCGCCGCCCACCGGAACGGGCCCTTGCCCTCGCAGAACAGCGGGCGGATGTAGGCGGGAACGAAGCCGGGGAAGTCGAAGGCGCGGGCGAACCCGGCCTCGCGGGCCTCGCCGCGGATGGAGTTGCCGTAGTCGAAGACCTCGGCCCCGGCGTCCATGAACCCGACCATGGCCTCCACGTGCGCGGCCATGGACTCGCGGGCGCGGGCGGTGAACTCGGCGGGCTTGGCGCGGGCGTAGTCGGCCCAGTCCTCGAAGGCCACCCCGGCGGGCAGGTAGGACAGCGGGTCGTGGGCGCTGGTCTGGTCGGTGACGATGTCGACGGGGGCGCCGCGGCGCAGCAGCTCGGGCACCACCTCGGCGGCGTTGCCGAGTAGGCCCACCGACAGCGGGCGGCGCGCGTCGCGGGCCTCGGTGGCCAGGCGCAGCGCCTCGTCGACGGTGTCGGCGCGCACGTCCAGGTACCGGTGCTCGATGCGGCGGTCGATGCGGCTGGGGTCGCACTCGACGACCATCGCCACGCCGCCGTTCATGGTGACGGCCAGCGGCTGGGCGCCGCCCATGCCGCCGAGCCCGGCGGTGAGGGTGATGGTGCCCTCCAGGGTGCCGCCGCGCTCGGCGGCGACCGCGCCGAAGGTCTCGTAGGTGCCCTGGAGGATGCCCTGGGTGCCGATGTAGATCCAGGACCCGGCGGTCATCTGGCCGTACATGGTCAGGCCCAGCGCCTCCAGGCGGCGGAACTCCTCCCAGTTGGCCCAGTCGCCCACCAGGTTGGAGTTGGCGATGAGCACCCGGGGCGCCCACTCGTGGGTGCGCATGATGCCGACCGGGCGGCCCGACTGCACGAGCAGGGTCTCGTCGCCCTCCAGGTCGCGCAGGGAGGCGGTGATCCGGTCGAAGCTGGCCCAGTCGCGGGCGGCCTTGCCGGTGCCGCCGTAGACGACGAGCCGCTCGGGGTGCTCGGCCACCTCCGGGTCGAGGTTGTTGTGCAGCATCCGCAGGGCGGCCTCCTGGGGCCAGCCCTTGGCTGTGCGGGCGGTGCCGCGCGGGGCGCGGACGGTGCGGGGGGCGGGTTCGGCTGCCATGACGCCTCCTGGGTGCAGCGCGGGCGGGTTCAGCGCAGGGGGGTGACGGACGCGGCGGCCGACACCGCGGTGCCGTCGGTGATCAGGGCCGCGACTTCGGCGATCTCGGGGGCGAGGTAGCGGTCGGGGCCGGGGCCGGGAACGCGGGTGCGGACCGTGTCGCGCACCGCGCCGGTGGCCGGGCCGGGCTCCAGCGGGGAGCGCAGGTCCAAGGCGCGGGCGGCGGTGAGCAGCTCGACGGCGAGGACGTCGGTCAGGGCGGCGACGGCGCGGCGCAGCTTGCGGGCGGCCGCCCAGCCCATGGAGACGTGGTCCTCCTGCATCGCCGAGGAGGGGATGGAGTCGACGCTGGCCGGGGCGGCGAGCCGCTTCATCTCCGAGACCAGCCCGGCCTGGGTGTACTGGGCGATCATGTGGCCGGAGTCCACGCCGGGGTCGTCGGCCAGGAACGCGGGCAGGCCGTGCGAGCGGGCCACGTCGAGCATCCGGTCGGTGCGGCGCTCGGCGATGGAGGCCACGTCGGCGGCGGCGATCGCGAGGAAGTCCAGGACGTAGCCCACGGGGGCGCCGTGGAAGTTGCCGTTGGACTCCACGCGGCCGTCCGGGGTGATCACCGGGTTGTCGATGACGGCGGCGAGTTCGCGTTCGGCGACGGTACGGGCGTGCTCCAGGGTGTCCCGGGCGGCCCCGGCGACCTGCGGGGCGCACCGCAGGGAGTAGGCGTCCTGCACGCGGGTGCAGTCGGGGCCGCGGTGCGAGGCGACGATGGGCGAGCCGTCGAGCAGCGCCAGCATGTTGGCGGCGGCGTCGGCCTGGCCGGGGTGGGGGCGCATGTCCTGCAGGTCGGCGGTGAACACGCGGTCGGTGCCCAGCAGCGCCTCCACGCTCATGGCGGCGGTGACGTCGGCGGTGCGCAGCAGCCGCTCCAGGTCGTGGCAGGCCAGCAGGAGCATGCCGAGCATGCCGTCGGTGCCGTTGATGAGCGCCAGGCCCTCCTTGGCGCCGAGCTCGACCGGCTCCAGCCCGGCGGCGTGCAGCGCGTCGGCGGCGGGGAGGAGCTCACCGGAGGCGTCGCGGACGTCGCCCTCGCCCATCAGGGCCAGCGCGACGTGGCTGAGCGGGGCCAGGTCGCCGGAGCAGCCGAGGCTGCCGTACTCCAGCACGACCGGGGTGATGCCCGCGTTGAGCAGGCCCGCCAGGGTCCGGGCGGTGGCGGGCTCCACCCCGGTGCCGCCGGAGGCCAGGGTGCGCAGCCGCAGCAGCATCAGGGCGCGCACGACCTCGCGCTCCACCTCGGGGCCGGACCCGGCGGCGTGCGAGCGCACCAGCGAGCGCTGGAGGCGGGCGCGCAGGTCGGGGGCGATGTGGCGGGTGGCCAGGGCGCCGAAGCCGGTGCTGACGCCGTAGGCGGGCTGCTCCCCCTCGGCCAGGGCGCGCACCCGGTCGCGGCCGTCGGCGAGCGCCTTGAGGGCGTCGTCGGCCAGACGCACCCGCGCGCCCCCGCGCGCGACGGCGACCACGTCTTCGGCGGTGAGGGAGGAACGGCCGACGACGACTTCGGCGGCACTGGCGGTGTCGGCGGCGGTTCCGGTAGCGGTGATGGACATACCCCCATTCCACGCCCTCGGAAGGGCCCATCGCAGCACCGCCGCGCACCATCTGTCCGATATCTCAGACATCGGGGGAGGGGAAGGTTCCGGGACCCGAAGGACGAGACAAAAGGCAAGAGGCAACGGAACAGCAGGCACCCCGCTGACGGGCCCTGGCCGGGCGGCGGGCGGTCGGGGTGCGGGGTGGTTGGCGGCGATGATGAAAGTCAGCGGCCCTTGCGGCGGCGCTCTCGGCCGCCGGGCGTGTGCGTGGTCCCGGTGATGGGCGGCGACGGCGCGAGCGGAGCGGTTCCCCGAGCCTGCCTGCCAGGCGGCGGGCTACTCGCGGTGCAGGTGGGCGGGCGGCTCGGCTGGTGCCCCGCTGCCGGGCCCCAGCCGGGCGGCAGGTGGCCGGAGTGCGAGGTAGATGGCGGCGACGACAAAGGTCAGCGGCACTTGCGGCGGCGCTCTCGGCCGCCGGGCGTGTGCGTGGTCCCGGTGATGGGCGGCGACGGCGCGAGCGGAGCGGTTCCCCGAGCCTGCCTGCCAGGCGGCGGGCTACTCGCGGTGCAGGTGGGCGGGCGGCTCGGCTGGTGCCCCACTCGTGGCCATGGCCGGGCGGCAGGTGGCCGGAGTGCGAGGTGGGGGCGGCGACGACAAAGGTCAGCGGCCCTTTCGGCGGCGCTGTCGGCCGCCGGGCGTGTGCGTGGTCGGGGTGGTTGGCGGCGACGGCGGAAGCGGGGTGGTTCCCCGGGCTTGCTTGCCGGGTGGCGGGTTCCTCGCGGTGCGGGTGGGCGGCTCGGCGGGTGCCCCGCTGACGGGCCCTGGCCGGGTGGCGGGTTCCTCACGCCCCGGGAAGGCGGCGCCGTGGGGTGGGCGTCTGCTCGCCCGCGCCCGTGGCGGGGTGAACGGGCGCCGCATTCCGGGCATCCCGGACACGGGGCGGACTGTCGGGCACTGTCGGGCATCGAGTGTGCAGAAGAGTGCACACTGAGCGCGTGGGAGTGGTCGAAAGCGCACACTCGTTGCCCCGGGGGCGCGTTGAACGC
>NZ_JAQFWP010000105.1 GCF_027706745.1 Nocardiopsis suaedae | reverse complement strand
GCTGTCATCCCGGCGGTTTTGGCAGCACATTTGTCGAGATCATCGCGAGGAGGGCGCCCCGGCGGCCCGGCGGACGGCGGGGCCCGTCAGCGGGGAACCGGCCGAGCCGCCCCCACCACCCGCACCGCGAGGAACCCGCCGGACGGCAAGCAGGCCCGGGGAACCGTGCCGCTCTCGCCGTCGCTGCCAAGCACAGCGACCACGCACACGCCTCTCGCTCGACAGCGTTGCCGCAAGGGCCGCCCACCTTCGTCGTCGCCGCCCTCTCCCTCGCACCCCGGCGGCCCGGCGGACGGCCGAGGCCCGTCAGCGGGGGACCAGCCGAGCCGCCCCCGCCACCGCGACCACGCAGACGCCGCGCGGCCGCCAACGGCGCAGGTAGGACCGCCACCCCGCCCGCCGTTGGTCCTCAAATCTCGAAGATGCTCACGTCCGAGGCCAGCAGGAGCAGTTCTCCCGGGGCGTCGCCGTCGGCGTACAGGAGTTGGTGGCGATCGGCCGGCATCACCGTCTCGGTGAAGCGGATCGCCCGCTCGCCCGCGTAGGCGACCCGTTCCTGGACCAGCAGTACGACGCCGGGGCGCAGGCCGAACGCGTCGGTCTCGGCCGGTGTCGGCATCCGCGCGCCCACCACGTCCCACGACCACGCGCGCTCGTGCCCCAGTTCGGCGAGGACCTGGTCGATGCCCCTGGCGATGCGCTCGGGCGACATCAGCTCGGTGCCGCCCGCGATGCCGTACGGCATGTGGCTGGTCTGCGACTCCCACAGCACCCCGTCGACGAACCGGTCGCAGCGGCGGACCACGATCCGCTGGTCGGCGGAGGAGGGTAGGGGCGTGGGCGGGGAGGCGGGCGCGGAGCCGGACGGGTCGGGCAGGCCCAGGCGCCGGGCGACCTTGGGGCGCGCCTCCTCGATGACGACCTTGATCTCCTCGACCACCGAGTCGTAGCCCTGCGCCCGCAGGTTCGGCGCGTAGCCGGTGTCGAAGCGCTCGGAGTCGCGGCCGCCGCTCACCCCTGTGGCCAGGTGGACGATCGGGCTGTACTCGCGCACCTCGGCCCCGCGCCCCGGCAGGATGCTGATCCTGCCCTCCTCCTGCAGGGTCCGCAGCGCCGTGCGGACCGTGCCGCGGGACACCCCGAAGCGGTCGGCCAGCTCCCCCTCGTGCGGGAGCCGCTCCCCCGGCTGGTAGTCGCCGCTCATCAGGGCCTGGCGGAGGTGCTCGGCCACGATCGTCCTCTTGGGCGCGCTCATCGCTGCCGTCAGTCCCTTCGGTATGCGCTGACGTCGTCGATCTCGTACTGGAACCGGGCGCCGTTCCCGGCGAACACCACCCATTCGAGCACGATCGGGCGGACCGCCGAGTAGCCGGTGCGGTACAGCTCCAGCACCGGCACCCCCTGCCCGATCGCCAGCTCCTCGGCCTCCTCCGGGGTGGGCATCCGGGTCTGCAGCTCGTCCACGTGGCCCGCCTGCGGGTGGCCGAGTCCGGCCAGCACGGCGGCCGCCCCCTCCGGCAGGTCGGCCGGGTGCATGAGCGGGCTGCCCTCGGCGATGTCCATCGGATAGTAGGAGGTGCGGCGCATCGCGCGGCGGCCGTCCACGTACCCGTGGGTGCGGCGCACCACCACCCGCTCCCCCTCCGGGATGCGGAGCCTGCTTCCGACCTCGGCCGACGCGCTCTCGATGAGCAGCTCGGCCACCCGCGCGCCCGCGCCGAAGGCGGCGAACTCGATGCCCGACCCGGTCTCCTTCGCCGAACGGTTGGCGTAGTAGGTCACCGGCAGCACGTCGTGCACGAAATGGCCCCGGCCCGGGTGGCTGACCACGAGCCCCTGGTTGCGCAGCATGCCCAGGGCCAGGCGCACGGTGTTGCGGGAGGCCTCGAAGCGCTCCTCCAGCTCCTTCTCCGAGGCCAGCCGGTCCCCCGGAGCGAGGTCTCCGCCCTGGATCTCCCTGCGGAGGACCCGGGCGATCCTCCGATATCTGCTCTCCTCGCGCATGAACCGTCCCTCGAGGGGTATGCAGCCTGTACCAACAAGTCCAAACCGCTGTCCTGGTCCCACCTCATCCATGGGTGGGACAACCGACGATACTCCGCGGATCGACGCCGATCCCGGCACCGACTCCCCCGCCGCACCCCCTGGCGGGTCCGAGACCGGGAAGGAGGGCGCCCCATGGCGGTCCTTCTGTTGGTCGCGGGGCTGGTGGTCACCGGCCTCGCGCTCGGCTTCCTGCTCGCCGTCTCCCTGGGCATCCGCAGCCGCGACCGGAAGGGCGGCTACCGGTCCCTGCGCGACGAGTCCGAAGGAGGCCCACTGTCGGCATCCGGGCGGCGCGTCGTCGGCCTGGCCTTCCGTGACGCCCCGAGGCCGCCCGCGCGCACCCGCTAGTGGTCGTAGATGTTCAGATCGGTCCCCGCGCGCAGCTGCTCGGGGGTCATCTCCCCCTCGAAGTACATGAGCTGGTGCCGGTCGGCCGGCATCAGCGTCTTGGTGAACCGGACCGGCTCGTCCCCCGAGTAGGCGAGCCGGTCGTGCACGATCAGGGGGATGCCCGGCCCGATCCCGAACAGCGTGGAGTCCTTCAGCGAGGGCATCTTGGCGCCCACCACGTCCCACGAGCGGGTCTGCGGGTAGCCCATCTCCGCCAGCAGGGTCCGGGTGCCGCGCTGGATGTCCTCGGGCGTCATGAGCTCGGAGCCCTGGTCCGACCCCTGGGCGAGCCGCCGCGGGTAGTAGGAGAGCTGCCGCTGCCAGAGGCGGCCGGCCAGGTAGCGGTCGCAGCGGCGGATGACGACGTAGCGGTCCTCCTCGGCGGGGCCCAGCTCCAGCAGGTCGGCGACGGTCGGCCCGGCGGACTCCACGATCACCCGGAGCCGCTGGTTGGGCTCGATCCCCTGCTCGGTGCGCATCCGCCGCACGTAGGCGGCGTACCGCTCGTCGTCGGCCTCGCCCTCGGCGGAGCTCGCCAGGTGGGTGGTGGGCCGGTAGCGGCGCACAGTGCTGCCACTGCCCTGCTTGATGTCGATCCGGCCGCGGTTGGTGAGCTCCTGCATGGCCCGGCGCACGGTGTTGCGCGAGGTGCCGTAGAGCTCCATCAGGCGGTCCTCGGTGGGAAGCGGCGCGCCGGGGGCGTAGCGGCCCTGGTCGATGTCCTCCATGAGGTCCTGGGCGATCTCCAGGTGCCGAGGCTCCATTGTCCGCTCCCGTTCGCCGATTCGTACCAATAATTCTACTCACCGGTCTTGACGCAACGCCGCCAGGAGCCGATGGTGATAATCATAGGAATGAATCTGATGAAGCTGAACAGGGGAACGCCGAAGAAGACGATCTTTCTCCCTCCCCCGGCCGCATCGGGTCCGTTCCTCACCCCGGAGAGCCTCCGGGGTCGCGTGGGACCCACGGGTCCGCGCGGTTCGAAAGGAGGATGAAAGATGCCCCTGGTCATCGGGATCCTGCTGCTGGTCCTGGTGGTGTTCTTCAGCACCCTGCTGGGGCTGCTGATCGCCGCCTCCATCGGGATCAAGCGCAACGACCGCGGCCGCTACCGCGCGCTGCGCGACGGAAGCGACACCCGCTCCTTCTCCGGCGCCGGCCGCACCGTCTCCGGGCTCTGCTTCCCCGAGAGCCTCGGCGACCGCGCCGACGCGGAGGGCCGGCGCGGCCGGACCGGCGCCCTGATCTGAGGGCGGCCGGTCCGCGCACGGAAACGGCCGCGGAGCGTCCCGAATGGACCGCGTGTCCGGCCCGCGCCGGACACGCCCGCCATTCGGGGCAACGAAAGGGATCCTGAGGACGAAAACGGACATCAATGTCCGTGGAGGGGCATGAGCACGCCGACCGGGAACGGTCGGAGATCATCACGGCTGCACAACACCCGCGCGCCCCATTGGCGCCGTGGGCCCACACCGCATATCCCTGACCGGAGACGGGGACGCGGCCACCCTGAACCCGAGCGCACACCCCTTCCTCTTCACTTTCGCATCGTCGCTTTCACAATGTCCTCATATTCCTCACAGTTCTAGACAAGGACGCGCCGTGAACGGAAACGGCCTGATGCCCGCGCCTTACACCCCCGCGTGGGTCCTGCTGCCCCAGCCCTACGTCGACGCGGTCGCCGCCGCGCTGGCCGAGGGCGGCACCGAGGTGCTCGACCACTGGAACGACCCGATGGACCCCCGCGACGCGACGGTCATCGCGCGCGGCGCCGACGGCGGGCGGCTGCGGTTCGTCTGGGACGAGGAGAGCGGCTGGCGCTTCGGCCCCATGGACGCCGACGGCTGGGTCGCCCTGGAGGACACCCGCTACCTGGCGCTGGGGCTGCTCCCCGCGCCCGGGGAGGTGGCCCGAGCCGCGCGGGCGGTCATCGCCGGGACCGAACGGGGCACCGCCGCGCGCCCGGTCCACCGCTCTTTCCGCGACTACGGGGACGGCCTCGACGCCCGCCTCGCGGCCTACGGCCGCACCGGGGCGTAAGCGCCGAAGAGGCGAGGGCGCCGCGGCGGCCTCCGCACGACAGCGCGGCCCCTCCCGGCTTCCCGGGAGGGGCCGCGGTCGCGGTCGGGCGCGCCGGTCAGTCCAGCGCCGCCAGCAGGTCGGCCACCAGGTCGTCGCCGGACTCGATGCCCACCGACAGCCGCACCAGGTCGGCGGGGACCTCCAGCGGGGACCCGGCGGTCGAGGCGTGCGTCATCCGCGCCGGGTGCTCGATCAGCGACTCCACCCCGCCCAGCGACTCGCCCAGCGTGAACACCTGCGTGCGCTCGCACATCCGCAGCGCCGCCTTCTCGCCGTCGCGCAGCCGGAAGGAGACCATCCCGCCGAAGCCGCGCATCTGCCGGGCCGCCAGCTTGTGCCCGGGGTGCTCGGCCAGCCCCGGGTAGACCACCTCGCTCACGCCCGGGTGGTGGCGCAGCGCGTCGGCGATCCGCTCGGCGTTGGCGCAGTGCCGGTCCATCCGCACGCCCAGCGTCTTGACCCCGCGCAGGGTGAGCCAGGCGTCGAAGGGTCCGGCGACCGCGCCCATGGTGTTCTGGTGGAAGGCCAGCCGCTCGCCCAGCTCCGGGTCGGCGACCACGAGGGCGCCGCCGACCACGTCGGAGTGGCCGCCCAGGTACTTGGTGGTGGAGTGGACCACCACGTCGGCCCCCAGGGTGAGCGGCCGCTGCAGGTAGGGCGAGGCGAAGGTGTTGTCCACGACGAGGAGCGCCCCGGCGTCGTGCGCGATCCCGGCCAGCGCCTCGATGTCGGTGATGTTGAGCAGCGGGTTGGTGGGCGTCTCGGTCCAGATCGCCACCGTCTCGGGCCGCACGGCCGCGCGCACCGCGTCCGGGTCGGTCTGCGGCACCGCCTCCCAGGCGACCCCCCAGCGCTCCAGCACCTTGGAGAAGAGCCGGAAGGTGCCGCCGTAGGCGTCGCCGGGGATGATCACGTGGTCGCCGGGCCCGGCGACCGTGCGCAGCAGGGTGTCCTCGGCCGCCATGCCGGACGCGAACCCCAGCCCCCGGGCGCCGGCCTCCAGCGCGGCCAGGCACTCCTCCAGCGCCTTGCGGGTGGGGTTGGCGGTGCGCGAGTACTCGTAGCCGCCGCGCAGACCGCCCACGCCGTCCTGGGCGTAGGTGCTGGTCTGGTAGATGGGGACGACGACCGCACCGGTCTCGGTGTCGGCCTCCTGACCGGCGTGGATCGCCAGCGTCTCAAACCCGTCGAACGTCATGGCGCCCACACTAGTGCGCACCGCCCGCCGGGGCCCTTCAGTCCGGCGGCGGGGCGGTGCCCGGGCAGCCGCGGCGCGCGGGGTGGGCGCCGTCGCCGTCCGGGCGCAGCGGCGGCTCCCACCCGGCCTCGTCGTCGTAGCGGCGCACCACCTTGCCGGGCACCCCGGCGATGACGCTGTGGTCGGCGTAGGCGCCGGGGCGCACCACGGTCCCGGCGGCCACCACGCAGTTGCGCCCGAGCCGCACCCCGGGCAGCACCACCGCGTTGGCGCCGATCCAGGTGCCCGACCCGATGCGGACCGGGGCGTCCTGCGGCCACTGCAGCCCCACGGGGGTGTGCGGGTCGCTGTACACGTGGTTCTGGTCGGTGATGTAGACGTAGGGGCCGGTGAAGACGTGGTCGCCGATCTCCACCGAGCAGTGCGCCACCACGTGCGAGCCGCGGCCGATGGTGCAGCCGTCGCCGATCCGCACCAGCGGCTCGGGGCCCAGGTCCATCCCGGGCAGCATCCCGGCGGACAGGGTGATGTCGGCGCCGATGAGGGTGTGCGCGCCCAGGGCGATCCACGGCTCGCCGAAGACCGTGGCGGTGGGGAAGGCGATGGAGGTGCCGGGCCCGTAGGCGGCGAACCGGCGCGCGGCGCGGGTGTCCGCGCGCACGTCGGCGTTGCGGCGGAGCCACCCCCACAGCCCGCGCGCGACCCAGGACGTCAGCCGTGCCACCTGCAGCCTCGAATCTACCGACGGGTAATACCGTGGTGAACTGTAATAGGCGCCGGCGCCGCCTCCGCCCGCGGCCCCCGCCCGACGGACGGGGGCCGGGCCGCGCCCGGGGCTACCCCGCCATGTGCGCCAGCAGGTCCTGGCGGGTGAGCACCCCGGCGGGCTTGCCGTCGCGCAGCACCACGAGCGCCCCGGCGCCGCGCAGCAGCTCCACGCACCGGCTGACCGGCTCGCCGCCGCCGACCACCGGCAGCGGCGCGCTCATGTGGTCGCCGACGGTGTCCTGCAGCCGCGCCCGGGAGGCGAACAGGGCGTCGAGCACGTCGCGCTCGGCGATGGAGCCGACCACCTCGGCCGCCATGACCGGCGGCTCCTCCTTCATCACGGGGACCTGGCTGACCCCGTACTCGCGCATGACCTCCACCGCCGTGCCCACCGTCTCGTGCGGGTGGACGTGCACGAACTCCGGCAGCGAGGCGCTCTTGGACGCGAGCACGTCCCCGGCGGTGGGCTCCTCGGTCCCGGTGGCCAGGAACCCGTAGTCGGCCATCCACTCGTCGTTGAAGATCTTCGCCAGGTAGCCGCGCCCGCCGTCGGGCAGCAGCACCACGATCACGTCGTCGGGGGAGGCGGTGGCGGCCACCCGCAGCGCCGCCTCCACCGCCGTGCCGCAGGAGCCGCCCACCAGCAGCGTCTCCTCCTTGGCCAGGCGGCGCGTCATCAGGAAGGAGTCCTTGTCGCTGACCGCGACGACGTCGTCGCAGACCGACGGGTCGTAGGTCTCGGGCCAGATGTCCTCGCCGACGCCCTCCACCAGGTAGGGGCGCCCGCTGCCGCCGGAGTAGACCGACCCCTCCGGGTCGGCGCCGATGACCTTGACCCGGCCCTCGGAGACCTCCTTGAGGTAGCGGCCGGCCCCGGTGATGGTGCCGCCGGTGCCGATGCCCGCGACGAAGTGGGTGATCCGCCCCTCGGTCTGCTCCCAGATCTCCGGGCCGGTGGACCGGTAGTGCGACTCGGGATTGTTCCGGTTGGCGTACTGGTCCGGCTTCCAGGCCCCGGGGATGGACTCGGCCAGGCGGTCGGAGACCGAGTAGTAGGAGTCCGGGTGGTCGGGGGCGACCGTGGTCGGGCACACCACCACCTCGGCGCCGTAGGCGCGCAGGACGGCGAGCTTGTCGTTGCCCACCTTGTCCGGGCAGACGAACACGCAGCGGTAGCCGCGCTGGGCGGCGACGATGGCCAGCCCCACCCCGGTGTTGCCGGAGGTCGGCTCGACGATGGTGCCCCCGGGGCCGATCAGCCCGTCCTTCTCGGCCTCCTCGACCATCCGGAGCGCGATGCGGTCCTTCACGGATCCGCCGGGGTTGAAGTACTCGACCTTGGCCAGCACGGTCGGCGCCAGGCCCTCGGTCACCTTGTTCAGCCGCAGCAGCGGGGTGTCTCCGACGAGATCGATCAACGACTGGTGCACCCGCATCGGGGCTCCCCTTCTGAACGCCATTGTCCGGGATGCCCGCCCCTGGTGGGGGCGGTCTCCCCTGGTGGCACCGACACTACAAGGGCGGCGCCGTCCCCGCCCGGGTCCGCCGGTGCGTACGGCGGCCCCGCGGGGGGCATCCTGCTATCGGACGAGGGGGACCGCCGCCCTTGGGGCAGAGGAGGGGGCAATGCTGCGCGCCGCACGGGCCAGGAGGATCGCGACCGCGACCGCGTTCGGCGGCGGCGGGCTCACCCTGCTCGGGGCCGGCACCATGGCGCTGCTGTACCTGCAGGCGCGCCTGGCCTACCGCGCCATCGGGTTCACCTCGTGGACGCCGCCGGAGGTGGAGGGCGTCTACGGCGGCGGCACCGGCCCACCCATCGAGTTCGCGATCCTCGGCGACTCCACCGCCGCCGGGTTCGCCCTGACCGACGGGCCGCAGACGCCCGGGGCGCTGCTGGCGGCCGGGATCTCCGAGGCCGCCCACCGCCCGGTGCGGCTGCGCAGTACCGCCAAGGTCGGCGCCACCTCGGCCGACCTGGTGCGCCAGGCCGGGCGGCTGGACGGGCCGCCCCCCGACCTGGCGGTGGTCTTCATCGGCGCCAACGACGTCATCCACCGGGTGCGCCCGGCCGACGCCGTGCACCACCTGCAGAGCGTGGTGCGCGCCCTGCACGCCCAGGGCGCCGCGGTCGTCGTGGCCACCTGCCCTGACCTGGGCAGCGTGCGCCCCATCGGGCAGCCGCTGCGCGCCGTGGCCCGCCGGGCCTCGCGCCAGCTCGCCGCCGCGCAGACCATCGCGGTGGTGGAGGAGGGCGGGCGCACCGTGTCACTGACCGACCTGCTCGCCGACGACTTCTCCGCCCGCCCCGAGGAGATGTTCGGCCCCGACCGGTTCCACCCCTCCGCGCGCGGGTACGCCCACGCGGCGACCGCGGTGCTGCCGTCGGCCTGCGCCGCCCTGGGGCTGCTGGCCGAGCTGGAGACGCCGCTGGACCGGCGCGGCGGCGAGGGCGTCCTGCCGGTGGACCGGGCCGCGGTGGAGGCCGCCGAGGAGCCGGGCATGGAGGTCAGCGGTGTGCAGGTGGCCGGGCGCGAGCGCGGGCCGCGCGGGCGCTGGGCCGCCCTGCTGCGCCGCGGCGGCCGGGCCCGCCCCGGGGCCGGGGCGCAGGGGGCCGGGCAGGCCGCGCAGACCGGGCAGGCCGGGGACACGGCGGGCGCCGGGGGTGCGGAGAGCACCGCGCCCACACGCGCCTGAGCCGCCGACGGCCGCCGGGGCACCCCGGCGCGACCGGTTCGGCGGCCGACAGGTTAACTTGCTGGTAATAACGGGATCTACCACGGCAGACCCGACGACCGTACAGACCATCGGAAGGGCCCCGAGCATGCCTGAAGCCGTCATCGTCGCGACCGCGCGCTCCCCCATCGGGCGCGCCTTCAAGGGGTCGCTGAAGGACCTGCGGGCCGACGACCTCACCGCCCAGATCATCACCGCGGCACTGGCCAAGGTGCCGCAGCTCGCCCCGAAGGACATCGACGACCTGCTGCTGGGCTGCGGCCTGCCCGGCGGTGAGCAGGGCAACAACCTGGCCCGGGTGATCGCGGTCCAGCTCGGCTGGGACACCGTGCCCGGGGCCACCCTGACCCGCTACTGCTCCTCCAGCCTGCAGACCACCCGGATGGCCTACCACGCCATCAAGGCCGGGGAGGGCGACGTGTTCGTCTCCGCCGGCGTGGAGATGGTCAGCCGGTTCACCAAGGGCAACAGCGACTCCCTGCCCGACACCAAGAACCCCGCGTTCACCCCGGCCGAGGAGCGCACCGCCCGCCGCGCCGAGGGCGGCGCCGGCACCTGGTACGACCCGCGCGAGGACGGCGAGCTGCCGGACGTCTACATCGCCATGGGCCAGACCGCCGAGAACGTGGCCCAGATGCGCGGCATCTCCCGGCAGCGCCAGGACGAGTTCGGCGTGCGCTCGCAGAACCGCGCCGAGGCCTCCATCGAGAACGGGTTCTGGTCCCGCGAGATCACCCCGGTCACGCTGCCGGACGGCACCGTCGCCGACGCCGACGACGGCCCCCGGCCCGGCACCTCCTACGAGAAGGTCTCCCAGCTCCAGCCGGTGTTCCGCCCGGACGGCACGGTGACCGCCGGGAACTGCTGCCCGCTCAACGACGGCGCCGCCGCCGTGGTCATCATGAGCGACACCAAGGCCGCCCAGCTCGGGCTGACCCCGCTGGCGCGGATCGTGTCCACCGGGGTGAGCGCGCTGTCCCCCGAGATCATGGGGCTGGGGCCGGTGGAGGCCTCCCGGCAGGCGCTGGGCCGGGCCAACATGACCATCTCCGACATCGACCTGGTCGAGATCAACGAGGCCTTCGCCGCCCAGGTGCTGCCGTCGGCCGACGACCTCGGCATCGACATCGAGAACCAGCTCAACGTCAACGGCGGGGCGATCGCCGTGGGCCACCCCTTCGGCATGACCGGTGCGCGCATCACCGGCACCCTGCTCAACGGGCTGCAGTTCCACGACAAGACCTTCGGCCTGGAGACCATGTGCGTGGGCGGCGGCCAGGGGATGGCGGCCGTCTTCGAGCGGCTGAGCTGACCGCGGGGGCCGACGAGGCGGGCGGATGCGGAGGAATCGGGGCGTCCCGGACCACCGGGGCGCCCCGGACCGCGAAACCGAGGGTAAAACCCTGTCACCGGGGCTTGTCCGAGGCTTCATCCTGTTGCAAGGTCGCAGGTAAGTGCCGCTCAGCATCGGAGGTGCACCCATGGCGGTGACCCACTCGCCGGAGATCCACGCCCAGTTGCTCGCCCGCATCCCGTCCGTCACCGGTCGCGACCTCCACGAGTGGTTCGACGCCCTCGACAAGGGGCCGTCACTGACCCGCTGCTCCGAGCGCAGCGCCTGGCTCGCCGACGAGTACGAGCTCAGCCGCGGTTACGCCCAGGCGATCGTGCAGGAGTACGTGCGCCGTCACCGGAGCCACCAGCCCATCCCGCGGCAGCGCTCCTGAGGCCGGGTCCCGAGGACGACCCACGACGGACGACCGGGCGTATCCCCGGCGCGGGAAAGGCGCCGCACCCCTTGGGTGCGGCGCCTTTCCCGTGTTCGGTCCGGCCCGTTTCCGGTCCGCTCCGAGGGCGGCCGGGCCGTTCAGACGGCTCGGGCTACTCGAAGAGCGTCTTGACGATCCAGATCATGCGCACGATCTCGATGTAGAGCCAGACCAGGGTCACCGTCAGGCCGAAGGCGAGCTGCCAGGAGAACTTCTCCGGCATGCCCATCGCGATGGCGTCGTCGACGTTCTTGAACTCGATCGCCAGCACGGCGGCGGCGATCACGATCGCGACGGCGCTGACGAGCAGGCCGAGCGGGCTGGCGGCGCGCAGGCCCAGACCGCCGTCGATGAAGAAGCTCAGCAGGAAGTTGGCCAGGATCAGGACGAGGAAGCCGATCGCCGCGGCCGAGACCACCTTGACGAAGGTGTTGGTGACGCGGATGACCTTGAACTTGTACAGCGCGAGCATCGTCCCGGCGACGAACATCGTGCCGAAGATCGCGGGCACCGCGAGGGAGCCCGTGGTGGAGTCGGTGATCCCGTTCGACGCCAGCTGCGCTTCGAGGAAGAAGCTGAACCCGCCGACGAAGAGCCCTTCAAAGGCGGCGTAGGCCAGGATGAGGGCCGGGTTGGTCGATCCCTTGAAGCCGATGATCAGGCCGAGGACCAGCCCGGTGAGGGCCCCGAGGAGGGTCAGGCCGATCGCGAGGCCGGGGTTGACCATCCACCCGATGAAGTAGTTGATGACCGCCGTGACGAGCACGGCCCCGAGCGTGATGCCGGTCTTGACGACGACGTCGTCGATGGTCAGCCGGCCCTGGGCGGGCGCCATGGGCGGCTGGCCGTAAGCGCCGGGCTGGGGGTAGCCGTAGGCGTCCTGTCCGTATCCGGGCTGGGGATGGCCGGGCTGTCCATACGGCTGCTGGTAGCCGCCGTATGCCTGCTGGCCGTACCCGCCGCCCTGACCGGACTGCATCGCCCGCTTCAGGACGGGATTGGAGCTCCTCATCCGCATGTCTGTGCAAGCCTTTCCAGGGCTGTGGGTCTACTGCCTACAACCTAACGTGCGACCCCCGCGCCGGGTTCCCGGGCGGTGTCACGGCTCGGACTCGCCTTGACAGACGTCGGACCTCTCCCCCATGCTCGGCGCCATGAGCACAGACCCCCGCCTCCTCCTGACGATCCGTCAGGGCCGACGCGACCGCGCCGTGGGCCGCGGTGCCGCCGGGGTGATCCGCCTCCGCGGCCGCCTGGGGTCTCCTCCTTTCAGCGTCTGATCCGGCGCACCTCTCAGCGCCGTCCCGGGCGACGATCCCGGCTCGCTTCCCTCCGCTTCGCCGTGCCGACGGACACCCGTCTCCTCAGGAGACCCGACTCCGCCGGACGTCCGTCGCCGTGATCCCGGTCCGCCGCCGATCCCTGTCCGCCCTTCGCTGACGTCCTCTTCGGCCCCCTGAGGCCGACCGACGCCGTTCCGTCCCGACCCGGCGGCGGCCGCGCCTGCCCGGACGCGTTCGCCAGAGCACGCCCACCCGTCCCACCGCACCCGACTCCATCACCCGACGCGGCTGCGCGACCACGTACCGCTGCGACCGGACCGCCCGGGCTCCCCAGGACACCCGGGCCGTCCGGATCCCCCGATCCCCGGTCCGGAGACCCCGCGACCGGTCCACCGATTGCGCTCCCGAAGGAAGTGCGCTCCCGAAGGAAAGGAACGACCTGATGACCATCGCCGAGAACCCGACAACGAATCCGGAAACGCGGCTGCGTGACGCGCGCACCGTGGACGAGGCCGTCGTCGAGGGGCCGCGCACGCTGCGCCGCCTCGCCGAGGGCCAGGAGTCCGCGCCGTACCGGCTGTTCGAGGCGCGCCCCCTCGGCCCGGTGGTCGGCGCCGAGATCCACGGGGTCGACCTGCGCGAGGAGATCTCCGAGGAGCTGCGGGCCGAGATTCACCGCGCGCTGCTGGAGTTCAAGGTCGTGTTCTTCCGCGACCAGCCGATCACCTCCGATCGGCAGCAGCAGATCGCCCGCATGTGGGGCGAGCTGGAGACCAACCCCTTCATCGACCAGGGTGACGACGCCGTCATCGCGCGCTTCGCCAAGGGGAAGATGCCTCCGAGCTACGAGAACGTCTGGCACACCGATGTGACGTGGCGGCGCGAGCCCGCCCTGGGGGCGATCCTCCGCCTCGTCGAGGTGCCGCCGCAGGGCGGGGACACCATGTGGGCCGACATGGCCGCCGCCTACGACAACCTCTCCGAGGATGTGAAGGCCCGCATCGACGGGGCGGTCGCCGAGCACGACGTGATCCCGGGCTTCGCGCGCTTCCTGGACCGGGAGCGGCTGCTGGAGTGGCAGGACCGGTTCCCGCCGGTGCACCACCCCGTGGTGCGCACCCACCCGGAGACGGGGCGCAAGACGCTGTTCGTCAACGTCTCCTTCACCACCCGCATCCTGGGCATGGAGCGCGAGGAGAGCGACGCGCTGCTGCGGCACCTGTTCCAGCAGGCACACGTGCCCGAGTACCAGGTGCGGTTCCGGTGGGAGAAGAACTCGATCGCGTTCTGGGACAACCGCGCCACGCAGCACTACGCGGTGAACGACTACCACCCGCACCCGCGCGTCGCCGAGCGCGTGGCCATCGTGGGGGACCGTCCGTACTAAAGGAACGCCTGTGGCCCCGGTCCGCTTCGGCCCGCTTCACTCAGGGGCGGGGCGGGGTTGACCGGGGGCCATGGCCGCGCGGCGGGGCCGGGGCCGCCCGGCGGTCCGTGCCTCAGCACGGGGTCAGCGCCTCGTGGCGGGCAGAGGTGTCGGCCAGGTGCGCGGCCCTGTCGACCGAGGCGGCGGAGGCCGCCAGCAGCGGCATCCGGACGGCCGGGCTGGGAATGCGGCCCTGGGCGTGCAGGACGCCCTTGATCACCGTCGGGTTCGGCTCGGCGAAGAGGGCGGCGGCCAGCCGGGCCAGGTCGGCGCCGAGCCTGCGGGCGGGTCCGGCGTCGCCGCGGCGCCACAGGGCGGCCAGTTCGGCGAAGTCGGCGGTGCGGATGTTGGCCGAGGCGGTGATCCCGCCGTGGGCGCCCGCCGCGAGGAGCGGCGACAGGACGATGTCGTCGCCGCCGAGCACGGCGAAGCCCTGCGGCGGGTGGTCGAGCAGTTCGATCGTGGTCGCGTCGATCGCGCCGGTGGCGTGCTTGACCCCGACGACCTCGGGCAGGCGGCCGAGCGCGGCGAGCGTCCCGGCGCTGAGGGGCTGCCCGGTCCGGGCGGGGATGTCGTAGACGACCAGCGGCAGGCCGCCCTGCTCGGCCAGCGCGGTGAAGTGGGCGAGCGTCGCGGCCTCGCCCGGGCGGATGTAGGGCGGGGCGGGGACGAGGGCCGCGGCGGCGTCGCCGTCGGCGGCCAGTTCGCGCAGGGAGGCGATGGCGGAGGCGGTGTCGTTGGTGCCGACGCCGATGACCAGCGGGGCGCCGTGCTCCCGGCAGGCGGCGGCGCAGACGCGCACCACGGTCCGCCTCTCCTCCGGGGTCAGCGTGGCCGACTCGGCGGTGGTGCCGAGGGCGACGAGCCCGGAGGCCCCGGCCGCCAGCGCGTCGTCGGCGAGGCGGACGAGTGCGCCCCGGTCCAGGCGCAGGTCGTCGGTGAAGGGGGTGATCAGCGGGACGTACAGGCCGGTGAGGATCGGTTCGGAGGTCATGCCCCCAGCCTCGCCGAGGTCGACACCGTAGGTCCATTTCCGATTTCTGGCGAAACACCTAAGCTGTTCTTATGCTCGATGTGCGCCGCCTCCACCTGCTCCGCGAACTGGACCGGCGGGGCACCATCGCGGCCGTGGCCGATGCCCTGACCTTCACCGCCTCCGCGGTCTCCCAGCAGCTCAGCGCATTGGAACGGGAGGCGGGTGTGCCTCTGCTGGAGCGCAGCGGCAGGCGGGTGGTCCTCACCCCCGCGGGCCGGACCCTCGTCCAGCACGCCGACGCCGTGCTGGAACGCCTCGAACTGGCGGTGGCCGAACTCGCCGGGGCGCGGGAAGGCATCGGCGGGCCGCTTCGGGTGGGGACCTTCCCCTCGGGCGGCCACACCATCCTTCCCGCCGCGCTTGCCGAGCTGGCCCGGCGGCACCCGGCGCTGGAGCCGATGGTGCAGGAGATCGACTCGGCGCGCGTCTCCGACGGCCTGCGGGCGGGCGACCTGGACGCGGCGCTCGTGCACGACTACGACTTCGTCCCCGCGTCACCGGACACCACGGTGGACGAGGTGTCCCTGTTGGAAGAGCCGATGTATCTCGCGACAGGCGCGGACCCCGGTACGGCTCCTCCCCCGGGTACCGACACGTCGTCGGAGGGCGCGGGGCGCTCCGGCACCCTCGCGGAGCTGCTCGGCCCCTACGCCGACGCCCCGTGGATCACCGCGCGGGACGGGACGACCGGGCACGCGACGGTCGTGCGCGCCTGCCAGGCGGCCGGGTTCCAGCCGAGGATCCGCCACCAGGTCAACGACTTCCGCACGGTGCTGTCGCTGGCCGCCATCGGGCAGGGGGTGGGGTTCGTCCCGGAGATCGCCACCACTCCCACTCCCGTGGGGGCGGTACTGACCCGGCTTCCGGTCTTCCGCCGGTCGAAGGTCGCCTTCCGGACGGGAGGCGGCGAGCACCCGGCGGTCGCCGCCTTCGTGGACGCGGCACGGGTCGCGGTCGACGGACGCCCCGGCGGCGACGAGTGAACACCAAGGCTCTGACCGGCCGCCGGGCTGTCGGAGTGTGAGAGAGAAGGCGGCGACGACGGAGGGCAGCGGCCCATGCGGGAGTGCTGTCGGCTACCCGGCGTGTGCGTGGTCACCGTGGTTGGCGGCGACGGCAGAAGCCGACCGGTTCCCCGGCCCTGCCCGCCGTCTGCCCGGACCCTCGCGGTACAGGTGGGCGGCGCGGCCGGGAAGGTGAGGTCTGTTCGCGTTCCTGGCGGCCGCCGGGCCCGCGCCTCGGAGCCTCGGGTGGGCCGTCCGGGGGCGGGTTCGTCGAGGTGCGCCTGGTGGCCGGTATCGGGCCCCGGATTCCGGCCACCAGG
>NZ_JAQFWP010000104.1 GCF_027706745.1 Nocardiopsis suaedae | reverse complement strand
CCGCCAAACACCCCGACCACGCACACACCCGGCGGCCGACAACGCCACCGCAAGGACCGCCCACCTTCGTCGCCGCCGCCCCCACCCCACACCCCGGCCACCCGCCGCCCAGCCAGGGCCCGCCAGCGGGGAACCAGCCGAGCCGCCCACCCACCCGCACCGCGAGGAATCACCGATAGCCGATGTTCCGGAACCGAACGCCCAGTTCCGCCGCTCCCGTGCTCAGAGCCCCGGCTCCGTCTAACGGCGTGGGGCCGCTTGGACCACGGTGACCCACGCGGCGGGCTATGGGATGCCGCCTATCCCCGTCCCCTGCAGGCGTCGGAGAGAGGAACGGCGGGGAAGTGACCAGGTCACGGACGCGAACGCTCAGGCGCCCTCAGGGGCGGTCGGGGGTGCGCCCGGTCGGGTCCGCGCCACCCTCCTCCCCCGTGCCGAGTGCCCGCACCCCGGTGGCCTCTACCTCCACCGTTCCGCCTCCGCCACGGGCCGCGCGCCGATAGCGGCGGCGAAGTGCCCCCGACACCTGCACCAGGTCGCCGATCCGCCACCCCCGGACCGCCTCCCGGATGTCCGGGCGGAAGCTCACGCAGGTGAACGGGTCGGCCTGGGGGCCGCGGCGGAGGTCCGACGGGGGCCGCGCCACCGAGATGCGCCAGCTGACCAGGTGCTCGCCGCTCGGCAGTTCGCGCACGGACGGCTCGGCGGTGACGCGCCCCGCCAGCACCACCTCGTTGCGGTGGGCCGGGGCGCGGCGGGCGGGCGGGGCGTTCACGGCCGCTGGGGCGGCCGCGGTGGACGGCACGGACGGAATCCGGGGCATATGCGCCTCCCGACGATGGGGTCCCCTTCGGGACCGCTCGGTTGTCGGAACCAGGATGCGGCGCGGGCGCCGTCCCCGTCAGCGCCGATCGCGCGCCTGTGGACGGAGGAACGGAGCCGGGGACCGCGGCGACGGGGGCCGGTGGGCCCCCTCCCGGGGCCGGTGAACTAGATTCGGGTCCGACTTCGCAGAAGGGAGTACAGCGGTGGACGCGAGCGAGGGCATCACCGCCCTGGGTGAAGAGGTCTTCGCCATCGACACGATGATGGCCGGGTACCCGGGGATCACCTCCAGCTACCTCATCCGCACCGAGCGGCCGTGCGTGGTGGAGGTCGGCACCGCCGGCTCCGCCGAGGTGCTCCGCGACCGGATGGGCGCGCTCGGCATCGGCCCCGACGACCTGGCCACCATCGTGGTCACCCACATCCACCTGGACCACGCCGGCGGCGTTGGCGACATCGCCCGCATGTTCCCGCGCGCCGAGATCGTGGTGCACGAGCGCGGCGCCCGCCACCTGGCCGACCCCGGTCGGCTCATGCGCTCGGCGCGGATGGTCTGGGGCGACCGGCTGGACACCCTGTTCGGGGAGATGCGTCCCTCCGACTCCGCCCGCATCCGCTCCGTCGGCACCACCGGCGAGGTGGAGCTGGGCGCCGGGCGCAAGCTCGTCGCGCACTACTCCCCCGGTCACGCCAAGCACCATGTCGGCCTCACCGACACCGCCACCGGCGACCTGTACACCGGCGACGCCCTCGGCGTGTACAACCCCTACACCGGGGACGTGCGCCCCGCGACCCCGCCGCCGGACTTCGACTTCGCGGCGGCGCAGCGCTCCCTGGACCTGTTCTCCGACATCGGCGCCCGCCGCCTGATGTTCTCCCACTTCGGCGCGGTCGAAGAGGTCGAGGGAACGCTGGAGCGGGCCCGGGAGGAGCTGCACGCCTGGGTGGAGGAGGTGCGCCGGGCGCGCGCCTCGGTCGGAGACCTGGACCACGCGGTGGCCATGGTCCGCGACGCCGTGCAGAAGCGCTACCGGCCGCTGCCCGACGACGCCCCCGCCGAGTCGGCCGAGGTGATGGACATCCTCAGCGGCGTGGAGGGCAACACCAGCGGGATCTGGCACTGGCTGGACCGCTTGGAGGAGGAGCAGAAGGAACAGAAGGAGCGGCAGGGCGGCGCCGACGGGCAGCTGCGCTGAGCCCCGGCCGCCGGGACGCGGAGGAGTGCGGGGGGCACGGGAGTGCCGGGGCACGGAAGCGCGAGCGCATGGCCCCGGCCCCGGCCTCGGCCCCGGTGGCGGTCACCGGTCATCGGTCGGCGCTCGGCGGTCACCGGCGGAGGTCACGGCACGCCCGGAAGCCCCAGTTCCCGCAACAGGTGGGCATAGATGCCGTCGTCCCAGGACAGCGCGTCCGGGAGGGTGTCGAAGGAGCGCACCTCGACGGTCTCGAAGTCCCCGCTGAGCGGGCGGAACGCCCGCGCCTCGGCGCAGGTGACCACGGTGGTGTGCCCGTCGGCGAGAACATAGTGCCCGGCCGTGCGGACCTCCCCCAGCTCCGCCCCCGCCTCCTCGCGGGCCTCGCGGCGGGCGGTCGCCTCCGGGTCCTCTCCCGGCTCGGCGTGGCCGCCGGGGAACTCCCAGGCGCGGTCGCGGTGGCGCACCAGGACCGGCCGCCCGCGGTCGAAGAGCAGGCAGACCACCGAGTCGTGGCGGTCGGGGAGGGCGCCGACGCGCACCACCGCGCCGCCGAGGTCGGGTGCGGGCACGGCGGCTATCCTACCCTGCGGCGCCGAACAGGTGCCGGGACGCCGTACCCCGCCGACCGTGACGGAACGTGAAAGGCTGTCATCGAGATCTCACGGCAGCGGGGAACCTGCTGGTCAGGAGGGTATGAACGATCTCCGTCACGCACGGTGATTTGTATACAGTCCGGTGCATAAGGCAGTGTTAAGGAAGCGCAGTGCCGTGCTGCGCACTGGTGTGCCGGGAAGTCTGGTCGGCGACGTACGCAATCCCCAAGGACGACTCGGGAGAACCGCTTATGGTGAAGAAGACCGGTGTGCACGCACTCGCCGACGCACTGCGATCAGACGCGGTCGGCGGATTCCTGCTCATCGGGGCCGCGGCCGTCGCCCTGGTGTGGGCCAATTCCCCCTTCTCCGGGGCCTATGAGGCCATCCGCGACTTCACCATCGGCCCCTCCGCCCCGCTCCACCTGGACCTGACCGTCGGCACCTGGGCCGCCGACGGACTGCTGGCCGTCTTCTTCTTCATCGTCGGAGCCGAGCTCAAGCACGAGTTCGTGCACGGCGAGCTGCGCAACCCGCGCCGCGCCATGCTGCCGATCGTCGCCGCCGTCGGCGGCATGATCGTCCCGGCGCTCATCTTCGCCGGGATGAACATGGCCCGCCCCGAGGACATCGGCGGCTGGGGCATTCCGATGGCCACCGACATCGCCTTCGCGCTCGCCATCCTGGCGATCATCGGCAAGTCGCTGCCCCCGGCCCTGCGGACCTTCCTGCTGACCCTGGCGATCGTCGACGACCTGGGCGCGATCACGGTCATCGCGATCTTCTACACCGACGACCTGAAGTTCACCTACCTGTTCGCCGCCGTGGCGCTGCTGGTGGTCTTCGGGTTCCTGCAGCAGGGCCGCGGCATCGCGGCGGTGCTCAACCGCTCAGCCGTGCCCAACTGGGTCGTCTACCTCCCGCTGGCATTCCTCATCTGGGCGTTCATGCACGAGAGCGGCGTGCACGCCACCATCGCCGGTGTGGCCATGGGCATGCTGATGCGCAGCCGCATCCGCGGCGGCGAGCACGAGTCGCCCCTGCACCACGTCGAGCACATGCTGCGCCCCTGGTCCATGGGGCTGGCGCTGCCCATCTTCGCCCTGTTCTCCGCCGGCGTCGTCTTCTCCGGCATCGGCTCGATGTTCACCGACACCGTCGCCCTGGGCGTCATCGCGGGCCTGGTGGTCGGCAAGCTCATCGGCATCCTCGGCGGGGCCTGGCTGACCACCAAGCTCACCTCCGCCGAGCTCAATCCGACGCTGCAGTGGGTCGACATCGCGGGCATGTCCCAGCTCGCCGGGATCGGCTTCACCGTGTCGCTGCTCATCAGCGAACTGGCCTACGAGCCGGGGCTCACCCTGGACCACGCCAAGGGCGGCGTGCTCATCGCCTCGCTGGTGGCGACGGTGCTGGCCTCGCTGGTGCTCACGCGCCGCAGCGCCCACTACCGCAAGCACGGCATCCCCACGGAGGAGCCCGCCGAGCAGAACTGACCCCTCCCGCCCCGGAAGACCGGGGCAGGGCGGCGCACGCCGAGAGGACGCGTGGGGCGACCGGGCCGAGGGGGCCGGTCGCCCCACCGCTGTTCCACCCCACCGCCCCGGGCCTGGCCGGGGCGCCGGCCCCCGCGGCCCGTTCCGCCCCCGGCCAAGCCAGTAGGGCGGGAGGCACGAAGGCACACGAAGAGGAGGGGCGCCCGCCGGCATGGCGGGCGCCCCTCCTCTGACGATCACCGCTCAGGCCTCCCGGGCGCCCCGCCCCTCCGGGCCGTCGTGGTCCTCCGTGCCGCCCACGGCCTCGGGGTCCTCGGCGTCCGCCCAGACGACGCCGTCGTCCACCGCGACCAGCTCGATGCCCTCCAGCTCGGCCAGGCGCTCGTCGGCGTCGGTCTGGCCCTCGCGGTCCACGGCCGAGGCGCGCGCGAAGTACTCCCGCGCGTCCTTCTCCCGCCCCAGCTCCTCCAGGACGTCGGCGTAGGCGTAGAACAGGCGCGCGGCCCACGGGCGGGCCCGGCGCTCCTTGAGCTCGGGCACCTGCAGCTCCACCAGGGCCGCCTCGGGCCGCCCCATGTCGCGGCGGGCGCCGGAGGCGACGATGCGCAGCTCCACGCGGGCGTCCGTGTCCAGCTCCTCGGCCTCCGGCGAGCGGGCCAGCTCCAGCGCGCGCTCCGGACGGCCCAGGCCGCGTTCGCAGTCGGCCATCACCGCCAGGTAGGCGGAGCTGCCGTTGATGCGCCGCGCCGCGCGCAGGTCGGACAGGGCCTCCTGCCACTTGCCCACGTTGTAGGCGGCCACGCCCGCGGCCTCGCGCACGGCCGCCACACGGGAGGCGCGGCGGCGGGCGTAAGTGGCGTGCGTGTAGGCGGCCTCGGGGTCCTCGTCGAGGAGGCGTCCGGCGGCGGCCAAATGGCGCCCGACGACCTGCGCCAGGGAGCGCGGCAGGGTCGCCAGCTCGCGGCGGACGTCTCCGGCCAGCTCGCGGTCGCTGACGTCCTCGGGCAGGGACGGGCCCTTCTCCCTCTCCTCGCGCCGGGTGTCGTCGGCATTGTGGCGGTCCCGCCGGTCGCCGCGCTGCCCGCCGCGCCGCTCCCCGCGCTCGCCGCGCTCGTTGCCGGGACGACCTCCGCCGCGGCCGCCGTCGAACCGGCGCCCGCCGCCGCCGCGTGGGCCTCCTCCGCGGCCACCGCCCCCGCGGGGACCGCCGCCGCGCGCACCGCCGCCGCGCGCACCGCCGCCGCGCGCACCGCCGCCGCGGGGGCCGCCGGACCCGGGCCGGCCGCCGCCTCGCCCGCGGCCGCCCGACCCGCCGGGGCGGCCTCCCTGGTCACGCGCTCCGGAGCCGTCGCGGCCCCCCGATCGGCTGTCGTCAGTCATGTCCCGTTCCGTAAGCAGTCAAAAGCGCCGCCGCGTTCCGCGACAGCGCAAAGAGATTCCCAGATCATCCACTTTACGTCATCGGCCGGGCTTACGCGCCTCGATCAGGGCGCGCGAGGCGTGCGCCACGAAGGGCCCATCGGACACGATCCGCCGGTGCAGCGTCCGCGGCCGCTCGCGGTGGGCCGCCGCCCCGAAACCGGGCACCAGCCACACCCCCTTGCGCAGCAGGTACACGACCGCCCCCACGTCGGAGAACTCTATCCGCAGGCGCTCGGAGCGCAGGTCCACCACCTCCAGCCCGGCGGCGCGGGCCGCTGCCGCCTCGTCGTCCGGGCGGCGCTCCCTGCGCGCGGCGGGCTGCGGCCCCAGGAAGAACCCGACCAGGTCGAACGCGCTCGCCGGGCCGACGTGCTGGGCCAGGTAGGAGCCGCCGGGCCGCAGCACCCGGGACACCTCGCCCCACGGCACCGTGGCCGGGCGGCGTCACGAGACCAGGTCGAAGACCTCCGCGGCGAACGGCAGCGGCCCCGCGTCGGCCGCGGCGACCACGGCGCCGCGCAGCGGCCGCAGCCGCGCCGCCGCGCGGACGAGATTCGGCTCCCACGACGCGGGCGCCACCGTCAGCGGGGGTGCCGCGCCCGCCGGGTCCACGGTGCCCGCCGGCACCTCTCCCCCGCCGGTATGCAGGTCGAGCACGGCCGGGGCCCGCGCCAGGCGGGAGGCCGGCAGGCCCTGCTCGCCCCACGACGGCCGCTCCCCGGTGGCGCGCCCGTCCAGCCAGGAGAAGTCCCACCCGTCGACGGGCGCGGCCGCGCCCTCCTCCACCAGATCCTCGAATGCGCGCTCCATAACGATCATTTCTCCGGATTCGGCCGTGTGTGCGATGAGTTCCGCGCTCCCCGCGAGTCGGTACTGCGAGGGACCGCACGAGCGGCACATCGACAGGAAAGAGGCATCACCCATGGCAGAACACCTCGACCTCGGCCCCGCGGCCCGGCGCCTCGCCGCCCTGGCCGCCGACACCCCCGACGCGCGGCTCGGCGCCCCCACACCGTGCACCGGGATGGACGTCGCGGGCCTGTTGGACCACGTGCTCATGCTCTCCCTGGCGTTCCGCCGGGCCGCGGAGAAGGCCAACTCGGCCGACGACGGCCCGCCGCCGGAGGCCGACGGGGACAACCTGCCCGCGGACTGGAGGGAGGAGTTGTCGCGGCGGCTCGACGCGCTGGCCGAGGCCTGGCGCGCACCCGAGGCCTGGGAGGGCGAGACGGCCGCCGGCGGTGTCACCCTGTCGGGCGGGGAGGCGGGGGCCGTCGCGCTGAACGAGCTGATCCTGCACGGGTGGGACCTGGCCCGCGCGACGGGTCGGGACTACACGTGCGAGGAGTGGGAGGCCCAGGTGAGCCACGACTTCGCGGCGAGCGTGCCGGACATCCCGGAGGCGCGGGCGGGCCTGTTCGGCCCCGTCGTCGCGGTCCCGGACGGCGCCCCGCTGTTCGACCGGGCGCTGGGTTACAGCGGGCGGGACCCGGGCTGGTCGGCCTGACCCAGCACCGCCGCGACGATCCCCCGCACGTCCTCGGGCTCCGGCGCGGCGCCCTCCCGGTCCGCGAACCGCAGGTGCGCCGCGCCGACGAGCGCCGGGGCGAGCATGCCCGGGTCCGCCTCGGGGGGCACCCGCCCCAGCCGCTGTTCGGCCGCGAGGTAGGCGGCGATCGCCTCCGTGGCCTCGGCCAGAACCGGGATGCCCGCGCCCTGGGGCCCACGCAGGGCGCGCAGCCGGGCGCGCAGCCCGTCCCGGAAGGTGACCAGCGGGACCACCGCCGCCGCGACGGACCCGAACAGGTCGGCGAGCTCCTCGGCCAGGTTGCCCGCCACCGTCCCCGTCCCGGCGGCGCCGAGCAGGGCCGGGGCCCGGGCCTCGATCCGCGCGGCGCGGTCCTGGACGAGCTCGGCGAGGAAGCCGTCGAAGTCGGTGAAGTGCCGGTGCAGGACGCCCTTCGCGCATCCGGCCTCGTCGGTCACGACGCGGCTGGTCAGGGCCTGCGGCCCGTCCCGGACGAGGATGCGCTCGGCGGCCCCGAAGAGGCGGGCGCGGACGTCGCGGATGTGCACCCCGGTGGGCATCGCTCCCGACCTCCCGCCTGTCGCCGCCGCACGGTCCCGGTTCCGGCCCACCCTTCCAGAGTGGGCATGTGCCCATTATAGTGGGCGCATGCCCACTCAATCCGGGGATCCCGCACCCCACCGGCACCGCCGCACCGCCGAGTCGTTCGGTGTCGACGCCGAACGCTACGACCGCACCCGCCGCCGGTACCCCCGGGCGCTGATCGACCGCATCGCCGCGGCGCTCCCCGGCCCCCGCGTGCTCGACGCCGGCTGCGGCACCGGCATCGTGGCCCGGCAGTTCCGCGACGCGGGCCACGACGTCCTCGGCGTCGAACCGGACGCACGCATGGCCGAATTCGCCCGGGGCACGGGCATCGGCGTCGAGACGGCCCGCTTCGAAGAGTGGGACCCGAACGGGCGCACGTTCGACGCCGTGGTCTCCGGCCAGGCCTGGCACTGGATCGACCCCGCGGAGGGGGCCGTCAGGGCCGCCCGGGCCCTGCGCGGCGGAGGCGTGCTCTCCGTGTTCTGGCACGCCTTCCACCCACCGTCAGCGGTCGCGGAGGCCTTCGCGGACGCCTTCGAGCAGGCGGCCCCCGACGCCCCGTTCGACGTGCGCGCCCTGGACAAGGGCAGCGCCGGACACGAAGCCTTCCTCGCCCCCGCCGAAGAGGGCATGAAGGCGGCCGGCGCGTTCACCGCCCCCGAACGGTGGCGGTTCGACTGGGAATGCCGCTACACCCGCGACGAATGGCTCGACCAGCTCCCGACGCACGGAGCGCTCACCCGCCTCCCGCCCGAGGCGGCGGACGGCATCCTCCGCAAGGTCGGTGAGGCCATCGACGCCTTGGGCGGCGAATTCACCGTCGAATACAGCACGGTGGCGGTGACCGCCATGACCGTCGCGGCACCCGGCACGCCCGACGGCGAAACGGCCGATCCACCGCAGGCCGAGTAGGTGCACACGGCATCTCAGGGTGGTGTCCGCCGGGGTGGCGGAACCTTCGGCGGCCGTGGCCGCCGTCGGTCTACGCCCTTCGGCCGTCCGCCGACAGGAGGGACGCTGAGCACGGCGCTGACCTGGTTCGATGGAAACGGCACCACTCCAGCGAACGCGCCCCCTGCGGCGATGATCCGGTCGGCAGCGGCCGGGACCGGCGGACCCCGTCCTCCTGCCGGGGCCTCCACATCCGTAACGCGACGGTGTCGCGCTCCTTCGGACGCGACCCGGCTGGTACCTCCTGGACGAGTGGCCGGACCGGCCTCCGGCCCCGGTCGGGGGGATACCACCGGCGCCGTCGGGACGGTGCACCGCCCTGGCGCTCACGTCCGGCGCAGCGCCGCAACCTCCGTTCGGCAGACCAGCCGAGTCCTCACGGATGCGAGGCGGGCCGGGTCCGGCCCGCCTTAGCGGGCGGCCGACGGGCCGCCCCGCTCCGGTGGCCCCCTCCTCCCGACGGCCCACTCGCTATGCCCCAGGGCATAGCGCGGTCCCGACCCCGCGACGATGTGCCGCACCGCGCCCACTGCCTACCTTCGGTCGCGTCAGCGACGCGAACGGCGTCGACGCGTACGACCGGGGAGGCGCCCTCGTGCTCGCAGTGCGGGAACTCACCAAACGCTACGGCGGGACCACCGCCGTCGACGCCCTCACCTTCGACGTCCGGCCCGGCCAGGTGACCGGCTTCCTCGGGCCGAACGGCGCGGGGAAATCGACGACCATCCGCCTGCTGCTCGGGCTGGACCGGCCGACCTCCGGGCGCGCCCTGGTGAACGGGCGCCGGTACACCGACCTGCCCCGGCCCGAACGGGAGGTCGGGGCGCTGCTCGACGGCGGGGCGGCGCACCCCGGGCGCAGCGCCCGCGCCCACCTGCTCGCCCTCGCCCGCGCGACCGGCCTGCCGCGCCGCCGCGTGGACGAGGTGCTCGGCACGGTCGGGCTCACCGACGTCGCGGGCCGCCGGGTGGGCGGCTTCTCCCTGGGCATGCGGCAGCGCCTGGGCATCGCCGCGGCGCTGCTCGGCGACCCCGGGTGCCTCGTCTTCGACGAACCGGTCAACGGGCTCGACATCGACGGGGTGCGCTGGGTCCGCGGGCTCATGCGGGACCTGGCCGACGAAGGGCGCACCGTCTTCGTCTCCAGCCACCTGATGACCGAGATGCAGCAGGTGGCCGACCGGCTGGTGGTGGTCGGGGGCGGCCGCCTGGTCACCGAGGCGCCCATGGCGGAGCTGATTGAGGCGTGGTCGCACGCCCGGACCGTCGTCCGCACCCCCGATCCGGGAATTCTCGCGGACCGGCTGCGCGGCCGGGGCGCGCACGGGCGCCGGGTCGACGTGGAGCAGGGCCGGGACGGGGGACTGCGGGTCCAGGGGGCCGGGCCCGAGGAGGTGGGCGACGCCGCGCACCGGGCGGGTGTGCGGGTGCACGCCCTGTACCGCGAAGAGGCGTCGCTGGAGCGGGCCTACCTCGAACTGACCGAGGGCACGGTGCGCCACGCCGCCTCCGGGAGCGGGGCCCCACGGGGCGCGGACGCCGCCCTCGCCCGTGACGGAGGGGACGGCGACGCGCGGCGCGACAGGGGCCGCCGTGCGGAGCGCGACGACGGCCGTCGAGCGGACCCGGACGGCGGCACCGGCGGCACGACCGGGCGTGACGGGCACGGGCAGGACCACGACGCGGTGGAGGAGGACCGGTGAACCCGACGACGACCACGGACACGGACGCGCGCACACCGACCGGCACCGGCGCGAGCACGGGCTCGGGCCCAGGGCGCGGGGACGGGCGCCCCTCGGCGCTCCGCTCGCTCGGCCGGGCCGTGGCCATGGAGTGGACGAAGACCGCCTCCCTGCGCACCACATGGTGGTGCGTGGGCCTGGCGCTGGCCGCGATGGCGGTGTTCGCCGCCCTGATGGGCGTGACGAAGGCCCAGGAGGTCACCGACAACCCCGATGCGGCGAGCGGGGTCTCCTACACCATGCTCGTCTCTCAGGGCGTGTTCTACCTGGTCCAGTTCGCGGTGGTCACCCTCGCCGCGCTCACCTCCACCGGGGAGTTCCACGGCCGCGGCGCCTCCTCCACCCTGCTGGCCGTCCCCCGGCGCGGCCGCGTCCTGGCGGCGCGCTCCCTGATCGCCGCCGGATTCGGGTTCGCCGTCGGGGCGGCGACCACGGCCCTGGGCGTCGGGGTGCTGCGCCTGGTGATCGGCGACCTCGCCCCCGTGGACGCGGGCGGCGCGGTCCGCACGGTCCTGGCCTCCGGGGTGGGCATGGCGCTGTTCGCGATCCTGTTCACCGGGGTCGGCACCGCCGTGCGCAGCACCGCCGGGACCATCGCGATCGGCTTCCTGCTCCTGCTGGGCCTGCCGATGGTGATGCAGCTCAGCGGGCTGCAGGTGGTGAACGACCTCTCCGCGCTCCTGCCCGGCCCCGCCGGGGCCGAGTTCTACGCCTTCGGCGACGTCGGCTTCTACACCGCTCCCGTCGACGGCCCGGTCAACCTGGCCACGGTCCTGGGCTGGACCGCGGCCGCCCTGATCGTCGGGGCCGCGGAGTTCCGCCTGCGCGACGCCTGAGGGCGGAGCACGCCGGACGCCGACGGCCGCGCCCCGGACCATGCGGTCCGGGGCGCGGAGAGCCGGGCGGAGGGGACTCCGGAGACCCCGCCTAGGCGGGGGGATCGATCAGCTCGGCGTCGGGGTGCTCCGGCGAGGGGCCGTCCAGCAGCGGGCGCTCCTCGCCCCGCAGGTACTCGTCGAAGAACGCGGTGAGGTAGGCGCGCTGCGCCGCCACGCTCCGCTCGGGGCCGATGGTCCCGATGGAGGCGTCCACCGTCCGCTCCCAGGCGGGCCCCGACGGGTCGGCCCCCTCCTCGAGCTGGTGGAGGTACCACTGGGTGTCGATGAAGCTCATGTGCTCCCCCTCCTCCAGGTACACCTCCACGGTGGGGCCGGTCGAGGCGGCGCGGAACATCTCCCAGTCGGGCGACTCGCGGCTGGTGTGCGGATACCCCGCCGAGCTCCACCCCCCGCCCATGATCATGAACGGCCGGTCCGAACCGTTCGTGTTGGACCGGCCCCACACCTCGTCGGGGACGTGGTAGCCGATGCTGCCGTCCAAGTCGGCACCGGCGTCGATGCGGTCGTCGACGACCATCAGCTCGGCCGCGGTGAACCCGCCCGCGGAGTGGCCGAACATGCCGACCGAGGACAGGTCCATCGCCCCGGCCAGGCCGGGAGGCACCTCCCCCGCACCGTCGGCGCCCTCCACAGCGCTCCCGAGGGCCGAGGCCCCCGCCCCGTCCGCGGCCTGCTCCAGCATGTCCAGGACGAACCGCGCATCGTCCTGGCGCACCCCGATCGCCTCCCGGTACATCTCCGTCGCCCCCATCTGCTCGGGGACGGCCGACCGCACGACCCTGCCGTCCGCCAGCTCCACGGCGATGGACTCGTACGGGTGGTCCATCGCCACCACCACGTACCCCTGCGAGGCCAGCTCCTCCAACTGCGCGGTCGCCTGGTAGCGCGTCTGGTTGAACCCGTGCGAGTACAGCACGACCGGGAGGGACCCCGCGTCGGCGGCGACGTCGGCGCCGAGCCGGGCGTTGGCCCGCGAGGCGCCGATGTCCACCGCGTCGCGCGACAGGCCCACCTTCTCCACCTGGGAGAGCAGGTAGTCGCCGACGGCGCCGGAGGCGTAGGGCGCCCGAGGACCGACGCCGCCCTTCCGCGCCGGATACCAGACGGAGAGCATGAGCTCCCGCCGCTCGGATCCTTCGACCCACGGGTGGCCCCGGCTCTCGTCGACCAGTTCGAGGTCCACCCGGCCGACGGCATGGCTCCCCGTCGGCTCGGGCGGGCGCAAAACCACCGGCTCCTGCGCGGTGACCGCCGCGACCGCCGACGGAACGCCGCACGACACGGCGAGCACGACCGCCGCGGCCCCGTGGTTCAGCGCGCGGCGGGACCCTCCGGTGAGGCCGTGTTCGGTTGTTCTGTCCTTTTTCACCATGCGACCGATCATCACGGCGCGCCCCTCTCGGAGGCATCGGCTCGTGGACGGAACCGCGCTATCCCCATCGGCATAGTCGTCCTGGGGCAGGGAGAGGCGGGACCGAGCCGTCACTCAGCGGCCGGTGACGCGCCACCGCCCGGGGAGGCGACGCCGGAGACGAGGCCCGCCTCGTAGGCGAGGATCGCGGCCTGGACCCGGTTGCGGACGCCGAGCCGGGACAGGAGGGCGCCCACGTGCACCTTGACCGTGCCCGGCACGATCCCGAGCCGCCCGGCGATCTCCTCGTTCGACAGCCCTTCACCCAGGTGGGCCAGCACCTCGCGCTCGCGGTCGGAGAGGCGGGCGGTGCGCTCCCGGGCGGCCGCACCGCGCGACATCCGGCCGCCCGTCCCGGTGGAGCCGAGCTCGGTGATCACCCGGCGCGCCACCTCCGGCGACAGGTAGGCGCCCCCGTCCACCACGGCGCGCAGGCCCGCCAGGAGTTCGCGGGGGTCCCCGGTCTTCAGCACGAAGCCGCCGGCGCCGCAGCTCAGCGCCCGGGCGATGTAGGCGTCCTCGGAGAAGGTCGTCAGAATGACCACGGCGGTGCCCGGCTGCTCGGCCATGATGGCCTCGGCCGCCTCAAGGCCGTCGGTGCCCGGCATCTGCACGTCCAGGAGGGCGACGTCGGGCCGGTGCTCGCGTACCAGCGCGACGGCCTCCGCGCCGTCGGAGGCCTCCCCGACGACCTCGATGCCGGGGTCCGCACCCAGGATGGCGCACAGCCCGGCACGCACCATCCGCTCGTCGTCGGCGAGCACGACGCGGATCGCCGTGCCCGCCTCGCCCGTTCCCTCCGCCGTCGATCGACCCACCGGGCCAGACTAGCGGGGGTCACCGGCCCGACGGATCGGGGCGGGCGAGGGGCCCAGCAGCGGGGATCACTCCTGCCGGTGGACCACGTCCTTGGCGACGAGGCGCCCGTCGGCGAAGCACAGCCGGTAGAGGGGAGGCAGCCCGTTCTCGTACTCGACCAGGTAGTACCGGCACCGGGCCCCGGGCGGCGCGGGCGGGCCGCCGGTGGGATCGTCCGGAGGGTAGTGGAAGAGCGGAAGCTCAGCATCGACGGTCGCCTCGGCGTCACCGACGCGCATGCTCTCGTAGTCGGAGCGCGGGAGCACCGTGTTCACCCCGACGGTCCAGAGCGCGCCGAACCCCAGGGTGGTGAAGACGGCCGCCAGGACGCTCGGCACCACGACAGCGGCGATGAGCCAGCGTCGGGCCCCGTCACGGGCACGGCGCATCCGGGACGCCGTCTCAGTCTCCGTTCCCGCACGCTCTGCCCGCTCTCTCCGCTCCGTCCGAACTCCAGGGGCGGGTTCCGCTTCCGTCGTCACGGCGGTCGTGGCGGTCACGGTGGGGGCATCGGTGGTGTCATCAGGATGGGTATCGGAGATGCGGGCGGTGACGGTGAAGCCGCCCTCGTCGTTCCGCCCCGCCGAGAAGGCTCCGCCGGCCGACTCGACGAGGCCGCGCAGTTCGGCCAGGCCGGAACCGTTGCCCTTGGTCCTGCTGCCAGGCCCACCGACCACACCACCGGTATCGACGATGCGGACCGACGTGGCTCCCTCCTCCAGCAGGAGCCGCACCGCCACCCGCGAGCCCGGCGCGTACCGGGCCGCGTTGGTCAGCGCCTCTTGAACGACGAGGTGAGCGACGTGGCCGGAGGAGCCTGTGGAGATCGGGGCCGTTCCCTCTCGGACGAGGGCCACCTCCATCCCCGCACCGGCCGCACGATCCACCGCAGCGGCGACGGCCTCATCGCCCGGCACCTGCACCGACCGCCCGTCCCCGGGTTCGGACGTCCCGGGCTCGGACGTCCCGGCCTCGGGGGGTGTCGGCGCGCCGACCGTGGCCCCGGCTTCGAGGGCACGGGTTCCAGGGGCCCCGGTCTCGGCACGGAGCACCCCGATGATCTCCCGCAGCCTCAGATTGGCCGCGTGGGCGGCCACACGCAGCTCGGATGCCGCCTCGCGGGCGCCGTCGTCGTGGACCGTCATCTCCAGCGCGGCCGCACGGACACCGATCAGAGCGAGGTCGTTGCCCAGGGCCCCGTGCATGTCGGTGGCGATACGCGACCGCTCCCGCAGCCGGGCCCGCTCCGCATCGACGTCGCGGGCGAGCTCCATCCGCTCGGCGATCTCCCAGCCGACCGTGCGCAGATCATCGACGCGCCGCCAGTAGCGCCCCAGCAGCCATGGCGCCACGACGGCGCCGACCAGCGCGAGCAGCCCCGACGCCCAGTCGGTGACTCCGGTCAGCGCCTCTCGCAGGTCACCGGAACGAACCCAGGTGAGCGCATTGAACAGCAGCATCACCAGCGCGAGCGTCACCGTCAGAGTGACCACGGGCGCGGTGCGTTCGGACCGGCGGCCCGCGAGGAACGCCAGGACTGGAGCGGGCAGCACATAGGCCAGCGCGAACACGTCGACCACGCCGACGGTCGTGGCCATCGCCTGGACCAAGGGTGCAAGGCAGGCCAACCCCAATGCCGTGACGGGGAACCTCCGCCGGAGAGCGAGCGCGGCGCCGAACAGCAAGGCCGCCATGAGCGTTTCGGCGAGCACCGTGGACCGGTCACGGAGCCCGAACACCTCTGCCGCGAAGAGCCCGACGAGAACCGCCCACAGCAGGGCATCGGTACCGTGACCGGAATACCTCTCCGCCCACGTGAGGAACCGGGAGAGGGAGCCGCCCCGGATCGGCTCTCGCTCGCTCATCGCGACCACCTATCCCCAGTCGCAGGAGTACCCGTAGTGGCGTACCCCGGCGGGGTGGCCGACGGGGAGCGGCTCGCCGTCCAGCGACGGAATCACAATGGAGTCCCATCGGACTCCGGTCGGGGTGAGATGTTCGTCGAGGCGGATGGAGCGGTCGATGCGACCGCCCGAGTACAGGAACAGAGTCAGGTCGACACCGTACGGGGGTTCCCCCACCTCTTCCAGCACCGGAGCCACGAGCCAGGAACAGGCCCAGCGCAGCTCGTCCGGATCAACGGTCACGACGTTCTCAGAATGGGTGAACGAGCCCGAGCCCATTTCGAGCGAGAGCTCGTAGTAGGAGAAGACGGGGTCGTCGGGCACCTCGACGTCGTCGGCCCAAGCGTCCAGCGTCGCGATTCCGGCGTGGGCAGTCGGGTCGTCAGGGGCGGACTGCAGCACCGTCGTGTAGAGGGCACGCGCCTCGTCCCTCCGACGGGCGAGGGAGCGCTCGTCCTCTCCGTGTTCCTCCGCACGGTCGTCATCGATCTTCCAGTAATTGATCTGTTGAACGAGCCGCCCGGCGAGCAGGACGGCGGCGAGGTGATCATCGGCACGGGCCCTGAGTGCTGTCCGGAGCCACTGTTCCTCTGGCCATGTGAGGACGAAGTCCGGATCCATGAGGTGCTCTAGGGAATCGCTCCTGAGCATGGACAGCAAGCGTCCCAGTTCACGCGCTGAGTCAGGGTCGCCGGCGGTGGCCGCGGCACGCAGCCGCTCGATGGTCCCGTCTGTGATCACCATGGCATGCGAGGCTAGCAGAGCCAAAGAAAATAGAATTCACATGTTCACAAGCGTGCGCGCAAAAAAAGAGGAGGCAGGGCCCAAACAAGGACCCCGCCCCCCTTCAAAAAAATGCGGCGGCAACCTACTCTCCCACCC
>NZ_JAQFWP010000103.1 GCF_027706745.1 Nocardiopsis suaedae | reverse complement strand
GCCCGCGGTCAGCGACCGCGACCGGGTCCTTCCCGGCTCCGCCGCCCGGGCCTTCGCCGCCGATTCGCTTCTCCGGCGGGTGGTCACCGACCCGGTGCGGGGCGTGGTGGACATCGGGCGGGCCCGGCGCACCTTCCCGGCGCGCATCCGCGAGGCCCTCGCCGCGGCGGCGGGCACCTGCCAGTGGGAGGGCGGGTGCCGGGTTCCGGCCCGGTGGTGCCAGGGGGATCACCGGACGGAGTGGTGGGAGGGCGGTTCCACCTCGGTGGGCAACGCCCAGCTCCTGTGCGGGCGGCACAACCGGGAGAAGCACATGCTCCGGGTGCGGGCCCACTTCCGGGCCCGCGGGGGTGGTGACCGGGGGGAATCCGACGATGACGACGGGTCCTGGCCACGGGTGGTGTAGGGCCGTGTACGACTTTCGTCGGGGGCGGGTCTGGAAGGCCGGCGGATGCCCGGCTGACCTGGTGATTCGTAGCGTCTTGGGTGTCCATGAGGCCGGTGTGGGGAGATCTGGTGCGCAAGACGCTGACACGACTGGTGCCCGCCGTGGGGCTGATCGCCGCGACGGTGGTGCTCGGGGCTCCGGAGGCGAGGGCGGGCGCGGAGCCTTCCATGGAGCCGTCCATGGAGCCGTCCATGGAGCCGTCCGCGGAGGACTTCGCGGCGTACGCGGAGGAGGCCTTCGCGTCCAGTGGGCTGCCGGGGCTCGAAGTCGCCGTCACCCATGGGGACGAGGTGCTGCTGGCGGAGGGGTACGGCACGGATTCGCGCGGGGAGCCGGTCACCGAGCACACCCCGATGCGCCTGGCGTCGGTCACCAAGTCGATGTCGGCCTACGGGGTGATGAACCTGGTCGAGCAGGGGGAGATCGACCTGGACGCCCCCGTGGCCGACCAGCTCCCCGAGTTCTCCATGGCCGATCCGCGGGCCGAGGAGATCACCCCGCGCCAGCTGCTCGACCAGACCTCGGGCCTGTCGGACCGCGACATCGACATCGCGGACCTGGAGGAGTCGCAGTCCCTGGAGGACTACGTGTCCCGGCTGGAGGACGACGGGCTCAGTACCGACCCCGGTGCCGAGTGGGCGTACTGCAACGTCAACTACAACGTCGCGGCCCGGTTGGTGGAGGTCGTCACCGGGCGGAGCTACGACTCCTATATGAAGGAGGAGGTCTTCGGGGCGCTGGGGATGGAGGAGACGACGCTCAGCGCCGCGGAGTCCGATCCGCCGAAGGGGCGCAACGAGCTGTTCGGGGTGTGGATCGAGCGGGAGGAGATCGGCGGCTTCCTCGACCACAGTGCCTCGGGCGGGGCGGTGTCCACCGCGTCCGACATGGGGCGCTGGCTGGTGTCGCAGACGGGGGAGGGGCCGGTCTCCCAGGACGGCCTCGACGCGATGCGCACGCCCGGCGAGAAGGAGGACTACGGTCTCGGGTGGGGGGTGGACGAGACCGAGGGGGGCAGGACGCTCCTCTCCCACTCGGGGAACCTGTTCACCTCGTACGCGGCGCACGGTGTCGTCCCGGAGACCGGGTACGGGTTCGCGGTCATGGCGGACAGTGCCCTGCTCACCGACGACACCTACACGATCATGGAAGGGCTCATCGCGGTCAGCGAGGGGCGTGAGCCCGCTCTTCCCGAGGGGGACGGCATGTACCAGTGGGTGCTGGGCGGGGTCACGCTGCTGGCGGCGGCGTCGGGGGCGGTCGGCGTCGCGCGTTCGCGGAGGTGGGCGGAGGCGCGGACGCCCCGCCCGCTGTGGGCCGCCGCGCTGCGGTGCGTCCCGCTGCTCATCCCGGTCGCGCTGATGCTGGGCTTCCGGGGGGTGATCACGTTTCTGACGAACGGGCGCCACGTCACCTGGGAGCAGCTGACGTACTTCTCGATCCCGCTCACCGTCGCGGTGTTCGCGGCCGGGCTGGCGGGGCTGGCGGTCATCGTCGCACGGGTGGCCGGTCTGGTGCGGGAACACGGGGAGCAGCGCGCGTGAGGAGACCGGGGAACGCCGCGGCCCTGGCGGTGATCGTGGCGGTGTGCACGGTCAACGCGCTGGGGACGGAGCAGCTGCCCGCGTGGCGGCAGGCGATATTCCTGCTGGTGCTGGTGGCCGCCTACCTGCACGGGAGGCGGCTGCCGTCGGTGCACGGGCCGTGGGTCCTGGCGGCCGGTCCGCTGGCGGGGCTGGTCGCCATGGCGGCGGTCGAGTTCTCCGAGGGGACGACCGTGCTGTTGTGCACGCTGGTCTTCGTGGCGCTGCCGTGGACCGTCGGCCGGTTCCGGGGGCAGCAGGCCGCGCTGGTCGTCGCCCAGCGGCAGAGGGTCGAGGCGTTGGAGCGGGAGCGTGCGTCGGTGGAGGAGGAGGCGCGGTTGCGCGAACGCGCGCGCATCGCCTCGGACATGCACGACTCCCTGGGGCACGACCTGGCGCTGATCGCGCTGAGGGCGGGGGCGTTGGAGCTGTCCCCGGGGCTGCCGGACGGGGGCCGGGACGCGGCGGCGGCGCTGCGTGCCCAGGCTGTGGAGGCGACGGACCGCTTGCGGGGGACGGTGGCGATGCTCCGGGGCGGTGCCGCCCCGGCGTCACCGTACGACGAGGAGGTCGAGGCGCTCGTGGAGCGCGCGCGGGAGGCGGGGCTGGACGTGCGGCTGTCGTCGGCGGCGTTCACGGCCGACCCGGAGGTGCAGTGGGCCGTCCGCCGCATCGTGAAGGAGGCGTTGACGAACGCGGCGCGGCACGCCCCCGGGGCGCCGGTCGAAGTGGAGGTCGCGGTGCGGGACGGCGGGGTCGGTGTGGTGGTGGTGAACGGGCTCCGGGCTCCGGTGGGCGCGAGGGGACCGGCGGGGACCGGGCTGGCGGGCCTGGCCGAGCGGGTGAGGCTGCTCGGCGGCGCGCTGCGCGCGGAGGAGGAGGGGGACCGGTTCGTGGTCGAGGCCCGGCTTCCGCTGCCGGAGGAGGAGGGGCGCGGGTGATCCGGGTGCTGATCGCGGACGACGAGTCGATGGTCCGGGCCGGCGTCCGGGCGATCCTGGAGACCGACCCGGGGATCGGGGTCGTGGCCGAGGCGGGCGACGGGCGCGAGGCGGTGGAGGCGGTGCTGGCGCACCGGCCGGACGTGGTGCTGCTGGACATCCGCATGCCGCGGATGGACGGCCTGGAGGCCGCCGCCGAGCTGCGCCGGGCCGCCCCGGAGGTGCGGACCGTGGTGCTGACCACCTTCGACGAGGAGGAGTACGTCGCGCGGGCGCTGGAGGAGGGCGCGGCGGGGTTCCTGCTGAAGGCCTCGGACCCCCGTGAGCTGACCGTGGGCGTGCGGGCGGTGGCCGACGGCGCGGCGTACCTGTCGCCGCGGATCGCCCAGGGGGTGATCGCGCGGCTGCGGGAGGGCGGCATGGGGCGCGAGCGCCGGGCGCGGGACCGCCTGGACGGGTTGACGGCGCGGGAGCGCGAGGTGCTGGCGCTGGTGGGCGAGGGGTTGACCAACCAGGAGATCGCGGGACGGCTGCACGTGTCGGAGGGGACGGTGAAGGCGCACGTGAGCGCGATCCTGCTGGAGCTGGAGGTGGGCAACCGGGTGCGTGCGGCGATCCTGGCCCATGAGGCGGGGCTCACACGCGGTTGATCGCGGACACGAAAGGTCCGCGATCGTTCCTAGCGTTCGGGGCATGACGACACACGAATCCCTGACCGTCCTGGTCACCGGCGCCACCGGCACCGTCGGGCGCGCCCTGGTGCGTCGGCTCCTCGCCGACGGGCACCGCGTCCGCGCGCTCACCCGCGACCCCGCGCGGGCGGTGCTCCCCGAGGGGTGCGCGGTGGTGGGCGGCGACCTCACCGACCCCTCGACCCTCGGCGCCGCCTTCCGCGGGGTGGACGCCGCGCACCTGATCACCTTCGGCGGCGACGACTTCGCCCCATTGGACACCGGGCCGCAGATCGCCGACCTGTGCGCGCGGAACGGCGCCCGCCGGGTCACGGTGCTGGGCGGCGACGTCGAGCCGGGCCCCGTCGAGGGGGCGGTGGAGGCCGCCGGCCTGTCCTGGACCCGCTTGGCGCCGGTGGAGTTCATGGCCAACAAGCGCGAGTGGGCGCCGTCGGTCGCCGCGGAGTCCACCGTGCGGGCGGCCTTCGCGGACGTGCCCAGCGCCCTGGTGCACGAGGCCGACATCGCCGACGTGGCCGCGGCCGTGCTCGCCTCGGACGGGCACGGCGGCCGGGAGTACCCGCTCACCGGGCCGGAGGCGCTGACCGTGCGGGACCAGGTGCGGATCGTCGCCGACGTCCTGGACCGGGACGTCCGGCTCGTCGAGCAGAGCCGGGAGGAGGCCGTGGAGGAGTGGCGGGCCGCCGGGTTCTCCGCCGAGGACATCGCGTTCTTCCTGGCCATGCGCACCGACCCGCCCGAGTTCGGGTACAGCGTCCGGCCGACGGTCCAGGAGGTGACCGGCCGTCCCGCGCGGACGTTCGCCCAGTGGGTGGGCGAGCACGCACTGGCGTTCACCTCCTGAACGTCGCATGGGCCGACTAGGGTCGGCCCATGCGCATGGAATTCGTCGCCGTCACCGTCGACTGCCAGGAGCCCCCGCGGCTCGCCGAGTGGTGGGCGTCCGCCCTGGACGCGGAGGTCACCGAGGCGGGGGAGGCGTTCGCGGTGGTCGCCTCCCGCCCGATCGAGCTGGCCTTCCAGCGGGTCCCGGAGGGGCGGGCGGGCAAGAACCGCGCCCATGTGGACTTCATGGCCGCCGACCGCGCCGCCGCGGTGGAGCGCCTGCGGGGCAAGGGGGCGGCCGTGGTGGGGGAGCACTCGGCCCCCGGCTTCGCGTGGACCGTGCTGCGGGACCCGGAGGGGAACGAGTTCTGCGTGTCGGAGCGGACGGCTGAGGCGGCTCGGAGGGATCAGGCGCCGATCCGCTTGTAGTAGATCCGCGTCCCCCGGAGCACCCCGTGCGGGTCCGCGGCGAAGTCGGGGATGACGCCGGCGGGGGTCCACCCGGCGCCGCCGTACAGGCGCTCGGCGGCGCTGCCGACCTCGGTGTCCAGGACGAGCAGGCTCACCCCGGCGCGCGCGGCGCCCTGCTCGGCCGCGTGGAGCAGGGTCCGGCCGAGGCCGCGTCCGCGGGCGTCGGGGTGGACCATGACCTTGACGACCTCGGCCCGGTGGGCGCCGTTGGGCATGGGGGAGAACGCGAGTCCGGCCGTTCCCAGGATCCGGCCGCCCGGCCCGGGGGCGGCCCAGACCCGCAGGCTCCCGTCGTCGACGGCGGGGCGGCGGGAGCGCCACCAGGCGGCGGCCCGGGCGGTGTCGAGGGGGGCGAGGAAGCCGAGCGAGGCGCCCGCGGCGACGGTCGCGGTGAGCAGGTCGGCGAGGGCGCCGATGCCGGCGCCGTACGCCTCGGGGGTCAGGGCGACGGGGCTCAGGGCGACGGGGGCCGGGGGGACGGCGGTCACGGGCGGACCATCACGACGGCGTAGCGGACCGGGTCGGGGCCGGGGCAGTGGAACCGGGTGGGTCCCCACAGGCGGAAGCGCAGGCAGTCACCTTCGTGGAGCCGGTGCTCGGTGCCGTCGGCGGTCAGGTGCAGGCCGCCGGAGAGGATCCACACGTGCTGTTCCAGGCCGGGTACGGGCGGGGCGGCGTAGCCGATGTCGGCGCCGGGGCGCAGTTCTCCGCGGACGATCTCGCCGCGCAGGCAGGGGTGGGGCGGGGAGACCGTGCGCCGGTCGAAACCGGCGGCCTCGTCCCTCCAGAGGTCCTGGTCGGCGGCGCGGACGAGGCGCGGGGGCTCCGGTTCGGCCTCGGCGAGCAGGTGGGAGGCGGTGCGGCCGTAGGCGGTGCTCAGGGCGCCGAGCATGGCGGCGGTGGGGCTGATCTCGGCGCGCTCGATCCGGGAGAGCGTGGAGCGGCTGATGCCGGTGGTGCGGGCCAGGGCGTCCAGGGACCGGCCGTGTTCGGCGCGGAGCGCGGCGAGCCGCCGGGCGAGGCGGGCGGTGGTGTCATCGCGGGCGTCTCCCATATCCGGGAAGATATCCCGAATCCGAGAGGAGGGGAAGGGGTCAGCCCTCGTCCTCCAGGAGGCCGTCGATGAGGTCTCCCAGGACCAGGGCGCGCTCGGCCCCGGTCATCGCCTCCAGCTCGTCGAGGGCCGCCGCGGTGTCCACCCGGTCGCCCGAGCGCGAGCCGATGATGCACAGCAGGGCGATCTCCCGGGTAGGGGAGGTCAGGAAGCGCACCTCCGTCGGCGGGGCGAGGTCGTGCAGGGAGGAGGGGTAGCGGGAGTGCCGGTCGCGCCACTGCGCCGCGCGTTTGAGGGCGAACCCGTGCAGGAGCGAGGCGAGCACGTCGGGGGCGGCCAGCGCCTCCTCCTCGGAGCGGGTGCGGCAGTCGGCGCAGTTGGCCAGTTCGGCCTTGAGCAGGCGCCGTGCCGAGGGGTGGGCGACGTGCTCGGCGTTGAGCTTGCTCGGGTGACGGTGCGCCATGCGGCACAGGGTAGTGCCGATGCATGTGCAGGTGGCGCGATTCGGCGGGAATGTAGTTGAATCTTGAACTGTTCTTCCGGGTGCACCCATCCGCCCGAGGAGGCCCCATGGACGTGAGACCGAGCGGCATCCACCACGTCACCGCCATCGCGAGCGACCCGCAGGCCAACGCCGACTTCTACCTGAACGCGCTGGGCATGCGGCTGGTCAAGCGGACGGTCAACTTCGACGCGCCCGAGACCTACCACCTGTACTACGGCGACCGTGCGGGCAACCCCGGCACCGTGATGACGTTCTTCCCCTGGCCGGGCGCCCCCAAGGGCCGCCTCGGCGCCGGGCAGGCCACCACCACCTCCTTCGCGGTGCCCGAGGGGTCGCTGGGCTGGTGGTCGGAGCACCTGGCCGCGCTCGGCGTGCGGGCCGAGCGGCCCACCGAGCGCATCGAGGAGGACGTGCTGTCCCTGCGCGACCCCGACGGCCTGGTCGTCGAGCTGGTCGCGAGCGCCGACACCCACGACACCGACCCCTGGGACGGCGGGGCGGTCCCCGCCGAGCACGCCATCCGCGGCATCCGGTCGGTCACCCTCACCGAGCACGACCCCGACGGCACCGCCGCCATGCTCGGCGGCACGCTGGGGTTCGCCCCGGTCGCCGAGGACGGCCCCCGGTACCGGTTCCGGACCGGCCCGAGCACCGAGGGCGTGGGCACCATCGTCGACGTGCTCGCCGCCCCCGGGGCCGAGCAGGGGCTCGTCGCCGCCGGGACCGTGCACCACGTCGCCTACCGCGCCCCGGACGGCCCCACCCAGGAGGCCTGGCGCGGGGCGCTGGCCGACGGCGGCGTCGACGTCACCGAGGTGCGCGACCGCTCCTACTTCACCTCCGTCTACTTCCGCGAGCCCGGCGGCGTGCTGCTGGAGATCGCCACCGACGGCCCCGGGTTCGACTACGACGAGCCGCTGCTGCGGCTCGGCCGGGACCTGCGGCTGCCGCCGTGGCTGGAGCCGCGCCGCGAGGAGATCGAGCGGCACCTTCCCGAGCTGGTGGTGGAGGCGCAGTGAACACGGGGACGGAGGACCCGGGGCTGGTCCACGTGCTGGAGCCGGGGCGGCCCGGGGCGCCGGTCCTGCTGCTCCTGCACGGCACCGGCGCCGACGAGAACGACCTGCTCGGGCTGGGACGGGCCCTGCACCCCGGGGCCGCGCTCCTGTCGCCCCGGGGCACGGTGGACGAGAACGGCGCCGCCCGCTGGTTCCGGCGGCTGCGCGAGGGCGTGTTCGACGTCGACGACGTGGTGGAGCGCGCCGCCGAGCTGGCCGGGTTCGTCCAGCGGGCCACGGTGGCCTACGGGCTGGACCCCCGGCGCATCGTGGCGGCCGGGTTCTCCAACGGCGCCAACATCGCCGCCGCCCTGCTGCTCCTGCACCCGGGGCTGCTCCGGGCCGCGGCGCTGTTCGCCTCGGCGGCCCCGCTGCAGGGGCGCGACCCGGGGACGGCCGACCTGTCGGGGACCGACGTGTTCATGGGGGCGGGCACCGCCGACCCCGTCACGCCGGTCGGCCAGGCGCGGCTGCTGGCCGACCAGCTCCGCGACCGCGGCGCCGAGGTCGAGATGCGCGAGCACCCGGGCGGCCACACCCTCCCTCCGGCGGTGGCGGGGGCGGCTCGGGAATGGCTGGCCGGGCTACGATGACCGGCATGGACACGGTGGAGTGGCTGAGCGGGCACGAGCAGAGCGTGTGGCGGAGCCTGCTGCGGGCGCAGTCGCGGATCGAGTCCGAGCTCGACCGGGACCTGCAGCGCGAGAGCGGGCTGAGCCTGGTCGAGTACGGCATCCTCGTGTCCCTGTCGGAGGCCGACGGCGAGCGCATGCGGATGCGGCACCTGGCCGACAGCGTCATCGTCTCCAAGAGCCGCCTGACCCACCAGATCACCCGCCTGGAGCGGATGGGGTACGTGCGCCGAGAGCCGTGCGCGGACGACCGCCGGGGGTACTGGGCGGTCCTGACGGCCGAGGGCGGCGCCGCCCTGGCGGCCGCCGCCCGGGGCCATGTGGCCAAGGTGCGCGAGCGCGTGTTCGACCGGCTCACGCCCGACCAGGTGCAGGTGCTGGGGGAGGTCATGGGGGCGTTGGAGCGGCCTTAGGCGAGCATCCCGCCGTCGACCCGCAGGACCGTTCCGGTGACGTAGGACGCGCGGTCGCTGAGCATCCACGCCGCTGCCTCGGCGACCTCGGACGGGTCGGCGGCGCGGCCGAGGGGGGTGCGCCCGTTGAGGGCGTCGATCACTCCGGGCGACTCGGCCTCCCAGCCCTGCAGCATCTCGGTCAGCGTGGTGCCCGGCGCGATCGCGTTGACCCGGATGCCCTCGGGCCCGTAGGTGCGGGCGGCCGACTCGGTGAGGCTGTTGAGCGCGCGCTTCATCGCCCCGTAGGCGGGGAGCTCCGGGTTGGCCATCAGCGACCCGACACTGGAGGTGTTCACGATGGATCCGGTCCCGGCGGTGGCGCGGATCGCGGCGGCCTCGGCGGACACCGCCCGCCAGGGGCCGCGGAGGTTCACCCGGTAGACGTGGTCGAGCACGTCGTCGCCGGTGGTGTCCACGGGGCCGGGCCGCTGGCCCGCCGCGCCGTTGTTGAAGGCGCCGTCGAGCCGTCCGAACAGGTCGGCGGTGCGGTCCGCGGCGGCGCGTACGGAGCCGGCGTCGTCCAGGTCGCACAGCGCGTACTCGGCGGTTCCGCCCTCGGCGCGGATGCCGGCGGTGATCTCGGCGAGCCGCTCCCCGCTGCGGGCGGCGAGCAGCACGCGGGCGCCCTCCCGGGCGAACAGGCGGGCCGCCGCCGCCCCGATGCCGCGGCTGGCCCCGACGATCAGCAGGGCCTTGCCGTCGAGGAGTCCGGTGGTCTTCGTGGTCGTGTCCATGGCGCCGACTGTGCCCCGGGGTGCGGGTGCTCAGCCAGGCACGGGCGGTACCTGGCAGAGCGGGGCGGCGGGGAGCACACTGGAGCGGTGGACAGACGAGAACTGGGCTCCTTCCTGCGCAGCCGCCGCGAGCGGATCTCCCCGGAGGAGGTGGGGCTGCCCGCGGGGCGGCGCCGCCGGACCCCGGGCCTGCGGCGGGAGGAGGTGGCGCGGCTCGCGTTCATCTCGACGGAGTACTACACGCGGCTGGAGCAGGCGCGCGCCCCGCGCCCTTCGCGCGAGGTGCTGGCGGGGGTGGCCCGCGCGCTGCGGTTGTCGGACGCCGAGCGCGAACACATGCACCACTTGGCGGGCTCTCCGCCGGGGCCGCCGTCCGGTCCCTCCCGCGAGGTGCGGCCGAGCATCCTGGCGCTGCTGGAGCGGCTGCCGAACGCGGCGGCGATGGTGCTGTCGGCGACCTATGAGGTGATCGCCTGGAACGCGCTGGCGGCCGCGCTGCTGGAGGACTTCTCGGCGGTGCCGCCGCGCGGCCGCAACCTGCTGCGCCGGTACTTCCTCGGGTCGGGGCGGGAGCTGTTCAGCACGGGGGCCGACGGGTTCGCGGGCTCGGCGGCGCGGCGGCTGCGCGCGGCCGCCGCGCGCTACCCGGACGACCCGGAGGTGGCGGGGCTGGTGCGGGAGCTGCTGGAGGGCAGCGCCGAGTTCGCCGAGCTGTGGGATTCGCACGACGTGTGCGCCCGGCCGGCGCTGTGCAAGACGCTGCGGCACCCGGTGGTGGGGCCGGTGACGGTGGTGTGCGACGTCCTCGACATCGCCGACCGGGACCAGCAGGTGGTGATCTACACGGCCGAGCCGGGGACGCCCGCGGAGGAGGCGCTGCGCCTGCTGTCGGTGGTGGGCACCCAGCGCATGGCGTCCGAGGGCGTCTAGAACAGCACCGCCTCAGAACAGCACCGCCTCAGAACAACACCGGCACCGCCATGGCCAGGCCCCCGGCGGCGGTGACGGCGGTCTTGGCGAATCCGGAGGCCAGCCCGGCCGCGTCCGGCGGGGCGGAGTCCTGGACCGCGACCAGGGCCAGGGCGTTGGCGGTGCCCAGGGCCAGCCCGCACGCGGTCAGGGCCGCCGCGACCAGCGGGACCGACGGGAGGGCGCCGAGCGGGGCGAGCAGGCCCGTCCCCGTGACGATGAGGCCGATGAGCACGGGGACCGGCCGTGCCGCCGCCCGGCCCGCGAGCGGGCCGCCCGCCGCGACGGCGAGCGAGGGGGCGGCGAAGACGATCCCGGCGGCCGCCGCCTCCAGCCCCCACGTCCGCTGCAGGGCGAGCGGCCCCGCGAAGAGCCACACCACGGTCGCGGCGTTGGCGGCCGCCCCGAGCGCGGCCGCCGGGGCGACGGCGCGCAGCACCCGGATCGGCCGGGCGCCCGGTGCGCGTCCCGGTGCGCGTCCCGGTGTTCGGCGCGGTGGCGGGGACGGCTCCCGCACCGTGAGGGCGGCTCCGGCAGCGGCGGCGGTCAGGGGCACCACCGCCCAGAACACCCAGGGCCACCCGGCCAGGGAGGTCAGCGCGCCGCCCGCGACGGGGCCGACAGCGGTGGCCAGCCCGGCCGCCCCCAGTGCGCGGCCCGTGGCGCGGGCGGCCCGCCCGCCGGGCGCCGTCCGGGCGACCAGCGCCAGCCCGGCGGGCATCACCAGGCCGCCGCCGATCCCCTGGAGGGCGCGGAAGGCGATGAGGGCCGCGGGCGTCGGGGCCGATGCGCACAGTGCCGATCCTGCGGCGAAGGCCGCGAGCCCGGCGAGGAGCACCCTGCGGTGGCCGACCCGGTCCCCGGCGCTCCCGCCGGGCACCATGGCGGCCCCGCAGGCGAGCAGGTAGGCGGCGACGGCGGCGGGCAGCCGGTCGGCGGCCACCCCGAGGTCGGCGCCGATGGACGGCAGGGCGAGGTTGAGGGCGAAGGAGTCGAACTGGACGCTGAACGCGCCCAGGCCGAAGGCCCAGACGGCGGGCCGGTGGTGCGTCCGGTGCATGAGGAGGGTCCCCGTTCTCGGCGGATGCGGGCATGGCAGGGCCAGGCCGAGGCAGGGATTGAGAAGAGGGGGATCGAGAAGGGAACGCGCTCAGCGCGGGGAATCCGGTGGTCCGGACGGAGAACGGCTATCGCAGCCGGATGCCTTCGAGGCGGAGCAGGTGCTCCTTGCGCTCGACGCCCCCACCGTACCCGACCATCGAGCCGTCGGCTCCGATCACCCTGTGGCACGGGACCACGATCGACAGCGGGTTCCGGTTGTTCGCCGTGCCCACGGCGCGCGACGCCCCGGGCGCCTCCAGGGCCCCGGCGATGTCCCCGTAGCTCACCGTCGCCCCGTAGGGGATGGCCGTGAGCTGCCGCCACACCCTGCGCTGGAACGGGGTGCCCCTCGCCGCCAGCGGAACCGAGAACTCCTTCAGGTCCCCGGCGAAGTAGGCCTCCAGCTCCTTGACCGCCGTGCCGAAGGCGTCCGGCGCGCGCTCGGCGCCCTCCGGGACCGCGGCGGGGGACATGTGGACCCCGGTCAGGGCCTCGCCGTCGCCCAGCAGCAGGAGGTCGCCGAGCGGCGACCCCGCCACCGTGTAGAGGAGCGGGCCGGGCCCCGGCTCGCGCAGGTCGGCGGGCGTCCGCCACTGCGGGCCCGCGGGGGGCAGGTCGAAAGGCAGGGGCTCCATGTCACTCCTCGCTCTCGCGGCTGTCCCAGGCCCACAGGTAGTGCGTGGCATAGGAACGGTACGGGCTCCACGCGCGGACCGCGCCACCGCCGGGAATACCGCCGGGAATACCGCCGGGAACGCCGCCGGACGTGCCGCCCAGGCGCTGCAGCGCCTTGCGCACCCCCAGATCCCCGGCCAGGAACACGTCGGGGTCCCCGAGGGCCCGCATCCGGATGTAGTCGGCGGTCCACGGCCCGATCCCCCGGACCGCGAGAAGCCGCTCCGCCGCCTCCTCGCGGTCGGCGCCGGGGCCCAGGTCGATGGCGCCGGACGCCAGCGCCTCGCACAGGCCGACCAGCGCCCGCCCCCGCGAGCGCGGCATCGGCAGGTCGGCCGGGTCAGCGGCGGCCAGCGCCTCGGGCCGCGGGAACGCCCGTACCAGCTCCCCGGACGGTGCCGCCAACGGCTTGCCGTACCGTTCGGCGATCCGCCCGGCGGCGGTGCGCGCGGCCGCCACCGACACCTGCTGGCCCACCACCGCCCGCACCGCGTACTCGTCCGGGTCGGCGGCGCCGGGCGCGCGCAGGCCGGGCAGCGCCCGCACCGCGGGCGCCAGCACCGGGTCGGCGCCCAGCACCTCGGCCACCGCGCCCGGGTCGGTGTCCAGGTCGAGCAGGCGCCGCAGCCGCTCCACGGCGGTGCCCAGGTCGCGCAGGTCCGCCAGGTGCAGCCGGCAGGGCAGGTGGGGTGGGCCCGACGCGGTGCCCGGCGCCAGGTCGACCTCGGCGATGCCGGTGCCGTGCGGCAGGTCGAGGACCCGGCGGTACCGGCCGCCGCGCACCTCCTCCACCCCGGGGACGGCCCGCGCCCCGAGGAAGGCGCGCATGTGCGCGTGGGCGATGGGGGCGCGCAGCGGCAGGCGCAGCCGCGCCCCGTCGGCGGGCGCCTCGGCCCGGTGCGGCGAGCGCTCCCGCATCTGTCCGGGCGTGCGGTCGAAGACCTCCCGCACGGTCGCGTTGAACTGCCGGATGCTGGCGAACCCGGCGGCGAACGCGACGTCGGAGACCGGCATCGCCGTGGTCTCGATGAGCACCCGCGCGGTCTGGGCCCTGCGCGCCCGGGCCAGCGCCAGCGGCCCCGCCCCCAGCTCGTCGGTGAGCATCCGGTTGAGCTGCCGCTCGCTGTAGCCGACGGCCGCGGCCAGGGCGGGCACGCCGCCGCGGTCGACCTCGCCGTCGGCGATGAGCCGCATGGCGCGGCCCACGGCGTCGGCGCGCGCGTTCCACTCCGGCGACCCGGGGGAGGCGTCGGGGCGGCACCTCTTGCAGGCGCGGAACCCGGCGCCCTGGGCGGCGGCGGCCGAGCGGTAGAAGCGGACGTTGGCCCGCTTGGGGACGGTGGCCGGGCAGCTGGGACGGCAGTAGATCCCGGTGCTGGTCACGGCCAGGTAGAACACGCCGTCGAACCGGGCGTCCTTGCCCCGGACGGCACGGTAGAGCTGCTCGTCGTCCATGTCCGCGATGGTCACGTCCCCATTGTGCGCCCGGCGGGCGGGGCGGGACCGGCGGATTTCGGACATGGACGTGGAGGGGGCCGGTCAGCCGTCGCCGTGCTCGCTCAGGTAGGCGATGTACAGCGGCCGCAGCGCCTCCTGCACCTCCGGGTCGCCCTCCGCCGACAGGGCCTCGCTGACCCGCGCCGACGCCGTCGCGATGCCCGCCTCGCTCGCCTCCAGGTGGCCCGCCGCCGCCTCCGCGGCGGGGATGCTGCGCAGCAGCCGCCAGAAGAACTGCACGTCCCACCGGTGCTTGGCGAGCGCGAACGCGCGCTCGCGGAGCTCGTCGGTGCTGAGCCGCTCCAGGCGGTCGAGGTCGTCGCCCATACCGGACAGATACCCGCGCCCCGGTGCGTTCAATTGCGAGTGACCTGCGTTACGCTGCACCCACGGTGCCGGAGATCGCAGGAGGTACGTGGCATGGGTGCGTCATCGGCGGTTCGGGTCGTCATCGCCAAACCGGGGCTCGACGGCCACGACCGGGGGGTGAAGGTCGTCGCCCGCGCCCTGCGCGACGCCGGGGTCGAGGTGATCTACACCGGCCTGCGGCAGACCCCGGAGATGATCGTCAGCGCCGCCCTGCAGGAGGACGCGGACGCCATCGGCCTGTCGGTGCTCTCCGGTGCGCACATGACCATCTTCGCGCGGGTCGTGGAGCTGCTGGAGGAGAACGGCGCCACCGACGTCAAGGTGTTCGGCGGCGGCATCATCCCCGAAGCGGACATCCCCGAGCTGGAGCGCCTGGGCGTCGCCAAGATCTTCACGCCGGGCGCCACCACCGCCGAGATCGGCGACTGGGTGCGCGGCAACATCCACGCGCTGCACGCCGCCGGGTAGGGGCCGGGGCGCGGCCCGGGGGCGGGGCGGGAGTGGCGCCGCTCACGTCTCTACACTTGTGGGCTCGTGCTCTCCGATGCCCTGCCCGCGCTCTCCGACATCCCCCCGCAGATCCTCGCCCTGCTGCTCATCGCCGCCATGGCGGCCGGATGGGTCGACGCCGTCGTCGGCGGGGGCGGGCTGCTCCTGCTCCCCGTCCTGCTGGTGGCGTTCCCCGGCGCGCCGGTCGCCCCGCTGCTGGGCACCAACAAGCTGACCGCCGTGTTCGGCACCGCCTCGGCCGCGGCCGCCTACGCCCGCAAGGTGCGGCTGCGGCACCGCCTGGTGTGGCCGGCCGCGGGGCTGGCGCTCCTGGGCGCCGGGGCCGGGGCCGCCCTGGCCGGGGCGATCTCCTCGGACGCGCTGCGCCCCATCGTCATGCTCGTGCTCGCGGCGGTGCTGGTCACCGTCATCGTGCGCCCCGCACTGGGGTCCTCGGCCGACACGGCGCGGTCCACCCCGCGCCGGATCGCCGCCGCCGTGCTGATCGCCGGGGCGGGGGTGGCCTTCTACGACGGGCTCATCGGGCCCGGCACCGGCACCTTCCTGATCATCGCGTTCACCGCGGTCACCGGTATGGACTTCGTCTCCGCGTCGGCGTCGGCCAAGATCGTCAACACCGCCACCAACGTCGGGGCGCTGGCCGTGTTCGCGGCCAACGGCGACGTCCTGTGGGCGATGGGCCTGGCGCTGGCCGCGTGCAACGTCGCCGGGGCGCAGATCGGCGCCCGCATGGCGCTGCGGCGCGGGGCCGGATTCGTGCGCGCGGTGCTGGTCGTGGTGGTGGCGGCGCTGCTGGCGAAGCTGGCCTGGGAGTGGCTCTCCGGGGTGCTGTGAAGGGCGATGTGACGGGTCACACGAATTCTCACGGCATCCCCTGGCAGTGGCCCGGTGGGATTCCTCTCGAAACGGTGCTTTGACTGGTCACCGGCCCCCCGGTGGCAGCTCGCAAGCCCCGGGAGGACTAAGCTTCCGCATGTTGCGGATGGAATCATCAAAGGAACTTACAACGCGGACCAGCGGGCCAAGGTTCCCGCCGGCCCGGTGCGAGTGACACGCCTCCGCAGACCACTGCAGCCAGCGAGTAACAAGGACGGACCCTCGTGGACCTGTTCGAATACCAGGCGAAGGCGCTCTTCGCGGAGCACGGGGTCCCGGTACCCCAGGGGAAGGTGGCGAGCACGGCCGATGAGGCGCGTGCCATCGCCGAGGAGTTCGCGGCGGCAGGCACGTCCCGTGTTGTCGTCAAGGCGCAGGTCAAGACCGGCGGCCGCGGCAAGGCCGGCGGCGTGAAGGTGGCCGACGGGCCCGAGGACGCCCGGGCCAAGGCCGAGCAGATCCTCGGCATGGACATCAAGGGCCACACCGTGCACCGCGTCCTGGTCGAAGAGGCCAGCGACATCGCGGAGGAGTACTACTTCTCCTTCCTGCTGGACCGGGCCAACCGCACCTTCCTGTCGATCTGCTCCGCCGAGGGCGGTGTGGAGATCGAGGAGGTCGCCGAGACCGACCCCGACGCCGTGGCCAAGGTCGCCGTCGACGCCCTGCAGGGCGCCCCGGCCGACGTCGCCGCGGAGATCGTCCGGCAGGGCAAGCTGCCGGAGAAGGCCGCCCAGGGCGCCGCCGAGCTGATCACCAGGCTCTGGGACGTCTTCGTCGCCAAGGACGCCACCCTGGTCGAGGTCAACCCGATGATCCTGACCGGTGACGGGCGCGTCGTGGCGCTCGACGGCAAGGTCACCCTGGACGAGAACGCCGAGTTCCGCCAGGACCTGGAGAGCCTGGCCTCGGCCGCCGAGGGCGACCCCCTCGAGGTCAAGGCCAAGGAGAAGGGCCTGAACTACGTCAAGCTCGACGGTCGGGTCGGCATCATCGGCAACGGTG
>NZ_JAQFWP010000102.1 GCF_027706745.1 Nocardiopsis suaedae | reverse complement strand
GGGGTGTGAGCCAGTGGGGACCCGACCGGGGGGGGGGGCGCCCCCGCCCGCGGACGGCCTCGTCAGACCGACCGCTCGTCTGGCCGCATCCGGTCCGTACCGGGGGGATCCCCGGTCCGGCCGAAGACGGCTAGCGTCGTGCGGTGTGACGTCGGAATCCGGAAGGGACCGGTCTCCCCTGCCCCGCCCACCCGCGTCCGGACACCGGGCCCTCGCGCACCGCCTGCTCGGGGCCGCGCGGCGGCACTGGCCGCTCCTCGCCCTTCCCGTCGTCGCCCTGGCCATCCACGCCCTCCTGGTCGCGGTCGGCGACCCCTGGTCGCCAGGCGAGTGGGCGAGCGGCGTCGTCTTCGCCTCCATCATGACGGTGGCGACGGTCCTGCTCTCCCGCCGCCAACAGCGCCTTCAGCAGTCCATCGCCGACCAGGCCCTGGTCGGCCGGTGCGCATCGATCGCCCGTGCCCTGGACGGCGTCACCGCCGAGTGCCGGTCTGGCGCCGTCCAGGGGGTGCTGATCGACGCCCGTGCCGGGCTGTACGTCCTTCCGTACGCGGAGCCCGGCGCGCGGCACGAGTTCCTGTCCACCGCCGGTGCCGCGCTCGACAGGATCTTCGGTGTGGTGACGGAGTCTGTTCGTCCCTACACCGCATGGACGCCCGAAGCGTGGGGGGGCGGTCGCCGAGGCCGCCGAGCGCCTGCTGGCGGTGACCCGCGCAGGGAGCGGACGTACAGGGGCGGCTTCGGACTCGGCAGGGCCGGCCGGCCTGGCCTCGACGACCGCGCGGCTCGTGGAGGCGTGCGCCTCGGCGCGTACCGGGGCGGTGCCCTTCTCCGCCTTCGAGGCGAGCTTCCGCCACGGCGACATCAGCCGCAAGGTGCGCTCGAGGCTCGATTGGTCGCTGCTGGAGCGGCTGGTCCGCGATGGCGGAGCGGCCATCCGGGTCCGCAGGGAGGCGTCACCGGCCTGGGCGGCGGCCCACACCGCCTACTCGGTCTGGTACACCGACGACAGCGGCACTTTCGCCGACTTCCACCACCCCGCCGCCGCCCCGATCCCCTTCCACCGGATCACCCGCCACTTCGGCGCCCTTCCCTCCGCCTCACGGGCGACCGTGCGCTCCATGGCGGCGTTCTTCGAGGCCCGCCGGGGGGCCGTGCTCCCGGTGACGGAGATCGTCACGCTGGAACTCGGCGAGGGCCGTGTGGTTGTGCTCGACGGCAATCACCGGTTGGCCGCCGTCTTCCTCAAGCGGGGCAACCGCCCCGCGCCCCTGCCCGTGATGTTCGTGGAGTACCGGGTCACGGCCCCGCTCAGCGCCGACCTCCTGCCCGACCTCTCCCACCATCGGCCGACGGCGGCCCCTACGGGCGCCGGGACGGACGGGGCGCGGCCCGGCGGTGGGGAGGAGGCGGCCTCCGCGTGAGAGTCCGCCGACGGCCCGGCGGAACGGGCAGGGCCCACCGGGACGTCCCGGTGGGCCCCTTCAGGCTGCCTCAGGCCGCGTTTCTACAGGTACTGGCCGGTGTTGGCCACCGTGTCGATGCTCCGGCCCGAGTCGGCGCCCTTCTTGCCGGAGACCAGGGTCCGGATGTAGACGATGCGCTCGCCCTTCTTGCCGGAGATCCGCGCCCAGTCGTCGGGGTTGGTGGTGTTGGGCAGGTCCTCGTTCTCGCTGAACTCGTCGACGCAGGCCTGCATCAGGTGCGAGACCCGGATGCCCTTGGACTGGTTGTCGATGAAGTCCTTGATGGCCATCTTCTTGGCCCGGTCCACGATGTTCTGGATCATCGCGCCGGAGTTGAAGTCCTTGAAGTACAGGACCTCCTTGTCACCGTTGGCGTAGGTGACCTCCAGGAAGCGGTTCTCCTCGGTCTCGGTGTACATGCGCTCGACGACCCGCTGGATCATCGCGTCCACCGTGGCCGACCGGGAGTCGCCGTGCTCGGCGAGGTCCTCATCGTGCAGCGGCAGCTCGTCGGTGATGTACTTGGAGAAGATGTCCCGGGCCGCCTCGGCGTCCGGCCGCTCGATCTTGATCTTGACGTCCAGGCGGCCGGGCCGCAGGATCGCCGGGTCGATCATGTCCTCGCGGTTGGAGGCGCCGATCACGATGACGTTCTCCAGCCCCTCGACGCCGTCGATCTCGCTGAGCAGCTGGGGGACGATGGTGTTCTCCACGTCGCTGGACACGCCCGAGCCGCGGGTGCGGAAGATCGAGTCCATCTCGTCGAAGAACACGATCACCGGCGTTCCCTCGCCGGCCTTCTCCCGGGCCCGCTGGAAGACCAGGCGGATGTGCCGCTCGGTCTCGCCGACGTACTTGTTCAGCAGCTCGGGGCCCTTGATGTTGAGGAAGAAGCTCTTGCCGACGTTCTGGCCGGTGCGCTGGGCCACCTGCTTGGCCAGCGAATTGGCCACCGCCTTGGCGATGAGCGTCTTGCCGCAGCCGGGCGGGCCGTAGAGCAGCACGCCCTTGGGCGGGCGCAGCTGGTGCTCGTAGAAGAGGTTCTTGTGCAGGTAGGGCAGTTCGACCGCATCGCGGATCATCTCGATCTGCCCGCCGAGGCCGCCGATGTCGGTGTAGGAGATGTCGGGCACCTCCTCCAGGATCAGCTCCTCGACCTCCGACTTGGGGATGCGCTCGTACACGTACCCCGAGCGCGACTCCAGCAGCAGGAAGTCCCCGGGGCGGATCGGCTCGTCGCGCAGCGGCTCGGCCAGCCGGACGATGCGCTCCTCGTCGTGGTTGGAGATCACCAGGGCGCGCTCGCCGTCCTCAAGGGCCTCCTTGAGCATGACGACCTCGCCCACCGTCTCGAAGGACTGCGCCTCGACGATGTTGAAGGCCTCGTTGAGCATGACCTCCTGGCCGGGGCGGAGCGTCTCCACGTCCACCGACGGGCTGACGTTGACCCGCATCTTGCGGCCGTTGGTGAAGATCTCGACCGTGTCGTCCTCGCGCGAGCCCAGGAACACCCCGAAGCCGGAGGGCGGCTGGGCGAGCCGGTCGACCTCCTCCTTCAGGGCCACGATCTGGTCGCGGGCCTCCTTCAGCGTGGAGACCAGGCGCTCGTTCTGCCCGTTCGCGGCGGCGAGGTTGGCCTGCGCCTCGCGGAGCCGGTCCTCCAGAAGCCGTACATGGCGAGGGGAGTCGGCGAGCTTGCGCCGGAGGACGCTGAGTTCCTTTTCCAAGTAGGAGACCTGGGCCGTGAGTTCTTCGACTTCACGGTCGCGCTCTGCCTGACGCTCGTCGTCGCGATCGGCCACGTCCGCCACCTCCTTATAAGAGGACGACTACTCGGAACCCTACCTACCCATGGACTATTCCTAACCTCCCGGGCGCTGCGAGTGTCGTAGGCCTCACTTTTCGATCTTGTAAAAGCCTAGGTCACCCTGGTACTGAAGCACGCGCCGTAATGAGAAAGTAACGTTTCCACCCGGGTCCGGGCGGGGCCGGGGCGTCCGGCCGCAGGACCGGTCCGGACGCCCGCGGCCGTGTGCTACGCCCCGGCGCCGTCGGCCCCGGACGCCTCCGGAGCGGCGGTCTGCGGCGCGGCCGCCGACGGAGCGGCGTCACCGCCGCCCTCCCTCTTCTTCTGCGCCTTCTGCCACTCCTCGCCGTAGGCGCCCTTGGCCGGGCGGCGGCGCCGCTCCGGCGGCTCGGCGTCGTCGGCCAGGCGGCGGGCGGTCACCAGGAAGCCGGTGTGGCCGATCATCTTGTGGTCGGGGCGCACCGCCAGGCCCTCCACGTGCCAGTCGCGCACCATGGTCTCCCAGGCGTGCGGCTCGTAGAAGCGGCCGTGGTCGCGCAGGGCCTCCACGACACGGGAGACCTGGGTCGCGGTGGCGACGTAGGCGCACACCAGCCCGCCGGGGATGAGGGCGTCGGCGACCGCGTCCACGCACTCCCAGGGGGCGAGCATGTCCAGGACGACGCGGTCGACCTCGCGCGGGGCGCCCGGCCCGGCGAGCCGCTCGTTCAGGTCGCCGACGGTCAGCTCCCAGGCGGGGTGGTCGTCCCCGAAGTAGCGGCGCACGTTGGTGCGGGCGATCTCGGCGAAGTCCTCGCGCCGCTCGAAGGAGTACAGCCGCCCGTGCTCGCCCACGGCGCGCAGCATCCAGCAGGACAGCGAGCCCGACCCGGCGCCGGCCTCGATCACCCGGGCGCCGGGGAAGATGTCGGCCTGGGCGAGGATCTGCGCGGCGTCCTTGGGGTAGACGATGGTCGCCCCGCGCTTCATCGACAGGGTGAAGTCGAGCAGCAGCGGCCGGAGGGCGACGTAGCCGACGCCGGAGGTGGAGCGGACCACGCTGCCCTCCGGCCGGCCGATGAGGTCGTCGTGGTCGAGCCGCCCCTTGTGGGTGTGGAACGCCGTACCGGCCTTCAGGGTGATGGTGTGCATCCGGCCCTTGGGGTCGGTGAGCTGCACGATGTCGCCGTCCTCGAAGGGTCCGCGGCGGCCGTGGATGCCGGTCACTGGTGCTCGTCTCTCCGGTGTCGTGGATGGTGGTCGACGGCGCGCCGCGGCAGGGCCTGAACAGTGTCCGGATACGGATCGACCTGCGGCCCGGCGCCGCCCGGGCGCGCGACGGCCCAGCGTATCCCCCGCGTGCGCGCGCGGCGTAATCGGTCGCGCGCGGGGGCATCGAATACGGGGGGAGGCCCCGAGCGGGCGGCGGGGGCCGCCCGGGCGGCGCAGGCGGCGGACCCAGGAGGCGGAGATGGCGGACCAGGCAGCGGGCGCGCACGTCGGCGTGGGCGTGGACATCGGGGGCAGCGGCATCAAGGGGGCGCCGGTGGACCTGGACTCGGGCGCGTTCACGGCCGGGCGGGTGAAGATCCGCACGCCGCACCCGTCCACCCCGGAGGCGGTGGCCGCGGTGGTGGCGCGGATCGTGGAATCGGTGGGCGGGAGCGCCCCGCCCGGGACTCCGCTGGGCGCGACCTTCCCCGGGGTGGTGCGCCACGGCACCGCGGAGACCGCGGCCAACGTGGACGACGGGTGGATCGGCCGGGATGTGGAGGGGCTGCTGTCGGCGGCGACGGGGCGGCCGGTGGCGGCGGTCAACGACGCGGACGCGGCGGCCGTGGCCGAGCACCGGTGGGGGGCGGCGCGCGGGGTGCGCGGCACGGTCCTGCTGACGACACTGGGCACGGGGATCGGCACGGCGCTGCTGGTCGACGGGCGCCTGGTGCCCAACACCGAGTTCGGCCACCTGGAGGTGGACGGGCACGACGCCGAGACACGGGCGGCGTCGGCGGCCAAGGAGCGCGAGGAGCTGTCGTACGAGGAGTGGGCGACCCACCGGCTGCAGCGGTACTACGAGGAGGTGGAGAAGCTGCTGTCGCCGGATCTGATCGTGATCGGCGGCGGGGTGAGCCGCAAGGCCGACAAGTTCCTCACGTACCTGAAGCTGCGGGCCGACGTGGTCCCGGCCGAGCTGCGGAACGCGGCGGGCATCGCCGGGGCGGCGCTGATCGCGGCCGAACGCTTCGCCTGACCCGCCGGGGGCGCCCACCGAAGAGGCGGCGGCCGGGGCGCGGCGGTGTGGGCCCGGCGGAGGCGGGTGCGCGTCCTTTGCGCCGAGCGATGCCGCTCCCTCCGTCAGGCGGAGGCTCGTTCGCGGGGCCGGCGGTCGTCGCGGACCGCCGCCCCACCGCGTCGGCCGGCCGCCGGGCCGTGCCCGGTCCGCCCGGAACGCGGCGGCCGGGAAGGCCCGGGGCGCCGCCTGGGCCCGCTCCGGGTCCCGGGGGTCAGGACTCGGGACGGGCGGGGGACAGCACGCGGACGATGCGCCGGGCGGCGCCCCGGGGGTCGGCGGCCGGGGTGAGCGGCGACTGGGGCAGGGCGGCGCCGCCCGGCAGGCCCTCGGCCTCCCAGCGCAGCCACCACCACAGGCTGCCGCGGTGCGGGCGCAGCACCGCGCGCTGCACGCGGCGGCCCCCCGCACCGGCGGCCTCGACGGTTCCGGTCGCCCGGTCGACGCGGGCCTCCAGGCCCCAGGACTGCAGTTCGGTCGTCAGTCCGCGCACCGCCCGCGCCCATGCGGCGTCGGGGGTCTTGTCAAGCCGATGACCGTTTCCGGTCACGCCGGGCACACCGGAACCACGGGTCTCCATGCTCGTCCGCCCTCCCGCTCGTCGACGAAATCCCAGCCAGGCGGGGACTTCAGTCCCTTGACTGTGCACCATCCGGCGCTCGCGGAACAGTCATATGCGGACTACGCATAGCAGCATTTCTTTCACACATAGCCATCAACGCCAGGTGGCGACCCTAACCTAGGCTCATGCCCCACCGAGACGGCGCTCTGCCACCGGAATTCTGGACCCGGCCGTCGATGGCCGCCGCCCTGTCCACGTGCGACATCGCCGCGATCGTGGAGGACGTCCGCCGCTACCGCGGCTGGTCGCAGGGCGAGCTGGCCCGCGCGGTCGGGTACTCCCAGAGCTGGGTGTCCCGCGTGGTGAACGGCCAGCAGTCGCTCACCGTCGACCAGGTGCGCGACCTGGCCTCCCGCCTGGGCATCCCGCTCCATCGACTCCGGTTCGGCGGTGCCCGCGAACCGGACGAGGGGGATCCCACGCGACGCAGAGAGTTCGGCAAGGCCGCGGCGGTGACCGCGCTGACGCTGCCGCTGTCGGCGGCGGCCGCGCCGGTACCGGCGGCCCAGGCCGAGATCCACGAGGAGACGGCGCCCACGCTGCGCGCCATCACCGGCGGCCAGCGGCGGATGGACGCCGCCGCGCCCGCCCGCGACCTGGCCCGGGGCGCGATCGCCCACGTCGAGCTGGCCGGGCTCACCCTGGAGCGGGCGCGCAACACGCCGTTCGCCGCCGACGTGGCCGCGGCGGCCAGCGAGGCCGCCGGATTCGCCGCCTGGCTGCACGCCGACATGGGCGACGCCGGGTCGGCCCGCTCCTATTACCGCGCCGCCGTCGAGCGCGCCCGGCGGGCCCGCAGCCGCCTGCTCGACGTGTACATGCTCGGCAGCCTGGCCGCGTTCGAGATCGACGCGGACGACCCGGCGCTGGGCCTGTCCCTGGCCCACGAGGCCGGGCGCCGCCTCGGGCCCGGCGCGCACCCCACCGCCACCGCCTGGCTGGCCTGCGTGCGCGCACAGGGCCAGGCGGGACTGGGCCGCACCGCCGAGGCCGACCGGGAGATCGCGCTGGCCGAGCGGTGCGTCGGGCGCGCGGACAACGCGCACCCGCCCTGGCCGTGGGTGTTCGCCTTCGACCCCGCGAAGGTCGCCGGGTACCGGGCCCTGGTCAACGTCCGCCTCAAACGCCCCGGGCAGGCGCGCACCGCCTTCGCCGAGGCGTTCTCCGGCACCCGGCCCGGCGCCAAGCAGGGGGCGGTCCTGCAGGTGGAGATGGCCCGGGCGCACGCCCACGCGGGCGACACCGACGAGGCCTTCCGGCTGGCCGGGGAGGCGCTCTCCACCGGGGCGCGGCTGCGCTCGGAGCGGGTCGTGGACCGGGTGCGGCGGTTCCGCAAGGAGTACCGGGGGCCGCGGGCCCGCGCCGCCGACCGGCTCGACGCCCAGCTGACCGCCGTGCTCACCGGCGGCCCGTCGTCCCCGGTCTGAGCAGGGGCGCCCGGGGGTATCCCCCACACCAGGCCCGTCGTTCCTCCGGGGAGGAGGGATTCGCGTGCGACGCATCGCCATCACCGGGCACCGGGGCCTGCCGCCCGCCGTCGAGCGGGAGGTCGACGCGGCCCTGCGCGCCCACCTGGCACCGCTCGACGGCGGGCTGATCGGGCTGAGCTGTCTGGCCGACGGCGCCGACACCCTGTTCGCCCGCGCCGTGGTCGAGGCCGGGGCCGACCTGGAGGCGGTGGTCCCGGCCGAGCGCTACCGGGACGGGCTGCCGCCCGCCCACCACCCGGTCTACGACGCGCTGCTGGCGCGCGCCGCGCTGGTGCACCGCCTGCCGTTCACCGACTCCACCCCGCAGGCGCACCTGGAGGCGGGCAGGCACATGGTGGACCACTGCGACGAGCTGCTGGCGGTCTGGGACGGCCGCGCGGCTCGCGGACCGGGCGGGACGGCCGACATCGTGGCGTACGCGCAGGAGCGCGACCGCCCCGTGGTGGTGATCTGGCCGGACGGCGCCCTGCGCTGAGGAGGGCACCGGTGTGGACGCGGCCCTCCTCACCGACCGCTCCCCGGCGCCCACGACCATCCGGACGCGCGTGGGAAACGGCCTCGGGCAGCCGCCATGCCGAACGCGCATGGCGGCGCCGCCGACGGATCCGGCTCGACCCGGCTCCCGGGCACCGCGTCGCGTCGCGGCGGTCAGGTCCCCGCGAAGGCGTCGCCCACGTCCCGCGAGCGCAGCACCCCGTACACGCCTCCGTCTTCGCGCACCAGCAGGTAGACGGGTGCGGGCGTGCGCCGCATGGCCTCCAGCAGGCGCTCGCCGTCCAGGTCGGCGTCGAGCACCGACCCGGCGGTGACGGCCACCGCCACCTGCGACACCGGCGTCCACGGCAGCCGCTCCTCGGGGACCCGCTCCTCGGCCCCGGGGTCGACGATCGACACGGGCGCACCGGAGGCGTCGGTCACCAGGACGGCGCCGGCGTCGGCCTCGCCCATCAGGCGGCGGGCCTCCGACAGCGGGGTGTCGCCGGACACCGGCACCGCGCGGCGGGCGAGGGTGCGTGCGCGCAGCTTGGGGATGCGCTCGCGGATCCGGGCGTTGCGGAGCGCGCTCCCGGCCCCCGTCCACATGAAGGCGCCCAGCAGCACGCCGAGCAGGACCATGAACACGCTCGGGGCCTCGCCGGTGCGCAGCGCGATCAGCAGCGGCGCCAGCATCACCAGCACGGCCAGGAAGCGCCCGCCCCAGGCGGCCACGACGGTCCCGGCGGTGGGGCGGCGGGTCAGCTTCCACACGGCCGCGCGCACCACCTTGCCGCCGTCCAGCGGCAGCCCCGGCAGCAGGTTGAACACGCCCACCAGGAGGTTGGCCACGAACAGCTGCCAGACGAGCACCCCCGCCACGGTGTCCGGAGGGACGAACGGCAGGGCGGCGAACCCGAGGGCGGCCAGGGCCAGCGACAGCAGCGGCCCGGCGAAGGAGATCCAGAACTCGCGGCCCGGGGTCCGCGCCTCGTCGCGCATCTCGGTGACGCCGCCGAGCATGAACAGGGTGATGCGGTGCACCGGAACGCCGAACATCCGGGCGACGACGGCGTGGGCCAGCTCGTGCACCAGCACCGACGCGTACAGCAGGACCGCGAAGGCGAACGCCACCAGGTAGGAGAGGGGGCCCAGGGCCAGGGTCCGCTCCACCACGGGCTCGTAGACGATGGTGATGATCGCGGCGATGATCAGCCAGGACGGGGTCACGTAGATCGGGATGCCGAAGGGGCGCCCCATGAGCAGGCCGGAGCCGCGCCCCGTCCCGCCCCGCGCCGCGGGCCGAGTGCTGCTGCCGTTGTCGGTCACACCGCCAGGCTACGCGGTGCGCACGGCGGGCGCGCCGCCCTAAGGTTGGGGGGCATGGACACCGCCTCCGCGCCGCTGCTTCCCGCCCTCTCCCCCTCCCGCGCCTCGGACTTCCTCCAGTGCCCGCTGCTGTTCCGGTTCCGGGTGATCGACCGGCTCCCGGAGAAGCCGAGCCCGGCGGCGCTGCGCGGCACGCTGGTGCACGCGGTGCTGGAGCGGCTGTACGAGCTCCCGGCCGACACGCGGACCCCGCGCACCGCCCGTTCGCTGGTCGAGCCGCAGTGGGAGAAGCTGCGCTCGTCGCGGTCGGAGGCGGCCGAGCTCTTCGGCGAGCCGGGGGGCGAGGACGAGCGGGCGTGGCTGGAGAGCGCCTACCCGCTGGTGGAGCGGTACTTCGACATGGAGCAGCCGCACCGGCTGGAGCCGCGCGACCGGGAGCTGCGCCTGGACGTGACCCTGGAGTCGGGGCTGCGGCTGCGGGGGTACGTGGACCGCCTGGACGTGGCGCCGACGGGGCAGATCCGGGTGGTCGACTACAAGACGGGCAAGACGCCGCGGCCCCGGTTCGAGGACAAGGCGAAGTTCCAGATCTTCTTCTACGGGGTCATGCTGTGGCGGGAGCTGGGCGAGGTGCCCACCCGGCTGCAGCTCATGTACCTGGGCGACGGCGGGGTGCGCTGGTACGAGCCGACCGAGGACGAGCTGCGGGCGGCGGAGGCGGAGATCTCGGAGATCTGGGCGGAGATCGAGCGCACGGCCCGGTCGGGCGAGTGGCGCCCGCGCAAGAGCAAGCTGTGCGACTGGTGCGACCACCAGGCGGTGTGCCCGGAGTTCGGAGGGACGCCGCCGCCGCTGCCGAACCCCGCACCGAGGGGCTGAGCCGTGTGGGCGCGGGCGTGCGGCCTTGAGCCGGGCGCGCTTGTCCTCCGGGCCCCAGCCCGGCCCCGCGCACCGTCCTCCCGGCCTGCGCACCCGTCACCCGTCTGCGGCATCGTCCGGGGGAAGGAGGGCGGATCGGCCTCGGGGAGGTGCTGCGGCGCCCCCTGCCGCCTCTAGCGTCGAGGTGTGTCCGCGTCCCCTTCCTCCCCGGCCCGCCGAATGCTCGCGTGGGCGCCCGCCCGCCGGCGGGACCGGGTGACCGATGCGCTGCTGGTGCTGCTGCTCGCCGGGCTCAACGCCGCGCTCGTCCCCACATGGAGCCGCACCGCCGAGTTCGATGCGGCCTTCACCTGGCCCCTCGGCGGCTACCTGGCCGGGTGCGCCCTGGCCGCGCTCATGGCGGCGCGCCGCCGCCTGCCCCTGACGGTGCTGGTGTGCATGTCGGTCGGCGGCGTGGCCGCCGAGGCGGCGGGCGCGTTCGTGTGGGGCGTGGCGGGGCCCGGAATCGCGGTGGCCTCGTACGCCGTCGGGCGGCACCTCCCCCTGGCGCGCAGCCTGGGTTCGCTGGGGGTGGGCGTCGCCGTGGACGCCGCCACGACCCTGGCCTCGCCTGCGCAGCCGCCCACCGACATGCCGGGGGCGACGCCGTACCTGCTCACGCTCGTGTGGATGGGCGGGGCCTGGTGGGTGGGGCGGCTGGTGCGGATGCGCACCTATGACACCGCCGAGCTGCGGGAGCGGGCGCGGCGCCTGGAGCGGGCCCGGGACGCGCACGTGCGCGCCGTGCTGGCCGAGGAGCGCTCGCGGATCGCTCGGGAGCTGCACGATGTGGTGGCCCACCACGTGAGCGTGATGACCGTCCAGGCGACGGCGGGTCGGCGGGTCATCCACCGGTCTCCCGAGACGGCCGAGCAGGCGCTGACCGACATCGAGGAGACGGGGCGGCAGGCGCTGGCGGAGATGCGGCGCATCGTCGGGGTGCTGCGGATGGCGGAGGCTCCCGAGGACGGGGGCGCCGAACGCGGGCCGCAGCCCGGGGCGGCCGACCTCGACGCGCTCGCCGCCCACCTGCGCGAGGCGGGCCTCGGCGTCGACCTGGAGGTGCGCGGGAAGGGCGGAGACCCGTCCCCGGCGCAAGGGCTGACGCTGTACCGGGTGGTGCAGGAGTCGCTGACCAACGTCCTCAAGCACGCGGGCGAGGGCGCGCGGGCGCGGGTGGTGGTGGACCTGGGCGCGGACGCGGTGACGGTGGAGGTGACGGACGACGGGGGCCGGGGCGGTCGGGCGGGTCGGGGCGGCCCGGGCCCGCGCCCACCGGAGGAGCCGGGCCACGGGCTGCTGGGCATGCGCGAGCGCGTATCCCTGTTCGGCGGCCACCTGGAAACAGGACCGACCGCGAACGGAGGGTTCCGAGTCCGAGCAGACATCCCGCACAACCGCCCGGCCTGAACCCAGGGCCCGCTGATGCTGGAGAACTCTGGGCGACCGGGGACGGGTCGGGCGTGGACGTCCGCTGGAGTGGTGGAACGTTCGGCATCCGCAGCCGCCATCCGCCTACGGCCTTCGGCCGTCCGGCGGTCGGCGGGAGGCGGTCGGCGGGAGGCGGTCGGCGGGAGGCGGTCGGCGGGACGCCGGTCGGTGCTGAAAGCGGGCTCGGCCCGCCCCCGGCACCGTGCCGACCACGCTGATCCGGTCCGTTGGAAATGACACCACTCCAGCGGACGCGCCCCATCGGGCAACCGTGGCCACCCCTCGGTCGGGACGCTGGCGGCAGGCCGGTCTCGCGCCGCCTTCCGCCACTCCGCCGCTCCGTCACTCCGTGGCGATGGCCTTGAGCACGTCCAGCCGGGACGCCCTCCACGCCGGCCACAGGGACGCCAGCACCCCGATGACGACCGAGGCCCCCAGCAGCTGGAGTGGTGGAACGTTCGGCATCCGCAGCCGCCATCCGCCGGTCGGCGGTCGGCGGTCGGCGGGACGCCGGTCGGTGCTGAAAGCGGGCTCGACCCGCCCCCGGCACCGTGCCGACCACGCTGATCCGGTCCGCTGGAAATGACACCACTCCAGCGGACGCGCCCCATCGGGCAACCGTGGCCACCCCTCGGTCGGGACGCTGGCGGCAGGCCGGTCCCGCGCCGCCTTCCGCCACTCCGCCGCTCCGTCACTCCGTGGCGATGGCCTTGAGCACGTCCAGCCGGGACGCCCTCCACGCCGGCCACAGGGACGCCAGCACCCCGATGACGACCGAGGCCCCCAGCAGCGCCGCCAGCGTCCCCGCCGGGACCGCGAAGACCACGATGCCGTCGTCCTCCAGGACCTTGTGCAGCGCCCAGGCGAACAGCAGGCCGACGCCCAGGCCCGGCAGCGCCCCGAACACGGCGATCACGACCGCCTCCAGGCGGATCATCCTCCGCAGGCCGACCCGGGACAGTCCCACCGCGCGCAGCAGGCCGATCTCGCGCACCCGTTCGGACGCGGACAGGGCCAGCGTGTTCGCGATCCCCAGCCCCGCGATCACCACCGACAGCACGAGCATCGCCGAGATGGTTCCGGTCAGCCGCGCCAGGCTCTCGCGGTTGCGCTCCTTCATCTCCCCCCGGTCGAGCACCTCGGCCCCCGGCGCGTCCTCCAGCGCCGTGTCGACCGCGGCGCGCGCCCGGTCCGCCGCGCCCGGCTCGGCGGTGACGTAGACCGCCGCCACCAGGTCCTCGTCGAAGTACTCGGTGTAGGCCTCGGGCGAGATCAGGTGGTCGGAGGCGACCATGGACCCGGCCGCGTACACCCCTTCCAGGGGCAGCTCGGCCTCCGTGCCGTCGGGGAAGACCACGGGGACGTCCCGGCCGACCCGCCACCCGCGCTCGTCGGCGACGTCCTGCGCCACCATCATCCCCGCCTCGGAGAAGTCCGCGCCGCCCTCCACCACGTCCAGCGACGCCGCGCGGGCCAGGCGGCCGGGGTCGCCGGAGGAGGCCATCGACGGGGCGCCCGCGACCTCCAGCTGCCCGACCCGGACCGCGGCCACCGCCGCCACGCCGGGCGCGCCGTCGACCTCGTCGACCACCTGCGGCGGGACCGAACGGTCGAAGCCCTCGGCGACCACGGCCAGGTCGGCGCCCATGGCCTCGTCGATCCTGCGGTCCACCGACTCCTCGGCGGACGCGCTGAGCGTCGCGACCGCAGCGACCAGCCCCAGCCCCACGGTCAGCGCCATCGCGGTGGCGGCGGTGCGGCGCGGGCTGCGCAGCGCGTTGTCCCGCCCCAGCCGTCCGGGCAGGCCCCACAGGCGGGGCAGCGGCGCCCCGACGGCGTGCAGCACCGGTCGGCCCAGCACGGGAGCCAGCGCGGCCAGCGCCAGGAGCACCAGCGCGGCACCGGCTCCGACCAGCCACGGCGCCGCGTCCCCTCCGGCCAGGAGGACGCCGCCCGTGGTCGCGGCCGCCCCTGCGACGGCGGCCGCCGACCCGGCCGCGACCCGGCCCGCCCCGGTGACCGGGGCGGTCGTGGCGCCGGTGTCGTCGCGCATGGCGGCCACCGGCGGAACGCGGGTGCCGCGGCGCACCGGCACGTAGGCGGCGGCGAGGGTGACCCCGACGCCGACCGCCACCGCGATGGCCGCGCTCGTGCCGGTGAGCCGGAGCGGCACCTCCGGCAGCCCTACCCCGGCCGCGCCCATGGCGGCCAGCACGCCCCGCGCCAGGGCCGCCCCGGCCGCCAGGCCCAGCGCCGAGCCGACCAGCCCCACGCCCAGTGCCTCCCCCATCACCACCGCGCGGACCTGTGCCTGGGAGGCGCCGACGGCGCGCAGCAGCGCCAGCTCCCGGACGCGGCGCGCCACCAGTACCGCGAAGGTGTTGGCGATCAGGAAGGAGGCGGTGAACAGGGCGATCCCGGCGAAGGTCAGCAGGAAGACCTCGAAGAACCCGAGGACCTCCAGCAGGGGGCCGGTCTCCTCGTCGCGCACGATGTCCATGGGCAGCGACTCGGCGCCGAGCGGCAGCACCGGGGCCACGGAGTCGGCGATCTGCCACTGCGACTTGGCGTCGTCGCCCACCAGGTGGAACTCGGTGACCCGGTCGGGGTCGCCGAGCAGCAGGCGCCGGGCGGTCTCGGGCTCGAAGGCCGCGACGGTCGCCCCGGCGGCCATGCCCACCTCACCGGCGCGGAAGACGCCGGTGAGCTCCATCTCGCGCTCGTCGGCGGCACCGCCGTCGGATCCGTCGACGGGGCCGCCGCCCGGGTCGGGGAAGCGCAGCACGGCGCGGTCGCCGGGTTCCAGGCCCTGGTCGGCGGCGGTGCCCTCGTCCAGGGCGAACTCACCGGCGCCCTCAGGGCCGCGGCCGGCCGTCAGGGTGATGCCCGACCCGGGCCTGCCGTGCCAGGTGGTGCCGATCTGCGGCGGCCCCTGCCCGCCGACCTCTTCGCCGCCGGGGCCCAGCAGCACGGCGGTGCCCTCGGCGACCGGGTGGACGCTCTCGACCTCCTCGGGTTCGGCCAGCTCCTCCGCCAGGTCGGCGGGGAGTCCGGGGCCGGCGCCGAAGGCGGGCCCGGCCTGCTGGGAGAAGGCCTGCTCGGTGCGGACCACGGCGTCCACGTCGGCGTTGACGCCTTCGAACATGCGGGTGAAGGACCGCTCCATGGTGTCGGTGAGGATGAGCGTGCCGCTGGTGAACGCCACGCCCAGCACCACGGCGACGGCGGTGAGGGCCAGGCGGAGGCGGTGGGCGGCCAGCCCCCGCAGGGCGAGGCGGAGCAGGATCATGCCGGGCTCCCCGCGCTCTTCATGCGCTCCAGGATCGTGTCGGCGTCGGGGTCGGCCAGGTGCCCGGCGACGCGCCCGTCGGCGAGGAAGACGACCAGGTCGGCGTAGGAGGCGGCGGAGGGGTCGTGGGTGACCATGACGGTGGTCTGGCCGTGCAGGTGGGCGGCGTCCCGGAGGAGGCCGAGCACGTCGCGGCCGGAGGCGGTGTCGAGGTTGCCGGTGGGTTCGTCGGCGAAGACGATGTCGGGGCGGGCGGCGAGGGCGCGGGCGCAGGCCACCCGCTGCTGCTGCCCGCCGGAGAGCTCCGAGGGGCGGTGGCCGAGCCGGTCGCGCAGGCCGACGGCGTCGATGACCCGGTCGAGCCAGTCCCGGTCGGGGCGGCGCCCGGCGATGTCGGCGGGCAGGGTGATGTTCTCCAGCGCGGTGAGCGTGGGGACGAGGTTGAAGGCCTGGAAGACGAATCCGACCCGGTCGCGCCGGAGGCGGGTCAGGGCGCGCTCGGTGAGGCCGGTGAGGTCGGTGCCGCCGAGGAGGACCCGTCCGGAGGTGACCGTGTCGAGCCCGGCCATGCAGTGCATGAGCGTGGACTTGCCGGACCCGGAGGGGCCCATGACGGCGGTGAGGCGGCCCTGGGGCACGGCGAGGCTGACACCGTCGAGGGCGGCCACGCGGGAGTCGCCCTTGCCGTAGATCTTGCGGACGTCCTCGACGGCGGCCGCGGCGGGCGGGTCGGCGGACTCCTCGGACGTCGCTGCGGTCTGGGTCATGGTGTCCTCCCGGCGGGAGACGGGTCGGGAAATTACGGGGCTGGTCGGGATAGTGGGGGGGTCGAGAAAGTGCGGGGCGGCACAGGACGGAGCGGGCTTCTCTGCGGGCCCGGCCCGGCGGCCGGGAGGTCGGGTGTCGGAGTCCTGTCCCCGGAATCGTCCGGCCGCCGGATACCCCGCGCCATGGCCCCGACGCTAGGCCGCACCCCCGTCGCGCGCCTCCCCCTGGAGAGGTATTCGGCACTACGCAGAGGGACGTGCACAGGGGACGGAGCCTTTCAGCAGCCTGCGCGCGTGCCGGTCGAACACCGGACTACCGGTCGCCCGGGAACAGCACGGGAGGACCGGAGCGAGGGGGTCCCTACCAGCGGAATCCGGCCCGGCGGCGGGCCAGCGCGGTACGGGGCAGACAGCGGCGACGACGAAGGTCGGCGCCCCTACCCGCAGCGCTGTCGGCCGCACGGCGTGTGCGTGGTCACCGTGATGGGCGGCAACGGCGGAAGCGGGGCGGTTCCCCGGGCCTGCTTGCCGGGCGGCAGGCCCCTCGCGGTCCGGGTCGGCGGCGGCTCGGCCGGTACCCCGCTGATGGGCCCCCGGCCGTCCGCCGGGCCGTGGGGGTGCCAGGTAGATAGCAGCAACGACGAAGGTCGGCGCCTCTACCCGCAGCGCTGTCGGCCGCGCGGCACGTACGTGGTCACCGTGATGGGCGGCAACGGCGGAAGCGGGGCGGTTCCCCGGGCCTGCCTGCCGGGCGGCGGGCCCCTCGCGGTCCGGGTGGGCGGCGGCTCGGCCGGTACCCCGCTGACGGGCCCCGGCCGTCCGCCGGGCCACCGGAGCGCCCTCCCCGCGTTGATCTCGACAAAAGTGCTGCCAAAACCGCCGGAATGACAGCACTTCCGTCGAGA
>NZ_JAQFWP010000101.1 GCF_027706745.1 Nocardiopsis suaedae | reverse complement strand
GTCCGGTGCCGTCCGCCGGTACCCGGCACCGGACCCCGGGCCGTTCGGCCGCCGGGTCAGTTGAGTTCCGACTCGGCCTTCTCCACCAAGGCGAACTCCTCCTCCGGGGCGTCGGCCACCAGCCGGTGCCGGGAGTAGAACCAGAAGTACGCCAGGAACACCGCGAAGATCGCCGCCGCGACGGCCGCGCCGACCACGTCCACCAGGAACGTGGCCACCACCGCGCACAGCGCCAGCACCAGGGCGATGCCGGTGGTCACCGTGCCGCCGGGGGTGCGGTACGGCCGCTCCAGGCCGGGCTCGCGCCGCCGCAGCACGATGTGGGCGACCATCATCAGCGCGTAGGAGGCGGTCGCCCCGAACACCGCGATGTTGATGAGCCGGTCGCCGTCGCCGACCCCGGCCGCGAGCAGGAAGCCGATGGTGCCCGGCACGATGAGCGCCATGTAGGGGGTCTTGCGGCGCCCGGTGACCGACAGCCACGTGGGCAGGTAGCCCGCGCGCGAGAGGGCGAAGAGCTGGCGCGAGTAGGCGTAGATGATGGAGAAGAAGCTGGCCACCAGCCCCGCCAGGCCGACGTAGTTGACGACGTCGGCCAGCAGGGTCGACCCGCCGTAGGCCTCCCGCAGGGCGTGCGGGAGCGGGTTGTCGGAGTCGGCCAGCGCGCTCGCCCCGGCGCCGCCGGGCGCCAGTAGGAGCATGGCGAAGCCGGTCACCAGCAGCACCGCCATGCCCGCGATGATGCCGCGCGGCATGTCCCGCTTGGGGTCGCGCGCCTCCTCAGCCGCCAACGGCACGCCCTCGATGGCCAGGAAGAACCAGATGCCGAACACGAACGCCCCCAGGATGCCCGCGTACCCGTAGGGCAGGAAGGCGCTGGCGCCCGCGGCGCCGGTCGGGGCGATGTCGACGAGGTTGCCGGGGTCGAACTTGGGGATCATGCCGACGGCGAAGACGACGAGCGCCACGACGGCCACGGCCGTGATGGCGAACATGACGCGCAGCGCCTCGCCGACGCCCCACAGGTGGATGCCGACGAACAGGGCGTAGCACGCCAGGTAGACGGGCCAGGCGTTGGTGATGCCGAACAGCCCGAGTGCCTCGACGTAGCCGCCGATGAACACGGCGATGGCGGCGGGGGCGATGGCGTATTCGATGAGGATCGCGGTCCCGGTGGCGAAGCCGCCCAGTGGGCCCAGCGCGCGGCGGGCGAACCCGTAGCCCGCCCCCGTGGCGGGCAGGGCGGAGGCCATCTCGGCCAGCCCGAGCACCATGAACAGGTACATGGTGCCCATGAGGACGGTGGCGATGAGCAGGCCGCCCCATCCCCCTTCGGCGATGCCGTAGTTCCATCCGGCGAAGTCGCCGGAGATGACGTAGGAGACGCCGAGGCCGGCGAGCAGCAGCCATCCGGCGGCGCCGCGGCGCAGGGTGCGGCGCTGGAGGTAGTCGGTTCCGGCTCTGACGTAGTCGGCGCCTTGGACGTGTCCGTCGGCGTTCGGGCCGTGTTCTCGGGCCACGGTGCTCCCCTCGGGGGCGTGCTGGACAGGGGTCGGCGGGTCGGGGGTCGAGCGGTTCGGGGTCGGGGGATCGGGATCGGCGGGCGAGGATCGGGGGCCGCACGGCGCGGTCGGGCGCTCGACGGCGGCCGGAAAAGGTATGCGCCCGGTCCTTTAGGTGATGGTCGGTGATGATGCGCGCCGCCGAACCGGCCTGTCAAGGGGGGCTGCCCCCGCGCCCCGCCCGGTGCCGACCAGCCGTTTCACCGGCGTTTCCGGGCGGTTTCGCGCCGGGAGGGGGATTGACACGGGGTCGCGGCCACTGCTTTCCTCCGTAAAAGGTCTGGCCCTGAACCTTAAGGAGGCCGAGGGTGAGTACGAACCGCGGCGGACCCCCGCTGACCGTGGACCGGCTCCGCGCCGACGTGGAATCCGGCGCCGTCGACACGGTGCTGGTGGCCTTCACCGACATGCAAGGCCGACTGCAGGGGAAGCGGGTCTCCGGCCGCTTCTTCCTCGAAGAGGTGCTCGCCCACGGCACCGAGGCCTGCGACTACCTGCTCGCCGTCGACGTGGAGATGAACACCGTCGACGGCTACGCCATGTCCTCCTGGGACACCGGCTACGGCGACATCGTCCTGCGCCCCGACCCCGCCACCCTGCGCCGCACCCCCTGGCAGGACGGCCAGGCCATGGTCACCGCCGACGTGCTGCGGCTCGACGGCGCCGACGCCGCCCCCTCCCCCCGCCAGATCCTCAAGGCCCAGACGGCCCGGCTGGCCGAACGCGGCTGGACGGCGATGGTCGGCACCGAGCTGGAGTTCGTCGTCTACCGCGACTCCTACGAGCAGGCCTGGCAGCGCGGCTACCGGGAGCTGACCCCGGCCAACCGCTACAACGTGGACTACTCGGTGCTGGGCGGCGCCCGGGTGGAGCCGCTGCTGCGCCGCGTCCGCAACGGCATGGCCGGGGCCGGGCTGTACGTGGAGTCGGCCAAGGGCGAGTGCAACCTGGGCCAGCACGAGATCGCGTTCCGCTTCGACGAAGCCGTGACCACCTGCGACCAGCACGCGATCTACAAGAACGGCTCCAAGGAGATCGCCGACCAGGAGGGCATGTCCATCACGTTCATGGCCAAGCCCAACGAGCGCGAGGGCAACTCCTGCCATGTGCACATCTCGCTGCGCGGCGAGGACGGCTCCCCGGTGCTGGCCCAGGACGGCGCGCCCGACGGGCTGTCGGCGACCGGGCGGCACTTCCTGGCCGGGCAGCTCGCGTCGCTGCGCGAACTCACCCTGCTGCTGGCGCCCAACATCAACTCCTACAAGCGGTACGTGCCGGGCAGCTTCGCCCCGACGTCGGTCGCCTGGGGCGTCGACAACCGCACGTGCGCGCTGCGCCTGGTCGGCAGCGGGCCGAGCCTGCGCGTGGAGAACCGGGTTCCGGGCGGCGACGTCAATCCCTACCTGGCGGTGGCGGCGCTGATCGCCGGAGGCCTGGACGGGATCGACCGCGAGCTGGAGCCGGGCGCGGCATGCGCCGGGAACGCCTACACGGGCGACGCACCGTCGGTCCCGGCCACCATGCGCGAGGCGCTGGAGCTCTGGGAGAAGAGCGACCTCGCGCGGGCCGCCTTCGGCGACGAGGTGGTCGAGCACTACGCCAACTACGCCCGGGTGGAGCTGGCGGCCTACGACGCCGCGGTGACCGACTGGGAGCTGTACCGGGGTTTCGAGCGCCTGTGAGCGGGCGCTCCGATCGAGAGGGGGGACCGATGGCGTCCGACGCGCCGCCCCGCCAGGGGGACGGGCGGGTACAGGAACTCGTCGATCCGGCCACGGAAGAGGTGATCGGCACCGTTCCGCTCGCCTCGGCCGAGGAGGCCGACGCCGCCGTGGCGCGCGCCCGCGCGGCGTGGCCCGCCTGGCGGGCGGTGGCACCGGGCGACAGGGCGCGGCTGCTGCGCGCGTTCGCCGAGAAGGTCGACGCGCACATCGAGGAGCTGGCGTGGCTGGAGGTGCGCAACGCCGGGCACCCGATCGGCCAGGCGCGCGGCGAGGCCGCCATGGTGCGCGACGTGCTGCTGTACTACGCCGGAGCGCCAGAGCGCGCGGCGGGGCGGCAGATCCCGGTCTCCGGGGGCTGGAGCGTCACCTTCGCCGAGCCCCTGGGAGTGGCGGCGGTGATCGTGCCGTGGAACTTCCCCATGCCGATCATGTCGTGGGGCATGGCGCCCGCACTGGCGGCGGGCAACGCGGTCGTGGTCAAACCGTCGGAGCTGACCCCGCTCACCGCCGTACGGCTGGGCGAGCTGGCCCTAGAGGCGGGCATCCCCGAAGGGGTGCTCCAGGTGCTCCCGGGCACCGGGCCCGAGGCGGGTGAGCGCCTGGTCCGGCACCCGGGCGTGGACAAGGTGGCCTTCACCGGGTCCACGCGGGTCGGCAAGCGCATCATGGCGCTGGCCGCCGATGACCTCAAGCGGGTGACGCTGGAGCTGGGCGGCAAGAGCGCCAACATCGTCTTCGCCGACGCCGACCTGGAGAAGGCCGCCGCGGCCGCGCCCTACGGGGTGTTCGACAACGCCGGGCAGGACTGCTGCGCGCGCTCGCGCCTGCTGGTGCAGCGCTCGGTGTTCGACCGGTTCATGGAGCTGCTGGAACCGGCGGTCAAGGGGGTGGCCGTGGGCGACCCGCGTGAGGACGGCACCGAGATGGGGCCGCTCGTGTCGGCGGCGCACCGCGCCAAGGTCGCCTCCTATGTGCCCGAGGACGCCCCGGTGGCGTTCCGGGGGACGGCGCCGGAGGGGGCGGGGTTCTGGTTTCCGCCGACGGTGCTCACCCCGGGGAGCCACGACGACCCGGCGTTCACCGACGAGATCTTCGGGCCGGTGGTGTGCGCGGTGCCGTTCGAGGACGAGGCCGAGGCGGTGCGGATCGCCGACGCGACCGACTTCGGGCTGGCCGGGTCGGTGTGGACGCGGGACGTGGGGCGGGCGCTGCGGGTCGCGCGCGGGGTGACCGCGGGGAACCTGTCGGTGAACTCGCACTCGGCGGTGCGGTACGGCACCCCCTTCGGAGGGTTCAAGCAGTCGGGGCTGGGGCGCGAGCTGGGCCCGGACGCGCTGGACGCGTTCACCGACACCAAGACGGTCTTCCTGTCGGACGACACGGCGTAGCGGGGCCGGCCGGGCCGCCCTCCGGGCGAGCCGTCCCCCGGCGGGATACGGCCGGGACACGGACCCGATGGACACATCCGGACCAGGCTGAACGAGGCAGGACAAGGAGCGACATGCGGCGTTTCGAGGGGCGCACCGCCGTGATCACCGGCGGCGGGAGCGGGATCGGGAAGGCGTCGGCGCTGCGGCTGGCCGACGAGGGCGCGAACGTGGTCGTGGTCGACCTGGACCGCGACGCGGGAGAGGCGGCGGCCAAGGAGGCCGGCGGCCGGTACGTGGCGGCCGACGTCACCGACGCGGACCAGGTGGCGGCGGCCTTCGCCGAGGCGAAGGAGGCCTACGGGTCGGTCGACGTGGCCTTCAACAACGCGGGCATCTCCCCGCCGGAGGACGATTCCATCCTGGAGACCGGGCTGGAGGCGTGGCGCAAGGTGCAGGAGGTCAACCTGACCTCGGTGTACCTGTGCTGCAAGCACGCCCTGCCGTACATGCGCGAGCAGGGTCGGGGGGCGATCGTGAACACGGCCTCGTTCGTGGCGACGATGGGGGCGGCGACCTCGCAGATCTCCTACACGGCGAGCAAGGGCGGGGTGCTGGCGCTCAGCAGGGAGCTGGGGGTGCAGTTCGCACGCGAGGGCATCCGGGTCAACGCCCTGTCCCCTGGGCCGGTGAACACTCCGCTTCTCAAGGAGCTGTTCGCCAAGGACCCCGAGCGCGCGCAGCGGCGGCTGGTGCACGTGCCCTTCGGGCGGTTCGCCGAGCCGGAGGAGATCGCGGCCGCTGTGGCGTTCTTGGCCAGCGATGACGCCTCGTTCATCACCGCCAGCAACTTCCTGGTGGACGGGGGCATCTCCGGCGCGTACGTGACGCCGCTGTGAGCGGGGCATCCGTGGGCGGGGCGCCGATCGTCGGGATCACCGCCTATGCGGAGCGGGCCCGGTGGGGCGAGGCGTGGGAGATGCGCGCGGCTCTCCTGCCGTGGGAGTACGTCGAGGCGGTCGCGCGCGCGGGCGGCATGCCGGTGCTGCTCCCCCCGGTCGCCGCGGAGGGGGGTGCCACCGCCGGTCTGGACGCGCTGGTCCTGGCCGGGGGCGGGGACATCGCCCCCGACCGGTACGGGGCCGCTCCGGCCGACGCCACGGCGGGCGTGGACCCCGGCCGCGACGCGTCCGAGTTCGCCCTGTTCGAGGAGGCGCTGGGGCGCCGTCTGCCGGTGCTGGGCGTGTGCCGGGGGCTGCAGGTGATGAACGTGGCCCGGGGCGGGACCCTGCACCAGCACCTTCCCGACGTCGTGGGCGGGAACGGCCACCGGAAGCGCACGGCGGTGTTCGACCCGCACACGGTGCGGGTGGCGCCGGGCAGCCGGACGGCCGGGATCCTGGGCCGCACGGAGCTGGAGGTGCCGACCTACCACCACCAGGGCCTCGACACCTTGGGCGAGGGCCTGGTGGCGACGGCGTGGGCGGAGGACGGGATCGTCGAGGCGGTCGAGTTCACGGGCGAGCCGCGGGCGCTGGGGGTGCAGTGGCACCCGGAGATGGGCGACGACCCGTCGCTGTTCCGGTGGCTGGTGGCGGAGGCGAGGAGCGCACGGTCGGAGCGGTGAGACCGGGCCCGCCCCGACCGTGGACATGCCGCGGCCGGGGCGCCTCCCCCGGGGGCGCCCCGGCCGCGGTTCCTGCGTGCCGAGGGGTACGGACCCTCAGCGCCTACATGTCCTCGTACACCACCCAGTCGCACTCCCATCGTTCGTCGCTCAGGCAGGCCAGGTAACGGTAGCCGCTCCGGATTTCGAAGCCCCACGTGTAGGTGGTCCTGTGGACGGGGCGCTCAACGGCCGCGACCCGGGAGCCCGACCTGTCGTAGACGAAGAAGTTGAGGTAGTGGCCGTTCGCTCCTCCGGTCACGCGCCCCCAGGCGAGGGGGACGTCTTCCGAGGCGCTCTTGCTGATCAGCCCTCGGCGCACCTGCAGCGTGACGCCGTTGGAGGTCGCATCCGCCACTGTCGAAACGTTGAAGGCATTCTGCGGGTTGGCGCTGAACAGGGCGGCAGCGGGCGCGGCGTCCACCGCGGCGCCGCCCTCCTCGACGGGCGCGGCCATCACCTTCGGGGCGACGTCCGCGATCTGGGCGTCCGACGCCTCTTCAGCAGCGGCGGCGGGGTCGGAGATCAGGCTCAGGACCATGGCGGGGGCAGCGACAGCGACGCCCCAACGGGAAATTCGCGACATTCGCATGGGGGACCCCTTTCATTGACCGAATGAATCGGTTCATGAGAGAGCCCCAAAGGTAGGCACACGTGGTCCGTCAATGCAAAGAACTTCGAGCAGCATGGAAATGCGCAGCTCGGAATGGGAATGGCCGCTGCAGGACCGGACGCACCGATCCCGGCCTGGGCGGGAACACCGCCCCTGAATCGTAGGAGCCCGCCCTGGACACCGCCACGACGGGGGTGGCCCCATGCCGGGGCCGGGGCGCTTCCCCAGAGGCGCCCCGGCCGCGGTTCCTGCGTGCCGAGGGGGACGGACCCTCGGCGCCTAATATCCCTTGGTGATCGAGTTGTCGCAGCCCACCGAGCTTTCGCTGATGCAGGCCTTGTACCTGTATCCGCTCTTGATCTGGAACCCGTTGGTGTAGGTCGTCGTCCCGTCCGTGCGGGTCCCGTCGTTGGCGACCCGGGTGTGGCCGTCGTAGACGATGATGACGAGGACGTCGCCGTCATCGTTACCGCTGGTCACCCGGGCCCAGGCGATCTCAACGTCGTTCGCGGCGTTCCGGGTGACCAGCCCCTGGCGCACCTGCAGGGTGAAGCCGTCGAGCCTCGCCTTCGCCGCCGTTGAAACGTTGAAGGCATTCCTGGGGCTGGCCTCGTACAGGTCGGCGGCAGCGGCGACGGGCGAGGCGTCCACGCTGGAGCCGCCCTCCTCGTCGAGTGCGGCCATCACCATCGGGGTGATGTCCACGATCTGGGTTTCCGGCGCCTCCTCGGCGGCGGCAGCGGGGGCGGAGACCAGGCTCAGGGCCATGGCCGGGGCGGCGATGGCGACAGCCCAGCGGGCGATACGCGGCATGCGCATGAGGGGATCCCTTTCATCGACCGAATGAATCGGTTCACAAGAGCGCCCCAAAGCTAGAGGTACGCGGCCCGTCACGGCAAAGAACTTCGACCAGCGTGGAAATTCGCACCGCAAGGGGCGAACGGCCCCCGCACGGAGGGCATGCGGACGCAGACCCAGGGCGATCGGCCACGCGCCCCGGGGCCGCCGAGAAAGCGGTGATGGGAGGACGTCGACGTGCTCCGCCCCAGCGCAGCCGACCAGCCCGGAGCGTGCGTGGCCGCTGGAGGCGACGACGGCGGCACAGCACCCCCCCGTGCAAGGCGGCCGGGGCCGAGCCGGACGCCGCAGGCCCCCTCCTCGCCGCACGGCCGGAAGGCGGAGCCGGATCGCCGAGGGGGAGATCAGCCGGACCGGATGCGGACACGGCGCAGGGCGCCGCCCGGCCGAGCGGTCATCGGCCGCTTACGAGGAGCGGCCGCCCCGGCGCCAGCGCTGGGCCGTGATGTCGGCGCCGCCGCCCGCGAGGTGGTCGGCGAGCGGGCGGACGAGGGCCACGGCCTCCTCCGGGAGAGCCCGGACGGCGGCGACGATGCCCGTGGTGTGCGCAGGGTCCCCGTCGATGAGCGCGGCGGCGAAGGCGACGCGGTCGTCGGCCTCCGGCGGGCGGGCTCCGGCAGGATCCCGCGGAGCCTCCGTCCACGCGCCGGTCACCAGCGAGTGCGGGGCCTCGGGGCCGCCGTCGGGTCCCCGGTCGATCAGCACCTCCACCGGGTCCACCGTGATGCGCGAGTAGAGACCGGCCCGGCCGTACGGCTCCTCGGCGGCGAACCGCTCCGCCTGCTCCCGGTCGGCCAAGTCGACGATGTGCACGCTGCCGGTGTGCTCCTCACCGTCGTCGGACAGGGTGGGCCCACGCAGGAGGAGACGGTCGGCGAAGCGGTCCATGTAGGACCAGTGGTCCTCGGCCAGGCGCAGGAGGCCGTCGAGGGCCCCTGGCCTGTCGCGGCCGTGGACGTAGAAACGCATGCCGGGATCCTATAGGCCCGCCCGTCCCTCGGGGCCGGGCGGGACTCGGGGGGCGCGCGGGGAGCGCCGCCTGGGAGCGGCGGCTATCTCTTACCGCAGCCGGGGCAGCTCTGGCCGATCTCCTTCATGGTGCCGCAGTGGCGGCAGTTCTCCTGGTCGATGCGGTCGCCTCGACTCCCGATGAGATCGCGGTCGGGCAGGCCGATCATGGATCGGCAGCGGGGGCAAGCCATCCAGAACCTCCGGTAGGTGTACTTCTCCCGGTCGATGACCGTCCAGCACTTGTCGCATTGGACGTACCGGTTCTTTCCGTAGCGTCCTTGGCTTTCGGGTGCCCCCATGAACGGGACTCTACCCCGCCGGGCCGGATGCGGCAGCGCTTCCTCCGGCCCGGCGGCCCCTCACACGTCGGTGATGCGCAGGCCGGCGTGGGCCTTGTACCGGCGGTTGACCGCGATCAGGTTGGCGGTGAAGGCCTCCACCTGGTGGGCGTTGCGCAGCCGGCCGCCGTAGATCCCGCGCACCCCGGGGATGAGCCAGGCCAGGGCGCGGACGGTGTCGGTGGCCTCCCGGTCGTCGCCGAGGACCAGCACGTCCAGGTCGACCTCCTCCACCTCGGGGTCGAGCAGCAGCACGGCGGAGACGTGGTGGAAGGCGGCCGCCACCCGGCTGCGCGGCAGGACCGCCTCGGCCTGCTGGGCGGCGCTTCCCTCGGGCACCGGGAGGGCGTAGGGGCCCTTCTTGTCGAAGCCGAGCGGGTTGACGCAATCGACGACGATCTTTCCGGCCAGCTCCTCTTCCAGGGAGGCCAGCAGCTCGCGGTGGCCCTCCCAGGGCACCGCGACGATGACCAGGTCGGCGGCGGCAGCGGCGGCGGCGTTGTCCAGGCCGCGCACCGGCAGGTCGGCACCGAGGCCGTCGGCGGCGCCCTGCGCCCGCTCGGCGCTGCGCGAGCCGATGACGACCTCGGTCCCGGCCAGGGCGAACCGCCGGGCCAGCCCGCGGCCCTGGTCGCCGGTCCCGCCGAGGACCGCGACGACCAGGCCCGAGACGTCGGGGATGTCGTGTGGGGATGTCTGATCAGCCATGGCAGGAATCATCGCACCCCCGGGGCCGCCTCCCCCGGCTGGGGACACGCCCCCGCGAAGGCGTCCGGCTCGACGCCGTCCAGGCCGAGTTCGCGCATCTCCCTCCGGTGCGCGGCGGCGGCCGCCAAGGCGGAGACGGTGGGCCCGTCGGCGCGGCCGGTGCCGGGCAGCCCGGCGATCTCCTGGAAGCGCGCGAGGGCGGCGGAACGGGCCCCGGGCGCGGCGCAGGGGTCGAGCAGCCCCAGTTCGATCAGGCGCCACCGGACCTCGGCGGGGTCGGCCTCGGGGAGCACCCGTTCGGCGTCGACGAGGGACCAGAAGAGCCCGGCCAGGACCGAAGGCACCCTGGCGGCCCGCCAGACTCCCCCGCCGACCGCCCCGGCGGCGCCCATCGGCGCCCTTTGCGTGTGAATCGCGGTCATCATCGAGCTCCCTCCCCGTCGCGGCCCGATCACGCACTTCGAGTATGCGCGCGCGAAGGTGAGAGGACATCGGCCGCAGGTTCGGAATCAGGTCAATACCAAAGTCGGACCCCGGAGCCGTGGCACCGACCGATGGGGGTAGGGGTGGGCCCCGCGATGGCGAAGCCGGGCATTGGCCGGGCGCGCGGGGTCCGGTCCGGGCATCGAGTGTGCACAAGAGTGCACTCTGGGCGGGTGAGAGTGGTCGGTAGTGCACACTCGTTGCCCCGGGGCCGCGTCGAACACCCGACAGGACCCCCTGCGACCGGGCATTCCGGGCACACCGGACGCGGTGGGGAGGAGGGCGGCGATCCCGCGTGGCGGATTCGCCGCGCGGGATGGCCCCGGGCCGCGCGTGGCACCCGGAAGGCGGGTTCCGGCCCACCCGCCCGGTGTCCGGTTCGCCCTGTTCCGAGGGGCCCCGCACCCCCGCGGCCCGCCGCCCGGCCGGGGTCCATGAGTGGGGTACCCGCTGGTTCCGTCGTTGCTGCTGGTCGCCTTGCCCTCCGGTAGTCCGCCGCCCGGCCGGGGCCCGTCAGCGGGGTACCTGCCGAGCCGCCGCCCGACCGGTGCCCTCAAGCGGGAAACCTGCTGCGCCGTCGCTGCCCAGGACGGCGGCCACAAACCACGCCTGCCCCGCTACACGAGGGCGGGCTCGTCCAGGACCAGTGTGCCCGCGTCCGCGTCCAGAGTGGCGGTCATGCCCAGCGGGACCGTCGTCTGTGCCGGGATGTGCCCGAAACCGAAACCGTCGGCCACCGGCACCCCCAGCGGTGCCAGCCTCTCCCGCATCATCGCCCGGATGGTCTCCTCGTCCGGCGTGCACTTGCCCCACGACCCCAGAAGGACCCCCGCCACACCGTTCATCCACCCGCTCCGCAGGAGCTGGGTGACCATCCGGTCCATCCGGGACACGTCCTCCTTGACGTCCTCCAGCAGCAGCAGGCCGCCCTTGGCCGACGCGCGGAAGTGGGGGGTGGCCAGGCTGTCGGCCAGGAGGCTCAGGTTGCCCCCCATCAGCCGCCCCCGCGCCGTCCCCCCGACCAGGGTCCGCACCCCCGGCGGGGCGATGCGCACCCGCGACTCCGGCTCGAACAGGGTCGCCCGCAGGTCCTCCGCCGCCACCGGGTCACCGCCGAAGTACCCGGCCCCCGGCCCGTGGACCGTCACCAGGTCCAGCTCCTCGGCGAACGCCTCGTGCAGCGCGGTCACGTCGCTGAACCCCACGAACGCCTTGGGCGGCGCCCCGCGCAGGGCCTCATAGTCGAGCAGGTCGAGCGTGCGGTGCGCGCCGTCGCCGCCGCGCACGCACACCACCGCGGCCACGTCCGGCGCCAGCAGCGCCTCCTGCAGGTCCGCCGCCCGGTCGGCGTCGGTCCCGGCCAGGTACCCGAACACCGGGTGCCGGCCGCGCGCGTGCGGGCGCACCTCCGCCCGCACGCCCCACGCCTCGATCACCGGCAGCGCCGCCGCCAGCTCCTCCTCCGGGGCGGGGCTGCACGGCGCCACCAGCGCCACCGTGTCGCCCGCGCGCAGCCGCGGGGGCCGCCGCCCGCTCACGACCGCAGCTCCAGCGCCGGGGCGTCGGTGTCGAACCCGAACACCTCCGCGTACAGCGACAGCTCCGCCTCCAAGGCGGCCTGGATCGACTCCGCCCGGCGGAACCCGTGCTGCTCCCCCGCGAACTCCATGTAGGCGTGCGGGACGCCGCGCCCCTTCACCCGCTCCAGCAGCCGCCGGGCCTGCACCGGCGGGCAGATCTCGTCCTCGTCGCCCTGCATGAGCACGAACGGCGCGGTGATGGCGTCGGCGCGGTTGACCGGCGACCGCTCCTCGTAGCGCCGCCGCTCCTGCGGCCAGGGGCCCACCAGGCTCTCCAGGTACTGGGACTCGAAGTCGTGCGTCTCCCCGGTGCGCCACCCCGCCAGGTCCACGATGGGGTACTGGATCACCCCGCAGGCGAACACGTCCTCGGCGGCCAGGGCCGCCGCCGCGGTCCACCCGCCCGCGCTTCCCCCGCGGATCGCCAGCCGGTCCGGGTCGGCGGAGCCCTCGGCGGCCAGCGCCCGGGCCACGGCGGCGCAGTCCTCCACGTCCACCACGCCCCACCGCCCGCGCAGGCGCTCCCGGTAGGCGCGCCCGTAGCCGGTGGAGCCGCCGTAGTCGACCTGCACCACCCCGATGCCGCGCGAGGTGAAGTAGGCGACCTCGGCGTCCTGGGCGGTGGTGGAGCGGCCGGTGGGCCCACCGTGCGCCCACACCGCGTACGGCGGCGGCTCCCCCTCGGGCCCGTCCGCGCGGGGGTTGTGCGGCGGGTGGACGATCGCGTGCACCTCGCGCCCGCCGGGGCCGGTGAACACCCGCCGCTCGGCCCGCGGGGCGTACCCGTGCTGCACCTCCGGTTCGTCCCCGGCGCGGCGGCTCAGCGAGCGCCACGACCGGTCGGCGGCGACCACCGCCACCACCTGGGAGGACAGGTCGGGCGAGGCGGCCACGCCGACCACCGTCCCCCCGGCGGCCCCGGCCTGGGCGAGCTTGCCCGACCACTCGGTGTGCGGGGTGGCGACGTCGGTGAGCGCCCCGGAGTCGGGGCACAGCAGCGACAGCCGCGTGGAGCCGGTGCCGTGCACGGCGGCGATCAGGCCGCTGTTCAGCGGCAGGATCCACCGCTGCCCGAGCGTCCACAGCGGCCCGCCGTACTCCTCCTGGTCCGGCGCCAGGGCGACCGGGGCGCGCGCCGCCCCGCCGTCGGGGCCGATGGTGATCTGGTAGGGGTTCCACCAGCCCGACGCGTCCGAGACGCAGAACAGGGTGGCGGCGTCGCCCCACTCGGCCTGCACCACCGACTCGCCCGGCCCCCCGGCGACGTCGCGCGGCTCGGCGGCGGTGCCGTCCGGCCCGATCGCCGCGACCGTGAGGAAGGTGGAGTCCCACGGCATGTCCGGGTGGTCCCACCCGATCCAGGACAGGCGCTCCCCGTCGGGCGAGAGGCGGGGGCAGGCCAGGAACCGGCGCCCCTCGGCGACCACCCGCACCGCCGACGGGTCCTGGGCGGCCGACCCGTCCATGGGCACGGCCACCAGGGCCCGGCGCACGTCGGTGGGGGCGGGCCCGGTGTGCTCCTCGCGGACGCACCACACCTCGTCCCGCCCGGGCGGCCCCGCGACCGCCTCGGCGTAGCGCAGCGCCCCGGGCACCTCCGGCGCGGGGGTCAGCGGCGACGGCGGCTGCACCTGCCCCGGGAAGAACAGGTACAGCCGCTGGTCGGTGTACTCGCTGAACACCGCCGCCGTGCCCGCCTCGGCCCGGTCGAGCAGCAGGTAGGGCCGCCCGCCGTACTCGTGCACCCGGGTGCGGGCGTTCCACGGGACCCCGAGGACCTCCTCCACCCCGTCCTCGGGTCGGTCCAGCCGGGTGCGGCACAGGGCCGTGCGCCCGCCCTCCTCCGGGCGGGGCTCGGTCCACCACACCTCCTCTCCGACCGCGGCGGGCCATCCCGGGGCGCCGTCGTGCCGGGCCACGGCGTCCGCGCCGATCGGCGAGGGCCACGAACCATAGGGGAGGTGGGGCATGGTCGCCTGTGCCTTTCTGCTCGTCTGCTACTCGGCCGCCGCAAGGAACCGGTCCAGGACCCGCACGCCGAAGCGCAGCGCCTCCACGGGGACGCGCTCGTCGACGCCGTGGAACATCCCGTCCCGGTCCAGCCCCGGCGGCATCAGCAGCGGGGTGAACCCGTACCCGGCGATGCCGAGCTCGGAGAACTGCTTGGCGTCGGTCCCCCCGGCCATGCACACCGGCACCACGTGGCCCTCGGGGTCGTGGGCCAGCAGAGCCGCGCGCATGGCGGCGAAGATCGGCGCCTCGACGGGGGACTCCAGGGCGGGCGAGCTGTGCTCGTACTCCCAGTCCACCCGGGGGCCGGTGAGCGCGTCCAGCGCCTCCTCGAAGGCCTCGCGCCCGCCGGGCAGCACCCGCCCGTCGACGCCGGCCGCCGCGTCGCCGGGGATGACGTTGACCTTGTACCCGGCGTCGAGCATGGTCGGATTGGCGCTCTCCCGCACCGTGCCGCGCACCATGCCCGCAGCGTCGCCGAGGCGGTCCAGCAGCGCGGGCAGGTCCCGATCGGCGTCGAAGCCGGGGGCGTCCAGGTCGACCTTGACGCCCACCGCCGCCCCGATCTCGGTGATCGCGGCCCGGGTGAGCGGGGTGAGCCGGTGGGGCCAGCGGTGGTCGCCGATGCGGGCGACGGCGGAGGCCAGCGCCCGCACCGCGTTGTCGTCGTTGGGGCGCGAGCCGTGCCCCGCCGTGCCGGTGGCGCGCAGCCGCAGCCAGGCGGTGCCGCGCTCCCCGGCGGCCACCGGGTACAGCCGGACCGTCCGCCCGTCCGGCGTGCGCACGTGCTCGGTGTGGCCGCCGGACTCGCCGACCGCCTCGGTGCACCCCTCGAACAGCTCCGGGTGCGTGCGCACCAGCCACTCGGCGCCGTAGGCGGCGCTGGCCTCCTCGTCGGCGGTGAAGGCGAGCACGATGTCGCGGCGGGGGCGGCGCCCGGTGCGGGACCAGTGCCGGGCCACGGCGGCGACCATGGCGACCGCGTCCTTCATGTCGATGGCGCCGCGCCCCCACACCATGCCGTCGCGCACCTCCCCCGAGAAGGGGTGGACGCGCCACACGGCCGGGTCGGCGGGTACCACGTCGAGGTGGCCGTGGACGAGCAGCGCGGGCGCGGCGGGGTCGGTGCCGGGGATGCGGGCGACCACGTTGGAGCGGCGCGGCGCCGACTCCAGCAGCCGCGGCTCCAGTCCGGCCCCGTCCAGCAGGGCGGCGACGTACTCGGCGGCCTCCCGCTCGTCGCCGTCGCCTCCTCCGCGGTTGGTGGTGTCGATCCTGATGAGTTCGGAGGTGAACCGCACGACCTCGTCGTCGGCGGTCGAGAAGTCTTCCTCGCGCACGGGCGCCCTTTTCTCGATCGTCGCTTGTCCCTGCCGGCGGATCACCCGTAGCGGTCCTCGACCGCGTTGGAGATGAGGGTGGTGACCGCCTTGAAGCAGCGGATCATGTCATAGGCGGTGGGCGAGGTGTAACGGACGCGCCGGGCGCCGACGCGCTCGACGCCGGGGACCACGGCGGCGGCCCCGGCCAGGTGCTCGGCGTCGACCTCCACCTCGACGCCGTAGGGCTCGGCGCGGCGGAGGGGCTCGGTGCGCCCGGCCAGCTCCATGGCGTCCTGGGCGGCCTCGGCGATGGCGGCGTGGGTGCGGCCGGGCGGGCGGCACACGGCCGCGTACCGGGACACGTGGTCCTTGACGGCGACGGTGCGGGCGGAGGGGGCGTAGCGGGCGGCGTCCGCGCAGGCCTTGTCGTCGCCGGTGACCAGCACGACGGGGGCGCCGAACTCGGCGCACACGGCGGCGTTGAGCCGCCCCTCGCCGGCGGTCCCGCCGTCCAGCCACACACCGGTGACGGAGTTGGGCAGGTAGGTGTGGGCGAGCACGCCCTCCTCCCCGGCACCGCAGTGGTAGCCGAGGAAGACGACGCCGTCGACGTCGCCGCGCTGGACCCCTTCGACCATGGACAGGTCCTTGTGCCGCCCGGTGAGCATCGACGCGCGCTCGTCGAGGCGCTCCAGCAGCAGGTTGCGCATCGTGGAGTGCGCCTCGTTGACCAGGACCTCGGTGGCGCCCCCGGCGTGGAGACCGGCGATGGCCGCGTTCACGTCGGAGGTGAACATGGACCGGCAGCGCTGCCACTGCTCGGTGCCGGGTTCCACGTCGGCGGGCCAGGTGACGCCGGTGGCGCCTTCCATGTCGGCGGAGATCAGCACCCTCACGGAGGCGACCCTATCCCGGGGGCACCGGGTGTAGCCAAGCCTTATCGGGCGCCGCAGCCCGGCGACGATCCCGACGAAGGCGCTGCCACACCAGCGGGTACGGCAGCACTTCCGTCCAGATCGTCGCGGGAGGGGCGGGACCGTCGCGTGGACCGGTCAGGGCAGGGTGAGGACCTCGGCCCCGTCGTCGGTGATGACCAGGGTGTGCTCGAACTGGGCGGTCCACTTGCGGTCGGCGGTGACCGCGGTCCACCCGTCGTCCCACAGGTCGTACTCGATGGTGCCCAGGGTGATCATCGGCTCGATGGTGAAGGTCATCCCGGGGACCATGACGGTGTCGGCGCGCGGGTCGTCGTAGTGCGGGACGATCAGGCCGGAGTGGAACTCCGGGCCCACGCCGTGGCCGGTGAAGTCGCGCACCACGCCGTAGCCGAAGCGCTTGGCGTAGGACTCGATGACGCGGCCGATGACGCTGATCTGCCGCCCGGGGCGGCAGGCCTTGATGGCGCGCCGGGTGGCCTCCTCGGTGCGCTCGACCAGCAGCCGGTGCTCCTGGGTGGCCTCACCGGCGATGAAGGTGGCGTTGGTGTCGCCGTGCACGCCCTTGAAGTAGGCGGTGATGTCGATGTTGACGATGTCGCCGTCGCCGACCACGGTGTCGTCCGGGATGCCGTGGCAGATGACCTCGTTGAGCGAGGAGCACAGGGACTTGGGGTAGCCCTTGTACCCCAGCGTGCTGGGGTAGGCGCCGTGGTCGATGAGGAATTCGTGCCCGATCCGGTCGAGCTCGTCGGTGGTGACGCCGGGGACGATGTGCTTGCCGACCTCCCGCAGGGCCTGGGCGGCGATCCGCCCGGCCTCGCGCATGGCCTCGATGGTCTCGGGGGTCTGCACGTCCCCCAGCACGCCTTCGACCGGGCGTTTCTGACCGACGTACTCCGGCCGCTCGATGCTGGAGGGGACGGAGCGCTGCGGCGAGATTCGCCCGGGAACAAGCGGTGTGGTCATGTCGGTGAAGTCTACCCGCGGCACCGCCCCGGGGAGGTTCGCGCGGCGGCGCCCGGCACCGGTGTGTGGCACCGCACCGACCGGGGGTAAGAGGCGAGTGCGCGCCCGGTCCGCCCGCACGGGGTCTGGGCCCCGCGGGGCGGGCGCGCGCACGGGACGTACGGCAGAGGGAACGGCAGAGGGAGCAGTGAGATGGCCGGCAACCCGATGGATCTGCCCGAGGACCAGCGCTGGTGGTACTGCCTGAAGCACGACCGGGTGGAGAAGGGCGCGGGGTGCCCGAACAAGTTCCGCCTCGGGCCCTACTCCGACGAGGCGTCGGCCGCCGGTGCGCTGCACACGGTGGCCGAGCGCAACGAGGCCTGGGAGGCCTCCGACGACCCCTGGGAGCAGGACCGCTAGGGCGGGCGCCCGGCGGCGTGCGCGGGGCCCACGGCGCCGCTGCGGGGCGTCCCCGCCGTCGCGCACGGGCCGGCGATAGGGGGTGTTGTGTGGATCATGGCCGTAGCGAGCGGCGTCCAGGTGCGTTCATC
>NZ_JAQFWP010000100.1 GCF_027706745.1 Nocardiopsis suaedae | reverse complement strand
GGTGCGGGCCCGGCGGGGGCGGGTCCGGGTGTCGGAGAGCGCGAACCCCGGCCCCCGGGTCTCACCATGCGGGAGCTTCTCCGTGGAGGGGTGCACGTTGGTTGAGACCGGCCCCTGTGCCCGGCCATCAGGTGCATCTCGGCGAACCCGCCCCCCGGGTGGCCTGCCCGAGGCCCGGACGGGCGGGCCCGGCGGCCGCCGGGAACACGAAGAAGCCTCGCCTTCCTCCGGTCAGGGCACCCGGGCCGGAGGTGTTCCGAGGAGGGTGCACGTCATCCGGACGCCTCGCCCCACCAGGTGGGACACCCCGGCCCGGAAACCGGGCATATCGGACCCCTTCACACTCGTCGGCCGATCGAGCGTGGTGAGCGAACCATCCGAAGGGTGATCGCGTGGTGCAAGCACCACCCTCGCTGCGACTCCCCGACAGCGTCGGCGAGGGCCGCCCGCCGTCGTCGCCGCCTTCGCCCCGCGCCCCGGTGGTCCGCCGCCCGGCCAGAGCCCGTCAGCGGGGTACCGGCCGAGCCGCCCGCCCACCCGCACCGCGAGGAACCCACCGGACGGCAAGCAGGCCAAAGGAACCACCCCGCTTGTGCCGTCGCCGCCGACCACCCCGACCACGCACACACCCGGCGGCCGACAGCGTTACCGCTTGGGTCGCCGTCCTGCGTCGTCGCCGCCCACCACCCTGGCGCCCCGGCGGCCCGCCGCCCGGCCGGGGTCCATGAGTGGGGTACCAGCTCACGCCGTCGTTGCTGCTGGTCACCTGGCCCTCCGGTGGCCCGCCGCCCGGCCGGGGCCCGTGAGCGGGGGACCGGCTGGTGCCGTCGTCGCCGCTTTGTCCTTGCACCCCGCTGGCCTGGCCGACGGCCGGATCCCCCGAGCGGGGTACCTGCCCAGCCGCCGTCTCCCCAGACCGAGAGGAACCCGGCGCCCCACAGGCACGGGCGGACGGCGGCGCGCTCCCCTCCCCCGGCCACCGCTGCTGCGGGTTCACAGGGCCTTGAGCCCCTCCAGCACGTCTTCGAGGATGTCGCGGTCGTCCGCCGGACGGCTGTGGCACACCTCCAGGCGCCCCTCCGCCGTCAGGTCGCGGACCAGGTGGCGGGCGACCGTCAGCGGCAGGCCCGTCTCCGCCGCCAGGTCGACGACCCGGCACGGCCGCGCACAGGCCCTCAGCACCGCCGCCACCTCGGGGTACGGTTCACCGTCGGCGTCGGCGGGATCCGCCGCGCGGACCGCGGTCAGCGGCCCGGCCGGGGTACGGGCGCTCGGCCTCGGGGACGCCGGGGCGGGCGGGCGCCCCGCCCGCAGGGCGAAGGGCCGGAGCAGGGGGCCCGCGTCCAGCAGGCCGGACTCCGCGGCGCCCGGACCGTCGGCTTCAGTGCCCGGGACCGCGCCGACGCCGGCCGGTACACCGTCCGGGCGGGTGCCTCTTCCGCCGTCCTCCCTACCGTCCACCGCCGTGCCCCCCGGCCACGACCGCCTCCTCCAGCAATGCCGCGGGCACCAGCACCGTCGCCCGGGCACCCCCGTAGGCCGACGGCGCCAGCCGCACCGCGATCCCGTGGCGGGCCGCCAGGCGCGCCACCACGAAGAGGCCCACCCGCGGCTCGTCCTGCAGCGCCATCACGTCGAACTCGGGCGCCTGGGCCAGCGTCCGCTCGGCCGCCGCGTACCCCTCGGGGGTCAGCCCCAGCCCCCGGTCCTCCACCTCCACCGCCATCCCGCCGGGCGCGGGGCCGCAGATGACGTCCACCGGCGCCCCCGCCGGGGAGAACTGGGTGGCGTTCTCCACCAGCTCGGCCACCAGGTGCACCACGTCGGCGACCGCGGTGCCGCGCAGCGGCGGGCCGGGGGCGCAGGTCAGCCGCACCCGCTGGTAGTCCTCGGTCTCGGAGATCGCGGCGCGCAGGGCGTCGACGACCGGCATCGGCTCGCGCCAGCGCCGGGCCGAGTGCGCCCCGCCGAGGATGATGAGGTTGTCGGCGTAGCGGCGGGCGCGGGTGGCCAGGTGGTCCAGGCGGAACAGTTTGTCCAGGGTGCGCGGGTCCTCTTCGGCGTACTCGATCTCGTCGAGCAGGCGCAGCTGGCGCTGCACCAGCGCCTGGTTCCGGTAGGCGATGCCGAGGAAGACCCGGTTGGCCCCCGCCCGGATCTCGGCCTGCTTGACGGCGGCGCCGACGGCGGTGCGCTGGGCGGTGTTGAAGGCGTCGGCCACCTCGCCGATCTCGTCGGTGCCGTAGGACAGCTGCGGCAGCGCATCGCCCAGGTCGACGCGTCCCCCCTCCTGGACCCGGGAGACGATGCGCGGCAGGCGCGTGTCGGACACCGCCAGGGTCTCGGTGCGCAGGCGGCACAGCCGCTCGGTGAGGCGCCGGGAGGACCTCCCGGCGACGATGATCGCGGCGGCCCCCGCGGCCAGCGTCAGCACCGCCCCGGCGACGCTCAGCGCGATGCGGGTGTGCGCGGCGGTCTCCGCGCCGTCGAAGACGGCCGCGCGCTGGGTGGCCACCAGCTCCCGCAGCCCCTCCCCCGCCCGCCCTGCGGCGCGCTCCCACTCGTCGGCCCCGACGTCCAGACCGGTGTTCCAGGCGGGGCGCCCGGCGGCCGCCTGCTCGTCGGAGACGGGCGGCCGGGTCACCACGCCCCGGCTGAGGCGCTCGGTGCGGCGCCAGGCGTCGCCGGAGGCGAGCTCGGTGTAGGCGTCCCGTGCCGGACCGCGCAGGTCGGGTTCGGCCTGCTCCAGGGCGTCCCGGTAGGAGGCGGTGAGGTAGGTGAAGTGGGCGGTCTCCTGGTAGTCCATACCCTCCGCGGCGATGGCCCCCGCGAGCAGCGCCTCGGCGCGGGAGTACTCCTCGCGCACGCCCACCAGGGTCTCGGCCAGGCCCGCCGCCGAGCCGTCCGCCCCGTCGGCGGCGGCGTCGAGCAGCGCGGAGTCGAGCGTGCGCAGGTCGTCGAGCAGGGCGTCGTAGGCCTCCAGGGCGGTGGCACGGGTGACCGAGCCGCCGTCGACGCCGCCGCGCAGCTCCTCGACGTCCTCGGGGGCGCCCTCGCCGCGGCCGTCGAAGCGGGCCGCGCTGCGCAGCACGTCCCGGTCGGCGCCCGAGCGCAGCTCCTCGGCGTGCGGTTCGGCGCGCTCCAGGGCCCGGTCGGTACCCGACCGGGCGCGCTCCAGGGGTGCGTCCGCCGCGTCGCCGCCGGGGTCGCCGAGCCGGACCATGGTGGCCAGCCGCTCCTGGCGCAGGGCCTCGGCGAGGCGGGTGAAGGCGGCGGTCCCGGCACGGCCGTCGCCGACGGCGGCGGCCATGGAGGCGGCCTGGACGGCGCCGGCCGCGGTCGCGGCGGTCCACAGCAGCAGGAAGCAGACGCTGGGAATCAGCACGATGCGGGTGAGCTGCCCGCGGATGGTCCGCCGCTCCGGCGTCGCGGCCATGGGTCCCCCTCCTCCGACGGCGCGCCCGTGGGAGGAGGGTACCGGAGTTCCGATGCCGAGGGTGGCGGTTCGCTCACATTGCGTGAGCGGGGGCGGGGATCAGCTCTCCGGGCGGTGCCGCGACCCGACCGGAGCGGGCAGGTCGTCCACGCTCGGCGGGGTCTGCACCCCGACGCTGTTGAGCACCTCGGCGTAGCGCAGCGCGGCGATCTTGGCCAGGGTGCTGCCCGCGCCCACCGGCGCGCTGGCGCGCGCCCCGTGCCGTTCGGCCAGCTCGGTGGCGCGCCCCTCGGGCAGTTCGGGGCCGATCACCCCGGGGGCGAGCACCGGGCGGGCGCAGCCGGCCTCGGCCAGCTGCCCGAACGCCTCGGCCATGGCGGCGTCGTCGTCCATGTCGGCGGGCAGCACGGTGATGCCGAGCCGCGCGGCGAGCAGCACCGCGGTCACCCCGGCGGCACCGGCCGCCTCGGCGCCGCCGGCCGCGCCCACGATGACACCGTCGGTCATGCTGGCCGTGGGGGCCACCACGCTGATCAGCCGCATCCGGTCGGCGCGCACGAACCCGGCCTCGGCCAGGCGCAGGTGCAGCACCTCGGCGAGCATGGGGTGCGGGCCGAGCGCCTCGGTCATCCGCACGTCGGCGCCGGTGTCCCGGGCCGCCTCCTCCACGGCCCGGGCGGTGGGCGCGTGCGGCCCGGTCACCAGCGGCACGACGATGCCCGCCAGCGGGCTGCCCTCGCGCGGGGCGAGGCCGTCCATGGCCTCGCGCAGCGAGGGGCCGCCGTCGGTGCACCCGTACTTGATCTCGACCTCGGGGCGGTAGGAGCGCAACAGGTCGGCGGTCTGCGCGCCGATCTCCGCGGCCTCCCCGGTACCGCCGGGCACGGCGAGGACCAGCCGCGGGGTGCCGACCCAGCTGTCGAAGGAGAGCGGATCACGGTGCCGCCCGGAGCGGCGCCGCGGCAGATCGCGAGGGGGGAGTCTGTCCGGATTCTGCATACTGTCAGGATTCACGCGAGAGATGCTAACGAGTCGTGTGCGTTCGGGGAGCCCTATGCTACAGCTCACCCGCTCAGGGCCGGGCTGCGGCGGCGAATCACGTGTTCGACGAGCGACAGCAGCACCTCCTTGCCGGACTCGCGCTCGCGGGCGTCGCCCAGCACCACCGGCACGTGCGGGTCGACGTCCACGGCCTCGCGCACCTCCTGGGCGGTGTAGCGGTGCGCCCCGTCGAACTGGTTGACGGCCACGGCGAACGGGACGCCGCGCCGCTCGAAGAAGTCCACCGCGGGGAAGCAGCTCTCCAGGCGCCGGGTGTCGGCGACGACGACCGCCCCCAGCGCGCCGGAGGCCAGCTCGTCCCACATGAACCAGAACCGCCCCTGCCCGGGGGTGCCGAACAGGTACAGCACCACTCGGTCGCTGACGGTGATGCGCCCGAAGTCCAGGGCGACGGTGGTGGTGGTCTTGGCCTCCACCCCGTCGGTGTCGTCCACGCCCATGCCGGCCTCGGTCATCACCTCCTCGGTGCTGAGCGGGGCGATCTCGCTGACCGACCCGACCAGGGTGGTCTTGCCCGCGCCGAACCCCCCGGCCACCAGGATCTTGACCGCGACCGGGAGGTCGTGCGCGCCGGTGGCGCCGGGGCCGGCGCCGTCAGAGCCGTCGGATGCCATCGAGTACCGCCTGCAGAACGTGGGCTTCGGGGTGGTCGGCCGCGGGCGCCGGCGCCCGGGCGGCGACGTCGCCGGCCGCGACGAGGTCGCCCACCAGCACCTTGACCACGGTGAGGGGGATGTCCAGCTGGGCCGAGAGCTCGGCCACCGAGACCGGTGTGCGGCAGCGGCGCAGGATGCGCGCGTGCTCGGGCTGCAGCTCCCCCCAGTCCACCCGCTCGCGCGCGGCCACCACGATGCTGATCATGTCCAGCCCGGCGCCGACCGCCGGGCGGGTCCGCCCCCCGGTCATGGTGTAGGGCCGCACCAGCGGCCCGGCGCCCTCGTCCAGGCGCCCGGCCGCCGGGCTCACGAGCCGCCGCCCGCGGCCACCGACTCGGGGAAGCGCGGGGCGGAGGTGAGGAACTGGCCGACGCGCTTGATGCGCATGTTCATCTCGTAGGCGACCAGGCCCACGTCGGCGTCCTCGGCGGCCAGCACGGCCAGGCAGGCGCCCTCCCCGGCGGCGGTCACGAACAGGTAGGCGTGCTCCATCTCCACCACGGTCTGGCGCACCGCGCCGCCGCCGAACCGCCGCCCGGTGCCGCGGGCCAGGCTCTGGAAGGCGGAGGCGACCGCGGACAGGTGCTCGCCCTGTTCGGCGCCGAGGCCGCGGGAGCGGCCGATGAGCAGTCCGTCGGCGGAGAGCACGATGGCGTGTTCGGCGCCCACCGTGCGGTCCACCAGGTCGTCCAGGAGCCAGTTGAGGTCCGTGGCCGCGTTGCCGTCGTCAACCATCATTCGCTGCTCTCTCCCGTGTGTTCGTCCTCCCGGCCGCGCCGGGTCCCCTTCTGGAACGCGCTCATCACCGCGCGGGCCCGCTCGGGCGAAGGCTCGAGCGGTGCCGGTGCGGCGGCCTCGGCGGGGGGTGCCGCCGGTTCCTCGCGCAGTTGCGGGGCGAGTCCGGCCTGGCGGCGCCGCTTGGGCAGCGCCGGGCGGCCGTCCTCGGCTGCGGGGGGAGCGGGTGCGGTCGTTGCGGACGGCGCCGGCGCGGGCGCGGCCGACCGGGCCGTGCGGGGGGCGCCGGACCGGTCCTGGGGGGCCGTGCGCGCGGGTGCGGACGTGCGCGCCGGTGCGGCCGGCCGGGCGGGGGCGCCGGACCGGGCGGGGTCGGGATCGGAGCCGGCCCGCCGGGCTGGGGCCCCGGCGAGCAGGTCGGGGGCGTTCCGGCGGGCGGGGCGGCGCTCCTGGGCGCCGCGCCGGACCGGGCGTGCGGGGGCCTGCCGGTCGGCGATGAGCGCGGCGGGGATGAGCACCACCGCGCGGGTGCCGCCGTAGGGCGAGGGGCAGAGCTGGACGTGCACGTCGTGCTTGGCGGCCAGCCGGGCGACGACGAACAGCCCCAGGCGCAGGTCCTGGTTGAGCGCCATGACGTCGAACTCGGGCGCCTCGCGCAGGGTGGCGTTGGCGCGGGCGAGCGCCTCCTCCCCCATGCCCAGGCCGCGGTCCTCGATCTCCACGGCGACGCCCTTGGGCACCAGTTCGCTGTGGATGTGCACGGGGGTGTGCGGCGGTGAGAAGGAGGTGGCGTTCTCCACGAGCTCGGCGACCAGGTGGATGACGTCGGCCACCACGGTGCCCGACAGCGCCACGTCGGGCACCACCCGCAGCTCCACCCGGGCGTACTCCTCGGTCTCGGAGATGGCGCCGCGCAGGATGTCCACCAGCGGGATGGGGGTGCGCCAGCGGCGGCCGGGGCGGCCGCCGCCGAGGATGATGAGGTTCTCGGCGTTGCGGCGGCCGCGGGTGGCCAGGTGGTCCAGGTGGAAGAGGTCCTCCAGCAGGTCGGGGTCCTCCTCCTCGCGCTCGATCCGGTCGAGGAGCTGGAGCTGGCGCTGGACCAGGGACTGGTTGCGGTGCGCGATGCCGAGGAAGACGCGGTTCACGCCCGCGCGCATGTCGGCCTGGCGCACCGCGGCGCGCACGGCGGTGCGCTGGGCGGTGGTGAAGGCGTCGGCGACCTGGCCGACCTCGTCGTCGCCGTGGTCCAGGCGGCGGACCTCCCGGTCCAGGTCGACGGCCTCGCCCTGCTCCAAGCGGGTGACGATGCGCGGCAGCCGGGTGCGGGCCAGGTCCAGGGTCTCGGCGCGCAGCCGGGCCAGACGGCCGATCAGCCGCCCGGCGGAGCGGGAGGCGACCCCGTAGGCGAGGGTCCCGGCGAACAGCGCCATGGTGCCGCCGCCCAGGGCGAGGCTGAACATCGCGTTGGAGGCGGCGCGGGTGCGGTCGACGACCGTCGCGGCCTGGGCGGCCGCCAGCCCGGTCAGGCCCGCGTCGACCTCGTCGGCGACCGACCGCCACCCCTCGGGGGGCGCGTCGCCGCCGCCGTGCTCGGCGGCGCGCTCGGCCAGGGTGCGCGCGCGGCTCCAGTCCGGGGAGGCCGCCAGGGCGGCGTGCGCCCGTGCGGGGTCGCCGGCGAGGGCGGACCCGGTCTCGCTCAGGCGGGTCTCGGCGTCCTCGACGAGGGAGGCGGCCCGGCCCGCGTCACCGCCGCCGCTGAGGAGGGCGTCGGCGCGGGAGAAGCGCTCCTGTGCGCGCATGAGCGCCACCGTGTCGGCCGCGGCCGCGGCCGAGGGGCCGTCGGCCGCGGTGCGCCCCACGGCGTCGAACACGCGCACTCCGCGCTCCACGGCGGTGCCGTAGTCGGCGGCGGCGATGGGGGCCCCGATGTCGCCGGCGGTGATCCGGTCGCGCAGTTCACCCCGGCGGGCCAGGGAGGCGTGGAAGGAGGAGGCGCGGTCGGCGACGGCGGTGTCCCGCGAGCCGCGCAGGCGGTCCCCGGAATCGGCCATGCGCTCGACGGCGCCGTCGGTGGCGGCGGTCTGGTCGCGGAAGGCCTCCAGCGACCCCTGGCCGGGGTCGGCGAGGTGCTCGGCGGCCAGGCGGCGCTCGCGCTGCAGTTCGGTGAGGACCTGCTGCAGGTGGACGGCCTCCCGGGCGTCGCGGGAGGCCAGGCGCAGCGAGACCGCCTGGGTCAGGGTGACACCGCTGAGCACGGCGAACAGCGCCAGGAACGTCACGCTGGGGATCAGCACGATCCTGTTGAGCTGCGCCCTGATGCCGCGCTCTGCTCCCCCCGACTGCCCCATCGGTCTCCTCCCCCGTGCGGGCTGCGCGTCGTCCGCTCCCGGTGCGCGGTGTCCGCGGTCCGGCCTCGACCGGATCGGCTCACGATGCGCGCAGGAGCGGCCACCCGTGGTGCCCACGGATTCAGGACGCTACCGCATGCGGGCGCCGCCGGAAGGGGGTTCGGAGAATTCGTCCGAGATGGGCGGTGACGTGCGGAGGGAGCGGGGGGAGGTCGGGGCGCGCCCGTCCCTGGGGGCGGCCGGAGCGGGTCGGCGGGTCTTGTCGCGGCGCTGTCGGGCGCGGCGCGTGTGCGTGGTCGCCGTGGACGGCGGCAATGGCGAAAGGTCAGCGGTTCCCGGGCCCTGCCTGCCGTCCGGCGGGTCCCTCGCGGTCCGGGCGGCGGCGCGACAGGGTGATCGAGCGCTCGCCCGCGCTCATGGCGTCTGTCGGCCCGGTGCGCCCCAGCCCGGTGATGATCTCGACAAAGGTGCTTTCAAAACCGCCGGAATGGCAGCACTTCCGTCGAGATCATCGCCGAGGGGGCGGCCCCGTGGCCCCGGGAGAGCGGCGCGGTTCCGCTCCACTCCCGGGGCGGTGCCGTCGTCACGCGCACCAGGCGCGTCCTGACCCGCATTGGGTGGCCGCGACCGCCGAGAAGGGCGGTCGCGGCCACCGGAACTCACACCGGCCCGGCCCAGGGGTCGTCCAGGTCAGAGCCGTCCGGGTCATGGGCCGTCCAGGTCAGGACCCGGAGAAGGCCCTCAGTCCTTCCACGGTCTCGCGGACGCGGGCGAGCTGCTCCCGGACGCGCACCGGCGCCGTCCCTCCCTTGCCCGCGCGCGAGGCCATCGCGCCCTGCACCGTCAGCACCTCGCGCACCTGCGGGGTCAGGTGCTCCGACACCGACGCGAAGTCCTCGTCGCCCAGGTCCGGAAGGTCCACGCCGCGCTCCTCGCACAGGCGCACGCACGCCCCCGCGATCTCGTGCGCCTCGCGGAACGGCACGCGCTGCCGCACCAGCCACTCGGCGATGTCCGTGGCCAGCGAGAAGCCCTGCGGCGCCAGCTCGGCCATGCGCTCCCCGTCGAACTCGAGCGTGGCGACCATGCCGGTGAACGCGGGCAGCAGGAGCAGGAGGGTGTCGGCCGCGTCGAACACCGGCTCCTTGTCCTCCTGCAGGTCCCGGTTGTAAGCCAGCGGCAGCCCCTTGAGCGTGCCGAGCAGGCCGGTCAGGTCGCCGATGAGGCGGCCGGACTTGCCGCGCGCCAGCTCGGCGATGTCCGGGTTCTTCTTCTGCGGCATGATCGACGACCCCGTGGAGTAGGCGTCGTCCAGGATCGCGAAGGAGAACTCCTTGGTGGCCCAGAGGATGACCTCCTCGGAGATGCGCGACAGGTCCACCCCGGTCATCGCGGCCGCGAAGGCGAACTCGGCGGCCACGTCCCGGGAGGCGGTGGCGTCGATGGAGTTCTCGGCCGCGGCGGGGAAGCCCAGGTCGGCGGCGACCGCCTCGGGGTCCAGACCGAGCGAGGACCCGGCCAGCGCGCCGGAGCCGTAGGGCGAGACGGCGGCGCGGCGGTCCCAGTCCGCCAGCCGCTCCACGTCCCGCAGCAGCGGCCAGGCGTGCGCGAGCAGGTGGTGGGAGAGCAGGACCGGCTGGGCGTGCTGCAGGTGGGTGCGGCCGGGCATGGGCACGCCCATGTTCGCCTCGGCCTGGTCGGCCAGCGCGCCGACGAGGTCGAGCAGCTCCCCGGCGATGGCGCGGGCCTGCTCGCGCAGGTACATCCGCACCAGGGTGGCGATCTGGTCGTTGCGCGAGCGCCCGGCGCGCAGCCGCCCGCCGAGCTCGGGGCCGACGCGCTCGATGAAGCCGCGCTCCAGGGCGGTGTGCACGTCCTCGTCCTCGGGCACCGGGGTGAAGGCGCCGGAGGCGACGTCGGCCTCCAGGCGGTCGAGCCCGTCCAGGGTGCCCTGCAGCTCCTCGTCGGTCAGCAGCCCGGCGGCGTGCAGCACGCGGGCGTGCGCCCGGGAGCCGGCGATGTCGTGGCGGGCCAGGCGCCAGTCGAAGGAGGTGCTGTCGGAGAGGGCGGCGAGGGCCTCGGAGGGGCCGCCTGCGAAGCGGCCGCCCCACAGGCGGGTGACGGGGCCGCCGGGGGCCTCGGCGCTGGCGTCGGCGCTGTCCTGGGCCACGGTCGGTGTCCTTTGCTCGGGTGGGCGGATGGGTCGGTCGTTTTTCAGGGCCGGACGTGTGCCCGGGCGGGCGGCCGCACGGGACGGCGTCCGGTCGCGGGGGTGTCCCGCGCGGACGGTCCGCTGCTCCCGGCCGCGTCCCGGCCGCGCCGCACGGCGATTCTCGCGTGTCAGGGGCCCATCTGCCCCCGGCACGGGGAAATCGCGAGGAGTTCCTCGGGCCGAGGGGCTCAGCAGGGGCGGATCCGCCGCGGCCCCGGGCGCTGCCGTGCCGGGGCCGCGGCGGAGCGTGTCAGGCGTTGCGCTGGTCCCGCAGCGAGGCGATCTTGGCGGGCATGCTCCACACGTCGATGAAGCCGCGCGCCATGGACTGGTCATAGGTGTCGCCGGTGTCGTAGGTGGCCAGCTCGTAGTCGTAGAGCGACTGCTCGCTGCGCCGCCCGGTGACCACGGCCCGGCCGCCGTGCAGGACCACCCGCACGTCGCCGGAGACGTGCTCGTTGGCGTCGGCGATGAACCCGTCCAGGGCGTCCTTGAGCGGGGAGAACCACAGGCCGTCGTAGACCAGCTCGCCCCACCGCTGGTCGACGCCGCGCTTGAACCGGGCCAGCTCCCGCTCCACGGTGACGTTCTCCAGCTCCTGGTGGGCGGCGATGAGCGCGATGGCGCCCGGCGCCTCGTAGACCTCGCGGCTCTTGATGCCGACCAGCCGGTCCTCGACCATGTCGATGCGGCCCACGCCCTGGGCGCCCGCCCGCCGGTTCATCTCCTCGATGACCTGCAGCGGGGTGAGCTCCTTGCCGTCGATGGCGGTGGGCACCCCGGCGGTGAAGGTGACGACCGGCTCGTCGGCCTCGCGCGGCGCGCCGGGGTCGTCGGTGTAGGCGTAGACGTCCTCGATGGGGCCGTTCCAGATGTCCTCGAGGAACCCGGTCTCCACGGCGCGGCCGAACAGGTTCTGGTCGATGGAGTAGGGCGACTTCTTGGAGACGTCGATGGGCAGGCCCTTCTCCTCGGCGAAGGCGATGGCCTTGTCCCGCGTCATGCCCGAGTCGCGCACCGGGGCGAGCACCTTGAGCTCGGGGAACAGGGCGGCCAGCCCGGCCTCGAAGCGGACCTGGTCGTTGCCCTTGCCCGTGCAGCCGTGGGCGACCATGGTGGCGCCGTGGTAGCGGGCGGCGTCGGCCAGGTGCTTGACGATCAGCGGCCGCGACAGCGCCGAGACCAGCGGGTACCGGTCCATGTACAGGGCGTTGGCCTGCAGCGCGGGGACGCAGTACTGCTCGGCGAACTCGTCCTTGGCGTCGGCGACGACGGCCTCGACGGCGCCGCAGTCGATGGCGCGCCGGCGGACCGTGTCCAGGTCCTCGCCGCCCTGCCCGCAGTCGATGGCCACGGCCACCACCTCGGCGCCGGTCTCCTCGGCGATCCACCCGATGGCGACGGAGGTGTCCAGCCCCCCGGAGTAGGCGAGTACGACCCGCTCGCTCATGTCGGTTCCTCCTCGTGCGGTGGTCGGGTCTTGCGGTCGGCCAGCCGGAGCAGCGCCGATGCGAGTTCTTCGCCGCCCTCGGGGTCCCGGGAGACGACGAGGATGGTGTCGTCCCCGGCGATGGTGCCGAGGATGGCCTGGAAGTCGGTGTGGTCGATCGCCGAGGCGAGGAACTGCGCCGCCCCGGGCGGTGTGCGGACCACGACCATGTTGGCCGACGCCTCGGCCGATACCAGCAGCTCCTCGGCGAGCCGGGTGACCCGCGAGCCCGCGGCGGCGGCCAGGTCCAGGCCCCCGTCGTGGGCGTCGGCCCCGGCGCGCTGCAGCCGCTCGCCGCCCTCGCCGGGCAGCCGGTAGATGAGGTCCCCTCCGGCGGTGCGCAGCTTCACCGCCCCGAGCTCGTCGAGGTCCCGGGAGAGGGTGGCCTGGGCGACCTGCACCCCCGCCTCGGCGAGCAGCTTGGCCAGTTCGGCCTGGGAGCGCACGTCGTTGCGGGTGAGCACGTCGGTGATGCGGGCGTGCCGGGCCGCCTTGGTCATCGGCGCGGCGGCACCGTCGGCGGTCATCGTCGCGGCCCCGCCCCCTCCGCGGCCCCGGGGTCCAGCAGGAAGCACAGCAGGGCCTTCTGGGCGTGGCGGCGGTTCTCGGCCTCGTCCCACACGGCCGACGCGGGGCCGTCCAGGACCGGGGCGGTGATCTCCTGGCCGCGGTAGGCGGGCAGGCAGTGCAGGACGACCGGCTCGGGGGCGGCGGCCGCCAGCAGGGCGTCGTCGACGGCGAACGGCAGGAACGGGGCGACCCGGTCGGCGGCCTCGGCCTCCTGGCCCATGGAGGTCCAGGCGTCGGTGGCCAGGACGTCGGCGCCGGAGGCGCCCTCGCGGGCGTCGGTGACGACCTCGGCCGACCCGCCGGTCCCGGCGGCGATGGCGCGGGCGCGCTCCAGCACGTCGGCGTCGGGCCGGTACCCCTCGGGGGCGGCGATGCGCACGTGCATGCCGGCGGTGGCGCCGCCGAGCAGGTAGGAGTGGGCCATGTTGTTGGCGCCGTCGCCGAAGTAGGCGAGGGTGAGCCCGGCCAGGCGGCCCTTGCGCTCGCGCACCGTCTGCAGGTCGGCGAGGATCTGGCAGGGATGGAAGCGGTCGGACAGGGCGTTGACGACCGGAACGGAGGCGGCCTGGGCCATGCCCTCCAGGCCCTCTTGGGCGAAGGTGCGCCAGACGATGGCGGCGACCTGGCGCTCCAGCACCCGGGCGGTGTCGGCGACGGGTTCACCGCGGCCCATCTGGCTGCCCTGGGCGTCGATGACCAGGGGGGATCCGCCGAGGTCGGCCACGCCCACGGCGAAGGAGACGCGGGTGCGGGTGGAGGGCTTGTCGAAGACCAGGGCGACGGTCTGTGGGCCCTCCAGCGGGCGGCGGGAGAACCGGTCGGCCTTGAGGGCGTCGGCCAGGTCGAGGACGGCCGTCTGCTCCTGCGGGGTGAGGTCGTCGTCGCGGAGGAAGTGGCGGGTCACGGGGTCACCTCGTCGAGGATCGCGGGGAGGGCGCCGGTGAAGGCGGCGGCCTGCCCGGTGGTGAGGGTCAGCGGCGGTGCGAGCCGTACGGCGTCCGGGGCCACGGCGTTGACCAGGAAGCCGTGCGCGGCGGCGCGGGCCTGCACGTCGGCGGCGCGGTCGGCGGTCAGGGTGACGGCCAGCCACAGGCCGCTGCCGCGCACCCCCGCGACCAGGGGGTGGCCGGTGGCGCGGATGCCGTCGGCGAGGGCGGCGCCGGTGCGGGCGGCGTTGTCGAGTAGGCCCTCCTTGTCGACGGTGTCCAGGACGGCCAGCGCGGCGGCCGCGGCGACCGGGTTGCCGCCGAAGGTGGAGCCGTGGTCCCCCTTGGCGAAGGCGGTGGCGAAGCGGCCGAAGCCGACGCAGGCGCCGATGGGCAGGCCCCCGCCCAGGCCCTTGGCCAGGGTGAGGATGTCGGGGCGCACGCCTTCGGCCTGGTGGGCGAACCAGTGGCCGGTGCGGCCGATGCCGGACTGGATCTCGTCGAGGATGAACGCGGCCCCCGCCTCGTCGCAGATGGCGCGGACCTCGGCCAGGTGGCCGTCGGGGGCGGGGACGACACCGGCCTCGCCCTGGGCGGGTTCGACGATGACCGCGGCGACGCCGCCGTCGACGGCGGCGCGCAGGGCCCCGGCGTCGCCGTGGGGGACGAACCGCACCTCGGTGCCGTAGGGGCCGAACGGCGCGCGGATGGACTCCTTGCCGGTGACGGCGAGGGCGCCGAGGGTGCGGCCGTGGAAGCCGTTCTCGGCGGCGACCAGCACGGGGCGGTCGGGTCCGGCGGCCTTGCGGGCGAGCTTGAGGGCGGCCTCGTTGGCCTCGGTGCCGGAGTTGGCGAGGAAGACGCGGGCGGACGGGTCGCCGAGCAGGGCGATGAGGCGCTCGGCGAGTTCGACCTCGCGCTCGTGGAGGAAGAGGTTGGAGGTGTGGGCCAGGGAGGCGGCCTGGTCGGCGACGGCCGTGACGAGGGCGGGGTGGCCGTGGCCCAGGGCGCTGACGGCGATGCCGCCGATGAGGTCGAGGTATTCGCGGCCGTCGGCGTCCCAGACGCGGGCGCCCTCGCCGCGGGCGATGGCCACGGGCGGCACGCCGTAGTTGGGCATGAGGGCGGCCTGGAACCGCTCCTGCAGGGCGCGGGTCGCCTCGCCGGGGCCGTCGGCGGGGGCGCCGGAGGTGGGCCCTCCGGCGGTGGGGGCGCTCATGCGGGGCCTCCGAACACGTCGTGGGGGGCGTCGTCGGGCACGACCATGGTGCCGATGCCGTCGTTGGTGAACACTTCCAGCAGCAGGGAGTTGGGGGTGCGGCCGTCGAGCACGTGCGCCTGGGGGACGCCGCCGCGCACCGCCCGCAGGCAGGCCTCCATCTTGGGGACCATGCCGGTGGACAGGTCGGGCAGCAGGCGCTCCAGCTCGGTGGCGCTGAGGCGGCTGATCAGCTCCTCGCACACCGGGTAGTCGGCGTAGAGCCCCTCGATGTCGGTGAGCATGATGAGCTTGCTGGCGCCCAGGCCGGCGGCGAGGGCGGCGGCCGCGGTGTCGGCGTTGACGTTGTAGACGCCCTCGCCGGAGCGGGCGACGCTGGAGACGACGGGGATGCGGCCGTCGTCGAGCAGGGTGTCCACCACTGAGGCGTCGACCCCGGTGACCTCGCCGACCAGGCCGATGTCGACCGGTTCGCCGTCGACCATGGCGGGCTTGCGCTCGGCGGTCATCATCCGGGCGTCCTCGCCGGACAGGCCGACGGCGAAGGGGCCGTGCCGGTTGATGCGGCCGACGATGTCCCGGTTGACCTGGCCGACCAGCACCATGCGGACGATGTCCATGGTCTCGGGGGTGGTGACGCGCAGCCCCGCGGCGAAGGTGCTCTCCAGGCCGACGCGCTCCAGGTGCGCCTTGATCTGCGGGCCGCCGCCGTGCACCACCACCGGGCGCAGCCCGGCGTAGCGCAGGAAGACGATGTTCTCGGCGAACCGGTCCTGCAGCTCGGGGTCGGTCATGGCGTTGCCGCCGTACTTGACCACGACGGTGCGGCCGTGGAAGCGGCTCATCCAGGGCAGCGCCTCGATGAGGGTGGTGGCCTTGTCCAGGGCCTGTTTGCGGGAGTTCATGAGCTGTAGGCCGAGTTCTCGTGGACGTAGGCGGTGGTCAGGTCCGTGGTGCGGACCGTGGCGGCGGCACCCCCGGCGGACAGGTCGACGGTGACGGCGACGTCGCGGCCGGACAGGTCGACCTTGGAGCGGTCGTCGCCGACGGCGCCCTTGCGGCACACCCAGACGCCGTTGATGGCGACGTTGAGCTGGTCGGGGTCGAAGGCGGCGGTGGTGGTGCCCACGGCGGCGAGCACCCGGCCCCAGTTGGGGTCCTCGCCGAACATGGCGCACTTGAAGAGGTTGTTGCCGGCGACGGCGCGGGCGGCCTGCAGGGCGTCGTCCTCGTCGGCGGCGCCGACCACCTCGACGGCGATGGCCTTGGTGGCGCCCTCGGCGTCGGCGATGAGCTGGCCCGCCAGCTCATCGCAGACCTCGGTGAGCAGGGCGGCGAACTCCTCCTCGTCGGGCACCGCGCCGGAGGCGCCGGAGGCCATGAGCACCACGGTGTCGTTGGTGGACAGGCAGCCGTCGGCGTCGATGCGGTCGAAGGTGGCGGCGGTGGCGGCGCGCAGCAGCCGGTCGCACTGCTCGGGGGTGAGCTCGGCGTCGGTGGTGAGCACGCAGATCATGGTGGCCAGGGCGGGGGCGAGCATCCCGGCTCCCTTGGCCATGCCGCCGACGGTGTAGTCGGCGCCGCGGCGGAAGGCGATCTTGGCCACGGTGTCGGTGGTGCGGATGGCGTCGGCGGCGTCCAGGCCGCCGTCCCGGGCGGCGTCGGAGACGGCCAGGTCGACCCCGCTGAGCAGCTCGGGCATGGGCAGGCGCTCACCGATCAGGCCGGTGGAACAGACCAGGATCTCGGCGGCCGAGTCGCCCAGGGCGTGCGCGGCGCGCTCCGCGGTGGCGTGGGTGTCCTGGAAGCCCGGGGCGCCGGTGCAGGCGTTGGCGCCGCCGGAGTTGACGACCACGGCGCGGGCCCGGCCGCCCTTGGCGACCTGGCGGGACCACAGGACCGGGGCGGCCTGCACCCGGTTGGCGGTGAAGACGGCGGCGGCGGAGCGGGAGGGGCCGTCGTTGACGACGACGGCGACGTCCCGGGCGCCGTCGGGCTTGAGTCCGGCGGCGACGCCGGCGGCGCGGAAGCCGCGGGGTGCGGTGACGCTCACGGCGGGACCTTTCACGGTGGTGTGCGGAGCCCCTGCGTCCGGGGCCCCGCGGCGGAATGCGTTGGCGTGTGCGGGCCGGCCCCCGGTCCGGGCGGTGCGCTAGGGCGCGACGCCGGCGGTGGGGAGTCCGGTGGTCTCGGGCAGGCCCAGGGCGATGTTGGCGCTCTGCACGGCGCCGCCGGCGGTCCCCTTGGTGAGGTTGTCCAGGGCGGCGCAGGCGACGAGGCGCCCTGCCGCGGGGTCGGCGGCGACCTGCACGGCGGCGGTGTTGGCGCCGAGGGTCATGGCGGTGGCGGGCCACTGCCCTTCGGGGAGCAGGTTCACGAAGGGCTCGGCCCCGTATCGTCGCTCGTAGGCGGCGCGCAGGGCGGCGGTGTCGGCGCCCGGGGCCAGCCGGGCGGTGCAGGTGGCGAGGATGCCGCGCGGCATGGGGGCCAGAACGGGGGTGAAGGAGAGGGTGACCGGGCGCCCGGCGGCCGCGGTCAGGTTCTGCACGATCTCGGGGTTGTGCCGGTGGGCGCCGGCGGCGCCGTAGGGGGCGGCCGAGCCCATGGTCTCGCTGCCGATGAGGTGCGGTTTGGGGGCCTTGCCCGCGCCGGAGACCCCGGTGACCGAGACCGCGGTCAGGTCCTCGGGGTCGGCCAGGCCCTCGGTGAGGGCCGGCAGCAGGGCGAGGGTGACCGTGGTGACGTGGCACCCGGGGACGGCGATGCGGTGGGCCCCGGCCAGGGCCTCCCGGCCGCCGGGCAGCTCGGGCAGGCCGTAGGGCCAGGTCCCGGCGTGGGGGGTGCCGTAGAAGCGTTCCCAGGCGTCGGGGTCGGTGAGCCGGAAGTCGGCGCCGCAGTCGACGATGAGGACGTCGTCGCCCAGGGCGCGGGCGATCTCGGCGGACTTGCCGTGCGGGAGGGCGAGGAAGACGACGTCGTGCCCGGCGAGGGCGGCGGTGTCGGTGTCCTGCAGGACCCGGTCGGCCAGCGGGGTCAGGTGCGGGTGGTGGTCCCCGAGCCGCGTGCCCGCGCTGCCCCCGGCGGTGAGCGCCCCGATCTCGATACTGGGGTGCCCCAGGAGGAGCCGGAGGACCTCACCCCCGGCATAGCCGCTGGCCCCGGCGACCGCCGCCGTGTACCCCATGGCCGTTCCCCCGATTCCGTATGGTGCATGTGTCCGTTCGGACGGGCTCCATCATGCCGGATGATTGAAATCTTATGCAACCGACTGAATAGAATCTCTATGTGACGCCCATCTCACCCCACGAAGGAGAGGGCGGTCCCGACGAGGCAGGCCGACGCCGCCCGAGGTCAGCGCCACCCAAGGTCAGCGCCCGCAGTCACCGCGCCCGGCCAGCGCGAGCGGCCAGCGCGAGCGGCCAGCACGAGCGGTCCGCGCAAGTGGTCACCGCTCCCAGCGGCGACGGCAGAAGCCCGGCGGTTCCCCGGGCCTGCTTGCCGTCCGGCGGGCCCCTCGCGGTCCAGGCGGGCGGCTCGGCCGGTACCCCGCTGACGGGCCCCGGCCGGGCGGCGGGCCGCCGGGGCGCGGGGCGGGGGCCACGCGGGGGCCGGGTCCGGGTGCCCTGACCGGAGGAAGGCGAGGCTTCTTCGTGTTCCCGGCGCCTGCCGGGCCTGCGCCCCGCCCCTCCGGGAGGAAGGGGCGCCGGGATACGCCCGGCAGCCGGGCCCCGGGGGGGCGGTCTCAACCAACGTGCACCCCTCCGGC
>NZ_JAQFWP010000099.1 GCF_027706745.1 Nocardiopsis suaedae | reverse complement strand
GCCATCCACCCCACACCCCCGGCGGCCTGCCGCCCGGCCAGCGTCCGGAGCGGGGACCCCCCGAGCCGCCCACCCCACCTGCACCGCGAGGAACCCGCCACCCGGCAAGCAAGCCCGGGAACCGCCCCGCTTCCGCCGTCGCCGCCAAACACGGTGACCACGCACACGCCGCACGGCCGACAACGCCACCGCAATGGCCGCCGACCTTCGCTCGTCGTCGCCGCCAACCACCTCACACCCCGCCAACCCGCCGCCCGGCCAGGGCCCGTCAGCGGGGAACCCCCCGAGCCGCCCACCCCACCTGCACCGCGAGGAACCCGGCCGCCCGGCAGGCAGGGCCGGGGAACCGCCCCGCTCACGCCGTCGCCGCCCACGCCTACGCCCACCACGACCACGCACACACCCGGCGGCCGACAGCGCTACCGCAAGGGCCGCCGCTCTCGCTGTTACCTCGGGATGCCCGGCACCGGTGGGCCCGACGGGATCCTGGACGCCGCGCGGGACGCCAGGTCCGTGGCCGCCCTCCTCGGGGCCGGTTCACCGTCCAAGTCCTGCTTGCGGTACCGCACCACGTCGCGGTGCCAGTTCAGGATCCCCGACAGCCAGTCCTTCATCAGCTCCGCGTACCGCCGCAGCGCGTTCTGGGCCCGCTCGTCCAGGTCCATGTCGTCGAACAGCTGCGGCAGGGCCTCCCGGTCGATGCGGTCGAACTGGTCCAGCCGCACCCGCAGCAGGTCCCCCACCACGTCGCGGGCGGTGATCCGGTCGGTGCCGAGGAAGTTCTCCACCACCAGCACCATGTTGTGGACCTCGCCCTCGCGCTCGATCTCCTTCTGGTACGAGAACAGGTCGTTCAGGATGCACGCCACGTCCTGGGCCGACGTCTCCAGCTCCCGCACCGTCCGGGTGGCGAACACCTCCGCCGGGACGTCGCCCGCCCCCTCCATGCGGGCCAGGGCCATCGTCATGTCCGAGCCGAAGGTGCGCCGCCGCATCTCCAGGTAGTCCACCGGGTCCGGCACCCGGTTGGCCGCCTGGTTGTCCAGCTCCCACACCCAGCTCGCCGTCATCTCCCGCACCGCCGTGCGGAACGCCTCGCGCGCCGCCATCGGCAGCGGCGCCGCCGTCCGGCGCCACAGCTCCTCCAGCCCCCGCTCCATCGGGTCCAGGGGCTGCGGGACCAGCCCCAGGTCCAGCGGCATGAAGGCGCCCAGCCGCTCGTGCGACAGCCGCCCCGCCGCCACGTCCCGGCGGCCGCCGTACACCAGCGGGTAGTAGTCGTCGCCGTAGGTCCCCCAGCACAGCCAGTCCGTGGACACCTCCAGCTTCTCCAGCGAGGAGTCGGCGTGGATGGCGGCGGCGCACAGGGCCAGGTCGTACCCGGTGAACTTCTCCTCGCTCCACACCACCGCGCCCACCCCGGGCACCTCGTCGAGCATGCCCATGGAGCGCACCCACTCCAGCGAGTGCTCGCGCGCGGCGTCCAGGTGCGGGCTCATCCGGACCGGGTAGTGGATCGGGATGTCCGGCAGCGGCAGGTGCCCCGTCTCCCGGAACAGCTCCTGGGAGTGCTTGCGCGCCCGGCGGCTCAGCCCCGGGGCGAAGTTCAGGTTCATCGCGGGCACCCGGGCCGACGACGCCCCCAGGCCGGTCGGCCCCGAGGCCGCCGCGGGCGGGCGCGGGGCGCGCTCCGCCGCGTACCTGCCGGTGGCCGCGTGCCACTCGTGCCCGCCGGCCTGCCAGTCCTGCAGCGCCTTGGCCAGCGCCGCCGCGGCGGCCGCCTCCCCCGGCAGGCCGCCCGCCGCCGCCAGCCCCTCGGCCAGCTCGCCCACGGCCGTGTCCTCGAACTGCACCATCCGGGAGGTGAGCAGGTCGTTGACGAGCTCGGCGGCCTCCTGGTCCGGGCAGCCGAGGAAGGCCCCGTACACCTGAACGGCGTTGTCCCGGCGCCCGTCGGCGGCGTCGGCGCGGGCCGAGAACAGGTCGTTGCGCAGGTGCACCGCGTCGGCGAAGGCCTCGCGCAGGACGCGCACCGCGCGGCCGTGCGCCGCGTCGCCGACCGGGGCGCCGGCGGCGAACTCGGCCAGGTCGGCGCAGAACAGTCCCCCGCCCCCGGCCCGCCGGTCCTGCAGGTGCTCGACGGGGTTGGGGGCGCGCTCGCGCCCGCGCTGGTCGAGCTCGCGCAGCGGGTCGGCGATGACGCCGCGCAGGTCGGTAGTGAACCGGTCGTACAGGCTCTCGGGCAGGGCGGGCGCGGTGCGCTCCCACAGGTCGGCCAGGGCGACGGCGGACGGGGGCGGGGGCGGGGGCGCCGCCTCTCCCTCGGAGGGCCCGTCGGCGTCGTCGTCGGCGACGGGCTCCGGGGCGTCCGGGTCTCTGCCCTCCAGGACCTCCTCCAGGAGCGCGATGCGGGCGCGCGCGTCGGGGCGGTCCTTCGGACCGCGGAAGCGCGCGCGGGACTCGTCCCGGTGGAAGAACGCCCACGTGTACCAGTCGGTCATCAGCGCGAGGGTGCGCGGGTCGCAGTCGGGGTGGGCGTAGGCGGCCAGCAGCGGGACGTCCATCGCGGCCAGTGCGGCCTCGTCCCAGATGCCGCCGTCCGGCCCCGCGGAGCCGGGGCCGACGAGCCCGGTGCGCCGGACCCACGCGGCGTTGTGCTCGCGCGCGGCCTCCAGCCCCGGGTTGATGCGGGCCGGATACGGGAGGTAGAAGGCGGGCAGCTCGAAGGCGTCCATGACAGGGGGCCTCTCTCGTCGACCGTGAGCCGGGGCGCGCACCACTTCGCAGGCAGACTAGATCCGGGGCACCCCGGACGTCCCGCCCTCGGCGCGGATCGGGCGCAGACCGCCCGGGTTCATGGAGCCTTGCCCGCTTTGCCCACCCGGTTCCGGACACCCGATGCCAGGCCGCCCATTCCCCCGTTTCCTCGACGACCGGGCCCGAATCGGCAGGCGGTCAGTCGTAGATCTCCGAACGGTGCCCGACGCGGACCACCCAGACGATCAAGCGCCCGTTCTCCACCGTGTAAATAACGCGGTAGTCCCCGACCCGCAGACGGCGAAGCTCAGGACTCCCGACCAGAGCCGTGGTCCCGAACGCCATCGGATCCTCCTCCAGCTCTGCAAGCTTCCGAAGGATCTTCATCGCAACATTCTTCGAAAGCTTGCGGAGTTCTTCCCGCGCCTGCGGCCTGAGGAGCGTCCGGTACCCGCTCATTCCGGTCGCGCCAGCGTCTCGGCCATGACCTGCTCCAGAGGAATCCCCGGCTCGGAGCCGTCCATGCGCTCACGGACGATTCGGATGATCTCCTGCTCCTCGAACTGCTGATAGCGCCGGAGCAGTTCGATCGGGACGACGGCGGCGACCTCCTTGCCGCGGCGGGTGATCACCGTCGGCTCGTCTTCCCGGTCCGCCCGGTCGACGACGTCCGCCAAGTGGTCCCGGACCTGGCGGATGGACTCTACTGGCATCTCACTCATGACCCAATGGTACACCCGGTCCATACGGAACCAGCGAACGACCCTTGAAAATGACAATCATTTGCGACAGGATCGGGCGAGGCGTCCGGGCCACCTCCCTCTGACCGGGCGCCTCCCCTCCCCCCTCAGGGGTGACCGCAAGGGTGCGGGGGCCGTGGACGGGTACCGGGTCCGCGGCCCCCGTGCGTTACGCCCGGCGCGGAACCGCCCCGGCGGCCATGGCGGGGGCCGCGCCGGGCGCACTATGTTCGGAAGGCGGCGACGCCCGCGACTCGGCGCCCGCGACGGACCGCGACGACCCTGGGGAGGCAGCCGTGCCCGAATCCGCCCCGCACCCCGATCCCGACCGCCCCGGCGGACCCGGCTTCGCCCCCGCACCCGTATCCGCCCCCGCACCCGTATCCGCGCCCGCCCCCGTCCCCGACGACGAGCCGCTGATGCGCGACCTGATCGGCGCCATGCTGCGCCGCGTCCGCCAGGAGCAGGGCCGCACCCTGCGCGAGGTGGCCGAGGCCGCCCAGGTCTCGCTGCCCTACCTCTCCGAGGTCGAGCGCGGGCGCAAGGAGCCCTCCTCCGAGGTCCTCGCCGCCATCCGGCAGGCGCTGGGCCTGCGCCTGGTCGACCTCGTCGGCGGCATGCACATGGAGCTGGCCGCCCCGGCCGTCGTCCCCGTGCAGGGGCCGAACGCCTCCCTGGGCGGCCCAGCAGGCGGGCACCGGGCCGTCATGCTCGCCGCCTGACGGATCAGAGGGGCGGGCGGCCCGGCGCCGCGCCGCCCGCTCAGGCCGTCCGCGCCGCCAGGTCCCGCGCCGAGACCAGGCCGTCGACGAGCCCGTACTCCAGCGCCTCCTGGGCCGTGAAGATCTTGTCCCGGTCGGTGTCCTCCCGTAGCCGCTCGGTCGTCTGCCCCGTGTGCCGGGACAGGATCTCCTCCACCTGCGCCCTGATCCGCAGCACCTCCGCCGCCTGGATCTCCAGGTCGGCCGCCGTCCCCTGCCCCTCGGCCGAGGGCTGGTGCAGCAGGACGCGCGAGTGCGGCAGCGCCGCGCGCTTGCCCGGGGCGCCCGCCGCCAGCAGCACCGCCGCCGCTGAGGCGGCCTGCCCCATGCACACGGTCGCCACGTCGGCGCGGACGAAGCTCATCGTGTCGTAGATCGCCGTCAGCGCCGTGTTCGCGCCGCCCGGCGAGTTGATGTAGAGCTGGATGTCCCGGTCCGGGTTCTCATAGTCCAAGTGCAGCAACTGCGCCATCACCACGTTCGCCACCCCGTCGTCGAGCGGTGTCCCGATGAAGACGATCCGCTCCGACAGGAGCCTGCTGAACACGTCGTAGGCCCGCTCGCCCTCCGGACGGCGCTCGACCACCGTCGGAATCGTGTAGCTCTGCGCCATCTCACTTCCCCTTCGCCGCGTTCGCCGCCACGCCCGCGGGAACCCGGAAGCCGAACCGGCGGGCCGTCTCACCGCCGAGCTCCGCGACGCTCTCCACCACGCGGTCCACGAACCCGTAGTCCTTGGCCTCCTGCGCGGTGAACCACCGGTCGCGGCGCTGGTCCTCGGCGAGGGTCTCCTCCGGCTGCCCCGAGTGCTCGGACAGGATGCGCAGCATCGTCTTCTTGGTGTGCGCCAGGTTCTCCGCCTGGATGGCGATGTCGGCGGCGGTTCCGCCGATCCCCCCGGACGGCTGGTGCATCATGATCCGCGCGTTCGGCAGGCTGTAGCGCTTGCCCGCCGTCCCGGTGCACAGCAGCGCCTGGGCCATGCTGTACGCCGACCCCATGACCAGGGTCGCCACGTCGTTGGGGATGAACCGCATGGTGTCGTAGACCGCCAGTCCCGCGGTGATCGAGCCGCCGGGGCTGTTGATCAGCAGCGTGATGTCGCGCTTGGGGTCCTCCGAGGCCAGCAGCATGAGCTGCGAGCACACCCGGTTGGCCACCGCGTCGTCGATCTCCGCGCCCAGCACCACCATCCGTCCGTGCAGCAGCCCCGTGAGCACCTGGTCGCCGAACCCTCCGCCGGGGGCGGCCTCGGACGCCTCGCTCGTGAGCATCGTCCTCCTCCTCGTCTCCGTCCGTCCGGCGGCGCCTGTGCGCCGCCGGTGCCTCCACCCTGCGGGGCGCCCGGCCGCGGGGGCCACGGTTTCTGCCCTGGGGAGATCTGCTGCGGGCAGAGGCCGCGGCGGGGCCGCGGCCGGGCCGGGGACGGGGCCGCGTACGGCGCAGGGCGTACACCGGATGTCGCCCCAGAGACGACGCCCCCGCGAGCGATGTCCGGAAGGCTCGGTTCCATGACGATCGGTGTCTGGTTCGGGATCTGGCTCGGCGTGCTCTCCTGCGCCTGCTACACGGCCGCCGCGGTGGCCCAGCGCAGGCTGGCCCTCGCCGTGCCGGAGCCCCTCACCGCCGGGCGCTCGCTGGCCGCACTGGCCCGCCACCCCCTGTGGTGGGGGTCGGCCGTACTGAACGCGGGCCGCGCCGTCCTCCAGGTGGGCGCGCTCGCCTTCGCCCCGCTCACCGCGGTGCAGCCGCTGGGCGTGCTGGTGCTGGTGTTCGGCCTGCCCTGGTCGGCCCGGCTGTCCGGGCGCCGGGTGACCGCCCGTGAATGGCGCGGGGCGCTGCTCACCGTGCTGGCGCTGGGGGTGCTCCTGGCGGTGGCCGTGACGGGCGGCGAGGGACGGCCGATGGACGCCGGGACCGGCGCGCTGCTGGTCGGCGGGACGGCGGCGCTCCTGGGCGCGCTGGCCTGGACGGCCGGGCGGCTCCCCTCCCCCGTCTGGCGCAGCCACCTGCTGGCGGCCGCCGCCGGGACCGCCTTCGGGGTCGCCTCGGCCACCGCCAAGACCGTGATCGCCCTCGCCGCCGACGGCGGGGCCGCCCCCGCCCTGGCGCACCCGGCCGCGGGCGGCACCGTGCTGCTCGCCGTGGCCGGGCTGCTGCTGGCCCAGGCCGCCTACCAGGGCTCCGAGCTGGGCGCCCCGCTCGGGGTGACGACGGTGGCCAACCCCGTCGCGGCGTCGGTCGCGGGGGTGGCGTTCATGGGCGAGACCTACTCCGGCGGCTGGCCGGGAACCGGGGTGGCGGTGCTGTGCGCCCTGCTGGCGGGTTACGGCATCGCGCTGCTGGCGGACCCCTTCCGAGCTGGCCGAACCCGGTCATCCCGCCCCTCACCGGCGCTTTCGGGCACCCGCTGCCGGTAGGATCGCCGGACACCGCGCCCGGGGCGGCCCCGGCGCGCGCAGGCGCCGAAGGGAGCGGCCGGGCACGACATGGGTTTCATCGACGCGGTGCTCGCCTTCCCCACGGTGCTCTTCAGCGTCCCGCTGCTCGTGGTCGCCGCCTACTGGCTGGTCGCGCTGCTGGGCGTGCTCGACATCGGCCTCCTCGACGGCGGCGCCGACGGCGAGGGCTCCCCCGGCGGCCTGGCCGGCGTGCTCACCGCGGCCGGGCTCGGCGGGGTGCCGGCCACGGTGTCGCTGTCGCTGCTGGTCGCCTTCGCCTGGTTCACCGCGCTGGTCGGAAACGTCGTGATCGATTCCCTTGGCCTGTCCACGCCGGTCGTCGTCATCGCCTCCCTGCTCGCCCTGGTCATCGCCGTGATGGTCGCCTGGGGCGTGACGAGCGGCGTCGCGGTGGGCGTGCGCCGCCTGCTGCCCGGCTCCGCCCGCGTCCGCACCGGGAGCGACCTGGTGGGGCGCACCTGCACGGTGCGCACCGGCCGGGTCGACGACGGGTTCGGCCAGGGCGAAGTGGTCTTCGACGACGGCTCCATCATGACGGTGCAGGTGCGCACCATCGGCGGGGAGCTCCTCTCCTCCGGGGAGACCGCGCTCATCTTCGACCACGACACCGACGGCGGCTTCTACCGCGTCTCGCGCTTCGACCCCGCCCTGGACCCCGGCGACGCCTGACCCGCGCGGCGTCCGCGCGGCGCCCCTACCGGGCGGGCGCGTGTGACCTGGCCGGATCCGGCCCCGCGCGGAACCGCCCCGGTCGCGCCCCCGTCAGAGTGGCCGTGAACGTCCCGTAGGGGCCCACCGCCCGCCCGCAGGCGCCCGGGCGCCGCACCCGCCCGCCCCGAACACGTAGAGAGTTCCCCGTATGGAAACAATCGGCCTCGCCGGCGGTCTCCTCATCGCCGTCCTCCTGCTCATCGCCGTCCTGGTGCCCTTCATCCTGCTCAAGATGTTCCAGAAGGTGCGCCAGGGCGAGGCGCTGATCATCAACAAGTTCCGCCACGACGACGTCTCCCTCACGGGCGCCGTCGTGCTCCCGGTCGTCCACAAGGCCGAGGTCATGGACATCTCCCAGAAGTCCATCTCCCTGGAGCGCAACGGACGCAACGGCCTGGTCTGCAAGGACAACATCCGGGCCGACATCAGCATCAAGTTCTTCATCCGCGTGAACCCGGAGAAGTCCGACATCCTGCGGATCGCCAAGAGCATCGGCGTGGAGAACGCCAGCAGCCAGGAGAACCTGCAGGACCTCTTCGACGCCAAGTTCGAGGAGGCCCTCAAGACGGTCGGCAAGCACTTCGACTTCGAGGAGCTCTACACCCACCGCGAGGCCTTCCGCGACCGCATCGTCGAGGTCATCGGCAACGACCTGTACGGGTACGTGCTCGAGGACGCGGCCATCGCGCACCTGGAGCAGACCCCGCTGACGGCCCACGACCGGGACAACATCCTGGACGCCGAGGGCATCACCAAGATCACCGAGCGCACCGCCGTCCAGCACCGCCTCACCAACGAGCTGGAGAACGAGCGCGACAAGGAGATCAAGCGCAACGACACCGAGACCTCCGAGACCCTGGCCGAGCTGGAGCGCCAGGAGGCCGAGGCCCGGGCCCGCGCCGAGCGCGAGATCGCCACCATCCAGGCCCGCGAGGAGGCCGAGACCCAGCGCGTCCAGGCCGAGGAGCGGCTCAAGTCCCGCGCCGCCGAGATCCGCACCGAGGAGCAGCTCGGCGTGCAGCGGGAGAACCAGCAGCGGGAGATCGCGGTCGCCGAGAAGAACCGCGAGCGCGTCATCGCCGTGGAGAGCGAGCGCATCGAGAAGGACCGGATGCTGGAGGTCATCGGCCGCGAGCGGGAGACCGAGCTGTCCACCATCGCCAAGGACAAGGAGGTCGAGGCCGAGCGCCGCGAGGTCGCCGACGTCGTCCGCGAGCGGGTCGCGGTGGAGAAGACCGTGGCCGAGCAGGAGGAGTCGATCAAGAAGCTGCGCGCGGTCGAGGAGGCCGAGCGCGAGCGCCAGGCCATCGTCATCAAGGCCGAGGCCGAGGCCCAGGAGAACCTGGTCAAGGACATCAAGGCCGCCGAGGCCGCCGAGGAGGCCGCCAAGCACCGGGCCGCCGAGGAGCTCACCCTGGCCGAGGCCCGGCAGCAGGCCGCCGACCTGGACGCCCGCTCCCAGATCCGGCTGGCCGAGGGCAAGCAGGCCGAGGCCGCCGCCGAGGGCCTGGCCGCCGTGCAGGTCCGCGAGCAGGACGCCGCCGCCCTGGAGAAGACCGGCCGCGCCGAGAACGCCGTGGCCAAGGAGAAGGCCGCGATCGAGGCCGAGGCGATCGCCGCCAACCTCAAGGCCGAGGCCGAGGGCCTCAACGACAAGGCCGGCGCCATGGCCGCGCTGGACCAGGCCACCCGCGAGCACGAGGAGTACCGCCTGCGGCTGGACGCCGAGAAGGAGGTCCGCCTGGCCGGGATCGACGTGCACCGCCAGGTCGCCGAGGCACAGGCCACGGTGCTGGCGACCGGCCTGGAGAAGGCCGACATCAACATCGTCGGCGGCGACGGCATGTTCTTCGACCGGATGGTCAACGCGGTCGGCATGGGCAAGGCCGTGGACGGGTTCGTCGGCGGCTCCGACGTCGCCCAGAGCCTGGCCGGGGACTGGCTCAACGGCGAGCGGGACTTCGCCTCGGACCTGACGGGCGTGCTGTCCCGGGTCGGCACCGAGGACGTGAAGAACCTGTCGGTGTCGGCGCTGCTGATGAAGCTCATCGACGGCGGGGCGCCCGACGCCGACAAGCTGCGCTCGCTGCTGGACACCGCCCGCGAGATGGGCGTGGCCGAGCACAGCGCGGCCGCCCTGGACAACGGCGCCGCTCCGGTGAAGCGGTGAGCCGGTGACGGAGGAACGCGACGACGCCGGCGCGCCCGAGGAGGGCGCGCCGGCCCCGGCCGGACTCGACCAGGGCACCTACGAGGTCCTCCGGGCGCGCCTGTCCGAGCAGGCCCAAGAGCTGGCGCGGCGCGCCGAGGAGCTGAACGGGCGGCGCCTGGAGGTGTTCGGCTCCGGTGAGCTGCGGCTGCTGGGGACCGAGCGGATCCGCACCGAGAACAACTGCGTGCCGCGGGACATCGTGTCGGTCGGCGGGCAGATGCTGTTCGGCTACAACGTGTTCATCGGGCTCAAGCCCGAGACCGCCGTCGGCGACGTGTTCAGCCTGCACGCCTTCGAGCGCGACGCGGAGGACGGGGGCCTGTCCTTCACCGAGGCCGGCCCCGGCGGGGTGCCCGGCCTGCTGGACGCCCCCGCCTTCGAGCGCGACTTCGGCGAGCTGTACCGGTACTACCGGGAGACCCGCCTGATGCAGCTGCGCCACGTGGAGGGGCGGCTGCTGGCGGTCTTCCAGACCGGGCCGCGCACCGACGACGTGCGGGTCCTGCGCTGGGACACCACCCCCCAGGGGGACGTGTCCTACCGGGACGCGCGCGGCGAGCGCGACCACGTCTTCCCGCCCTCGCACGACTTCGCGTGGACCGAGACCACCCGCGACGACCACGTGCAGGGGCGCCACCCGCACATCGCCGTCCGCGGCAAGCTGTTCGTGGAGACCGTCGGCGGCGACCTGACCATCAAGGTGGAGAACAACACCGAGGTGGGCGAGGGCGTCTACAGCGAGCCGGTGGACGAGCCGCTGCAGAGCCTGGCCGACGCCGACGTGCGCTACGCCGAGGTGGGGCCGCTGGTCCTGCTGCGCATCCTGCCCTACAACGAGTCCGAGTACCGCTACCTGGTGTTCAACACCCGCACCAAGGAGGTGCTGCGGCTGGACGGCATCGGTCAGGCCTGCCGCCGCCTCCCCGAGGACCAGGGCATCATCTTCCCCGGCGGCTACTACCTGGCCACCGGGACGCACAAGACCTTCGACACCGAGGTGGAGGACCTGGAGTTCGAGCGGGCCATCCGCTCGCCCAACGGCGAGGACGTGCTGTACGCGTTCCACGCCCGCCGGGAGGGCCGCACCCTGCTCCTGCCCTACAACGTCATCCGCAAGGAGGTCGCCAACCCGATCTCCTGCCACGGCTACTCGCTCTTCGACGACGGCACCATGGTGGTGTTCCGCAACGGCTCGGACGAGCCCACGCGGGTGCACCCGCTGCAGGTGTGGCGCACCCCGTTCGTGTCCGACCTGCACGCGGCGGCCCAGCCGGCCGGGACCGGCCCGCTGGAGCGGATCGGCAACCCCGACCTCGTGCGCGGCATCTCCGACTGCCTGTCGGTGGTGCGCATGGTCGAGGAGATGTCCCCGTCGGCCGCGGTGTTCGAGGCGCTCATCGCCGCCTGCCGCCGCCTGGGCGACCACTACCACTGGCTCGGCGAGGAGGAGCTGGGCGCCCCCGGCGGCGCAGCCGAGCGGGTGCGCGCCACCGCCGAGCAGGTTCTGGAGGAGTTCGAGAACGTCCAGGCGCTCACCGGGCAGGCCGCCGAGGCGCTGCAGGAGGCCGAGACCGAGCTGCTCGGCCTGGTCCGCCGCTCCCGCGGGGAGACCGGGGACACCGCCGACGCGTGGGTGCGGCGCCTGGCCGAGCTCCGCCGCGCCCAGGGGCGGGTGGCGGCGCTGCGGGACATGCGCTATATCGACGCCGACCGGCTGGACGCGCTCGACGGGCGGCTCGGCGAGGAGCTGGACCAGGCGGGTGAGCGCACCGTCGCCTTCCTCCAGGGCGAGGGCGCTTTCACCGGCTACCACGCCGAGGTGGACCGGCTGGCCGCCGACGCCGAGGCGATCGGCGCCGCCGCCGAGGCCGGGGAGGTCGCCGACCGGCTGGCCGCCCAGACCGAGGGCCTGGAGGTGCTCACCCAGGTGGTGGGCTCCCTGGAGGTGGGGGACGCGCAGGTGCGCACCTCCATCCTGGAGCGGGTCGGCGAGGTGCTGGCGGGGGTGAACCGGGCGCGCGCCGCCCTGGACGCCCGCCGCAAGGAGCTGCTGGAGGCCGAGGGGCGGGCCGAGTTCTCCGCGGAGTTCGCGCTGCTGGGCCAGTCGGTCACCGGCGCGCTGGCGGCGGCGGACACCCCCGAGCGGTGCGACGAGCAGCTCGGGCGGCTGATGCTGCAGCTGGAGAACCTGGAGTCGCGCTTCTCGGAGTTCGACGACTTCCTGGGCGACCTGGCGGCCAAGCGCGAGGACGTCTACGAGGCGTTCTCGGCGCGCAAGCAGGCCCTCCTGGACGAGCGCGCCCGGCGGGCCGACCGGCTGGCCGAGTCGGCCGAGCGCATCCTCACCGGGGTGCGGCGCCGGGTGGCGTCCATGGAGTCGGTGGAGGACGTCAACACCTACTTCGCCTCCGACCCGATGGTCGCCAAGCTCCGCTCCACCTCCGAGGAGCTGCGCGCGCTGGGCGATGCGGTGCGCGCCGACGAGCTGGAGGGGCGGGTCAAGGCGGCCCGCCAGGAGGCCGGGCGGTCGCTGCAGGACCGGCTGGAGCTGTTCGAGGGCGGCGGGGAGACGCTGCGCCTGGGGCGGCACCGGTTCGCGGTCAACACCCAGCCGGTCGACCTGACGCTGGTGCCGCACGAGGGCGAGATGGCGGTGACCGTCACCGGGACCGACTTCCGGCGCCCGGTGCGGGACGAGGCCTTCCAGGACACCCGCGACTTCTGGGACCAGCTCCTGCCCAGCGAGACGGGCGCGGTGTACCGGGCCGAGCACCTGGCGGCGTCGCTGCTGTCCGAGGCCGAGGAGGGCACCGGCGGGTACACCGTGGAGGAGCTGTCCGAGGCGGCGCGGCGCGAGCCGGCCGAGAAGGGCGGGCCGGCGCTGGCCGACATCGTCCGCAAGGCCGCCGAAGAGCGCTACGACGAGGGCTACGAGCGCGGTGTGCACGACCACGACGCGCTGCTGATCCTGCGGGAGCTGCTGCGGCTGCGGGCGGCGGCGGGGCTGCTGCGCTACCCGGGCCGTGCGCGCGCGGCCGCCCAGGTGTTCTGGGCGTTCGGGGCCGCGGAGGGCGAGCGGGAGGCCTGGCGCACCCGGGCCGTGTCGCTGGCCCGCGCGCGCACGGTGTTCGGCTTGCGCGGCTCCCCCGCCATCGGGGAGCTGCGCGGGGAGCTGTCCGGGGCGGTCGGGGCGTTCCTGGCCGAGTCGGGCCTGGACGACCTGGCCGACACGGCGGACGCCGCGGGCGAGTACCTGTTCGAGGAGCTGGGCACCGGTCGGGCGGGGTTCGGCACCAGCGCCGGGGCTCGGGAGCTCTTGGAGGGCTTCCGCAACGCGCTGGGCGGGGCCGCGTCCTCCTCGTACAAGGAGTACGCGGCCGACCTCGCGGCGCTCAAGGGGCCTGCCCAGCGGCGCCAGCTCGCGTCGGCGTGGGTCGGGGCGCATGTGGCGTCCTCCGGCAGGGAGGAGGAGCTGGGCGGCTTCCTGGAGGAGGCGGTCGCCGCGGAGCTGTGCGGGGGCCTGGTGGACCGGCACGACTCCTCGGCGGAGCTGTCGGCCTCCGTGGAGGGGCTGCTCGGCACCCACCCGCGCATCTCCGGGCGCCGCCTTGAGCTGCGGCTGGACGAGTTCCTGGAGCGCACCCGGCGGTTCCGCGCCGAGCGCGTCCCGGCGTTCCGCGCCTACCAGCGGCGCCGCACCGAGCTGATCGACGCCGAGCGGCGGCGGCTGCGGCTCGAGGAGTACGTGCCCAAGGTGATGAGCGGGTTCGTGCGCAACCGGCTGCTGGACGACTCCTACCTGCCGCTGATCGGGGACAACCTGGCCAAGCAGCTGGGGGCGGCCGGGGACGGGCGCCGCACCGACCAGAGCGGGCTGCTGCTGCTCATCTCGCCGCCCGGGTACGGCAAGACCACGCTGATGGAGTACGTGGCCAGCCGCCTGGGGCTGGTGTTCGTGAAGGTGAACGGGCCCTCGCTGGGGCACGCGGTCACCTCGCTGGACCCGGCCGAGGCCCCGGACGCCACCTCCCGCCAGGAGGTGGAGAAGATCAACTTCGCCCTGGAGATGGGCTCCAACGTGCTGCTGTACCTGGACGACGTCCAGCACACGGACCCGGAGCTGCTGCAGAAGTTCATCTCGCTGTGCGACGGGCAGCGCCGCATGGAGGGCGTCTGGGAGGGGCGGACCCGCACCTACGACCTGCGGGGCAAGCGCTTCGCGGTGTGCATGGCGGGCAACCCCTACACCGAGCAGGGGCAGAGGTTCCGGATCCCGGACATGCTGGCCAACCGCGCCGACGTGTACAACCTGGGCGACGTGCTCTCCGGGAAGGAGGACGTCTTCGCGCTCAGCTACATCGAGAACGCGCTGACGTCGAACCCGGTGCTGGCGCCGCTGTCCGGGCGGGACCGCGGCGACGTGGAGCTGCTGGTGCGCATGGCCCAGGGCGACGGCTCGGTGCGCTCGGACCGGCTGAGCCACCCGTACTCGCGGGTGGAGCTGGACCAGATCCTGGGGGTGCTGCGGCGGCTGCTGCGGGTGCAGCAGGTGGTGCTGGCCAACAACCAGGCCTACATCGCCTCGGCGGCCCAGGCGGAGGAGTCGCGGACCGAGCCGCCGTTCCGCCTGCAGGGGTCGTACCGGAACATGAACCGGCTGGCGGAGAAGATCGTCCCGGCGATGAACGAAGACGAGCTGGAGGCGGCGATCGACGACCACTACCTGGGCGAGGCGCAGACCTTGACGTCCGGGGCGGAGTCGAACCTGCTGAAGCTGGCCGAGATCCGCGGCACGATGACCCCGGAGCAGGCCGAGCGCTGGCGGGAGGTGAAGGAGGCCTACGTCCGCGGCAGGACGCTGGCCGGGGACGGCGACGACCCGATCGGCCGGGCCGTGGGGGCCGTGGGCCTGCTGGCCGACAAGGTGGGCGCGGTGGAGACCGCCATCGCCAAGGCGGCCGACCGCTTCGGGGGGCCGGAGGGGTCGTAGGCCACCACGGCCGAGAGGGGCGCTTCCGGGAGACCGGGGGCGCCCCTTGCGCTCATCCGGCGGCATCGCAGGGCTCGGATCGCCCTGACCAAGAGCCGGCGTCTACCGGGAGAAGATCCTCCTTCCCCGCCCCGTCACCGTCGAGATCGAACTGACGACGCTCCTCCAGACGCTGGGGCACGGATGACCACGGGTCGCGCGGCCCAGGGCCATGCCTAACCTGGGGGCATGTCCTGGTACACGCCGGTGGCCGCCGAACCGGACCTCTCCGGGGAGCTGGCCACCGCCTGGACCGCGTGGGCCGGGGGTGCGGAGCGCCTGCTGGTCCCCGACGGGTGCGTGGACGTCCTGTGGCTGAGCACCGGGCGCCTCGTGGTCTGCGGTCCCGAGACCTCCGGATGGTCGTTCTCCCTGCCCGACGGCGTCGAGGCGGTCGGCGTGCGCCTGCGGCCGGGGCGCGCCGCCTCCGTGCTCGGGCTGGACACGCCCGGAGCGCTGAACAGGCGGGTGGCCGTGGAGGACGTCCTCGGCGGCCGGGAGCAGCGCGTGCTGCTGGAGCGCCTGCACGAGGCCCCCGGCCCCCGCGATCGCCTGGCCCTCCTCCACGGGATGGTGCGGGACCGCGCCCAGGGCCGCCCCGTCCTCGGTGCGCCGGCGTCCCGGTCGGCCTCCACCGCCGCCGTGGTCTCCCGGACGCTCACCGCCGCCCCGGACACCACCGTCGCCGACCTGGCCCGGGAGTCGGCGCTCAGCGAGCGGCAGCTCCACCGCCGGTGCGTGGCGGCGTTCGGCTACGGCCCCGCGGTGCTCCGCCGCATCCTGCGCCTCCAGCGCTTCCTCCGCATGGCACGGCACCCGGCCGCCACCACCGACCTGTCCGTGCTCGCGGCGATGGCGGGCTACACCGACCAGTCCCACCTCAACCGCGACTCCCGCGCCCTCGCCGGGGTGCCGCCGAGCGCGCTGCTGGGGATGCACCTCACCGACGGCGTGGGGGACATGCCGGACGCCGGGTGAGACGAGGCGAGGGCGTCCGATCCGTACAAGCGCCCCGGCCCACCCGTCCACGAGACTCGTCCCCATGAGCGAGATCTCCGAGCGCTACCGCGCCCTTGCAGCCGAGTTCACCCGCCGCGTCGAGGCCGTCCCCGCCGACGGCTGGGACGCGCCGTCGCCCTGTGACGGGTGGACGGCCCGGGACGTCCTCGACCACATGCTCGACAACCACCGGAACATGCCCGCCTACGCGGGGGTCGCGATCGACCTGCCCCGGACCGCGAAGGAGGACCCGAAGGGCGCCTGGGCCGACGCGGTCGCGGCCATGCAAGAGCTGCTGGACGACCCCGAGCGGGCCGGGACGGAGTACGACGGCTACTTCGGGCGCACCAGCCTGGAGCGGACGGTCGACGAGTTCCTCGGCACGGACCTGCTGGTGCACGCCTGGGACATCGCCCGCGCCAGCGGCCAGGACGAGAGGCTCCCGGCCGACGAGGTCCGCCGCGTGCAGGCCGACGCGCACAACTGGGGCGACGCCGTCCGGATGGCGGGCATCTGCGGCCCGGCGGTGGAGCTCCCGGACGGCGCGGGCGAGCAGGACCGCCTGCTGGCCTTCCTGGGCCGCGACCCCCGCCCGGTGAGCTGACCGGCGGTAGGGGACCGACCGCCGAATGCGCGCCAGGCCCCCGACGCCGCACCACGTTCTCCACCTGCGTAGACGGCGCACTCCCCTTCCATTGACTTCAAGTTAACTGGAACTCCTAGTCTCCTGACCGTCGACCACGACGAGTCCGAGGAGACCCCCGATGAGCGAACGCGCGGCGCCCGGCAGGGCCGGAGTCAGGGAGTGGGCGGGACTGGCCGTCCTCTCCCTGCCGGTCTTCCTGCTCTCCGTCGATGTCACCGCCCTCCACCTCGCCCTTCCGCACCTGTCCGCCGACCTGGGGGCCACCGGCACCCAGCAGCTCTGGATCCTGGACATCTACGGGTTCCTGCTGGCGGGGCTGCTGATCACCATGGGCACCGTCGGGGACCGCATCGGCCGCCGGCGGCTCCTGATGATCGGCGCCGCGGCCTTCACCGCGGCCTCGGCCGCCGCCGCCTACGCGCCCACCGCCGAGGCGCTCATCGCCGCCCGCGCCCTGCTGGGCATCGCGGGGGCCACCCTCATGCCCTCGACCATGTCCCTGCTCAAGAGCATGTTCACCGACGACCGCCAGCGCGCCACCGCACTCGCGCTGTGGATGGCCTGCTTCACCGCCGGCGCGGCCGCCGGGCCGGTCATCGGCGGCCTGCTGCTGGAGGCGTTCTGGTGGGGGTCGGTCTTCCTGATGGCCGTCCCCGTCATGGCGCTCCTCCTGGCCACCGGCCCCTTCCTGCTCCCCGAGTTCCGCTCGCCCTCCCCGGGGCGGCTCGACCCGCTGAGCGTGGTGCTGTCCCTGGGCGCGCTGCTGCCCTTCATCTACGCGCTCAAGAAGGCCGCCGAGAACGGGTGGAGCCCCCTCCTCCTCGCCGCGCTCGCGCTCGCGGCGGTGTCCGGGTGGCTCTTCGCCCGGCGCCAACTGCGCATGGACGCCCCGCTGCTGGACCTGTCGCTGTTCCGGATGCGCGTGTTCTCCGCCGGTCTGGGCTCCCTGCTCGCCGCCAACCTGGTCATGGGCGGCGTGATGCTCCTGCTCATCCAGTACCTGCAGCTGGTCAAGGGGCTGCCGCCGTCGGTGGCCGGGGCGTGGCTGGTCCCCTTCTCGCTGGCCTCCATGGCCGCCTCGCTCGCCTCGCCCGCCCTGGCCGGGCGGCTCGGCACCAAGCCGACCATGCTGCTCGGGCTGGCCGTGGGCGCCACCGGGCTGGTCCTGGCCGCCTTCCTCGGGCCGGACACCCCCGTGCTGTGGACCGGCACGGTCGCGGCGGTCATCGCGCTCGGCATGACCCCGCTGGGCGTGCTGGTGATGACCGAGGTGATGGCGGCCGCGCCGGAGGACCGGAGCGGATCGGCGGCGGCCGTCAACGAGACCTTCGGCGAGATGGGCGTCAGCCTCGGCGTGGCCGCGATGGGCGCCCTCGCCGCCGCCGTGTACCGGCCGCTGATGGCCGGTTCCCTGCCCGCCGGAACGCCCGAGGAGGCCGCCGCCCCCGCACGCGACAGCCTCGCGGGGGCGGTCGCGGCGGCCGAGTCGCTGCCCTCCGGCGCGGCGCAGGACCTGCTCGCGGCCGCGCAGTCCGCCTTCATGGGCGGCTTCGCCGCGACGACCGCCGTCGGGGCCGTGGTGGTCGCCGCCGTCGCCTTCGTCATCGCCCGCTACCTGACCACCGGGGCGCGCCACGACGCCGGAGACAGGACCGGCGCCGGCGCCGACCGGTCGGCCGCCTGAGGCCCCGGGCACCGTACGGCCCCGCATCCGGCCGAGATCCGACCGAAGATTCCGAGGAGGAGAGACGAGATGACCGAGAACGACCGCCTGCGCACCGCCGTGATCATCGGGAGCACCCGCGAGGGGCGCTTCGGCCCGGTCCCGGCCCACTGGATCGCCTCGCTGGCCCGGGAGCACGGCGACATGGACATCGACCTGATCGACCTCGCCGAGGCCGCGCTGCCGGAAACCCTGGTGGACGAGCGGCCGGAGACCGTCACCGCGCTGGGACGGCGCCTGGAGGCCGCCGACGCCTTCATCGTCGTCACCCCCGTCTACAACCGCGGCTACCCCGCCTCCCTGAAGACCGCCGTCGACTGGTACTTCGACGAGTGGAGCCGAAAGCCCGTCGGCTTCGTCTCCTACGGCGGCATGGGCGGCGGCCTGCAGGCCGTGGAACAGCTGCGCACCGTGTTCAACGAGGTCCACGCCCACACGGTGCGCAGCGCCGTGGCGATCAGCGACTTCTGGAAGCGGTTCGACGACGGCCGCCCCACCGACCGGGGGACGGAGGGCGCCGCCAAGGAGATGCTCGACGACCTGACCTGGTGGGCACGCGCGTTGAAGCGGGCCCGCGCCGAGCACTCGCCCGCCGCATGATCCGCGGCCGCCGGGCGCCCGTACCGCGTGCCCATTCGATGGACTTGTCGACTTCCCCGCTCTCGGCGACGGGCCCACGCGGAGTATGCCGGCATTCCCCGGACGCCTCTCGTCACCCCATGTTCGGATCCGAATGGCGAAAAACCCCTCCTCTCCCGATTCCCCATCGCATTTCCATTGCCTCTCGTACTTTGCAGACTTCACATTGCCGGCCACGAGCGGCTAGTGTCCTGAGTCGTTAATTCGTGTGCAGTAGGCAGCGAGGGTTTCGATGAT
>NZ_JAQFWP010000098.1 GCF_027706745.1 Nocardiopsis suaedae | reverse complement strand
CGCCCGGCCCACCCGGCCCACCCGGCCCACCCGGCGCGGAGGGCACGGAGGGGAGGAGCGGGACTCGGGCCCGGAACGAGCGGAGCGCGGGCGCCCGCCCCGAGGAGCCCTTCAGGAGGGGCGCCCGCGCTCCTTCAGGGGCGGGCGCGAGGACGCCCCGTGTCCGTCAGTGCAGCCTGCCGGCCCCGGCCTTGGCGGGGACCAGGTGCGGCACCGCCCGCGTCGGGTGGATCTTCCCGTGCCGCTCCGGCTCCCAGCCCACATCGGAGGAGAGCGGCTCGTCCGGGTGGGCCTCGTTGTAGGCGCCGAGGAGGTCGACGTACCGTCCCCCGAAGAGGCTGCCCTCCTCGTAGAGCGCCGTTCCGCGCCAGGACACGATGACGTCCTCAGGCGCGATGCCGGGCCCCATGTCGAAGGAGTTGTTCTGGGCGTAGATTCCCGACTCCACGCCCGCGCCCCACGAGTACAGGTACTCGTAGTCCGACTTCGGGCCGTGCGTGTAGTGGTTGTTGTACACGTGCACCTGGCCGTAGCGGACGCGCGGGACGCGCTGCGTCAGGCCGGTGAACAGGTTGTGGTGCACGGTGACGCGCAGCCGCCCCCGGTCCCCGTGGTCATTGGAGTCCGTGTTGCCGTACAGCATCGTCTTGTCGTGTCCGTCGAGCACGTTCCACGAGACCGTGACCAGGTCGCTCCCCCGGACGATGTCGATCATGCCGTCGTGCCGGTCCACCTGCTCGCCGTAGACCTCCTCCAGGCCGGCGTCGCTGGTGTCGCCGTCGGTGAGCGTCAGGTGGTCCAGCCAGACGTGGCTGGAGCGCGATACCTCGATGTTGTCGAACTCGGCGTCCCAGTCCTCGCCGCGCCACTCGGGGAAGCAGTCGTAGGAGTCGTGCACCCCGAGGTTGCGGACGATGACGTTGTCGACGCTCTCCAACAGGATGCCGCCGTCGGACAGGGAGGCGTCGCCGACGCCGACGATGGTGGTGTTCGACCCGGGCGTGAGCAGGACGTGTTCGCGCTGGGCCCGGTAGGAGCGGTCGCGGGCCTCGGCCAGGGGGCCGTCCTCGCCGCCCTCCCAGTGCCCGGGGTCGAAGGCCTCGACGTAGGCGTCCCAGTCGTAGGCGGGGTCGGCGAAGTCGGCGCATTCGAGCGGGGCGCCGCCGGCGCCGGTCATCGCGCTGATGTCGCCCTCGACGTAGACGATCTTGGGGTGGTCGCCGCGGACCGCCTCCTTCAGGCCGTCCCAGGTGCGCACGGTGGACACGTCCGCGTCGGCGGCGGCCGCGCCGCCGGTGGTGCCGCCGTCGGCCGACGCCCACCCGTCGTTCTCGGCGAGCGCCTCCCGGCCGATGTCGTGTCCGGGCGGTCGGGGGTCGGCGGCGGCCGGGGGAGCGGCCGCGGAGGCGGCCAGGACCGCCCCTGCGGCGAGGACCGCGAGCTGGGGTGCTCTCCTCACGGAGGTTCCTCTCTGTCCGGTGGGGGGATGGGGAAGCGATTTCCGGACTATTTGGGGTGTTCGCTATCGATCGCGACGTTTTTCTGATTCACTTGCCGGAAAACGCTTACCGGCGTCTACGTTCGCCCGAACGGTGTTCCTGCGTCAAGAGGGGTGCGCCGGGGTGCGCGGTTCCGGGGGCGGCGGGGTGCGGGCCGGATCCCCGGTCCACACCCCGCCGCGTGGGCGCCTGTCAGCCCGTGAACAGCTGCGCGGCCGTGGAGAGGACACGGACGAGCGCGTACAGCAGCAGCGCCGAGACGACCGCCCACGACACCACCAGCCACGTGCCGCGTCCGCGGACCGCGCCGCCGCCGACGGGCCCGGCCGTGTCCGACGTGCCCTCGGGGGCGTCGTCGGCGGCGTCCGCGTCGTCCGAGGCCGCCGCTCCGCTGCCGGTGCCGACCCCCTCGGGTTCGTGGAACCGCTTGGCGACGGGGCGGATCAGCAGATTGGCCACGAAGCCGACGACCAGCAGCGCCACCATGGTGAGCAGCGGCGCCTGGTAGGCGCTCTGCGTCAGCGTCCCCGGCTCCCCCTCGGCGTCGAGGAAGGCGTTGACGATCAGCGGCCCGGCCACCCCGGCGGCCGACCACGCCGTCAGCAGCCGCCCGTGGATCGCCCCCACCTGGTAGGTGCCGAACAGGTCGCGCAGGTAGGCGGGTGCGGTGGCGAACCCGCCGCCGTAGAAGGACAGGATCAGGCAGGCGGTGACCACGAACAGCAGCATCGACGTGCCGCCCACGGTGGCCATCAGCGCGTACAGCACCGCCCCGGCGCCCAGGTAGACCATGTAGGTGGGCTTGCGCCCGATGATGTCGGAGGTGGACGACCACACGAAGCGGCCGGCCATGTTGAACAGCGACAGCATCCCCACGAAGCCCCCGGCGGCGACCGCGGTGACGGCGGCCCCGCCCCCGTCGCGGAAGAAGTCCTGGATCAGCGGGCTCGCGTGCTCCAGGATGCCGATACCGGCGGTCACGTTGGTGAACAGCACCGTCCACAGCAGCCAGAACTGGGGGGTCCGCAGGGCGTTGGCGGCGGATACGCTCGCGGTGGTCACCATCGGCGCCGTGGCCGTGCGCGCCGGGTCGAACCCCTCGGGCGTCCACCCCCGGGGCGGGACGCGGATCAGCAGCACGCCCATCATCATCAGGGCGAAGTAGCCCAGCCCGAGCACGGCGAACATGCCCACCAGCGCCCCGCCCGAGGCCACCGACCCGGCCGTGCCGGGGTCGTAGGCGGGGTCGAAGAAGGAGAGGAGGCGGCCGGAGACGGGCGTGGCGACCAGCGCACCCCCGCCGAAGCCCATGATCGCCATGCCGGTGGCCAGCCCCGGGCGGTCGGGGAACCACTTGATCAGCGTGGACACGGGGGAGATGTAGCCCAGGCCCAGGCCGATGCCGCCGATCACGCCGTAGCCGAGGTAGACCAGCCAGAGCTGGCCGGCGGCGACGCCCAGGGCGCTGACGAGGAAGCCGGAGCCCCAGCACACGGCGGAGACGAACATCGTGGTGCGCGGGCCGACGCGTTCGACCCAGGGGCCGAAGAGCGCGGCGGACAGGCCGAGCATCACGATCGCGACCGAGAAGATCAGCCCGACACCGGTCTGCGAGGTGTCGAAGTGGGCGATGAGGGAGTTCTTGTAGACACTGGTGGCGTAAGCCTGTCCGATGGAGAGGTGGACGGCGAGGGCGGCGGGCGGGACGAGCCACCGGCTGTACCCCCGGGAGGCGACCGAACGCTCACGGTCGAGGGCGCGCAAGGCGGACAAGGGAGGACCTTCTTCCCGGTGCTGGATATCGCATACCGTAGACGTCGGAATCATGGCACGTCGGCACGTGTGCCGGGAAGATCACGGAGCCTGCCTCCTCAGCCCGATCGCGTGGACGGGAAGGGCATCCCGTGCCGCCGCCGGTGCGTCCAACCGTCATGGCGATGACACACGGATCGGCACATCGACAGGGAAGGCGGCGGCTGCGCCGCATACGGCGCGCGGGGTATGCGGTGGCCGCACTCGCCGCCGCAGGCGGGTGCGCGGCGGTGGGCGGCGGCACGGTCTGCACGGATATGGCCGCGATCGAGGGCGTGTCCCTCTCGGTCGCCCCCTCCGAGGCGGCGGAGGTCGAGAGCGGCACCATGGAGCTGTGCCGCGGCGGCGACTGCGAGGAGCACGACCTGCGGTTCAGGCCTGAGACCACGTCCGTGGACGAAGGGTGCGACGACGGTGCGTGCAGTGCCCGCGCCGAGCCGACAGGGGGCCTGACCGCGAACGTCCAGATGGATCGTCTGACGACGGATCGGATGGACGTCCACATCGAGCTCCGGGACTCCGGCGGCGAAGAGCTCTTCTCCGGTGACCTCACCACTGCCGCGGAGACCAGCTATCCGAACGGTCCCGACTGCGGCGCCGGGCCGCCGCAACTGGGGCTGAAGATCGAGGACGGCTCCCTCCAGAAGCGGGGCTGATCCGCCTCCCGTCCCGGAGGGGCCGAGCGCCGCCCCTCCCTCCGCGCCCTGTCACAAATCGGCCCGCTGCCGTGTCCCCCTTCTGAGGACCGCGTCTCCCCGCAGGAGCCCGGTCGGTCAGTCGTCGGCGGCAAGGAGCGGACATGCCTTCAGAGATCACCATCATCGGCGGCGGCCTCGCGGGGCTCGTCGCCGCCAACGCCGCGGCCGAGAAGGGGGCGCAGGTGCGGCTGTACGAGGCGCACGCCGATCTCGGCGGCCGTGCGCGCGCCATCGAGGGCCCCTACCTGGCGCACGAGGGCGGCCACGTCTTCTACGCCGACGGCCCCCACTGGTCCTGGTTCACCGAGCGCCGCCTAGTGCAGCCGCTCGCCTGGCCGCCGCTCAGGAAGGCGACGGGGGCCCGGTGGCTCCACCAGGGGCGCCTGCGCCGGACGCCGCCGCCGTCCGTCCTCCGCATGGCCGCCCGGGGCCGCCGGCTCAAGGCCCCCGTGGACGAGGACTTCCGCACGTGGGCGACGCGGCTGTACGGCCCCGGCGCCGCCGAGGAAGCGGCGAACGCCATCGCCGTCGCCACCTACGACTCCGACACCGGACGCCTGTCCGCCGCCTTCGTCTGGGGTCTGCTCACCCGCGTATACGCCCTCGGCGTGCCCGCCGTCCGGTGGACGGCGGGCGGGTGGCAGGCCGTGGTGGACCGGCTCGCCGCCCGCGCGCGCTTGCTCGGCGCGACGATCGAGACCGGGGCCCGCCTCACCGAGCTCCCCCAGGGCAGGGGGCCGGTCATCGTCGCCACGGAGCTCTCCTCGGCCCGGCGGCTGCTGGGGGACGACTCCCTGCGCTGGGAGAGCGGCCACTGCATGCTCATGGACCTCGCGGTCAAGGAGGAGCGGGGCGACCCGTTCCTCTGCTTCGACGTGGACGGCGGCGGGTTCTTCGAGAGCTACTCCCAGCAAGACCCTTCCGCGGCACCCCAGGGGGAGGGCCTGTACCAGCTCCAGGTGCCGATGCGCAGCGGCGAGTCGTCGGAACAGGGCCGGGAGCGGGTCCGCGCCCTGGCCGATGCGGGCATCCCCGGCTGGAGGGATCGGGCCGCATGGCAGCGGACGGCTCAGGCGCGGGGGAGGACCGGCGCGTTGGACCTCCCGGGCCGGACGTGGCGCGACCGCCCGTCCATCGACCGCGGGGACGGCGTCTTCCTGACGGGAGACATGGTGGCGGCGCCGGGCATGCGCGGGGAGATCTCCATCAACAGCGCCGTCCGTGCGGCGTCCCTGGCTCTCCGGCAGACCGAGCGGTCGAGGGCGGCCCACGGCTGAGCCACGGCGTCTGCGTCCGCTCCACGCCCTCGCCGGGCCGGAACCCGGGGCTCTCCCGCGCGCGGGAGAGCCCCGGGTGTTTCCCCGTTCGGGTCCGTGCGCTGTGCCAGTATGGGGCGATGGACCGTGTCTGGACCGTTGATTTCTGGTTCGACCCCTCATGCCCCCTCACGCGTAACACCGCGCGCTGGCTCTTGGAGGCCGCGAGCCGCCGTCCCATCACGATCACCTGGCGGGTCATGAGCCTCTCCGTGCTCAACGAGGGGCGCGACGACGACCCCGAGGGCGACCCCGACGGCTACCTGTGGATTCCGGCGCGCATCTGCGCCGCCGTCCAGCACGAGCACGGGCACGACGCCCTCGGCCGCTTCTACCGCGCGCTGTGGTCGGCGGCCGAGAACGGCGACGGCGACTGGATCGGCGACTTCGCCGAGGCCCTGACCGCCGCCGGACTGCCCCCGGAGCTGGCCGCCGCCGGAGAGGGCACCGACTACGACGGTGTGCTGCGCGCCTCCCATGAGCAGGGCGCCTCCCTCGTCGGCGAGGGCACCGGCACCCCCGTGACGGCCGTCACCGCGCCCGACGGCGGCCGGACGGCCTTCTTCGGGCCCGTCGTCCACGAGGTCCCGACCGGCCCGTCGGCCGCCGACCTGTGGGACGGGGCGCTGCTCGTCGCCGGGGTCCCGGGGTTCAGGGAGCTCAAGACGTGACCCGTCCCGACCTGGGCATCCCCGCGCCCGCGCCCGTGCGCGGACCCGGGACCGGGGCCGGGTCCGGCCCCGCCCTCGGACGCCGGGGGACGAAAGCGGCGATCGTTACCGTATCCGCCCTGGTCGGAGGTTGACATCGGGGGTGGGACTGCCTTCTACTCATGCGAGACACGGAGCGCTCCGGAGCCCCTGACCACCGGATTCGCCCCGCTCCCCCTTGAAGAAAGGCACGCATGTCCCCCGCGAGCGAGCCGCTGCAGCCGTCGGACGAGATGGAACGCAGGGCCCTGGACGAAGAGGCCGCCTCCCCGCCCGACTTGAGGGGGGTGCGCGCCCTCCGCTACATCGGGCCCGGCCTCCTGATCGCCATGGCGGGCATCGGCACCAGCCACCTGGTCACCGCCCCTGTCGCGGGCGCCAACTTCGAGTACGCGCTGCTCTGGGTGCTGCCGGTCGCGTTCCTGTTCAAGTGGCAGGGCTTCGAGCTGGCGGTGCGCTACACGGCGGCCACCGGCGAATCGATCGTCGCGGCCTACGCACGGGTGCCCGGCCCCCGCACGTGGGCGGTGTGGGCCCTGGGCATCGCGACCCTGGTCATCGGCTGCACCGCCGTCGGGGCGATCGTCGCCGCCGCGGCCGCGGTGCTGTGGGCATGGCTCGGCGCCGGGCCGCTGCTGCTGTACGGGATCGGCCTGTCCCTGCTGACCGTCGGGCTGCTGCTGTCGGGGCGCTACCGGGCCCTGGAGGCGGTCAACAAGGTGCTCGCCATCGTGCTGGTGGTCGGCACCGTGATCGCCTTCGCCTTCGCCGGGGTGCAGGCCGAGTCCCTGATGTACATGGTGGTGCCGGTGATCCCCGCCGGATCGGCGCTGGTCATCGCCGGGCTGATGGGGTGGATGCCCACCGACCTGACGGTCGGCGTCTGGGGCTCGCTGTGGATGAAGGACAAGCGCAAGGGCATGGTCCGGATCCGCGAGGTGCTGGGCCCCGACGCGGTCGAGAACACCCCTGAGCGCTACCGGGCCTACGCCGACGGCTGGTTCAAGGCGGCACTGTACGACTTCCGCATCGGGCACATCGTCTCCTGGGTGATCGCCACGATGTACCTGCTCCTGGGCGCGGCGATCCTGTTCTCCGTCGAGGACAAGCCCCAGGGCGCCGGCACGGTGCTGGCGATCTCGGGGATCTTCACCGAGACGGTGGGCCCCTGGATGTTCCCCGTCTTCCTGCTGGGCGCGTTCGCCGCCCTGTTCTCCACCGTGTTCATCATCTACGACGGCTTCCCGCGCGCCCTGGCCGCGTCCGCGACCGCGGTCTTCCCGCCGCGTGCCGACCGCCCGTGGTGGACCGAGCGCAACGCCGGCCTGGGCATGATCGCCCTGATGCTGGTGAGCATGGTCGTCGCGCTGACCGTGCTGCCCGACCCGGCCTGGCTGGTCCCGGCCGCGGGCGCGGTGTCCTTCGCGATCAGCCCGGTGCTGTTCGCCATCAACCTGTACGTGGCGCTGAAGTTCATCCCGGAGCGGTACCGGCCCGGGCGGTTCGGGATCGTGTGGAGCTGGATCAGCGTCGTGGTGCTCACCCTGCTCACCCTCTGGGTGGTCCCGCAGACGCTCGGGCTCTTCTGACTCGTCCCGGCCACGCGGCCGCCTCCGTCCCGACACCGGAAAGGGGCGGAGGCTTTCCCGTCTTCGGAGGAACCCGCCGCCCGGACCCCGCGTCAGAGGGGGCAACGGACCGGAGACAACAGGCGCCCCTTCCACCCCGCCTGTCATCCCCTTCGCATGAGGAGTACCCCAGAGATGCACAAGAAGATCAGCGCGGCCCTCGCCGGCACGGGCATCGTTCTCGCGACCAGCGGCTGTGGCCTGCTGTTCGGCGGTGGCGGCGGCGGGGGCGCCGCGGGCGGCCCCCTGTCCGACCTCAACCCGGTCGACCTGGTCGCCGAGGCGGTCAACAACACCGAGCAGGTGGACAGCTACACCGCCACCATGGAGATGAGCGGGTCGATGTCCGGAACCTCGCTCGACATGACCTCCGACATCGAGTACACGGCCAGCCCCGAGCCGACCGTCAAGATGGAGTCCACCACCCAGGGGACCACCTCGACCATCCTGATGCGCGGCAGCGAGATGGTCATGCAGTCGGACATGCCCGGCGCCCCTCCCGGCGGCCCCGAGTGGCTCCGCATGGACCTGGGCCAGATGGGGGAGCAGGGCGGCAACGCCGGGGCACAGGACCCGCTCGCCGAGGTCGAGAAGCTGCTCGCCGCCCAGGACGTCCAGGAGGAGGGCTCGGCCGACGTCAACGGCACCGAGACCACCCGCTACTCCGGCACCTACAGCACCGAGGAGGCGCTGCAGGAGCTCGACCCCGAGGCCCAGGACGCGGCCCGCCAGGTCTACGACCAGGCCGGCGTGAGCGAGGTGTCCTTCGAGGTCTTCGTCGACGGCGACGGCATGCCGCGGCGGGTCACCACCGACGCCGGGGGCACCGTCACCAGCACCATCGACTTCACCAGCTTCAACGAGCCGGTGACCGTCGAGTGGCCCAGCGAGGACCAGATCGGCGACTTCGACTCGATGATGGACGACATGATGGGCGACATGCCCACCACCGGCGACGTCCCCTCCTACTAACGCCTCCGTACCGTCCGGCGCCCTCGGGCCGCCGGGCCGGTGCCCTCCGGGCGGTGCGCCACCGGCGCACCGCCCTCGCGCGTCTTGGGCCCTCCTCGGCGCCCTTCCCCCGCCCGGGGCCGCGCCGCCCCACCCGCCCCCTGGTCCCCCGGGAACCCAGGAATGACGCCGATTCCGGATGAATCGGTTGTCGGTCGCGGTCCGGGCGTGCTGGGGTGGAAGGACGCAGGGCGTGCGTACCGGAGGGGGTGAGGGCGACGGCGGATGAGACGACGCACCGGATCGGTCCCTACCGCATCGAGCGCTACCTGGGGCGGGACGGCTACGCCGGACGCCACCTCGGCCGCGACCGCGACGGCGTCCCGGTGGTGGTGACCGTGCCGCGCGTGTCCGGAGGCGGCGGGCGCAGCGTGCGGCGGGAGCTGGCGCGCGACATCGAAGCGGCGCGCATCGCGACGCGCTACGGGCCGGCGCGGGTGCTGGCCGCCGACCTCGTCGCGGACGTCCCGTGGGTCGCCACCGAGTACATCGAGGGGCCCACCCTCCTTGAGGCGGTACGAAGACACGGCCCCCTCAGAGGGGAGGAGCTGCACAAGCTCGCGCTGGGCACATCGGCGGCCCTCAGCGTCCTGCACTGGTTCGGCCTGGCGCACGGGGACCTGACGCCGTCCAACATCGTCCTGGGCTCGGACGCCCCGAAGGTGACCGGTGCCGGGTTCGCGCGGGCGTTCGCGGCGGCCCGTCCCGACCTGGCGGCGCGCGCGGCCACCCCCGCGTACACGGCGCCCGAGCATTCGCCCGGGGCCGAGCCCCGACCGGAAGAGGACGTGTACGCCTGGGCCGCGGTCATGCTCTTCGCCGCCACCGCCCGGGAACCGCACGACCGCCGGGAGCTCCCCGAAGACCCGTCGGCCCGGCCGCCCGCGGGGGCGGTCATGGACAAGCTGCGCGAACTGGTGCCCCGGTGCCTTTCCGGCGACCCGGCGCACCGCCTGACCGCCGAGCGGCTCATGGTGTCGGTCGTGGCCGCGTGCAACCGGGGGCGGGTCTGGCGGCCCGAGGCCCGCCTGTCTTCCGCTCCGCGGACGGTCCCCGTGCCGCGCACCGAGGCGCTCCGGCCCGTCCTCCCGTTCCGGTTCGACGGCTGTGCGCACGGGTCGCCCCACGCTCTGGCCGGGGCCATGCACGCCGCCCCGAAGCGGGCGGCGGACCTCTTCGCCGACGTGCGTGAGCGCGGCCGACTGCTGTCGTGGCTGTCTGCGGAGGTGCAGGACACCTCGCTCGACCGGGGCGCCCTGGCGTCCCGATTCCACCGCCCGGACGACGCCGCGGCGATGTTCGTCGCGCACTTCCGCCCGGACCTGGCGGCCGGGTTCTCCTGACGCCACGGGGGCCCACCGGGCGGGCCCGGACTCCTCTACCAGTGCGCGGGGCGGTCCAGGACCTCGGGGATGACGGTCGACGCGTCGCCCTTGGCGGCGTTGGCCTGGGGCTGGGTCAGGAACAGGGCGCCGGACAGGTCGGCGCCCCGCAGGTCGGCGTCGCGCATGTCGGCGCCGAGGAGGTCGGCGGTGCGCAGGTCCGCGCCGCGCAGGTCGGCGGCGATGAGGTAGGCGCCGCGCAGGCAGGCGGCGCGCAGGTCCGCCTTGCGGAGGCGTGCGCCCATCAGGTCGGCGCCCGCGCGGTCCTCTCCGGGGCCGGGGGCGCCCTCGCGGACGCGTCCGCTCGCGCGTCTGAGGAGGAGCGCGGCCTCACCGCGCAGGGCGTCGGTGTCGACGGCCTTCAGCTCCTCAGGGGTGCCGAGGGACAGGCGCTCGGTCCTGTCGTAGGCCGCGCGCAGTTCCGCGTGCAGGGGTTCGGCCTCGGGGCGCTCCAGCGCCTCGGTCAGGTACCACAGCAGTTCGTGCAGGCGCCGCATCACGCCGAACGAAGCGAACATGTCCCGGGCGGAGCCGGGGGCGCTGCGCCAGTCGGCCCCGGAGAACGTCCGCTGCGACACTTTCTGCCCGGCTCCGAAGCACTCGAAGACCGTGCAGCCGGTGTACCCGCGCTCGCGCAGGTCGGCGTGGACTCCGCAGCGGAAGTCGCCGGAGAGGTTGCGGCAGGGGCTCGCCTCCGGCTTGTCGTAGGGGAACCCCGCCGCCGCCGAGAAGGGCAGGGCGACGCAGCACAGGCCGAAGCAGTTCGCGCAGTCCGAGGCCAGGTCGGAGCGGCGCGCGTCGCGAGTGTGCACCGGAAGGCGATCTCCTGAACGGTGGGCGCGGCCCGGTGCCGCGCCGTGACCGGCCCATTCTGCCAGTCGGCGGGGCCGCCCGTTCCACCGTCGGCCCCGGGGGCGGGCGTCAGTCGCGCTCGAACCGCACCAGTTCGCCGTTGCGCAGGAGGGCGACGAGCTGTGCGCCGGCGAGTCGGTCGCGGGGCAGCCCGGTGTCGGCGCTGATCCGGGAGACGGGCACGCGCTCGGTCTCGCCGGGCCCCATGTAGGGGGTCGACAGGTGCGCCTCTTCCCCGAAGAGGAGAAGGATGCGCACGGGCATGCGTTCGGTGTCCACCGGGCTCCCTCCGGATGAATCAGGACCTCGCACAGGCGCCGCAGACGGCCCACGGGGTCACTGTAATCCCCGCACATGGAGGACGGAGCGCGGATCGTCGGATCCGCAACCGGAGGGGGACGGAACGGGCGGTGGGCCCATGGGGACACGGAAAGGCCCGGGCGGGTGGACACCCGCCCGGGCCTTCCGAGAGTGCAGGCCTGGTACGGCGGTCGCCTCACGGCGCGGGGCACAACGCGGCTCCGAAGACCGCCGGGGCACCCGTGGGCGCCCGGCGCGGTATTCCGCGAAGGCTATGAATGGAGCCCGGGGGACACTTGCTACCGCACCGGCCTGCGAGGGGTACAACGGGCGCCCCCAGGGAGTTGTTCCAGGCGCACCAGGTGATTTCGGGAGACGCGGGTCACACCTGCCGCCCTGGAGTGCGGCCCCGGCCGGGACCGGCCATCTCCACAGAAGAGGAACCCGCCTCAGGGGTGTGGAGTCCTAGCCGGGTGGATGTGGCGGAGTGAATGAAGGGAGTGACGTGGAGGCACTCACCTTCCTCGCGCTCGCGTTGTTCGTCCTGGTGGCGGTCAAACTCCCGAAGATGGCCGCTGACCGGAACCGGAAGAAGGTCAGAGCGCTCAGAGAGTGGGCCGGGCACAACGGGTGGCGGTACGAGGAGAAGCGTTCGGAGCTGGTCGGCGGTTTCAGGGGAACCCCCTTCAGAAGAGGGGGCGAGGCCGTGCACGTGCTGGTCGGCTCCCACCGCGGCCTCCGGGTGCTGCAGTACGAGTACGGCTTCACCTCATTCGCCGGCGACATGGTGCTCAGGCGCGCCTTCCGGATCACGGTCGTACCGACGCCCGTGGCGATGCCCGTTGTGGAAGCCGAGGACGACCGGACCTGGCGCGCGATCCAGCACCTTGCCGGTACTCACGCCGTCGGGTTCGACGATGAGGAGTTCAACGCGGCCTACCGGGTGGCCGCCTCCGACGAAGACTTCGCACGCGCGGTCCTCACCCCGGACATTCGCGCGTGGCTGGCGGGGCTGTCGCCGGAAGCCCGCCATCCGTTCCGCTTCGCCGATGGCCACGTGGTCTGCTGGGAGAGCGCGCCGATGGCGTACGAGCCGGACTTCCAGGCCGTCAATTTCCTCGCGGACCTCTGCGAGCAGCTGCCGTCCGAGGTCTGGGAGCGCCCCTGGCGCGGCTGAGGCGCCGTTCTGCGGCCTCACCGTGGGCCGGCACCGGCCATTCGCACTGAACAGGAACCCGCCGTGCGGCCGCCGAGTCCTATCGGGTGGCCGCGACGGACCGCACGAGGAGGCGCCGTGTACTGGGACCTGTTCATCGTCCTCATGATCGTCGCCGTTTTCGCCATCGTCATCACGGCCTTCGCCGTGAGCGACGCGGCCCATGCGAAGAAGGCCAAGGGGCAGGGGGCGTGGGCCGGGCGCAACGGGTGGCGGTTCCAGGAGAAACGGCCAGAGCTCGCCGCCTACTTCACCGGAACCCCGTTCGTCGAAGGCGGCAACGCCAAGTACGTGGTGAGCGGGGCGCACCGCGGGCACCGGGCGATGCAGTACGAGTACAGCTACGTCGTCGTCGGCGGCGGCGGGCAGACCACGACGACGCAGCCGCACCTGTACCGGGTCACCGCCCTGGAGACGCCGGTGCCGACACCGGTGCTGGAGGTGCGCGAGGGCGGGGTCGGGGACGTGATCCGGGAGATCTTCGGCAGCCGCGGCCTCGAACTCGACGACGAGCCCTTCGACACCGCGTTCCGGGTCACCACCACGGACGAAGACTTCGCGCGGGCGGTCCTCACAGCCGACGTCCGCGCGTGGCTGCTCGGGCTGCACGCCGGGTCCCGCTTTCCGTTCCGCTTCACCGGCGACCACGTGATCTGCTGGGAGACCACGGCGGTGGGTCCGGAGCCCGACCTCGCCCCTGCGGACTTCCTCGCCGACCTCTTCGAGCGGCTCCCGTCAGGGGTCTGGGACCGGGCCCGGCGCACGTGAGGGCGGGGGAGCCGGAGCCACTGCCCGGCGCCCCCGCCCTGCCCCCGTCGGGGCCGGTTCCGGTCCGCCCGGCCCCGGCCCTACTCGGTTCCGGTCTGCTCAGTCCCGCACGGCCGCTTCGACGATCAGCGTGGTCTGCTCGGTGATCGAGTCCCGCATCTCCTCGAAGGACGGGTCGGTCACCGCGTCGCTCCCCTCGCCGAAGTGCAGGATCGGCGTGTGGATGTGCCCGGCAGGGATGTCGCGGCCGGTGGCGTCGCGCAGCAGGGTGTTGCGGTAGGCGATCTCATTGGACAGGTAGCTGCCCCCGCCGCCCGCGCGCGCCTGGGACCCCTCGGTCGGGCCGTCAGGGCGCACGACGGGGTCCGTCTCACCGGCCGGGATCTCGGTGACCTCCGTGTTGTCCACGACGGGGAAGGGCGAACCCGACGCGGCCTCCACGATCGCGGGCCGGTCCAGGGTCGAGTCCGACCACTGCGGCTGCGGAGAGACGGTCGGCACGCCCTCGGGGATGGGGACCATGCCCTCCTCGCCCACGCGCTCGTTGTCGTCCGACCCGCCCCGCCAGGCGCCGTTGTGGGCCTCCAGGTCGAAGCGGCCCTCGCGGCCCTGGCTGACGGTGAAGACCGCGTCGGCGGGGCGGCCGCCGGTGTAGTGGGGGGCCAGCGCCGACTCCACCATGCCGTCGGTGAAGTCACGCCAGCGCACGGGGAACACGGCGGTCTGCACGAGGGCGGGACCCGCCTCGGTCTCGATGACCGCGCCGTCCAAGGCCAGCGCGGCCGCGCCCGAGGGGTTGGAACGGCGCATGTCGCCGTCGAGGCGGAAAGGGTCGAAGCCGGTGACGACGACGCGCTTCATGTTCGGGTTCCCCGTGAAGTCCATGTCGTCCTGCCCGCGCGAGACGCGCTCCAGGTCGGCGATGAGCCGGGCGCGGTCGGCGTCGGCCAGCCCGAAGGAGGGCTCCCAGCGGCGCAGGGCCGAGGTCATGCCCAGGCGGGCCCAGTAGAGGGGGCGGTCGTCCCCGGCGCTGAGGCCGTCCTCGGAGGCGCCCTGGTACGGGCCGGTGCCCTGGACGCGCGCGACGGCGGCGCTCCAGAGGCGGTCGCCGTGCCGCCGGACGGCGTTCTCAGCGGCCTTCAGGTTCGGTGCCGAGCACAGCGCGCGGGTGAAGTCCGCGGCCATGCCGTCGAAGCCGGAGCGGCGCAGGATCTCCTGCGGCACGTTGCCGGAGAGGCGCTCCTCCTCGACCGTGGCGCCGTCGGCGGCGAGGCAGTCGGCGGGGCCGCCGGGCCCGGCGTCGGCCTGTGCGGCGGCGGGCGCGGCGAAGAGCGGAGCGGCCAGGAGGGCCGCGGCCGCGGTGCGCAGCGCCGTCGGCCGGGGGGACGGGGAGGGGGTTCGCACGGGGGATCACTCCATACAAGTGATTTGTTCAACAATCCTCACGAAACCTAACACTCGGGTGCGGGATCCGGCCAGATGTCCGGAACGGGATTCTCCGGGCCCGGGAGACGCCTGGTGCGCCCGGTGCCCGGGATGCGATCATGCGACCCGTGCGACCGAGCGGAGGGGGAGGCGCATGGGCCGACCGGAGGCCGCCTACCGGGCATCGGCGGGGGGAGCCCTCGACGTGGACCGGGCGTTCTACGACCGGGTCGCGGCGGCGGGCAGGCACGCGACCGCGTCCTTCGAGATCCCGGTCCGCTCCGGTGTGGCCTGGGAGGTCCCGCGCGGGCACCTGTGCCGGCTGGTCACCGTGGAGGGGCCGCAGGTCGGGGACCTGAACCTGTGGAACCGGAACGACCCCCGGGAACGGCTGTGGGCCTCACGCACCCGCCAGCTCCAGCGCGCGCACGTGAGCACGTACGACCGCCTGTGGTCGACGCTGCCGTTCCTGCGCCCGATGGTCACCGTCACCTCCGACACGCTGGCCGGATACGGCACCGACGCCGAAGGGGGCAGGGTGCACGACCTCCTCGGCACCCGGTGCGACCCCTACGTCAACCGCATGCTGACCGGTGAGGACTTCGACCACCACTGCCACTCGAACCTCGTACGCGCCGTGCAGCCCTACGGGCTGACCGAGTTCGACGTGCACGACGTGCTGAACGTCTTCCAGTGCACGGGGCTCAACGACGAGGACCGGTACTTCATGAAGGCCAGCCCGGCACGGCCGGGGGACCACTTCGAGTTCTTCGCCGAGATCGACCTGCTGTGCGCGCTGTCCACATGCCCGGGCGGCGACCTGTCCGTGCCCCTGTGGGGGCCGGACGCGCGCGACCCGGTGGAGGTGTGCCGCCCCATCCGGGTCGAGGTGTACCGCCCGGACGAGGAGGCCCTCCACGGGTGGGGCCCGCCGGCCAGGGCGCAGTACGCGGGAGCCCACGGCCTGAGGCCGCGGACGTGGACGGATGTGGAGGCCGAGACGGCGGAGCGGGCCTAGGGTGTGTTTCTTGGATCATTTTCGGCTCGCGACCACGCCCCTACCGCGCCGGCTTCGCGATCATCGCGAAGCCGGCGCGGTAGGGGCGACGGCCGCTCGCTGATCGAAAAGCCTCCAATGAACACACCCTAGCCGCCCTGGCCCTCCTGACCCTCTTCGGTCTCCTTGCCGTTCTCGGCCGCCAGGGCCTTGCGCTTGCGGGCGACGACGAGGGCGACCGCGGGAGGCACGGCGGCGATGGCGGCGGCGCGCATCCACGGCCGGTCGAGGACGTGCCCGGTGGCGTGGTCGACGGACACCCGGCCCGGTCCGCCCGCGATGAGCGAGACGGCGGCCAGTCCCAGCAGCCCGGGGTACTCCAGACCGCCCTCGGTGTTGAAGAAGCCGTTGGGGGAGTGCATCTCGGCGGCGACGCTCATGGTCCCGGCGACGGCGGCACCCCCGGCGGGCGTTCCGAAGCCGAGCACGAGGGCGGCGCCCCCGACGGTCTCGGAGAGCCCGGCCACCAGCGCGGTGGCGCCGCCGGGCCTGTACCCCATGGAGTGGAACCCCTGCGCGGTGCCCTTGAGGCCACCGCCGCCGAACCACCCGAACAGCTTCTGCGTCCCATGCGCGAACAAGGTGGCCCCGAGCCCGGCCCGGAGCGCACAGACGGCGACGTCGCCCATATCGACACGTCCCACAGCGGATCCCCCCGATCGCACCATCCCGCCCCGTCCCCCGGCGGCGCGGTTTCCCCACCGTCCTGTACCCGGCTGAGCCCCGCCCGAAAATCGCCCCCTCCACGGCTCGGAGCGGCCGCGGAGCGACGGCGGGGCCGACGGCGGCGGGGCGACGGCGGGCCCATCACCGGCCAGGGAGGGGCGGGGGCCGTCGGCGCGGGAGCGAACCCGTCACCTTTCCGGAGCGTTCCCCAGCGTGTCCTGCAGGCCATGGGCCCGCGCCCGGTAATCCGGATCCCAGGAGTTCGCCTTGACCCAATTGGGCACCAGGAGGCTCCGGACGCGCCGCTCACGGCCGAGCGCCCGTCGGCGGCAGGCGGCGAGCACATCGGTGCCGCCTTGAGCGAGTGCGTCCAACTCCGCCGAGAGCCGTTCCTCTTCGTGCTCTCCCATCCGCTCCAGCTCCCCGCTGTGCTGGACTTCGCCTGCGGCGTCGGTCGCGTTCGCCGCCGAGAAGCCGAACTCGGTCATCAGGTCGCAGGCCGTGAGGACCCCTACCGTGGCGGCGTCCTCCAGGCCGTACTCGAGGGCGTTGAAAGTGAAGAAGTGCAGGGGGTCGAGGGTCATGAGCTTGTGGTAGACGGGGGAGGAATCGTCGTAGCCTTCGTCCGGGTCGTCGTCGTTGAAGGGCCAGACCGAGAGGAACGCCTGGCGGAGTTCGCGGAACGTGTTCACCTGAGGGGATGCGGCGTTGTCCCAGAGGAGTTCGATGACACGGCTGTAGTCGTCCACTTCGGGACCGGAGGCGAACGCTCCAAAGGCGGGCCGCATGTGCGTGCCCGTGATCGCCATGATCGCGTACAGCGACGTCCGGTCGCCCGCGGCGTTCGCGGCGGAGATCTTCTCCCTGACCAGATCCTGCGGGCCCATCCGTGCCTCCTGCCCTTTCTGGAAGCTTCACCGCGTCGTCGAGCGCGATGAAGACGTCCGTACCGTGTCCTGTCCCACCGGTGGTTCACATGAAGAGTAAGGCGGCCTCCTCGGCCATGGCGCTCGCGCTGTCGGCGTCCTGGCCGACAGGGTGCAAACGGCGAAAGGGAACCGGATGAGCCTGTCCGGAGGAGGCACCAGGGGCAGAGGGCGAACGGAAACGAGTGCGACAGATGGCACGGGGGAAGTGACCGGCATGGACGTCACCTACTGCGAGAACTGGAGCTTCAAGCTCAATGGCCCAGGAACCGTTCTGACCGAGAATGAAGCCCGGCAGTGCTGGGACAGCGGCGAGGCCTTCACCGCCGTCGTCCCGGGAAGGTCGCCCGATGGCCGCACCGCATTGGTGACGGTGTGCTGGAAGCGGGACCACCTGGGCACCGCGTTTCCCGACCGGTTCGGCCGCAAGGGGCTGGAGTACTCGTTCCGCAGGGTCGACGCCGATCGGCTCTTTCTCAAGCACGTCTTCGTCTACGAGTACCCGAACGAGGAGCCGGACCTGCGCGTGGGCAAGGCGGTCCGGCGCACCGAGGTCACCTATCACGGTGAGGACCGCCTCACCCGGGTCGTCACCGACAAGGAGGCCCGGACCAAGGAGGTCACCGACTACTCCGACATCGACTTCACACCGAACTGGGAACCGGTCCCGGAATTCGGGAACTGGGCATCCGTAGCGCGACAGGATCGGACGCCTTCCGTGGCCGACGATGATGGAGGGACGGGGTGACCACCGTCCCCGCCCCGACACGGCTGCTTATGTGGAGGACCTGACGGAGATGAAGGTCGAATGCCTGGGCGACCGCGGGAGCGACCTGCCGGTGCACGAGATCGACAGGTTCGGCACCGAGCACACGGTCTTCGACGTCTCCGTGGGCCGTGAGTACCGGGTCTACGCCATGTCGCTGGGAGAGGCGTCCCTTGAAGTGCTGATCGCCGACGACACCGGGAAACCGGGCTGGTATCCGCTCTCGCTGTTCAAGGTCACCGACCCCCGCCTCCCCGGCCACTGGGAGTTCGCCCGCATGCCATCCGAGGGCGCGGCCGACGCCGGGGACCTCCTGACCACCGACACCGCGCGCTGGGGGTATCCGCAGCTCGTCCACTCGGAGGAGCACAACATCGGGCTCATCGAGCGCGAGTACGAGGACCTGCGCACCTTCTCCCTCGAACAGAACCGGTACGAAGACACCGAAGACCGCGCGGGACCCCTGTGAACCGCACCGAGCACATCGAAGAGGCGAAGAAGGACTTCCTGGTCTCAGGGGTCACCGACTGGGTCATGCTCGTCGAGGCCCAGTCCCTGGCCCGGTACTACACGGGATCGGACGACTGGCGTGCCTGGCGGGACTTCTCCATGGAGTTCCTCGCCGAGCTGATGCGGGACGGGCTGACCATTCCCGGCGACTTCACCGACGACCGGGGGTTCCGCCCCTGGGACCTGCCGACGGAGGACGCCCTGGCCCGGATCCGCGACGAATGGTCCTCGTTCGGCGCCGAACTGGACATGGGCGACGTCTGCTGGTTCGACGTCACCCCGGCCGGCCGGGAGCTCGGTGAGGTGTACGAGGCCGAGGAGGCCGGGAACTAGGGGGTGTTGTGTGGATCATGGCCGTAGCGAGCGGCGTCCAGGTGCGTTCA
>NZ_JAQFWP010000097.1 GCF_027706745.1 Nocardiopsis suaedae | reverse complement strand
CGTCGCCCACCACCACCCTCACCGGAAAGCGCTTCGCGCAGCGGCTTCTCTCCAGCGTCGCCCACCACCACCCTCAAGGAAACGCCCTTCGCGCAGCGGCTTCTCTCCAGTGGTGGCCGTCAACGAAGGCCCGGCGCCGCCCACCCCTGGAACTCCGGCGCCGCCCGCCACCGAGTGCGCCGTCCGCACGGGAAACCGGCCCACCGAAGCAGGCGCACCTACCGGAAACGGACCCTTCCCTCTCCCGCGGCTACTCGCGGTACTCGTCGTCGTCCAGGCCGACCTCGAGGTGCTGCTCCACGGCATCGCCCTCCGGGACGTCGTCGGACACCCCCAGCGGCCGATCGGCCGACCAGGTCTCCTCCTCGGCGCCCTCGGCCGCGTCCGTGCGCTGTTCGGCCCGGTCGGCCTCGGACGTCTCGAAGTCCTCGTCCTCCTCGAACCCGGCGTCGCGGTCAACGGCGTCCTGGGCGTTCCGCCCGTTCTCCTGCTGCCACTGAGCTGTCACGAGTTCCCCCTGGATCGTCGCGAAGCCTTCCCTCCACCGTACGCGCGCGGCCTCCTGCCGGTCGGCGGCCGGTCGGCGGCGGACGGGGCGGGCGGGCCCTCGCCCGCCACCGGATCCCTACCCGTCCGGACGGGCGCGCATCCCCGGACCCGCGCACCCGCGGCCGCCGGAGTCCGTAGAGTTTCTGCACAACGAGAACCGTGGACCCGTGAGGGGGTGTCCGTGATCGACCCCATCGACCCGTGGCCGGGTGAGCTGCGCGCCGTCGGCGGGCGGCGGCTGCACGTCCGCGCCGGCGGGAACGGCGGCAGCCGCGTCGTCTACCTGCACGGGCTCGGCGGCTCGTCCACCGACTGGACCGACCTGATGGGCGCGCTCGCCGACGGCCACCACGGCGAGGCCCCCGACCTGCCCGGGTTCGGCCTGTCCCCGCCCCCGGACGACGGCGACTACTCGGTCGACGCGCACGCCGCCGCGGCCGCCGAGGTCATCCGCTCCGGGGCCCACCCCGTGCACCTGGTCGGCAACTCCCTGGGCGGCTCCGTGGCGGTCCGCCTCGCCGCCGAGCACCCGGAACTCGTGCGCACCCTCACCCTGATCTCGCCCGCCATGCCCGACCTGCGGCCCCGGCTGGTGCCCTACCAGATGGCCGGCGCCCTGTTCCCGGTGATCGGCCCCGCCGTCTACACGCGCATCCAGAGCCGCCCGGCCGAGGTCCGCGTCCAGGACATGCTGGACGCCACCTACTACGACCCCGCCTCGGTCCCCGCGCAGCGGGTCATGGAGGCGCTGGAGGCCGAGCGGGAGCGGGAGCGGTGCGGGCACGCGGTGGAGTCGGTCCTGGAGAGCCTGCGCGGGCTGGTGGCCGAGTACCTGCGGCGGGGCCCGCGCTCGCTGTGGCGGCAGGCCGCCGGGCTGCGGATGCCCAGCCTGCTGGTCTACGCCGTCGCCGACCGGTTCATCGACCCGCGGATCGCCCGCCGCGCCGCCCGGGTCTTCCCGCGCAACCGGCTCGTGCTGATGAACGAGACCGGGCACGTGGCGATGATGGAGCGCCCCGAGGCGGTCGCCCGGGAACTGCGCCCCTTCCTCTCCGGGGCCGACGCGGCCCGCACCCGCCCCGCCTGACCTCGCCCGACCCGGACCGGGGGCGCCGTCGGCGTCCGCCGTCCGAGCCGGGTCCCCGGACGGGGAATCAAAAACCCCACCCCGTAGGTTGGGTATAAGAGCAAGCTCGTCACGTGCCCGATCCGAACCTCCGGCCGGCCCCGGCCCCCTCCGGAGGGACCGCGGGCGGCGTGGCGCCGACGAGAACTGTTGAGGAGCCGCTGTGTCGCTGCCGCCGCTGGTCGAACCAGCCGACGAGCTGACCGTCGACGAGGTGCGCCGCTACTCTCGCCATCTGATCATCCCCGACGTGGGCATGGACGGCCAGAAGCGCCTGAAGAACGCCAAGGTGCTGGTCGTGGGCGCCGGCGGCCTCGGGTCGCCCGCCCTGCTCTACCTGGCCGCCGCCGGTGTGGGCACGCTCGGCATCATCGACTTCGACGTGGTCGACGAGTCCAACCTGCAGCGCCAGGTCATCCACGGGCAGAGCGACGTGGACCGCCCCAAGGCGGTGTCCGCGCGCGACTCCATCCGCGAGGTGAACCCCAACGTCGAGGTGGTCCTGCACGAGGAGCGGCTCGACTCCGACAACGCCTTCCGCATCTTCGAGCCCTACGACCTCGTCGTCGACGGCACCGACAACTTCGCCACCCGGTACCTGGTGAACGACGCGTGCGTGCTGCTCGGCAAGCCGTACGTGTGGGGGTCGATCTACCGGTTCGACGGGCAGGCCTCGGTGTTCTGGGCCGAGCACGGCCCCTGCTACCGCTGCCTGTACCCGGAGCCGCCGCCGCCCGGCATGGTGCCCTCCTGCGCCGAGGGCGGCGTGCTCGGCGTGCTCTGTGCCTCGATCGGCTCCATCCAGGTGAACGAGGCCATCAAGGTGCTCGCCGGGTTCGGCGACCCGCTGGTCGGCCGCCTGATGATCTACGACGCCCTGGAGATGAACTACCGCTCGGTGAAGGTCCGCAAGGACCCCGAGTGCCCGCTGTGCGGCAAGAACCCCACGATCACCGAGCTGATCGACTACGAGGAGTTCTGCGGCACCGTCTCGGACGAGGCCCAGGAGGCCGCCGCCGGCTCCACCATCACCGCCGCCGAGCTCAAGCGGATGATGGACGACGGCGACGACTTCCAGCTGGTCGACGTCCGGGAGAAGAACGAGTACGAGATCGTCAGCATCCCGGGCTCGGTCCTGATCCCCAAGGGCGAGTTCCTGAACGGGGAGGCGTTCGCCAAGCTGCCGCAGGACAAGAAGGTCGTCCTGCACTGCAAGTCGGGCGCCCGCTCGGCCGAGGCGCTCGCCGCGCTCAAGGGCGCCGGGTTCTCCGACGCCGTCCACGTGGGCGGCGGCGTGCTGGCCTGGGTGAAGCAGGTCGACCCGAGCCTGCCGAGCTACTGACCCGCCGACCCGCGAAGGCCCGGCCCGCCCATTCGGCGGGCCGGGCCTTCGCGTGTCCAGGGTCCCCCGCTGCGGATCTGTTGTGATCCGTGCCGCTCATGGGTATCTACCAAGCGCCGACCCGGAGGATCGGCGGCGAAGGAGGTGCGGCCATGGAGAACAAGGGGCGCGCGGCGGACTGGGTCGCCGTCGCGACGGGTGTGCTGCTGTCGGTGAGCTGGATCTGGGACGCGATGATCGGTCCGCCGCGGGCGGCGATGTTCATCCTGGGGCTGCTCATCGTCCTCGCGGCGACGATGGCCATCACCCGTCCCGGGCTGATGGCGAGCGAGGCCTTCATCTTCGCGCTGGGGGCGCTGGTCTTCGTCCTGCCGTGGCTGATGGCGTTCACCGCCAATCCGGCGGCCGCGTGGACCTCCTGGATCCTCGGGGTGGTCGCGATGGCCGCGGGGGTCGTCGGGAGCCTCCAGACCGCGGGCATGACGCACCGGCACGGCCCCGTGCCCCACTGACCCGCGCACGCGGTCGGACCGGGCGGGCCAGGCGGGCCGTGGCGGCCGCCGGGCGGTCACCGAGGGCCCAGCGGCTCAGTAGGGTCGGGGCATGCCCCGACCCGACAGCCATCCGACCGAGTACGCCGAGCGGGTGCTCGACATCGTCGAGCGGATCCCGTCCGGGATGGTCATGTCCTACGGGGACATCGCCGAACTCCTCGGGGAGGGCGGCCCCCGGCAGGTCGGGACGGTCATGGCGGCGTGGGGCGGAGGCGTCCCCTGGTGGAGGGTGATCCGCGCCGATGGGACGCCCGCGCCCGGCCTGGAGGTCCGCGCGCGCTCCCACTACGCGGCCGAGGGCACGCCCCTGCGCCCGTCGGGCCGCGTCGACATGCCCGCCGCGCGCTGGGAGGGGCCCGACCCCGCCGAGGCGGTGTGAGTCATTTCCCGTAAAAATGGGTACGGATGTTCGAGTCCTTGTTCCCCGATGCGGGTGAGCATGTGGTGAACTGGGTCGGGTGAACCCGTCCCCGTACCGTCTCGTGCGGCGCGCGCACACCGAGGCGCCGCCGCCGGTGCTGGACGAGAACCAGCGGCGCGTCGTCGCGCACAAGGGCGGGCCGCTGCTGGTGCTCGCCGGACCCGGCACAGGAAAGACCACCACCATCGTCGAGGCCGTGGTCGACCGCATCGAGAACCGCGGCACCGACCCGTCGGCGGTGCTCGTGCTGACCTTCAGCCGCAAGGCCGCCGAGGAGCTGCGCCACCGCATCACCGCGCGGCTGCGCCGCACCACCCGCGAGCCGCTGGCCCTGACCTTCCACAGCTACGCCTACGCGCTCATCCGCCGGGAGTTCCAGCGTATGGACGACCATGCGCCGCGCCTGCTGTCCGGCCCCGAACAGCTCATGGAGATGCGGGAGATCCTGGCCGGGGAGGCCGCCGACGGCGCGCACATGTGGCCCGAGCGGCTCCGCCCCGCGCTGGGCACCCGCGGGTTCGCCGAGGAGCTGCGCGACTTCCTCATGCGCGCCCAGGAGCGCGGGCTGGGCCCCGCAGACCTGGACCGGCTCGGCCGTGCCTACGAGCGCGACGACTGGGTCGCCGCCGGGGACTTCATGGACCGCTACACCGGCCGCTTCGACGTGGCCCCGGTGCCCACCTTCAACTACGCCGAGCTGGTGCGCGTCGCCGCCAACCTGCTGAGCGACCCCGAGGTGCTGGCGCGCGAGCGGGCCAGCCGCGAGGCGGTCTTCGTCGACGAGTACCAGGACACCGACCCCGCCCAGGAGGAGCTGCTGCGCTCCCTGGCCGGGGACGGGCGCGACCTGGTCGCGGTCGGCGACCCCGACCAGTCCATCTACGGCTTCCGGGGGGCCGACGTGCGCGGCATCCTGGAGTTCCCGCAGCGCTTCCCCGGCGCCGACGGCGCGCCCGCGCCGGTCGTCGCGCTGACCACCTGCCGCCGCAGCGGCACCGCGCTGCTGCGCGCGAGCCGGGGGGTGGCCCGGCGGCTGCCCGCGGCGCCCGCGCCCGGCGGCGGGCCGGTCAACGCCCACCGCGAGCTGGACCCCCTCGGCGGCGCCTCCGAGGGGGAGGTGCGCGCCATGGTGGCCGACAGCCCCGCCCAGGAGGCGGCGGTCATCGCCGACCTGCTGCGCCGCGCCCGCCTGGTGGAGGGGCTGGACTGGTCCCGGATGGCGGTGCTGGTGCGCTCGGCCTCCCGCCAGGTGCCGGTGCTGCGCCGGGCGCTGATGGCCGCCGGGGTGCCGGTGGCCGTCGGCGGCGACGAGCTGCCGCTGGCCGCCGAACCGCTGGTGCGGCCGCTGCTGCTGCTCGTGCGCTGCGGCCTGCACCCCGACACCCTGGACGCCGACGCCGCCCACGAGCTGCTCATCTCGGCCTTCGGCGACGCCGACACGGTCCGGCTGCGGCGCCTGGGCCGGGCGCTGCGCCGCCTGGAGCTGGACCGGGTCGCGGCCGGGGCGGCCGAGGGCGGCCCCGCCCCCGTGCCGCGCCCCTCGGCGGCGCTGGTCGCCGATGCGCTGCGGGACCCGCGCGAGCTCACCCTGGTCGACCCGGCGGTGGCGGCGCCCGCCCGCAAGGTGGCCTCGCTGCTGCGCACGGTCGCCGACACCGCCGCCTCCGGCGGCAGCGCCGAGGACGTGCTGTGGGAGGTGTGGAGCGCCGCCGGGCTCGGCGACCGGCTGCTGCGCGCCAGCCAGGCCGGGGGGTCCCGCGGCGCCGCCGCCGACCGGGACCTGGACGCGGTGGTGGCGCTGTTCGAGAACGCCGCCCGGTACTGCGACCGGCTGCCGCCCGGCACCCCGGACGGGTTCCTGGAGGACCTGGAGGCCCAGGAGATCCCCGGTGACACCCTCGCCGAGCGGGCGCCCGAGGGCGAGGCGGTGCGCATCCTGACCGCGCACCGCTCCAAAGGGCTGGAGTGGGACCTGGTCGTGGTCGCCGGCGTGCAGGAGGGCGAGTGGCCCGACCTGCGGCTGCGCGGGTCGCTGCTGGGGGTGGAGGCGCTGGTGGACGCGGTCTCCGGGCACGGCGGCCCCGACGGGGGCACGGCGGCGGGCGCCGCCGTCGCCTCCAAGCTGCTGGACGAGGAGCGGCGGTTGTTCTACGTGGCGGCCACCCGCGCCCGGTCCCGCCTGGTCGTCACCGCCGTGGGGGGCGAGGACACCGAGGAGCGCCCCTCCCGGTTCCTCGGCGAGCTGGGCGTGGGCGAGCCCGAGCGGGTCGGCACCGGCCGCCGGTGGCTGTCGCTCCCGGCCCTGGTGGCGGACCTGCGGTCGGTGGTCACCGACCCCGAGCGCCCCGAGGCGCTGCGCCGCGCGGCCGCCGTGCACCTGGCCCGGCTGGCGCGCGAGGGCGTGCGCGGGGCGGCGCCGTCCGAGTGGCACGGGCTCACCCCCTGGTCGGACGAGCGGCCGCTGGCCGAGGACGGCGAGGGCATCCGGGTCTCCCCGTCCCAGGTGGAGCTGTTCGGCACCTGCCGGCTGCGCTGGCTGCTGGAGAAGGGCGCGGGCGCCTCGGCGGCCGAGACGGCTTCGGCGCTGGGCAGCATCGTGCACGCGGTGGCGGTGCTGGTGGCCCAGGGCACGCCCAAGGAGGAGATCGACCGGCGGATGGACGAGGTCTGGTCGGAGCTGGACTTCGGCGGCCGGTGGTACGCGGGCAAGCAGCGCGAGGCGGCCGACGGCATGGTGGAGCGGCTCATCGCCTGGCACCGGGCCGACCCCCGGGAGCTGGTCGTCACCGAGGAGGGGTTCACCGTCGACGTGGGCGGAGTGGAGATCACCGGGCGGGTGGACCGCCTGGAGCGCGACGAGCAGGGGCGCGGGTTCGTGGTGGACATCAAGACCGGGTCCTCGGCGCCGCACAAGGACGAGATCGCGCGGCTGCCGCAGCTCGGCGTGTACCAGCTCGCGGTGCTCAAGGGGGCGTTCGCTCGGCTGGGCCTGGCCGAGCCGGGCGGGGCGTCGCTGGTGCACGTCGGCAAGGGAGGGCTCACCAACCGGGCCCGCGAGCAGGAGCAGGGCGCCCTGGGCGAGGACGGCGACCCCGGGTGGGCCGAGGACCTGGTGCGCGACACCGCCGAGGGGATGGCGGGGGCGCGGTTCGCGGCGACCCGCAACGACCGGTGCGACGCGTGCCCGGTCAAGTCGAGCTGCCCGGCGCACGACGAGGGGAAGCGGCTGTGAGCGGGGTGCGCGCCGGAGGGCCGCCGGGCCGGACGGCGGGGTCGGCGGCGCAGACCGCACCGGAGGCACCGACGGCATCGGAGGCCGCGGCGGGGGAGAGGAGTCGGCGATGAGCGGCGCGTGGGAGACGGACGCGCAGGAGGCGGAGGAGACCGGGGCCCCCGCGCGGCCCCGGCGGATCCTGACCCCGGCGGAGATCGCCCGGCTGCTCGGGCAGCCCGAGCCCACCGCCGAGCAGGCCCAGGTGATCTCCTCCCCGCTGGGCCCGTCGGTGGTGGTGGCCGGTGCCGGGTCCGGCAAGAGCGAGACCATGGCCGGGCGGGTCGTCTGGCTGGTCGCCAACGGCCACGTCCGCCCCGAGCAGGTGCTCGGCCTGACCTTCACCCGCAAGGCCGTGTCCGAGCTGGCCGAGCGGGTGCGCAAGCGGCTGGACCAGCTGCGCGCCGTCGACCAGGTCCCGGCCGAGGTGCTCGACGGGGAGCCGGAGGTGGCCACCTACAACGCCTACGCCGCCCGACTGGTCGCCGACCACGCGCTGCGGGAGGCGGTCGAGCCCTCCACCCGGCTGCTGAGCGTCGGGCAGAGCTGGCAGCTGGCCGCCCAGGCCGTGGCCGCCTACGACGGGCCGATGGACGCGGTGAACGTCGCCCCGGCCACCGTCACCGACCGGGTGCTCGCCCTGGCCGGGGACCTCGCCGACCACCTGCGCACCCCCGACGACGTGCGCGGGGTGGGGCGGTGGATCCGCGAGCGGGCGGCCGCGCTGCCGGCCCGCGAGCGCACCAAGGACACCACCGGGGCGCTGGAGGACGCGCAGGCCGCCCGCGAGCAGCTGCTCCCGCTGGTGGAGCGGTACACCGCGGCCAAGCAGGGGCTGGAGGCGATGGACTTCGGCGACCAGGTGGCGCTGGCCGCCCGCATCGCCGAGCGCCACCCCGAGGTCGGCATGGCCGAGCGCAGCCGCTACCGGGTGGTGCTGCTGGACGAGTACCAGGACACCAGCCACGCCCAGCTCATGCTGCTGCGGGCGCTGTTCGGCGGCGGCCACCCGGTCACCGCGGTGGGCGACCCCTGCCAGTCCATCTACGGGTGGCGGGGCGCCAGCGCGGGCAGCCTGAGGAGCTTTCCCACCGACTTCCCGGAGGGGCCGGGCCGCCCGGCGCCGGTGCGCGCGCTCGCCACCAGCTTCCGCAACGGTGAGCGCATCCTGTCGGTCGCCACCCGGATGTCGGAGCCGCTGCGGGGTGACGGGGCCCAGGTCCCGGTGCTGCACCCGGGCCCGGCGCGGCGCGGGCGCGGGGCGGTGACCTGCGCCCTTCTGCCGACCGAGACCGAGGAGTCCGCCTGGATCGCGCAGATGGTCGAGGCGGCGCTGCAGGAGGGCGCGGACGGGACGGCCCCGGACGGCCGCCCCTGGCCGCAGGGGGAGGGCGGCTCCGGGCTGACACCGGGCGGGGTCGCGGTGCTGTGCCGCAAGCGCTCCCAGTTCACCTCGGTGCGCGAGGCCCTGGAGGCGCGCGGCATCCCGGTGGAGATCGTCGGCCTGGGCGGTCTGATGAGCGTCCCCGAGGTGCGCGACGTCATCGCCGCCCTGCGGGTGGTGCACGACCCCTCGGCCGGGAACGAGCTGGCGCGGCTGCTCACCGGGCCGCGTCTGCGCCTGGGGCCGCGCGACCTGGTCGCGCTGGGGGAGAGGGCCGCCGAACTGGTCCGGGAGGCCCGCAGGGACCTGAGGGGGGAGGCCGCGCGGCCGCCCGGCGCGGACGGGGGCACCGGGGACGGCCCGGACGGCGGCTCGGGTGCCGAAGGGGCGGCCGACGGTGCGGCCCTCGGGGAGAACCTGCTGCGGGACACCGTGCTGGACCTGACCGCCGAGAGCGGCAGCCTGGTGGACGCCCTCGACGACCTGGGGTCCGCCGAGCGCTACTCCGAGGCCGGGTACGAGCGCCTGGCCATGCTCGCCTCCGAGCTGCGCGGGCTGCGCAAGCTCGCCGGGCAGCCGCTGCCGGACCTGATCGCCGAGGTCGAGCGGGTGCTCGGGCTGGACATCGAGGTGGCGGCGCGGCCGGGGCGCGACCCGATGTCCGCCCGCGCGGACCTCGACGCGTTCATGGACGCGGCGGTGCGGTTCGCGGGCAACACCGACGACCCCACGCTGGCGGCGTTCCTCACCTACCTGCGGTCGGCCGAGGGGGCCGAGCGGGGGCTGCAGCCGGGGGAGCGGGTCGGCGCCGGCGACACCGTCAAGCTGATGACCGTGCACGCCGCCAAGGGCCTGCAGTGGCCGCTGGTGGCGGTGCCCGGCCTGGCGGGCGAAGGGGGCCGCTCGTCGGTCTTCCCCACCAGCCCCCGCGAGTCCGGGGGGTGGGTGCGCCACGCCCACCGGCTCCCCTACCCGCTGCGGGGCGACGCGGCCGGGCTTCCGCGCCTGGACGACGTGGACAAGGCGTCGGTGAAGGCGTTCAAGGAGGCGGAGAAAGAGCGCCACCTGCTGGAGGAGCGGCGGCTCGCCTACGTCGCGGTGACCCGGGCGTCGTTCGCGCTGCTGTGCACCGGCCACTGGTGGGGCCGGGACAGCGCCTCCAAACGCGGGCCGTCGCCGTTCCTGGAGGAGGTCCGGGAGGCCTGCGAGGCCGGGGCCGGGCGGGTGGCCGCGTGGGCGCCGCCGCCGGACGACGGGGAGGAGAACCCGCAGACGTCGGGGGAGGAGCCGGTCGAGTGGCCCCTGCCGCCCGAGGAGCTCACCGGGGCCCCGGCGCGGCGCCACCGCGACCTGGCGGAAGGGGCGGCGCTGGTCGAGCGGGCCGCCGTGGAGGGCGACGCGTGGGCGGAGGCGCTGGAGCGGTCGCCGCTGTCGGCGCGGGCGCGCAAGCGCCTGGACGGCTGGGAGCGCGACACCGAGCTGCTGCTGGCGCACCGCGCGGCCGACACCGGCGGCGGGGGACCGGTGGACGTGGAGCTGCCCGCGCACCTGTCGGTGTCGTCGCTGGTGGTCCTGGCGCGCGACCCGGAGGCGCTGGCGCGGCGGATCCGCCGCCCCATGCCGCGCCCCCCGGCGCCGCACACCCGCCGCGGGACGGCCTTCCACGCCTGGCTGGAGCAGCGGCACGGGCAGCAGAGCCTGCTGGGGCCGGACGAGCTGCCGGGCGCGGCCGACGAGACCGCCGGGGACGACGAGGACCTGGAGGAGCTGCGGCGCCGCTTCGAGGAGAGCGAGTGGGGCGGCCGGGTGCCCCTGGACGTGGAGGTGCCGTTCGAGACGGTCATCGGCGACCGCCTGGTTCGGGGGCGGATGGACGCGGTCTTCCACCACGAGGACTCCGGCCGCTACGACGTGGTCGACTGGAAGACGGGGCGGCCGCCGGAGAGCGGCCGGGAACGCGCGGCGGTGGCGGTCCAGCTCGCGGCCTACCGGGTGGCGTGGGCGGAGCTGGCGGGCGTCCCGCTGGAGGAGGTCGGCGCGGCCTTCCACTACGTGCGGGCCGGTGCGACCGTCCGCCCGGCCGACCTGCTGGACGCCGACGGCCTGGCCGACCTGCTGAACCGCGTCCCGGAGTCCGGGGAGGGCTGACCGTCGACGGGCAGAGCCTCGTCGTCGATCTCGGGGAGAACGCCCTTGAAACCGGGGCCGGGTCGCGTGATGGGTGCGACCACGGGCCGGGTGCCGGAGCCGGGCGATGGCGGCCAGGAACGCGCCCTGGCGCCACATGTTCGCCGGGGCACCTGGCTGGTGCCCCGGGTCTGGCCGCATTCCACCTCAAACGGTCAGCGCATCTCCACACGTTGCCCTGGAAACGAGAGACCACCGCGGTCTGGGGACGGGGCGAGCGTTCAGGGATCGCCCAGGCAGTGCACCTGCGGGCCGGCGGAGCGGGACGCCGGGTGCGGCGGGGCGGCGGGGAAGGCCACGAGGTCGCCCGGGCGCAGGCGGTCCACGGGGACCGGGGGGAACGGCGCCGGGGCGGGGCCGGGGCCGCGGAAGACCACGGTCACCGGCTCGTCCGCCAGCTCCGGCCGCCCCCAGGGGTGGGGCCAGGCGTCGTCCCTGGACACGACCGCGAAGACGGGGGACTCCGGGGCGCGGCCGCCGTCCACCACCGCGTAGGCGGTGCCGCAGCGGTGTTTCACGTCCAGGACCGGCGTCAGGAACCAGCCGGACCACGCCTCCCCGGGCGGCGGCGCCAGGATCGCGATCCGTTCCCCCGCTGGGCCCGGTGCCCCCTGCGGAACCGGGGCGGTGGGCCCCGCGGGCTCCGAGGAGAGGGCGAAGGCGTACTCGGGCCGGGCGATGCCGAGCAGCGACCCCCACGCGCGCAGGGTCTCCAGCGGTGCGAGGCCCTGGGCGCGGGGCGCCGCAGGGGCGGCGGCGAACCCCAGGACCCGGACGGCGGGGTCGGGGCCGAGCAGCCCCGCGCACTCCACCAGCGCCGCCGAGTCCATCCCGGCCCACGGGGCGCCCAGGGCGCCCGCGACGCCCGTGGCGTCTCCGGCCGGGCGGTCGGGGTCGTCGCCGGTGGATGGATCGGCCGCCAGGAGCACGCCGACCGGGTGCCCGGCGCGGCGCGCGCAGTGCTCCAGCAGGCGCAGCTCGCCCGGGCTGTCGGCGAGCACCACCGCCTCGCCGCGGGCGGCGTCGGAGACGACGGCCTCCAGCTCGTTCGGCGTCTTCCCGGTCCCGGCCAGCACGGCCCGCACCCCCGGGTACTCCCGCAGCACGGTGCGCAGCGCGGGGACCGTGTCGACGAGGAATCCCGCGGCGTGCGGCGCCAGGGCGGCGGCCGCGCCGGGCGGAGGGTCGGGCAGCGGCAGGTACAGGTCGAACTCTGGAGGGAGGCAGGCGCGCAGCAGCCGGGCGCGCTCGGCCATGGAGGGGAGGTCGTGGACGCATGCCGGGAGGCTCCGGGAGGTGAGCCGCAGGGCATGCTCGTGGACGCGCTTCGGCAACTCGATCATGGGGGCTCCAACGGTGGCCGGTCGCTGCTGGGGTACTACCCCGCAGCGCCCGGACATAGTGAGCGTCCCGCCGCGAACCGGGACGGATGCGGACGGCGGGGCCCACCCCCCGGGTGATGGGCCCCGCCGTGCTGCAGCCCCGACTTCAGGGGCGGTGCTTCGCGGCGCCGGAGAACTCCGCGATGGAGCCGCCGGCGGCGATCGACTCCCGGGCCGGGATCTCGGCCTCCTCCTTGGACGTCAGGAGGGCTCCGAGGCCCACCGCCTCCTCGGGCCTGAGGAACGCGGCCCCGTCGGAGTCGGCGAACACCACGTCCCCCGGGTGCACGACCGCGCCCCCGACCGTGACCGGCACGTTGATCGCGCCCTCGATGCCGGAGATGCGGGTGGTCAGCGGGCTGTAGCCGCGGGAGAGCACCGGGAACCCGTAGGCGAGGGTCTCGTCGTGGTCGTTGACCGACCCGTCGATGACCGCGCCCACGGCGCCGCGCGCCTTGGCCGTGAAGGAGACCAGGCCGCCGAAGCAGGAGCGGGCGTGGTCGCCGGACTGGTCGACGACGAGGACGTCGCCGGGACGGAGCATGTCGACCGCCATGTGGACGGCGGTGGAGTCCAGGTGGGGGATGCGGACGGTCACGGCGGTGCCGGTGAACCGCAGCGGGCGCCGGTTCGGCTGCAGCCCGAGGGCGAAGCCGTGGTCGCGCAGGTGGCCGAGGGTCGAGACGCACGCTTCGCCGAGTTCGGCGGCGATGCCCGCATCGATCTGCGGGGGCATGGCGTTGACGCTGAACATGGTCGTTCCTTTCGGTGGGCGGGATCGGGGGCGGGCCGGGGAGCGCGGGCGGACGGCTACTGCGCGCTCGACAGGTCCGGGATGAGGGTGACGATGTCGGGGAAGGCGATGAGGGCGGCCACGACCACGGCGTCGGCGGCGATGAACGGCAGGATTCCGCGGAAGATGCGGCCCAGTCCGGCCTCGGGGACCGACCCCGAATAGACGAACGCGTTCATCCCGACGGGCGGCGTGATCAGCGCCATCTCGGCGACCTTCACGATCAGCACGCCCAGCCAGATGCCGTCGAAGCCGTACCCGACGAGGATCGGGTGCAGCAGCGGCGCCGCGACGAGGATCATCGAGATGCCGTCGAGGAACATGCCCAGCGGCAGCAACAGCAGCAGGCACAGCACCAGCACCGCGTAGGGCGGCAGGTCGGCGCCGACCACGGCGTCGACCAGCGCGGTGCTCGCCCCGGACAGGGCGAGGAAGTAGGTGAACACCCCCGCGCCGACCATGAGCAGGAACGTCATGGCGGTGAGACCGACGGCCTCGCCGACCGAGTCGCCGACCGCGCGCAGCCAGCGCGGAGGGCGGGTGCGGATGAGGAGGATGACCAGCGCGGACAGCGCCCCGAAGGAGGCGGCCTCGGTGGCGGTGGCCAGGCCGAGGTAGATCGTCCCCACCGACACCAGGAAGATCACCGCGAGGAATGCGAACCCGGTGATGTCCGGGCGGGCGGCCGGGGATGCGGCGCCGGCCGGTTCCCCGGCGCCGGCGGTGTCCGGGCCGTGCTCCTCCGGTGCCCCCGGCGCGTCCGGTGCCCCCGGTCCCCCCTGTGCGTCCGCTACGCCCGCCCGCGCCTTCCGGCGGCGGTGGACGAGCACCGTCAGCACGATCGTGGCCGCGTAGAGCAGGACGGTCAGCACACCGGGGCCGATGCCCGCCAGGAGCAGGTGCCCGATGCTCTCCTCGGTGACCACGCCGTACAGGACGAGCACGATGGACGGCGGGATGAGGACGCCGAGCGTGCCCCCGGCGCACACGGTCCCCGCGGCCAGGCGGATGCCGTGCCCGGCCTTGGTGATCGCGTCGGTGGACACGCGCGCCATGGTGGCCACGGTCGCCACGCTGGAGCCGGTGACCGCCGCGAACATGCCCGAGCCCGACAGTGAGGCGAGCGCCGTCCCGCCCGGGAGGCGGCGCAGTGTCCGGGAGGCGAGGTCGAACCCCGCCTGCGCGAGCCGCGCCCGGACGGCGAACACCCCCATGAGGATGAACAGCGGGATGATCGTCAGCGAGTAGTCGGCCGCCGTGGAGAACGGCTGGTTGGCGACCGTGCTGACCGCCGCCTGCGGGCCCCGCAGCAGGACGGTGCCGGTCAGGCCGGCCGTCATGAGCGCGAGGCCGACGTGCAGCCGGATCGCCAGCAGCGCCAGGAAGAGCGCGAGCACGGCGATGACGACGATGAGCGTTCCGGCGGTCATCGGCGGCCCCCGTCCCCGGGGCGCTCGGAGGCCTCCCCGTCCGGCCCGGCGTCCCCGCCGGAGCGCAGGGTGCGCAGCTTCTGGGCCTCCTTGGCGACCGCGGCCGCGAAGAAGAGCAGGAAGGACGCCAAGAGCACGAGTTTGGCGGGCCAGGTCGCGAGCCGGAGGATGTCGTTGGTCGTCTCCCCGCGGTCGACCGCGGAGAGCAGGACCTCGCCCAGACCCCACACGAGCAGCGCCCCCAGGGCGGCCAGGAGGACCAGCCGGAGCGCGGAGAGGGCGGTGCGGGCGCCCCGTCCCAGCCGCAGCTCGACGAGTCCGACCGAGACGTGCTGCCCGCTGATCTCCGCCGAGGCCAGGCCGAGGTAGGCGATGGCCACCAGGAGCAGCGTGGAGATGTCCACGGTCCCCAGGACCGACTGGCCCCGCAGGTTGCGGCCGGCGACGTCGGCCACGGTGAGCAGCATGAGGGCCAGGAGCAGCATCCCGGCGGTGATGTCGAACGCGGTGGCGGCCGCCGTGGCCGCCCGCGGGAGGTGCGGCCGCCTCATCGCCCGGCCCCTTCCATGCACTCGGCCAGCGGAGCGGTGTAGTCGGAGTCCGCGGACTCCTCCTCGATGATCCGCCGGTAGTCGTCGAGCACGGACCGCGCGTCGTAGCCGCGCTCCTCGTAGCGGGCGACCCACTGCTCGGCCGCCCCGGCCTCCTCCTTCCAGGCGGAGACCTCGTCCTCGGGCAGGGAGGTGAACTCCGCCCCCGAGGCGGTGAGCTCCTCGCACGCGGTGTCCCCGAGCGCGCCCATCTCCTCCAGGCCGTTGGCGATGCCGTTCTCCGAGGCGCTGAGCATCGCCTCCTGGTACTCCCCGGGCATGGAGTCGAAGAGGTCCTCGTTGACGACCACGATCGAGGACGAGTACGCCCCGATCCCGGGGTCGGTGATGTGGGGCGTGTTCTCCGACAGGCCGAAGGTGGGCAGGTTCGCCAGGGCCAGCGAGGTGTAGCCGTCCACGACGCCGCGCGTCATCGACTCGTAGATGTCGGTGGCCGTCATCGCGACCGGGTTGGCCCCGGCCGCCAGCATGACCTCCGACGTCAGTCCGCCCGCGCGGATGCTCGTCCCGCGCAGGTCCTCCAGGCCGTCGACCTTCTCGCGGGTGCCGATGGCGTTGACGCCGAGCGGGAGCGGGAAGAGCAGGCGCACGCCCTGCCGGTCGAAGTCCTCGCGGTAGGTCGCGTTCTCCTCGTACAGCCGCTCGATCGCCCTCATCTGCACCTCGGGGTTGCGGGTCTCGAACGGGAGCTCGACGACGGTGAACATGGACAGGTCCGAGGCCGCGTAGATCGACCCGACCTGGGCGGCGTCCGCGCGCCCGTCCAGCGTCGCCTGGACCGACTCGTCGGCGCCGACGAGGCTCTCGGAGTAGTGCAGCCGGACGGTGACGCCTCCGCCCGTCCGCTCCCCGACCTCGTCGGCCCAGCGCTGGGCCGCGCGCGACTGGTCGGAGGTCGGGCTGGAGTAGGTCGTGTAGTGCAGGACGTAGGTGTCCGGAGTGCCGCAGGCGGTCAGTCCGACCGCGGCCGCCGCCAGGGCGGTCCCTGTGGCGGCGGCCGCGGTGAGCCGCCGGGCGCCGCCGCGGGGGCGGTTCGCTCGTGGCCTCATGGTCAGCCTCCCGCGGGTGCCACGCGGTAGCGCCGGAGGGAGAGGGCGGGGTTGACCGCGCGGACGTGGCCGATCCGCTCGCGCTCCAGGACGGCCGTGCCGATGCCCGGCGCCTCGCCGAGCGCGGCGACGGCGATGCCCATCGGGTCGACGACGGCGCTGTTGCCCGACCCGGCCGGTGCGCTCTGCCCGGCCGCGAGCACGTAGACGGTGTTCTCGATCGCCCGGGCCCGGACGAGGGTGTTCCAGTGGTACTCCTTGAGCGGGCCGGGGACCCACTCGGCGGGCAGCGCGACGGCGTCGGCCCCGGCGTCGGCCAGGACCCGCGTGGTCTCCGGGAAGCGCAGGTCGTAACAGGTCTGCATGCCCACGGTGAAGCCGTCGACGGTGAGCAGGTCCGGCTCGGCCGGGTCGGCGGCGATGACGCGGTCGGACTCGCGGTAGCCGAAGGCGTCGTAGAGGTGCACCTTGCGGTAGACGGCGGCGACCCGGCCGCCCTGGAGGCCCACCAGGGTGTTGTGGATGCGCCCGTTCCCGGCCGCCTCGTTCACCCCGGCGATGACGGTCAGGCCGAGGTCGGCGGCGACGGCGGCCAGGCGGGCCACGGTCGGCCCGTCGAGCGGCTCGGCGCTGTCGACGAACCGGTCGTCCATGGCGGGCGCGGTGAAGACCGCGTACTCGGGGAGGACGGCCAGGCGGGCGCCGCGGCCGGCGGCCTCGCGCAGCAGCGCCTCGATCGACGCCAGGTTCGCGGCCTTGTCCTCGGCGGGCGCGAACTGGACGACTGCGGCGGTCAGGCTCATCGACGGCTCCTCTGCTCGTTCTCGATCTCCCGCAGGGCGTCGAGCGCTCCGGTGAACCCGGAGAGCAGCGCCCCGTACTGCATGGTGGTGACGATGGTCCCGGCGCCCTCCTCCACGGCCAGGCGCTTCTCCGCCTCGCTCCAGGCGGGCAGGATCCACGGCTTGCCCGCGGCCCGCGCGGCGCGGGCGATCCCGCGCAGGTCCGCCAGGTCGTCCCCGCCGACGGTGTAGGCGCCGCGCCCGCGGCGCAGCGACAGGTCGGAGGGGCCGATGAAGACGCCGTCGACCACGGGCAGGGCGAGGATCTCCTCGACCTCCTCCAGCGCCGAGGCGTCCTCGATCATCGGGTAGCAGCGGGTGCCGGCGTCCTGGTCGGCCACCCAGGCGTCGGTGAACCCCCGGTAGCCGGAGGTGCGGCCCCCGGCGAAGGAGCGGTCGCCGAGCGGCGGGAACTTGGCGTAGCCGCAGACCCGGCGGGCGTGCGCGGCGGACGCGATGTGCGGGACGGCCACGGCGTCGGCGCCGAAGTCCAGGGCCTGCTGGATCGGCCCGCGCTCGGGGCCGAGCACCTTGGCGACCACCTCCAGGCCGGTGCTGCGGGCGAAGGGGATGAGCCAGTCGAGGGCGGCCAGGTCGAACAGCCCGTGCTCGATGTCGAGGACGACGGTGCCGTACCCGGCGAGGTGCGCCATCTCCACGGCGGCGGCGGACGGCTCGGACAGCCAGACCCCGTGTCGCGTCGTTCTCTGCGATTCCCCCGGTTCGTGCATGCGGGTATCCCCCCTGGTCGTGCGGTGTCGGATGGGCGCGGATGTGACGGGCACCATCGGTATATGCGCTGTGGACGACATGTATACACGTGGCATGCGGGAGCTGTAAAGGTAAGCTGAGCCCGTGTCAGACCAAAGGAAGAGCGGCAGGGACCACGGCAGGACCGGCACACCGAGGCCGTCGGCGCGCGACCGCGCCTACGACTGGATCGGCTCGGCCATCCTGTCCGGCGTCTACTCCGAGGGGCAGTTCCTCGACGAGGTCGCCCTGGCCCGGGAGGTGGGGACCTCCCGGACGCCCGTGCGCGAGGCCCTCCACCGCCTGCAGGCCGAGCGCTACGTCGAGCTCGTCCCCCGCCGCGGTGCCCAGGTCAGGGTCGTGACCGCCACCGAGATGCAGGAGATCTACCAGGCGCGGTTCGTCATCGAGTCCGACTGCGCCCGCCGGATCTGCGAGCGGGGCCGCGGCGCCCCCGCCGGGTTCGGCGGCCTCATCGAGGCGATGGAGGCCGCTGGCCGGGAGCGGAACTGGAACGAGATGGCCCAGCTCGACCAGGCCTTCCACGCCTCCCTCGTCCGGCACCACGGGAACGCCGTGCTGGCCGAGATGTACGACGCCATGCGGCCCCGGCACGTGCGCCTGGCGGTGCGGACCATCACCGAGGCCCCCGAGCGCCTCCCCGTCATCGAGCGCGAGCACCGCGAGCTCCACGCCGCGCTCAGCGCCAACGACGGTGAACGCAGCGTGGAGCTGCTGAAGGTCCACCTCCGGGAGGTGCCCGAGCTCGTCCGGGCGTTCTCCGGCTGACCGGTCAGGCCAGGTACACCGCCGCCAGGGCGAACGCGGCGGCGGCCGCCCCGACGGCGGCCCGGAAGGGGAGCGAGGCCGCTGGGCCCCGCCATGGCCGCTCGAAGCGCCGGAACGCCCCGCACAGGACGGCCAGGACCAGCGCGAACACGGGCAGCCAGGCGAGCCGTGCGGCCACCCACCCCCAGTCGTCGGGCGCCGAGGTCAGCCCGGCGACGGGCGCCCCGGCCGCCGCGGCGGCCAGCGCGGGCAGGGACGCGGCCGTCAGGTGCCAGCAGAAGACGGTCAGCGCCCCGAGGTTCAGCACGGCCACGGGCGCCCAGGCGGCGGGGCGGTGCAGCAGCCGTTCCAGCGGGCCGCGCAGCAGCACGGCGGCACCGGTCTGGACGGCGGCCAGGGCCGGGACGAACAGCGACGGCGGGTTCAGGTTGGAGCGGTCGGCCCCGGGCAGGCCCACCGCGCTCGCCGGGTACCCGAGGGCGAGCACCAGCACGGCCAGCGCGGCGGCGCCGCCCGCCACCAGGCCCCACGCCAGGGGGCGGGGCAGGCGCCCGCCGGCCCAGGAGATGCCCAGGAGGTAGGAGGCCAGCCAGGCGGGGAGCACCGACGCGAACCCGGCCCAGGCGGGGACGAGCGCGCCCCACGGGCCGTAGAGGAGCAGGTCGGTCGCGGCGACGGGCACGACCAGGGCGGCCGCGGCCCAGGGGCCCACACGGCGCTCGGCGGCGACGGCGAGCGGGGTGAGCAGCGTCGCGGCCAGGTAGACGCCGATGAACCACAGCGGCTGGAGGATCAGCAGCACCAGGCTGCGCACGGTGGCTTCGGGGACCCCGGCGGCCGCCAGGAGCACGGCGGCCGCGCCCCAGACGGCGGCGACCAGCACCACGGGGCGGCCGAGCCGCCGGGCACGGGCTTGCAGCCAGGAGCGGTCGGACTCCCCGCGCTCACGGGCGCGGCGCAGCGCCAGGGCCGACACGTAACCGCCCACCAGGAAGAACAGGGCGAGCGTCTGCAGCACCCAGCTCAGCGGCGCGAGCTCCGGCAGGTCCCGCAGCGGACTGGAGATCCGCAGCCCACCGTCGCCCCAGAGCACGAGGGCGGTGACGAGCCAGTGGCCGAGCACGATCCCGCCGACCCCGACGGCGCGCAGCCCGTCGAGCGCCCGCTCCCGGTCGGAGGGCGTGGCGGAGTCCAGCCGAAGCAGGCGGCCTCGCAGCCGCGCCCAAGCGGCCGTACCCCATCGTGTCCCAGCGTCCATGTCTGCCCCGGTAAGCCTGGCGCCCGTCGTTCGGCACCCCCCGTCCTCCATTGATGCCCGGTAGGCCCCACCACGTCGTCGCCCTGGGGAGTGATGCGCCGCTTCCCCCTAGAGGAGGAGGGGAGGGGTGATTCCCCCGCTCCCGGGTTCCGGCCGGATGCCGGGCCACTGCGGTGCGGGGTGGATGGCGGCGACGAGACAAGGCCGACGACCCGACCTGCGACGTTGTCGGCCGCCGGGCGCGTACGTGGCCGGGGCACTCGGCGGCGACGGCGTGAGCGGGGTGGTTCCCCGGGCCTGCTTGCCGGGCGGCGGGCTGCTCGCGGTGCGGGTGGGGGCGGGGCGGCTGGTTCCCCGCTGACGGACCCCGGCCGTCCGCCGGGCCGCCGGATGCCCTCCTCGCGATG
>NZ_JAQFWP010000096.1 GCF_027706745.1 Nocardiopsis suaedae | reverse complement strand
CGCTTCCGCCGTCGCCGCCAACCACCCCGACCACGCACACGCCCGGCGGCCGACAACGCCACCGCAAGGGCCGCCGACCTCCGTCGTCGCCCCCCGTCATCGCACCTGCCCGACGCCTAGCGACTCCCGCCGATACCCGGCCCAACGCCCGCCGATACCCGGCCCAACGCCCGCCGATACCCGGCGATACCCGGCGACGCCCGGCGATACCCGGCGACGCCCGGCGACGCCCGGCGACGCCCGGCGACGCCCGGCGACGCCCGGTGTGGCGCCGATAGGATCGTCCCCTGCCGCCAAACCCCCTCCGACCCGATCCTCGAACGTCGATCCTCGACCTCCGGCCCCTATCCCCCGACCCTTTGTGAGGTGCCTCCATGCATTCCGAGTCCGGTGCCGATCGCTCTGAGGGGCACGGGAACGGAGACCACGGGAACAGAGACGACGGGTCCGGGGGTCGCGCACCCAGGGACCCCGGGAACGGCGTCGGCGGTGGGGACACCGGGCAGGACTGGCTCGACGGGCTGCGGATGGCGGCGGGCACGCTCACCGCCGTGCCCGTCCGGGCCGACCGGGTGGACCGCTCGGTCGCCGGGTGGGCCATGCGCTGGGCGCCCCTCATCGGGGCCGGGCTGGGGATCGCGGGCGGGGTGCTCGTCTCCGTCGCCGTGGCCGTGGGGGTCGTCCCCCTCCTCGCCGCCGCGCTCGCCCTCGGGCTGCTCGCCGCCCTCACCCGGGGCCTCCACCTCGACGGGCTGGCCGACCTCGCCGACGGCCTCGGCAGCGGGAAACCGGCCGAGGACGCCCTGCGGATCATGAAGCGCTCCGACATCGGCCCCTTCGGGGTGATCACCCTGGTGCTGGTGCTGCTGGTGCAGGCCTCCGCGCTGGCGCAGGCCGCGTCGGCGGGCCCACTCGCCGGGGCGGCCGCGCTGGTCGCCGCCGCCGTCGCCGGCCGCCTGGCCATCACGCTCGCCTGCACGCCCACCGTCCCCTCGGCGCGCCCGGACGGGCTGGGGGCCTACGTCGCCGGGACCGTTCCGCACGCGGCGGCCGCCGCCTCCGGCGCCGGCGCGTTGGTCCTGGCCGCCCTCGCCGGGCTCCTGCACTCCCCCGGAGCGGCGCTCTCCCTGGCCTTCGCGGTCGCCCTCGGGGCCGCCGCGTCGGTCCCGCTGCTGCTGCACGCGCGGCGGCGCCTGGGCGGGATCACCGGGGACGTGCTGGGCGCGCTGTGCGAGACGTCCGCCACGGTCGCCCTCGTCGCGGCGGCGATCGCCCTGTGAGCACCGCCGCATCCGGAGGCGGCTCCGCGCCCGGTTCGCGGCCGGACCTGCGGCCGTCCCGGTCCGCTGCGACCCCTGTCGCCATCATCACATTTCTTCACACCCCGGCCGGGGCCGCACCCGGCCACCCGCGGTGACCGGCACGAACCCGTCGTTCCGGAAGATGCGGGGGATCGTCACGGACGGGGCGCTTCGCACCGCCATCACCGAAAAGAAGCGCACTTCTTCACGTACGGGTGAACACGGTGCCGCCTCCGGCCCGGCGGTGGGCGCGCCGGGTGCGGCGTGCCCACCGGGACGTCACAAGGACTAGCATCGGACCCGTGAGCACGTCGCTGTCAGTCATTACGGAATCCCCCTGTTCGCTCGACGCCGACGCCGTTGTCGTCGGCTACCACTCCGGGGCCGACGGCCCGGAGCCCGCGTCGGGCGCTCACGACGTCGAGGCGGCCTACCCCGGCGGCCTCGCCCGGACCCTGTCGCTTCTGGGAGCGAGCGGCGCCCTTGAGGAGGTGCACAGCCTCCCCTCCGCCGGTGCGACCACCGCCCCGGTCGTGCTCGCCGTCGGCCTGGGCCCCGCCCCTGACGGCGGAGCCCCCGACCCCGACCACGTCGCCCGCGCCGCCGGCGCCGCCCTGCGCGCGCGCCCGGCCGAGGCCGCCCGCGTCGTGCTGGCCCTGCCCGCCGGCTCCGCCGAGCTGGCCGGAGCGGCCGCCACCGGCGCGATCCTGGGCGACTACGCCTTCACCCGCTACCGCACCGGCGAGGACGCCGAGCGCACGCCCGCGTCCTCCTTCCAGGTGGTCAGCGCCGCCGACGGCGCCGCGGCCGCCGTGGAGCGCGCCGAGCCCGTGGCCGCCTCGGTCAACCTGGTGCGCGACCTGGTCAACACGGCCCCGGCCGACCTGGTCCCCGAGGACCTGGCCGGGGTGGCCGAGGAGGTCGCCCGCGAGCACGGCCTGCAGGTGCAGACCCTGGACGAGAAGGAGCTGGCCGAGGGCGGCTACGGCGGCCTCATCGGCGTCGGCCAGGGCTCGGCCAACCCGCCGCGCCTGGTGCGGCTCTCCTACACCCACCCGGAGGCCTCCTCCACGGTCGCCTTCGTCGGCAAGGGCATCACCTTCGACTCCGGCGGCCTGTCGCTGAAGCCGGCCGGGGCCATGGACTGGATGAAGTCCGACATGGGCGGCGCCGCCGCGGTGCTGGGCGCCATGCGGGCCATCGGGGTCCTCAAGCCGAAGGTGAACGCGGTGGCCTACCTGGCCATCGCCGAGAACATGCCCTCCGGCACCGCCCAGCGCCCCTCCGACGTGCTGACCATGTACGGCGGCAAGACGGTGGAGGTGCTCAACACCGACGCCGAGGGCCGCCTGGTCATGGCCGACGCGCTGGTGCGCGCCCAGGAGGACGGGCCGGACCTGCTGGTCGACGTGGCCACGCTGACCGGCGCGCAGCTGGTGGCGCTGGGCACCCGCGTCTTCGCGGTGATGGCCTCCGACGACGGCACCCGCGCCTCGGTCACCGCGTCGGCGGACGCCGCCGGGGAGGCCGCCTGGCCGATGCCGCTGCCCGAGGAGCTGCGCAAGGGCCTGGACTCCTCCGTCGCCGACATCGCCAACGTGGCGGGCGAGCGCTGGGGCGGCATGCTCAGCGCCGGCGTCTTCCTCAAGGAGTTCATCGACGACGGGCAGCGCTGGGCGCACCTGGACATCGCCGGGCCCTCCTTCAACCAGGGCGGTCCGCACGGCTACACCCCCAAGGGCGGCACCGGCGCGGCCACCCGCACCCTGGTGCGGATCGCCGAGGACCTGGCCGGCGGCGCACAGACCTGAGACCGGGCGCGGCCGGGCGGGACCCGCGCCCGGCCGCGCCGCATCCGTCACCGACGGACGAACACCACTACATCCACACCAAGGAGTGTCCTTCCCGTGAGTGAGAGCGGCGGCACCTTCGACCTCGTGATCCTGGGCGCCGGCAGCGGCGGCTACGCGGCGGCGCTGCGCGCGGCCGAACTGGACATGAGTGTCGCCCTGATCGAGAAAGACAAGCTCGGCGGCACCTGCCTGCACCAGGGCTGCATCCCGACCAAGGCGCTGCTGCACGCGGCCGAGGTCGCCGACTCCGCCAAGGAGGGCGAGAAGTTCGGCGTCAAGTCGAGCTTCGAGGGCATCGACGTCCCCGCCGTCCACAAGTACAAGGACAAGGTCGTCGGCGGGCTCCACAAGGGCCTGTCCGGGCTGATCAAGGCCCGCGGCATCACCGTCGTCGAGGGCGAGGGCAAGCTGACCGGCCCCGACGAGGTCACCGTCGGCGGCACGGCCTACAAGGGCCGCAACATCCTGCTGGCCACCGGCTCCAAGCCCAAGACCCTGGGCCTGGACATCGACGGCGAGAAGGTCATCACCAGCGAGCAGGCGCTGAAGATGGACCGGGTGCCCGAGTCCGCGGTCGTCCTGGGCGGCGGCGTGATCGGCGTGGAGTTCGCCAGCGTCTACCGCTCCTTCGGCTCCGAGGTCACCATCGTCGAGGCGCTGCCGCACCTGGTGCCGGTCGAGGAGGAGTCCAGCTCCAAGCTGCTGGAGCGGGCCTTCCGCAAGCGCGGCATCAAGTACGAGCTGGGCACCCCGTTCGAGAGCGTCAAGACCACCGACTCCGGCGTCAGCGTCACCCTGCAGGGCGGCAAGACCCTGGAGGCCGAGGTGCTGCTGGTGGCCATCGGCCGCGGGCCGGTCTCGGAGGGCCTGGGCTACGAGGAGCAGGGCATCCCGATGGAGCGCGGGTTCGTCCAGGTGGACGAGAACCTGCACACCGGCGTGGGCAACGTCTACGCGGTCGGCGACCTGATCCCCACCCTGCAGCTCGCGCACGTGGGCTTCGCCGAGGGCATCTTCGTGGCCGAGCGCATCGCCGGGCTGAACCCGCCGGCCATCGACTACGACGGCGTCCCGCGGATCACCTACTGCGAGCCGGAGGTGGCCTCGGTCGGCATCACCTCGGCCACCGCCGAGGAGCGCGGTTACGACATCGTCGTGACCGACTACAACCTGGGGGGCAACGGCAGGAGCCAGATCCTGCAGACGCAGGGCGCCGTCAAGGTGATCGCCGAGAAGGACGGCCCGGTGCTGGGCGTCCACATGGTCGGCTCCCGGGTCGGCGAGCTGATCGCCGAGGGGCAGCTCATCTACAACTGGGAGGCGCTGCCCGCCGAGGTGGCGCAGCTCATCCACCCGCACCCGACCCAGTCGGAGGCGCTGGGCGAGGCGCACCTGGCGCTGGCGGGCAAGCCGCTGCACGTCCACGACTGACGCGCCCCCGCGGGGCGGGCCCTGGGCCCGCCCCGCTCGCTTCTTCTCCGCGCTCCATACGTTTTTCGCTGCTAAGAGGACCCCATGCCGACTTCCGTTGCAATGCCCGAGCTGGGCGAGAGTGTCACCGAGGGCACCGTCACCCAGTGGCTCAAGAAGGAGGGCGACACCGTCGCGGTCGACGAGCCGCTGCTGGAGGTCTCCACCGACAAGGTCGACACCGAGATCCCCGCCCCCGCCTCCGGTGTGCTCACCAAGATCCTCGTCGCCGAGGACGAGACGGTGGAGATCGGCGCCCAGATCGCCGTGATCTCCGAGGCGGGCGAGGCCCCGGCCGAGGAGGCTGCGCCCACGGCCAAGGAGGCGCAGCCCGAGCCGGAGCCGGAGCCCGCCCCCGCCGCTCCCGCCCCCGAGCCCGAGCCCGCCCCGCAGGCCGCCGCCCCGGCGCCCGCTCCCGCCCCGGCCCCCGAGCCGGAGCGCCCCGCCGCGCCCGCCCGCGAGGCCGGCGCCCCGACGGTGGACGTGGAGACCATCAGCGGCACCGGCTCGGCCGCCGGCACCGACGCGGTCACCGAGGCCTACGTGACCCCGCTGGTGCGCAAGCTCGCCGCCGAGCACGGGGTGAGCCTGGGGTCGGTGCGCGGCACCGGCGTGGGCGGCCGCATCCGCAAGCAGGACGTGCTGGACGCCGCCGCGGCCGCCGCCGAGCCGGCCGCCCCCGCGGCCCCGGCCCGCACCGCCCCGGCGCCGGACACCACGCTGCGCGGCCGCACCGAGAAGATGTCCCGGCTGCGGCAGACCATCGCCGACCAGATGGCCGAGTCGCTGCGCATCTCGGCCGAGGTCACCCAGGTGGTCGAGGTCGACATGACCAACATCGCCCGCCTGCGCGGCCAGGCCGCCGAGCAGTTCGCCGGGCGCGAGGGCGTGGAGCTGGACTTCTTCGACTTCTTCGCGCTGGCCGCGGTGGAGGCGCTCAAGGCCCACCCCAAGCTGAACGCCGTCATCGACAGCGACAGCTACGAGGTCACCTACCACGACCTGGAGAACCTGTCGGTGTCGGTGGACACCGAGCGCGGGCTGCTGGCCCCGGTGATCAAGGACGCGGGCGACCTCAACCTGGGCGGCCTGGCCCGCAAGATCTCCGACCTGAGCCGGCGCGCGCACACCGGGGAGCTCGCCCCCGACGAGCTGAGCGGCGGCACCTTCACCATCGCCGACACCGGCGCGGTGGGCGCGCTGTTCGAGACGCCCATCATCAACCAGCCGCAGGTGGCCATCCTGGGCACCGGCGCCGTGGTGAAGCGCCCGGTCGTGGTGGACGACCCGGAGCTGGGCGAGGTCATGGCGGTGCGCTCGATGGCCTACCTGGCCCTCACGCACGACCACCGGCTGATCGACAAGGCCGACGCGGGCAAGTTCCTGCAGGCGGTGAAGGAGCGCCTGGAGGAGGGCGCCTTCGAGGCCGACCTGGGCCTGGCCTGACGGCGGTCCCGGACTGAGGGGCGCCCGGAGGGGTCCGGGCGCGCCGCGGTCCTGTGAGCGGCGAACGATGCGGCCGCGGCCCCTGAGGGGGTCGCGGCCGCGTCGTGTTCCAGGGCGTCGGCACGCCGACTGGCGGCGTCCGAGGGCGGCGGTTCCACCACCCGATCGGTTCGGGAACGGCCCTTTCGCCACGCTCGATGCGCGAACCGGCGTCCCCGCCCGGTAGGGCGCCGCCCGCCCGTCCCACTCCGCGGCCGCCGAGCACGGCGGCCGTGCACGCGCCGAACGGCCGACAGCACTACCGCAAGGCCTGCCCGCCCCTGTCGTCGCCGCCCTGCCCCTGCGCCCCCGGTGGCCCGTGCCCGGCAGGCGACCGGACGGCGGCGGACGCACCACGGCAGCGGGGCGGCGCCCTTCCGGACGCCGCCCCGCCTTGTTACCCCACCATTCACCATCCCCCTGGTGATCCCCATCACCAAAGGTCGGCCCGGGCCTGGCACCGAAGTGCGCCCGGATAAGCCCACCGTAGAGGGGTCATCACCCCCCGCGCAGGCGTTCCGCGGAATTGCCCGGGGAATCGGGCGAGGAGTGTCCGAAGACGCCCGTGATCTCCGGTTTTCGGTGGTCACCGCGCATCCGGCCGACCGTGCCGCCGCTCCCCCGCCGCGTCGCCGCCCCGGCTCCGCCCTCTCCCCGCCCCGCGTGGGTCACTCCGCACACCCGCCGCCGAAAGCGGGTAGGACCGTCCCCATGAAGGTCGCGATCACCGGGTCCACCGGTCTCCTCGGAAGCGCACTGGCGCGTTCCCTCACCGACGACGGGCACCGCGTCGTGCGCCTGGTGCGCCGGCCCGCCCGCACCGGGGACGAGGCCAGGTGGGACCCGGACAACGGAACGGTCGACACCGGCCCCCTGGCCGGAGCCGACGCCGTCGTCCACCTGGCGGGCGCCCCGCTGGGCCCGGCCCGCTGGACCACCGCGCGCAGGCGCGCGATCCGGCAGAGCCGGGTGGCGGGCACCAGGACCCTGGCGGCGGCCCTGGCAGGTATGGACGCACCGCCGGGGCGGCTGCTGTCCGGGTCGGCGGTGGGCTACTACGGCGACACCGGCGACCAGGCGGTGGACGAGAGCGGCGACAAGGGCCAGGGGTTCCTGTCGGACGTGTGCCGGGACTGGGAGCGCGCCACCGCCGAGGCCGAGGAGGCCGGGATCGCCACCGCCCACCTGCGCACCGGGGTCGCGCTGTCCGGGAGCGGCGGACTGCTGGGGACGGTGCTGCCGTTGTTCCGGCTCGGCCTGGGCGGGCGGCTCGGCGACGGGCGCCAGTACATGAGCTGGATCAGCCTGCGCGACCACGTGGGCGCGATGCGGTTCCTGCTGGAGCGGCCCGACCTGACCGGGCCGTTCGACCTGTGCGCACCCGAGCCGGTGATCAACGCCGCCTACACGCGGGCGGTGGCGGCGGCGGTCGGCCGACCCGCGCCGCTGCCGGTGCCCGCGTTCGCGATGCGCGCGGCGCTGGGCGGATTCGCCGACGAGGCGGCGCTGGTGAGCCAGCGGGTGCTGCCCGCGCGGCTGGAGGAGGCGGGGTTCGCCTTCGCCCACCCCACGCTGGGACCGGCGCTCATGGAGGCGGTCTCCGAAGGGTCCGGGTCCGATGGCTCCGGGTCCGAGGGGTCCGGGCGGTGAGGCGGCGGCCCCCGCCGGAGCGGGCCCGGCGACGCCCCGGGGCCGCGGTCGAACACCGCCCCGGTGCGGGTTATTCCCGCAGGAACAGGGCGTCCCGGACGGCCGGGGCGGCTTCCGCCGGAGCCCTTCCGAGGGCATAAGGTGGGATGTATGAGTGAGCTCGTCTTCGCCCGGCTCGGCGACGACCCGGTCCCCTATCAGGAGGGCTGGGACCTCCAGAAGCGGCTCCACCAGAGCCGCGTCGCCGACCGCATCCCCGACACGGTGCTCATGCTCCAGCACGAGCCCGTCTACACGGCCGGGAAGCGCACCAGCCAATGGGACCGGGAGCAGACCCGGCCCGGAACCCCCGTCTTCGACATCGACCGCGGCGGCAAGATCACCTGGCACGGCCCCGGACAGCTCACCGTCTACCCGATGGTGCGCCTGGCCGACCCGATCGACGTGGTCGCCTACGTGCGCCTGCTCGAAGAGGCGATCATCCGCACGCTGGCCGAGTACGGCCTGACCGGTCGGCGGATCGAGGGCAAGACCGGGGTCTGGCTGGACGCCGACCCCGCCCGCGGGCTGATCGAGCGCAAGGTCGGGGCGATCGGGTGCCGGATCTCGCGCGGGGTCGGCATGCACGGTTTCGCCCTCAACTGCGACAATGATCTCTCGTGGTTCCAGAGGATCGTCCCGTGCGGCATCCCCGCCGACGAAGGGGACGTCACCAGCATCTCGCGCGAGGTGGGGCGCGGCGTGACCGTCGCCGAGGTCCTGCCGCGCGTGGAGGCGCACCTGGCCGCGGTGCTCGGCGCCGAGTCCTACAGCCACAGCGACGGCGTGCCGCCGGACGCCCCGGGGACGCACGCCCCGGCGGAGCCGGCGCCCGCCTGACGGCGCCCGAGCACGACGACGACCTCCCCACGAGGGACGAGGAAAGGAAGGGTCCGCGTTGACCATCGCTCCCGAGGGCCGCAAGCTTCTTCGGATCGAGGCCCGCAACAGCGAGACGCCCATCGAGAAGAAGCCGCCGTGGATCAAGATCAAGGCGAAGATGGGGCCCGAGTACAGCGAGCTGCACTCGCTGGTGAAGCGCGAGGGCCTGCACACGGTCTGCCAGGAGGCCGGGTGCCCGAACATCTACGAGTGCTGGGAGGACCGCGAGGCGACCTTCCTCATCGGCGGCGACCAGTGCACCCGCCGCTGCGACTTCTGCCAGATCGCCACCGGCAAGCCGACGGCGCTGGACCGGATGGAGCCGACCAAGGTCGCCAACTCGGTGCGCACCATGGAGCTGCGCTACGCGACGGTCACCGGCGTGGCCCGCGACGACCTCGAGGACGGCGGCGCCTGGCTCTACGCCGAGACGGTCCGCAAGATCCACGAGCTCAACCCGGACACCGGCGTCGAGCTGCTGATCCCCGACTTCAACTCCGACGACGAGCAGCTCGGCGAGGTCTTCGGCTCGCGGCCCGAGGTGCTGGCGCACAACGTCGAGACGGTGCCGCGGGTGTTCAAGCGGATCCGCCCCGGGTTCCGCTATGAGCGGTCGCTGGAGGTCATCACCAAGGCGCGCGACGCCGGGCTGGTGACCAAGTCCAACCTGATCCTGGGCATGGGCGAGGAGCGGCACGAGATCAGCGAGGCCATGCGCGACCTGCACGAGGCCGGGTGCGACCTGCTGACCATCACCCAGTACCTGCGGCCCTCCAAGCTGCACCACCCGATCGACCGGTGGGTCAAGCCGGAGGAGTTCGTCGAGCTGGCGGCCGAGGCCGAGGAGATCGGGTTCGCGGGCGTGATGTCCGGGCCGCTGGTGCGCTCGTCCTACCGGGCCGGGCGGCTGTACAAGCAGGCGGTCGAGAAGCGCGAGGCCGAGGCGCAGGCCCAGGCCTGAGGCGTCGGCGGGCGCCGCCCTGTCCGCACCGCCGCGCGACCGGCCGCGCCCGTCGCGCCCGGTGGCGCCCGATCGTGCGCGCCCGCGCCGCACGCCGCTCACCTGCGGCGGCCGCGCGAGCGATCCGGACAAACCGAACATCGCAAAGTAATCAAGCTGAAACGGCGGCCGACGGCCGCCGTTTCACGTTGGCACCTCCATGGGCCATATCCTGGAAGGTATGGCGAAGAAGCCCAAGGACACCAACACCTCCCAGGCGGCCGCGAGCAGCGGCGGCGCCGGGGAGCAGAAGCGGCCCGGCCGGTTCAAGCAGCTCGGCATGGTCGCCAAGGTCGTGCACAAGCAGAGCCCCAAGTCGATCCCGATCGCGGTCGGGATCTTCCTGGGCCTGGTGGCGCTGTCGGTCATCGGCGGCCTGGTCACCGGCGGGGGCTGGCTCTACTGGCTGAGCCTGGGCATCCCGGTGGCCTTCCTCGCCGGGTTCATCTACTTCACCCGGTCGGCGCAGAAGATCCAGTACAAGATGCTCGACGGGCAGCTCGGCGCGGGCATGGCGGTGCTGGAGAACATGCGCGGCGACTGGTCGACGGAGCCGGGGGTGGCGGCCACCCGGCAGATGGACGTGGTGCACCGCGTCGTCGGCCGCCCGGGCGTCGTGCTGGTCGGCGAGGGGGAGCCGTCGCGGCTGCGCAAGATCGTGGCCGCGGAGAAGAAGCGCGTGTCGCGCGTGGCCTACGAGATGCCGATCTATGACGTGATGGTCGGCAACGGCGAGGGCCAGGTGGCCATCTCCGACCTGCAGAAGCACATGATGAAGCTGCCGCGCAACCTGGACAAGGCGAAGGTGGCCGAGCTCCGCTACCGGCTCAAGGCGCTGCCCTCGGCGGTGCAGATGCCCAAGGGGCCGATGCCCAAGGGCGTGAAGATGCCGAAGGGCCCCAAGCCCCAGACGCGCTGACGTCACGACGGGCACTTCGCCAGCAACGACGACGAAGGAGCCGCCCGGACCCGCTGCGGGTCCGGGCGGCTCCTTCTTTCGTTCGCTCCGCAGGGGCCGGTGCCCCCTCGTTGTTGATCTCGGGAGAAACGACGCTAAAACCGCGCTCGTAGCGTCGTTTTCCCCGAGATCATCGGGGAGACGGGAGCTAGAGGCGCCGCGAGACGGTGCCCGCGGCGCGGTCGTGGAGGCCCCGCTGGTCACGGTCGTAGACGACGGCGGGGATGACCAGGCACAGCAGGACGGTGCGGACGATGACGGCCAGGGGCCACGGGATGCCGCGCTCGCCGGTCGAGGCGATGCCGATGCCCGCGATGCGCTTGCCCAGGGTCGTGCCGAACAGCGCCAGCAGCAGCGCCGTCATCACCGCGAACACCAGCAGGGCGGTGGCCGATCCCTCCGTCGGGTCCGCGCCCAGGAGGCCGTAGGCGATGGCCATGCTCAGCACCCAGTCGAGCATGAGCGCCACGAGCCTGCGGCCCACCCCGGGCACCGAGCCCGCGCCTTCCTCGGGCATCCCCAGCCGGTTCCCCCGGTAGCGGAATCCGGCCTCCTCGGGGCCCACAGCACCGTTTCTCTCCATGGGACCCACGGTATCGGCGCCGCAGGGTACGTGATTCCGGACACTGCCGCGAGGGCACCCGGAAACGCCGTTTCCCGGCGTTACGCCGGTTACGCCCCGCTGGACAGGGGAAACGCCGCACCCCGTAACGCGCAGGAAACATACGAGACATGGACGAGAAACGACGCCCTCCTAGCGTCGTCATCGTGGCCGAGGAGGGGGCCGCGGACAGCGGTGACACCGGGCCGAGGCCCGCGCGGCCGCCGCCCCCTCTCACATCTGCTCGGAGGTATGTCTTGTTCAGCAGCGCCGATGAGGCCCTCGCGTTCATCAAGAACGAGGGCGTCGAGTTCCTCGACGTCCGGTTCACCGACCTGTTCGGTGGCGTGAACCACGTCACGATCCCCGCGGAGAACGTCGACGAGGACACGTTCACCAAGGGCCAGATGTTCGACGGGTCCTCGATCCGCGGATTCCAGGCGATCCACGAGTCGGACATGCTGCTGCTGCCCGACCTGAGCACCGCCGTGCTCGACCCGTTCCGCGAGTTCAAGACGCTGAACATGACGTTCTTCGTCCACGACCCGCTGACCCTGGAGTCCTACAGCCGCGACCCGCGCAACGTCGCCCGCAAGGCCGAGGCCTACCTGAAGAGCAGCGGCATCGCCGACACCGCGTTCTTCGGGCCCGAGGCCGAGTTCTACATCTTCGACGACGTCCGCTTCGAGACGCGCGCGAACTCCGGCTTCTACGAGATCGACTCCATCGAGGGCGCCTGGAACACCGGCACCGCCCAGAACGGCGGCAACCTCGGCTACCGTCCGCGCTACAAGGGCGGCTACTTCCCGGTCGAGCCGGTCGACCACTACAGCGACCTGCGCTCGCGCATGGTGCGCAACCTGATCGACGCCGGGCTCGACGTCGAGCTGCAGCACCACGAGGTGGGCACCGCGGGCCAGGCCGAGATCGGCATCAAGTTCGGCACCCTGCTGCAGGAGGCCGACCGGGTCCAGCTGTACAAGTACATCGTGAAGAACACGGCCAACGCCGCCGGCAAGACCGTGACCTTCATGCCCAAGCCGCTCTTCGGCGACAACGGGTCGGGCATGCACTGCCACCAGAGCCTGTGGAAGGACGGCGCGCCGCTGTTCTTCGACGAGTCGGGCTACGCCCAGCTCTCGGACACGGCCCGCCACTACATCGGCGGCCTGCTCAAGCACGCCAGCGCGCTGCTGGCGTTCACCAACCCGACGGTGAACTCCTACCACCGCCTGGTGCCGGGCTACGAGGCCCCGATCAACCTGGTGTACTCCCAGCGCAACCGCTCGGCGTGCATCCGCATCCCGCTGACCGGCCCGAACCCGAAGGCCAAGCGCCTGGAGTTCCGCGTGCCGGACCCGTCGGCCAACCCGTACCTGGCCTTCTCGGCGATGCTGATGGCGGGCCTGGACGGCATCAAGAACAAGATCGAGCCGCCGGAGCCGATGGACAAGGACCTCTACGAGCTGCCCCCGGCCGAGGCCGCGGCGGTCGAGACGGTCCCGGCGTCCCTGGAGTCCGCCCTGGACGCCCTGGAGGCCGACCACGAGTTCCTGCTGGAGGGCGGGGTCTTCACCCCGGACGTGATCGAGACCTACATCGACTTCAAGCGCACCGAGGAGATCGACTCCCTGCGCCTGCGCCCCCACCCGCGCGAGTTCGAGCTGTACTACGACATCTAAGACCGGTGCCGTAGGCGGATGGAATCCGCTTCAGGGCCCGCCCGCCGCTACTGCGGTGGGCGGGCCCATTCACGTGTCCGGGGTCGAGCGCCAATCCGGTGGGAAGGCCGAGCCCCGGCAGTCGATACTCGCCCTGCACCACTCATCGTCCCGGCCGCATGCCCGGTCGAGCCGAAAGCCCCAGACGGCGAGGCCGTCGTCGTCGATGTCCTCGGCGTGGACGGGAAGGACGGTCCCGTCCGGTTCGGCGAGGAGCATGCGGGAGGGGACGACGGTGTCGTCCGCCACCCAGCAGCGCGCAGCGAAGGCCCGTGCGGCACGGGAAGCGAACTCCCACTCGGCGAGAGGCGCCCGCGTAGAACCACAGGAGAACCAGGTGGAGGAGATACGGGGCTCGACGGCGTAGTCGAGACAGCCATAGTCGGCAGGCAACGCCCGGCCGTCCGCAAGCTCCTCCCCCAGCCAGACAGGAACCCCGAGCAGCGCTGAGCAGAGCCACCGGACCCCCTCCAAGGAGACGACCCGGCCGACGGTGAGGTCATACGCCCCGACCGTTCCCGTCATGCTCCAGCCCCGTTCCTGTTCGCGGCTCTCCTCGTCCCCGTCACCGTTGCGTGCGAGCGCGCGCAGGTGCCATGTCCCGTGACGCCTCCCGGAGACCGTGCCCCGGCATCCGCTGCGCGCGCTGGGGGGCCGAGCGGTGGGGCTTCCACTGCCGAGGGGCCGGGCCCTTATAAAGGTCCGGCCCCTGGTTCTGCTTGTGGTGTCAGTGGTCCATGTCGCCGTGGTCCATGTCGTCCATCGACTCCATGTCGCCGCCCTTGGCTCCCTCGTCCATGACGTCTTCGACTTCGGCGTCCACCTCCACGGTGCCCGACTTGGCGAAGCGGAGTTCCAGGGCCACCGTCTCGCCCGCCTTCAGCGCGTCCGGGTCCATCAGCATCAGGTGCAGCTTCCCCGGCTTGAACTCGACCGTCTCGCCCGCGCTCACCGGGATCTCGTCGCGCTCCTCCATGCCCATGGTGCCGTCGTCCTTCTGCACGCTCTCGTGCATCTGAACTTCGTCGGCGGCCGCGGTGTCCGCGCCGATCAGGGTGTCGTCGGCGGCCCCGGTGTTCTCGATCGTCAGGTACGCCGACGTCACGTCCGGCGTCAGGGGGACCCGCACCGTCGCGTCCGACGTCTCGATCTGCGGTTCCTGCGCCGCGCAGCCCGTGATCGCCGCAAGGGCGAAGGCGCCCGCCGCCCCCGCGACCGTGAGGGCGCGTCCGCCCGGTACCGTGCGTCGAGCCGCCATCACGCGCCCTCCCCGATCACGGTCTCCAGGTCCTCGGCGACCTTCTCGGGCTCGGTGCCGTAGGACCACATCACCTGCGACTCCCCCTCCGGGTCGAACAGCAGCGTCTGGCCGCCGTGGTCGACCTGGTAGTCGCCGGAGCGGTCCTCCGGCCGGGACACCGAGATGCCCAGCTCGTCGGCGGTCGCGTCGGTGTCCTCCAGGTTCGTGGTCAGTCCCACGAACGACGGGTCGAAGCTGCCCAGCCACATGTCGAGCAGCTCGGGGTCGTCCCGCTCCGGGTCCGCCGTGATGAACACGGTCTGGAACTCCTTCTGCGTGGACTCGTCCAGCATCCCCTTCGCCTGGGACAGGTCCGCCATGGTGGTCGGGCAGATGTCCGGGCAGTTGGTGAACCCCATGAACACCGCCGTGTACTTCCCGGCCGAGTCCTCCTTGAGGTCGTACGGCTCGCCCTTGTTGTCGGTGAACTCGGTGGAGGGCAGGGTGAAGGCGCCCTCGATCTCGCTGCCGTTGTAAGGGGAGTCCCCGCTGCCGGTCGCCGCCTGGCCGCCGCACCCGGCCAGCAGTGCCGCACCGGCCGCCGCACCGGCGGCCGCCATCGTCATTCTGCGCATCCTTGCGTCTTCCTCAGTTCCGTCGCGTTCCAGGGGGTCCGTGGTCGGCGCACGCCGGGCGGCGCAGCGGCCGCCCCGGGAGAACGCCCGAGGCTCAGGCCGCCGACGCGCACGGTCGCGGCGCCCACCGGGGCGGGGCCCGGCCGGCGACGGTGTGCCGGAGGAAGCGGGTCGTGAGGAAGGCCCGGGGCGGCTCCGCGCGGAGCGAGGGCGCGGGCGGCGGCAGCGCCCCCGCCTTCCCCCGGACCGGCAGCCGGGCCAGGAGCAGCCGCAGGACCGCCCACAACGCGTCCTCGCCCGAGCTCAGCCACCACCCGGTGACCAGCGCCGCCCAGAGGTGCGCGGCCAGCATCCCGAAGTCCGCGTGCACGGCGGCGCTGCCGCACAGGTGCTCGACGGACAGGGGCCCCGCGCCGGGCAGCGGCGAGGTCGCGGCGGAGAACGCCATGTGCAGCAGGAGCTGCGCCCCGAACAGCCCGGGCACCAGCGAGGCGACCGACCGCCGCGCCCGCGCGAACGGGAGCGCGGCCAGGGCCACGAGCGCCCAGTAGCCCGCGACGACGCCGAACAGCGGCGCGGGCGCACCCGCCGCGGTGTGCCCGAACAGCGCGACGCCCGTGCACACGGCGGCGAAGAGCGCCGCCCTGAGCAGGGCGAATCGGAGACCGTACCGGGCGTCTGACATGGCAGGACTCATCATCCCAGCGGTCCGGCGGCCCTTCGAACCGGGTCGGGATCGACACGCCCGGCCTGGTCACGAGGGGAGGGACCGCTCATTCCCGCGCACACGGCGGTCCCGCACTCAGCGGCGGGCCCACGGTGGGCGCGGGGAGGTCGTGAGGAGGGGCGTGATCGCGAGTGTCGTCTCCGCCACTCCGGCCCCGACCGCCCCGCCCCCGGGTCACTCCAGCCCTAGGGCGTGGGCGAGGACCGCGCGCGCCTCGCCCGGCTCCACGTCGCGGTCGTCGAGCAGGGCCTCCAGGCACAGCCCGTCGGCGGCGGCCCCCGCCGTGCGCACCGCGACCGGGTCGTCGGTGTGCCGCCGCGCCACCTCGGCCACCAGGTCCATCCACCGGCGCGCCTGCGCCCGCAGCGAGGGCCTGCGCACCGCGAGCAGGGTGAGCTCGTACTCGGCCAGGCACCGCCCGCGCTGCTCGGGCGAGCCCCCGCCGATGATGGCCTCGGCGAGGGTGTCCAGGTTCCCGTCGCCCGTCTCGGTCGCCTCGCGCACCCGGCGCACGTAGGCGTCGGCCGCCTCGGTGAGGGTCGCCACCAGCAGCTCGTCGATGGTCGCGAAGTAGTACACCGCCGAGCTCGCCGGGATCCCGGCCTCGGCGGCGACCGCCCGGTGGGTGACGCCCGCGGGGCCGTCGCGCTCGATCACCCGCAGGGTCGCGTCGATGATGGCGGCCCGCCGCCGCTCGCCGCGCGCGCGGCGGCCGTCCTCCTTGGCGTCGGTGCCCTCCGGACCCGCCGGCCGCACGCCGGTCCCGTCCTGCGAGTCCTGCGAGGTCAATGCGCTCCCCCTGTCTCGATCGCGAGTACGCCGCCGATGATCAGCACGACACCGGCGACCTGCACCCAGGTGAGGGACTCGCCCAGGAACAGCGCACCGATGACCGCCACCAGGGACACCCCCACCGCCGCCCAGATGGCGTAGGCCACCCCCACCGGCATGCCCAGCTTGAGGGTCTGGGCCAGCAGGAAGAACGCGGTCCCGTACCCGATGGCGGTGATCACCGACGGGACCAGGCGGGTGAATCCCTCGGAGAAGCGTAGCGAGACGGTCGCGGTGACCTCGGCGAGGATCGCCCCGATGAGCAGCAGCCAGGGCATGGGCCCTCCCCTTTCCGTCGCCGCCGGGGCTCGGACGCCCGGCGATCTTTTTGAACTATGGTTCAACTTAATTCCTTGAACGATAGTTCAACAAGACCTGTTCCGCCGCTCCCCGGTGATCCCCGTCACCGGCCCACCCCGCGCCCCGACCCGCCGACCCGCTCTCCCCCGCCCCCGGACCTGCGGGCTAACGTTGTCCCGTGACCACGCGCGAGGGGACCCACACGACCACCGCCGGCGCCCTGGCCCGGCTCGGCTTCGGCGACGGCGAGCGGGCGCTGCGCCTGCTGGAGGAGGCCGGCATCGCCCCGTCCGGCCACCGCGACCTGATCGCGGCGCTGGGCGCCGCCGCCGACCCCGACCAGGCGCTCACCGGGCTGGTGCGCATCGCCGAGCAGGCCGACGACCCCGGTGAGCTGCTGGAGGCCCTGGCCTCCGACGCCGACCTGCGCGCCCGGCTGACCGCCGTGCTCGGCGCCAGCGACGCCCTCACCGACCACCTCGTGCGCCACCCCGGTGACTGGCGCGAGCTGCGCGGACCCGACGCCGCCCGCACCCCCTCCGCCGCCGAGCTGCGCGCCGGCTTCCTGCACACCGTCGGCGCCGACCCCACCTCCCCAGCGCCCGCCGCCGACCCCGACACCGCGGGCGGCGCCCCCTCCCGCGCGCTGCGCGCCGCCTACCACCGCCGGGTGCTGCGCCTGGCCGGGCGCGACCTGACCGGCACCGCCGACCTGCCCGCCGTCGGCGCCGAGCTCGCCGACCTGGCCGCGGCCGTACTCGACGCCGCCCTGGCCGTCGCCCGCGGCGAGTCCCCCGAGGACGCCGCCCGGTGCCGCCTCGCCGTGATCGGCATGGGCAAGTGCGGCGGCCGGGAGCTGAACTACGTCAGCGACGTGGACGTCGTCTTCGTCGCCGAACCCGCCGACGGGGCCGATGAGCATGAGGCCATGCAGGCCGGCACCCGCCTGGCCTCCCGGATGATGGCGATCCCCGCCGAGACCGACGGCGAGGGCACCCTCTGGGAGGTCGACGCCGCCCTGCGCCCCGAGGGCAAGAACGGCCCGCTGGTGCGCCCGCTGTCCGGGCACATCGCCTACTACGAGCGCTGGGCCAAGACCTGGGAGTTCCAGGCCCTGCTCAAGGCCCGCCCCGTCGCGGGCGACGCCGAGCTCGGCCGGGCCTACACCGACGCGATCGGCCCCCTGGTGTGGCGCGCCGCCGACCGCCCCGGCTTCGTGGAGGACGTGCAGGCCATGCGCCGCCGGGTGGTGGCGCACATCCCCGCCGCCGAAGCGGCCCGCGAACTGAAGCTGGGCCCCGGCGGCCTGCGCGACATCGAGTTCAGCGTGCAGCTCCTCCAACTGGTGCACGGGCGCGCCGACACGGCCCTGCGGTCGGGCAACACCCTGCAGGCCCTGGAGGCGCTGTCGACCGGGGGCTACGTCGGCCGCTCCGACGCCGCCGGGCTGGCCTCCTCCTACCGGTTCCTGCGCCGCGTGGAACACCTGCTGCAGCTCCACAAGCTGCGCCGCACCCACCTGCTCCCGGACGCCTCGGCCCCCGCCGGGCAGGAGGCGCTGCGCCGCCTGGGCCGCGCCCTGGGCCACACCGCCAACCCGGTCACCGACCTCACCGCGTCCTGGAAGCAGGTCGCCGGGGACGTGCGGCGGCTGCACGAGAAGCTGTTCTACCGGCCGCTGCTCAACGCGGTCGCCCGGCTGCCCGGGGACGAGTCGCGGCTCACCCCCGAGCAGGCGGGCGAGCGCCTGGGCGCGCTCGGGTTCGCCGACCCCAAGGGCGCGCTGCGGCACATGCAGGCGCTCACCTCGGGGGTGTCGCGCCGGGCGTCCATCCAGCGCACGCTGCTGCCGGTGATGCTGGGCTGGTTCTCCGACGCGCCCCGCCCCGACGCCGGACTGCTGGGGTTCCGCCAGGTCAGCGACGCGCTCGGGGCGACCCCGTGGTACCTGCGGCTGCTCCGCGACGACGTGCGCGTGGCCGAGCGCATGGCGCGGGTGCTGGGCACCAGCCGGTACGCCACCGACCTGCTGCTGCGCGCCCCCGAGGCGGTGGCGATGCTGGCCGGGGACGAAGAGCTGGCCCGCCGCCCCACCGCCCAGTTGGCGAACGAGGCCGAGGCGGCGCTGCGCCGCCACGACGACGGGGAGACGGCGGTGGCGGCGGTGCGGGCGCTGCGCCGCCGGGAGCTCTTCCGCACCGCCGCCGCCGACCTGCTGGGGGTGGCCGACATCGGCGAGGTGGGCCGGTCGGTCAGCGCGATCTCCCGGGTGACCGTGGACGCGGCGCTGCGCGCGGCCGAACGTGCGGTCGCCGCCGAGCATGAGGGCCGGGCGGACCGGAGCGGCGAGGGCACGGACGTCCGCGCGTCGGCCCCGGCCCGAATGGCGGTGATCGGCATGGGGCGCTTCGGCGGCCGGGAGCTGACCTACGCCAGCGACGCCGACGTGATGTTCGTGTACGAGCCGGCCGAGGGCGCCGACCCGGAGGACGCGCGGCGGTACGCCGATGCGCTGGTCCGGGAGATGCGGCGGCTGCTGGAGATGCCCGCCGCCGACCCGGCCCTGGTGGTCGACGCCGACCTGCGCCCGGAGGGGCGCAGCGGCCCGCTGGTGCGCCCCTTCTCCTCCTACCGGACCTACTACGACAAGTGGGCGGCGACCTGGGAGCGGCAGGCGCTGCTGCGGGCGGCCCCGGTCGCCGGGGACGCGGACCTGGGCGCGCGGTTCATGGAGATGGTCGAGCCGGTGCGCTACCCGGAGGGCGGGGTGGACGCCGCCGGTGTGCTGGAGATCCGCAAGCTGAAGGCGCGGATGGAGGCCGAGCGGCTGCCGCGCGGCGCGGACCCCGCGCTCCACACCAAGCTGGGCCGGGGCGGCCTGAGCGATGTGGAGTGGGTCGCGCAGCTCATCCAGCTGCGGCACGCCTTCGAGGTGCCGGAGCTGCGCACGACGGAGACCATCCCGGCGATGGAGGCGGCGGTCGCGGCGGACCTGCTGGACGCCGACGACGCGGCGACGCTGGAGGTCGCCTGGCGGCTGGCGGCACGTGTGCGCGGCATGATCATGCTGGTGCGGGGGCGGCCGGGGGACTCGATCCCGTCGGACACCGGCGAGGCGGGCGCCCTGGCCGAGGCGCTGGGCTACAGCACCGACGACGAAGGCGAGGGCGCGGCGGCGCAGCTGCTTCAGGACTACCGCCAGGCGACCCGCCGGGCCCGAACGGTGATGGAGCGCGTCTTCTACGACGGCTGAGAGCGGCGCGGTCCGGGGCGGTGGGCGGCTCGGCTGGTGACCCACTCCCGGACCCTGGCCGGGCGGAGGGCCATCGGAGCGCAAGGGAAACGCGACAACGACCGAGGCCGGCGGCCCTTACGGCAGTGCTGTCGGGCGGTGGGCGTGTGCATGGTTGCCGTGTTGGGCGGCGACGGAATGAGCGGGGCGAGTCCCCCGGGCCTGCTTGCCGGGCGGCGGGTTCCTCGCGGTCCGGGTCGGCGGGCGGCTGGGCGGGTACCCCGCTCACGGTCCCGGGCCGGGCGGCGGGCCGCTGGGGT
>NZ_JAQFWP010000095.1 GCF_027706745.1 Nocardiopsis suaedae | reverse complement strand
AGGCATCACCCCACCCTACAGCCGCCAACGAACTAACGACTCAGGACACTAGTGCAGGAGGAACATAGGGCTGCGTGCTGTCGGGATCTGGTTGGTCGTCCGATCCTTCATCATCGTCGCCGCCTCCGGTGGTCGTGCGGTCCTTCGGGGGCTCGTCGCCGCCGCCCGCGCCGCCTGCGGCGGCGGGGTCGGGGCTCGTCGGCTCCTCGGCCGGCTTGCCTGCTGCTTCCTGGCCCTCGTCACGGGGCTGGACAGGCGTCTTGTCCTGGTCTTTCCCCTCGACGCGTGGGGAATCGCCCGCCGTGGGCGTGGTCGGGCCAGGCGTAGCGGTCCTCTCCCCGGGCCGCCCCGGGGCGTCGGTGCTGCCCGAGCCCGGGCCTCCTTTGGGACCCTCGCCGCCCGGGCGGGTGGGCGGTGCGCCGCCCTCTTGCGACTCCTGGGAGCCGCCCTGCTGCGGGGTGGGCCGACCGCCACCCGACTCGGGTGTCGGTGACGGGGAGGGCGTATCCGGCCGCCCGGAAGGGGCGGGGCGGAGCCTGTTGGGGTCAAGCATCGACTCGCGCAGCACGGTGAGCGGGTGCTGGAACCGTTCGGTGACCGATCCGCCGCCCTCTGAGCGCTGGGGCAGCGGGCTGCTGGGCCACCCGTTGGTCCCCGGTCCCCCGTGCGCAGTGGACTTGTCGGAGTCGGAGTCGGAGTCGGTCTCCTCCTCGGAGTCGGACGAATCGGAGGAGTGCCTGCCGTTCGGGACGTCCACGCCCGTTCCAAGCACGATCTTGGCCGCCTTGAGAGGCAGCCCCCCGGTCAGCATCAGCCCGCTGGCGAGCATTGTGGTGTTGGAGTAACTGGTGCCGTCCTCGCGAGTGGACCACGCGGTGTGGCTCTCCACGATCTCGTTCTTGCTGGCCTCCAGGTTGTCGAGCCACCGGTCCCACCCGGCGCCCCACCCCTGGCGGCCGCCCTCGCCGGGGTCCGTCAGCCATCCGTGCTCGTCGTAGATACCGACCAGGGCGGCTGCGCCCAGCCCCGCGTCCTTCCACGCGGCCTTGAAGTTCGCCCAGCGCCCCGAAGGGTCGAACCGCCACCCGCTCGTGGGATGCCAGAACCCCACTTTGGAGTACAGTCCCACCACCGAGCCCCACACGGCGTCGGTGACCACCACGTCCCAGAGCGCCTGCCCGGCGTCGTTGCCCCACTCCACCTCGGAGGGGTCGAAGTGGCTTCCCGCCCAGGCGGTCACGTCGTTGAACGTGCTGTTGACGCCCTCGAAGCTCAGGGCGTGGTCCAGGGACAGGTCGCGCTCGCCGGCATCGGGGGCCAGCCCGTAGACGATCTCGTTCTTTCCGCCGCCTTCACCGGGCGAGACGAAGGTGGGGCCGCCGTAGATCGCCGAGATCTTGTTGGCGCAGTCGTTCTCGGCCTGGTTGAAGGTGGACCAGGCGCTGTTGACCGCGTCCTTGATGCGGATGTTCTCCACCACGGCCCACTCGTCGGTCTGCTCGTCCTTGGTCAGCCACCAGAAGGCGTTGTCGTGGTTGCGGTTCCACAGCCCCTGGGCATCGATCCGCAGGTTGTTGAGGGAGCGGCGCGCGGTCCTGGCGGCTTCGGCCAGCTCTTCCAGCGCGTCGGCGACGGTGGACAGGTCGCTCTGGAGGTCCTCGCCCCGGTTCGCCACGGGGTCCATCTTGGAAAAGAGCGTTTCGCTCTCCGGCGCCTCGTAGTGGGCGTCCAAGCCCTTCCAGGTCGAGCGCAGGTCCTCGGCCCCGTCGAGCAGGTCCTGCCCCTTGGTGCGCAGCGTTTCGGCCGCGGAGGCCAGCGACTCCACATCGGTCAGGGGGTAGGGGATGGCGTCGGGGTCGATGAGCGTGTAAGGGTTCGGATCCACGCCGCTCTGGGGCTGGGTGGGTTCGAAACTCACCAGGGGCCTTCCGTGGGGGGGAGGGTCGGTCACAGGTCGAGGTTTTCGCCGCTGCCCGCCTGTTGTTGGGCCTGGGCCGCCATCTCCTCCTGGCCCTGGTTGTAGGCCAGTGTGGCGTCGCTCGCGCCCTGGATGCAGGACATGCTGCGCACGAACATGGCGTCGGTCTCGCCGGTGAAGTGGTCGAAGAAGCCGCCCAGGGCGGCCTCCACCGGCGGGCTCTTGGCGTTGTTCAGCGCCGTCTCGATGCCATCTGACGCCGAGTCGATGGTGGAGGAGAGCCCTCCGCCCTCGACACCGAGCTTGTCCCCGACATTGGTCAGGACCACTGAGACGCCGTAGACGTCGATGTTCCACCGGCTCACCGGCGCTCTCCCTTCGGGGCGGCGGAGAAGCGGTCGGGGCGGAAGACCGCCTCGGCGGCGGCCGACGTGCCGGCATCGGCCAGGCGGCCGGCCTCGGCCGCGCACTGCTCGGCGGCCCGGGCCGCGAGCAGGTTCAACGAGGCGCGTACTCCGTTAAGGGTCGTGGCCATGCGCTCACCCACGGGCCGGGCCGCGGGCTCGCCCGGTGGGCCCTCACCGAACCGGCGCTCTTCCGCCACCTCGTCACCGGCGGGTACAGCAGGCCGCGGCTCCGCGTCGGCGGTCTCCCCTGGAGGATCGACCCACTCGAACTTCACCGGCGGCACCTCCCGGTCGGTTTCGTCCACTCCGCACATGTTCGCGGGACAGTTGTAGCAGCATGCGCATAGGGGGTGACATTTCGCGAATGGTTTCGGTTCGCCGACGGGCCCACCCTCATGCGGCCCCCGGGGCTGGTGCGCCGGGGTGACGAGCGGAAACCGCAGACCAGGGCAACGGCAGTGGTACGCGCCATGTTTCGGTGCCGGAAAAGTTCAGCCCTCGCGGGCCGGAACCGGCCACCTCACCTCGCCGATGCCGCGGCCAGGTAATCGGTCTGCCTGCGCAGCAGATCCAGTGCCCGCAGCGGCGCCTGCGCCTCGGCCATCACCGGGTACCAGACGGCCTGGTCTCCGCCGTGGCCGAGGAGCATGCCCGGAATCGGCCCCGCTTGGGCGCGGTAGGGCCCGATCCGCCGCAGGCGCTCGGGCCCGAGCGCCAGCCCGACCGGGACCGCGGGCCCCGCCCACACCGGCACGTAGGTCACGTCTGTGCGGCCTGGGATGCGGCGCACCCGCAGCGCCTCCAGCCCGCCTTCCGCCGCCAGAGCCTTCACCAGGCCGGGAAGCGCGTCGAAGGGCACTGCGTCCTCGCCCGCGTACCCGAACACCACCGACACCCGCTCCAGGAACCGGGGGCCGCGCCGGGCCATGTGGATCTGTCCGGAGAACCTGCTCCCCTCATCCAGGGGCCCGGACAGGTACAGGATCGAGGGCTTGGGCGCGCGCTCACGGACGAATGCGCCCATCCGGTCGCGGTCCCACGGCATGAGTGTGGGTTCGTGCGGCCCCCACGAGGCGGGCGTGGTCCCGGCCAGGTGCTCGGCGACGATCTCCGCTGCGCGGCCCGGCTCCACGGTGAAGGGATCACGGTGGAGCACGGAGGCCTCCACCACCAACTGCGTCCCGGCCTCCTCTGCGAAGTCCACAAGGAAGCCGGGGACCGGCTCGGCGTCCGGGTTCTTCGCCGCCCACGCGAACCCGACGGGTTCCTCGGCCGAGCGGAAGCCGTACTCGTCGTCCCAGTACACGGGCAGGCCGGTAATGCCGTCGAAGTAGCCGCCGTCGGGCCCTTGAACGACCCAGCGCCCCAGTGGGCCGGCCACGAAGGTGCGCATCGCATATGTGAGCCGTGCGGTGGGCGGGGTGAGTACTTGGAGCATCCTCTCGCGCCCGTGGGTGGCTACCGCGTCGCTCATCCAGGATGAGAACGGCACCACCTCCCGGTCCTGGGCCACCAGGAGCGCCTTTTCCGCGGTGCGCTCCACCGCCGGGTGCTCCGGTTCCTCCCACAGTCCGAAGTCGGCCCGTCCCGACGTCCATACCGCTCCCCCGAGACGCAGGGCCAGCCGGTCGGCGAACCCGTGCGCGACCTCACGGCCCAGCACATCCGGGCGGGCGCGTGTCTCCACCCACCAGAAAGGCTCCGGCAGACCGGCCACGACCTCTTCTCCGAGCAGGCCCACGACCGCGTCCGCGTGCTCCACATGCTGGCCGGGTTCGAGCGTGGCCAGGAGGCGACCGTCCTCGTCGCGGATCTGCAGGACAGCGGTGTCGCCATGCCGGTGCAACCACAGGCCGGGGTCCACGTCGTCGAGGGCATCGGCGATCGCCCGCTCGTCGGGCATGCCGGCGACCAGGGCCACCACGTCGTAGCTCAACGGCTCTCCTCCTGGAGTAGGGGCGAGAGGGAGCCCCGAGACGGGTCACTGTTCGTAGACGAGAACAACCGAGACGTCACCATACCGGTGGTAATGGGTGCCATCCCTGAGCCCGTCCGGAAGCGAGGACAGGGAGCGGGCAGGCAGGGCTCCGCCGCCGAGAGCATCTCGCCGCCCTTCACCACATGCTGGCCCTGACCATGGTCGCTCCGCGTTCGCTCTGTGGATTTGCGGCGGCTGGGCGCCTCTCGGAAGGGGCCTCTTGTCGAGGTTCTCGGAACGGAGAGCCTCGCCCGTGGAGGAGAGCAGCGGGCGAGTGCCTCGGGGGTGTCGGCGGCGTCCTTCTAATCCGACGGTCGCAGGTTCGAATCCTGCCGGGTGCGCAACAAAACCCCAGGTCAGACGGCTAAGCGAGCCCAGCGGGGCCTGGGGTCGCCCCCATCTTGGGCTCGTGGTTCGCTCTTCAGCTGGGACCCGGCTCGCAGACGACCTCCCGCTGCCGACCGCGCCGGTTCGCCCCCCCTGGTCCGCCCGGAACCCCCGCACCCCCCAGGCACGGATCCACCCCACAGCGTCCGCTCCCCCGCCACACGGGCACCAGTCGCACCAAGGGCCCCGGAATCGGCCACCAGCCCGGGCCCACCCCTGCCCCCGGGACAACACAGGGCGGCCCCGCACCGGGCGCCCACGCCCGGCACAGGGCCGTCCCGCTGTCAGGACCCCGCCTACCCGGTCGCGCCGCTGCGGGCCCGCTTCAGCGGCACCACCGCCGCCGTGGCCTCGGCCGCCTCACGTACCAGGTGACTCGGCCGAGACACGTTCACGCGAGCATGGCCGCTCATCAAGCCCAGCACGCAGGAGCAGGACTGTGCCGGAAGCCGCGGCGCCTGAAGGAGGGGACCTGGGCCTGGGAGCTCAGGTCATTGGACAGGCCCGTCCGGACGGCGGGATCGGCTGCCCGAACAGCGGTCGGCACACGGCCACGGGCTCGAAGTCTGACTGAAATATCAGCTTCAATATGCCACAGTTGTATACGTCCACCTGTCGGCGCTGCGAGGTCCGCATGGAATCTTCGCGTCCCTTCTTCTCACTACTCGACGATGAGCCGATCGCTTGCGCGGAGGATGACGCCCTTGGCGCTGGAAAAGCTGCCCTGGGCCTTGCAGGCTTGTTGATCGCCTCCCGCAACGCGACCCCACTTACGCTTGTAGTGGACGCCGGCTGGGGATCAGGCAAGAGCAGCCTCATGAAGATACTCGCCTCCGAGCTGGTGAAACACCAAGATGTCCACACCGTCTGGTTCAACGCCTGGTCCTCTTCACGCGCGGACACGCTCGAGGGGATCATCAAGTCAGTTCTGATGCGCATTGATCGGCGTTTCCTGCGCAGGGCACTTCAGCAAGTGGTGGAGCGGCGAGCACTCTTGGGGGTCGCTCGGTCCGCCTCCATTGTCGCAGGCTCTGTTCTCGGCGTCACCGGCCTCGTAGACCAGCTGTGGAACCGGCTGTCGGCGAGCCCGCAGAGCCGGAACGACATGGCGGAGAGTCTTCGGACTCTCACCACAGAGTGGGCTGAACGCGGCCCCTATTCCCCCAAGCGGATGCTCGTGGTGTTCATCGATGACCTTGACCGCTGTCCGCCCGATACGGTGCTGGCGGTATGCGAGGCAATCAGAATCTACCTGGACGTCCCCGGCCTGACGTTCGTCATCGGATACGACCGGTCGGCCCTCACTGACGGCGGGCTTCTCGAGGATCTATCACCCGCTGGAGCCGCGTTCATGGAGAAAATATTCCAGACCAACTACCGTCTTCCGCCGCCCAGCGAAGAGGGCGCTATCGAATTCGCTCGGGGGTGCGCCCGCAGGTCCGGACTCACCGCCCCTCTCACCATAGACCTCCTCCATTTGATCGCGAGCCACGCGAACCGCAATCCCAGGAGGATCAAACGGATCATCAACGGTCTCGTCCTCGAAACCACCCTGAATCCAGCGTGGCAGGATATCGACGATTCGTCGGTGGAGTCGATGGTGCGACTGATACTGCTCCAGTATCTCTATCCTGGCTTCTATCGGCAACTCACCGAACACGCCCCCGAGCGCAACCTGGTGCGTGAGTTCCTGGTCTACCGAAAGGCGATGAGAAGTGCGCTCGGCGTAGACCCGAAGGTCGCCGACGAGGACGTGGACTCGTTGTACATCGACCACGACATCCCCCCTCCTTCTTCTAGCGGCAACGATGACACCGAGGACATTCTCGGGAAACTGGAGGCACGCCTACCGTCGTCATTCGCAGCGCTCGCCTATGATCGATCATTCGTTTCATTGGCAGGGCATCTTTGGAACGACGCGAACTCCGACCTGATACAACAGGTCCTGAGCAGGCCGCCCGCGAGAGTGACGTCCCCCCCGAAAGACGGCATTGATGAAGATGACGAACGTACCCTCGGCACCCCCATGAGCACGGCGCCACACACAGGAAAATCGCTCCTATGGATTGATGACAATCCACCCAATAACCGCGTCTTCGCGAAGCACCTGCAACTATCCGGTGTTTATGTAGAGAACGCGAGAGATCAGGAAGAGGCCTCTCGGAGCCTGAGGAGCAGAAAATGGGACCTCATCATCTCGGACGTGACTCGCCACGGGGACCCGGAGGCCGGGTTCACGGACCTGACTAAATTCCTAAGCGGTGGCCAGGCACACACCCCAGTGATCTTCTATGTCGGCCGTGTAACACCTGAAAGGAGGAACCGCGCTTCGACTCTGGGAGCACTGGGAATAACATCGTCTCCGATGGAACTCCGAAAAATTGTCTACAAGGCTCTTGAGCTCACATGACGCCGTGATTGGCCATGCAAAACAGAATCCTGCTTCGGCCACACCCCACCATCACCCCCAATGCATTGCCGCCGCCCACAGGACATCCAAAAAGAGTTCCACCCCCAAGGGCGGGGGCACCCCTCCGGGAGGCTATCCGACCATCAGCCGACCCGAAAACCGACCGGAACCATTCAGGTTCCTGCGGACCACGCCGCAGGCCTTGTTGCACCGCCCAATGGAAGCTAGCCCCCATAATTGCTCTCAGTGTCGCATTTCCTGCCTGCGCATGCTCCACTCCCTCGGAAGAATTCTGGGTTGAGAACAACTTGGACGAGCGAGTAATCATCGCGATGAACCGCGATCCCGTCACCGAGCTCTCAGTGGACTATTCTTCAGAAAAGTTCGATGGAGGGATCGCCCCCGGGGAGGAGACAGCCATTGGTGTCCCTACTGAGGACGGCTCGTGGCTTGAATCCCTCTGGGACAGCGAGGTCGCTTGCCACTCATCGGAAATACGGATCGCAGCATTGAGCGAATCCGGTCAAACGTACTACTATGATGGCCCAATATGCGATGAAGGAAGCTGGGTAATCACCGAGAAGGACAGGACCGAGGAACCACCCCCCTCCGGCTTCACTTCCATTGGAGACTGACGCACCCTTTTTTGCGTGACTCGATGCACGGGGCCAGCTCACAGGATCCAGTCCCCCGCCCCGGGTGCACACCGCCCGGCACAGGGCCGCTATGGGGACGGGGCCGCCTACCCGGATGCGCCGCTGCGGTCGCGCTTCAGCGGGACCATCGCCGCCGTGGCCTCGGCCGCCTCCCGGGCCACCTCGGGGAACACGGTCTGGTAGATGTCCTGGGTGAAGAACGTCGTGGAGTGCCCCAGCGCGGAGGAGACCACCTTCACGTCCACCCCCGCCGCCAGACTCAACGACGCCGCGCCGTGGCGCAGACCGTGCAGCGTGATCGGCGGAAGCCCCGCCTCCGACGCGATGCGGGTGAAGGCCTCCGACACCTTCCCCGGGTGCAGACCGGACCCGTCCTGGTGGGTGAAGACCATCCCCGAGTCGGCCCACCCCTCCCCCGCGGCCAGGCGCTCGCGGACCTGGCGCCGCTTCCACGCCCTGAGCACCCGCACGGTCTCCGCGTCCAAGGTGAGGGTGCGCTTGCCGGCCAGGCTCTTCGGGGTGCTCGTCAGCGTCTCCCACCCCAGAAGCACCACCTGCCGGCGGATATCGACCTGCTGCGCTGGAGCTGCCGACGTCCTTCCTGGGCCGACACGTCGGCACCGACCGGCCGTCAGGGGTGCCCCGCCAGGCCTCGGCCCGGGTTCCGCACCCGGGCGATGACCGCCATCCGCTCCCGGACGCCCGGGACGTTCCACGCCAGTGAGGGCCCGCGCGGCCGGCACGGACCGCCCATGCGATGGCTCCGCACGGGCTGCGCGGCCTTCCATCGAGGCCGGTCCGGTGGCTCAGCGCAACTCCACACGCAGGCAGCCGGTGCCTCCCAGGTCCAGCCAGAGGGTGTCTCCGCTGCGCACGAGGCGCAGCACGACCGTCTGGCAGGACGGGCAGCGGGCGACCTGGCCGGGGCAGTCGGTGTAGACGTGGAGCTCGGCGAAGGCGCCCGTGTGGCCGCAGACCGAACAACGGCGCCAGGAGGAGGTCAGGTCCACGGAGAAGACCTCCGACAGCGCGCCTGCCAGGGCATTGGCGTCCAGGTACTCGGTCATCGCGGTCCCCCTGAAGCCCCGAAGCGCTCGGTGCGGATCCGGCCCGGGTCGTGCCCGAGGGCCACCAGGGCGTCGGCCACCGCCTCGACGAAGCCGGTCGGCCCGCACACGAAGCACATGGGCCCGAATTCGGCGGGCAGGCCGTGGGTGTTGACGTCGGCGACGCCCACGCGAGCCGGCGCCCGGGGCGTCCCCTCCGGCGCCGTCCGGGTGTAGGCGAGGAAGACGTCCAGGCCCGCGTCACCGGGAGCGCGCTCACGGAGTTCGGCCCTGTAGAGCAGGCCGTCGGGGGCGCGCACCGAGTACACCAGGCGGAAAAGCGCCCGGGAACGGGCGGCGCGACGCGCACGGACCATGCACATGAGCGGAACGACCCCCGCTCCGCCGCCGAAGAGCGCGACCGGGTCGGTGGAGGCGGGGTCCCACACGAACCATCCGCCCAGTGGTCCGCGCACCTCCAGCCGGTCCCCCTCGGCCATTTCATCGACCAGGTACGGCGACACCTCGCCGCCCGGGACCCGCTGCACCGTGATCTCGACGGTGTCACCGACGGCGGGGGCCGCCAGAGAATAGCTCCGCTGGGCGGTATAGCCGTCCTCGGCGGTCAGGCGCACGTCCACGTGCTGGCCGGGCCGGTGGCCCGGCCAGCCCTCTTCGGCCTTCAGGACGAGCGTCCTGGCGGTCGGGCTCTCGGCCCTGGCTCCGACCAGCACCGCCGGACGCCAGTGTCCGGGCACCGTCAGTCCCCCCAGTAGCGCTGCTCGCGCCAGGGGTCTCCGTAGGGGTGGTAGCCGGCCTGCTCCCAGAACCCCGGCTCGTCGTGGTCGAGCAGGCGCACCCCCTTGATCCACTTGGCCGACTTCCAGAAGTACAGGTGCGGCACGAGCAGCCGCGCGGGGCCGCCGTGCTCGGGCGCGAGGGGCTCGCCCCCGAAGGCGTGCACGACCCAGGCCTGTCCGCCGGCCAGGTCTTCCAAGGGGAGGTTCGTGGTGTACCCGCCGTGGCTGTAGGCGAGGGCGAAGTCCGCGGCGGTGTCCACGGATTCCAGCAGGGTGTCCAGACCGACCCCGGTCCACTCGGTGTCCAGCTTGGACCAGCGGGTGACACAGTGGATGTCGGTGTGCGGCCGCTCCTGGGGCAGGGCCAGGAACTCCTCCCACGTCCACGTCACCGTGTCCCCGGCCTCGCTGGTGATGCTGAACCTCCAGTCCTCTTCGGTGACGCGGGGGGTGGGCCCGGCGGACAGGACGGGGAACCCGTCGGTCAGGTACTGCCCCGGCGGGACCCGCGCGTCCTCGGCGGTGCGGCGGCGACCGCCGAACCCCCGCGAGATGATCCCCATCGTGAGCGCCCCTTCAGGTGGTGGAGCCGGCCCCGGACCGGCACGGTGGATCGGCGGCGACCGCCACCGGACGCATGCCCGCGCGGTTCCGCCGCGGTCGCTGAAGCCGCGATCGCGGTACCGGATCCGATACCCCGGAGAATCGACCGCCTAATCCCAATGCGAATCGCCCTGAGTGCCAAGAACGCCAAAAGGCGCTCAGGTTCCCGCCTCCGGAATGCCTCGAATGCCGAACCGGGACGCCGCCCCGTCCCGGCGACCGGCTTCCGCCGCACGCGGCGGGACCGCCTCCGGGCCGTCCCTCCTTCCCGGATGCGCCTGCGGTCATTCCCGGCGCGGTGGCAGAGGGAAGAAACCGCTCGTGCGGCGGGCGTAGGCGTCCCAGCCCGGGCGGGTGCTCATGCGGTTCTCCAAGAGGCGCTTTCCGGAACCCGCGGTCAGCAGCAGGGTCATCGCCACCGGCGCCGGCAGGGTCAGCGCCCCCTGCCACGTGTCGGCGGCGATGAGATACAGGCCCCACCACACGCACGCGTCGCCGAAGTAGTTGGGGTGCCGGGTCCAGGACCACAGGCCGCGGTCCATGATCCGGCCCCGGTTGGCCGGGTCGGCCTTGAAGCGCGACAGCTGGGCGTCACCGACCGCCTCGAACAGGAATCCGGTCAGCCACACGGCGACCCCCGCGAACAGCGGCCCTCCGACGGGGCCGGGGGTGTAGGCGGCCGCCTGCACCGGGAGGGAGATCGCCCAGACCAGCACCCCCTGGGGCAGGTACACCAGGCGCAGCGCACGGGCGTCGCGTCCCCCCGTGCCACCGCTGAGCAGGTCGGTGTAGCGCGGGTCCTCTGCGGCTCCCCGGCCACGGCGGCCGATGTGCACGGACAGGCGCACCCCCCAGACCGCGGTGAGGGCGGCGGCGGTCCAGGTCCGGACCGGGTCGCCGTGGCCCGTGGACAGCACCGCCGACACCAGGGCGACCAGGGCGAAGCCCGCCCCCCAGGCCGTGTCGACCAGGTCGTGGCGCTGTCGTCGGCGGGCGATCAGGAACGTCGCCCCCATGAGCACCGCGACCGCCGCCGCGGTGAGCGCCAGGTTGGCGCCGAAGGCGGTCGTGGCTCCCGGGGAGAGGGGGAAGGGCGAGGACACCGGTCACCGCACCCTCTCCGCAGGGAAGCCGACGCCCGCGCCCGTGGCGGGTACGGCCAGGATCTGGTCGACGCCCATGCGCCCCTCCTCGAAGGCCAGGGAGCCGCCGGCCAGGTAGAGGCGCCATACCCGGGCCGTCTCCACGCCCATGAGGGCGCTGATCTCGTTCCAGCGCCGTTCGAGCTCGGCCGACCACGCGCGGGCGGTGCGCACGTAGTGCTCGCGCATGGCGTGCACATCGCACACCTCCAGCCCCGCGTTCTCCAGGTGCCCGACGGTCCGCCCCACGGGGCGCATGTGCATGTCGGGGGCGATGTAGGTCTCGATGAAGGGCCCTCCCCCCGGGTGGCGCCCGCGCCGGGACATCTGCTGCACGAGCAGTCGGCCCTCCGGGGCCAGCAGGGTCCGCAGGCGCTCGGCGAAGGGGCCGTACTCGCGGCGGCCCACGTGCTCGCCCATCTCGATCACGGCGACGGCGTCGAACCCGCCGGGAGCGCCGGCATCATCGGCCCGGAGGTCGCGGTAGTGGCCGAGCCGGACCTCGACCAGCTCCCCCAGCCCGCGTTCGGCGACGCGGGAGCGGACGAAGCCGGCCTGCTCGGCGGAGAGGGTGAGGGCGGTGACGTGGGCCCCGTGGTGCTCGGCGGCGTGCAGGGCCAGGGAGCCCCAGCCGCACCCGAGGTCGAGCAGCCGCGCCCCGGGGCGCAGTGCGAGCTTGCGGCAGACCAGGTCGAGCTTGGCCTCCTGGGCCCGGGCGAGGTCGTCGCCGTCCTCGGACCAGTAGGCGCACGAGTAGGCCATCGAAGGATCGAGCAGCATCCGGTAGAGGTCGTTGCCCGCGTCGTAGTGGTGGGCGATGGCCGCCGAGTCGCGTCGGCGGCTGTGCAGGCGCCCGCTCATCCTCGCCTCCGCCTGCGGCGGTTGCGGCACCGGCCCCACGGCCCCCAGCACCACCGCCGTGTGCACGGCCCGCGCGACGGCCAGGGGCGAGGGGCGGAACGGTCCGTGGTCCGCCAGCGCGGCGAAGACGCGGCGCAGGGCATCGGTGAGGTCGCCCTCGGCGTCGATCTCCCCGGCGATGTAGGCCCGTGCGAAGCCCAGCTCGTCCGGCCGCGCCACGAGGCGCCGCAGTGCGGCCGGGTCGTGCAGCACGAGGGCGGCCGCGCCGTCGGGCCCAGCCTGACTGCCGTCCCAGGCGCGGACACGGACAGGGGACGCCCCGCCGAACAGGCCCTCCACGGCGGCCACGATCATGTGCGCGGCTCCGCGGGGTCCGCGGGCGCGGCGGCCGGGACGGACACTCCCGGCGGCACGCCCGGGGCGGGAAGACGTCCGGCCGGTCGCCGGTGCGGAGGAGGCGGTCGGTGCGGCCATGCTCAGTCACGCTCCATGGTGATCTGTTCGACGTCGATCATTCCCGCGCGGAACCCCGCTTCGCAGTAGGCCAGGTAGAAGGACCACATGGTGCGGAAGACGGGGTCGAAGCCGAGTTCGGCCACCTGCGCGCCGGCGGCCTCGAAGCTCGCACGCCAGATGCGCAGGGTCTGGGCGTAGTCGGTGCCGAAGGCGCGGCGGTCGGTGACGCGCAGCGCCGTGCGGGTGCGCAGCTGCTCCTCGATCGCGGGCACCGACGGGATGAGACCGCCGGGGAAGATGTACTTGTGCATCCAGGTGTAGGCGCCGCGCGAGGCCCGCATCGGGGCGTCCTCCATGGTGATGGTCTGGAGGCCGACCCGTCCGCCGGGGGCGGTGAGCCGGTCGAGGGCGGTGAAGAACACCGGCCAGTACCGCTCCCCCACCGCCTCGACCATCTCCACGCTCAGGACGGCGTCGTAAGAGCCGGTCACCTGCCGGTAGTCGCACAGGCGGATGTCGGTGCGGTCCGCCACGCCGGCGCGGAGGGCCCGCTGAGCCGCCCGGGACCGCTGCTCGGCCGAGAGGGTGACCGAGGTGACCTGGGCCCCGCGCAGGGCCGCGCGCACGGCCAGCTCGCCCCAGCCGGTCCCGATCTCCAGGACGCGGGTGCCCTCGCCCACGCCGGTGCGGTCCAGCAGCCGGTCGATCTTGCGGCGCTGGGCCGCGGCCAGCTCCGCGGGTCCGGCTTCGGCGGCGGGGCCATCGCCGGGGCCGAAGAGGGCGGCCGAGTAGGTCATGGTCTCGTCGAGGAACAGGGCGAAGAGGTCGTTGGACAGGTCGTAGTGGTGCCGGATGTTGCGCCGCGCCCCTTCGGGGGTGTTGTCGTCGCGCCCGGAGCGGCGCGGCAGCACCGCGTGGCGCAGCGGGAGCAGGGGGCGCGGCACGAGGTCGGCGTAGTGCTCGGCGAGCACCGTCAGAAGGCGTACCGGTTCCGGTGAGGACCAGTCCCCGGCCATGTGGGACTCGCCGAACCCGATCAGCCCCGCGGCCCCGAGCCTGGCGTAGAAGTCCCCGGGCCGGTGCAGGTCGAGCAGCGGGGCCTCCGGGCCGCCCCCGGCGGGCAGGGATCCGGCCGGGGTGCGTACGCGGATCGGGATCCGTGTGAAGGCGCGCTCGGCCAAGAATCGCGCGGCCCGTCCCCGGACGGGGGCGCGCGGCACGCGGGCCACGTCCGGCCAGCGCGCCGGGTCGACTGGCCCCTCGGGGCCGACGGCCCTGCCGGGCCGCCCCGCGGAGCGCTCCTGCCGGGGAGGACGGATGGTGCTCATCGCTGTTCCACTGCCTGTTCTGTCTGTTCTGTGTGGTCTGTCTGTTCCGTTGGGGGGTCGGCCGGAGGATGCGCCGCGCCCCTGCGGGCCGATGCGGGGCCGTCCGCCGTGGTCCCCCGGACGATGGGCAGACCGCGCAGGAGGAGCCAGATGCCCTGGAGCCGGATGCGCAGGGCCCCTATGAGGGGGGTCAGGGGGTGGCGCAGGGCCAGGCCCAACAGAGTGCGGGGCGTGGTCGGGCGGCGCTCACCGCGCAGCGACGCGGCGAAGACGGTCCGTCCGGAGCGGACGAGCGTGACCGCCAGCCGCAGCGCGCGGTCCGGCTCGGGCACGCTGATCCGGTAGTGCCCGTCGACGGGGTTGAACGGGGAGACGGGGAACGTCTTGTCCGCGCGGGCGCGGCCGTGCCGGTCGGTGCGGAGCAGGTAGCGGTGCCGTTGCCGATAGGTGTTGTGCACCTCCGCGACCGCACATACGGGGGTGCCGTCGGCGCCGTGGCACCAGTAGACGGTGAGCGGGTTGAAGACGTACCCCAGCACGCGGGCGTGGGCCAGCATGAGCACCCGGCCCCCCTGCAGGTCGATGCCGTGCTCGGCCAGGTAGGCATCGACGTTCCCGCGCAGTGTGCCCGAGGGATCGCCGCAGTGGTCCCGTGCGTGGAAGCGCGCCAGAGGGCGGAGGGGCGCGGGAAGGCGGGGAACCGCGTCCAGGTCCACGAGCCAGTAGTAGCCCCGGTAGGCGAAGGCGTGGTGCAGCGGTGCGGTGCGCGTGTGGCGCACCGTCGCCTCGTAGAGCGCCGGAACCGTGGTCGGCGTGGTCGGACCGCTCATCGCCGCGCCCCCAGGCGTTCGGCGGCGCGCACCCCGGAGCGGCAGCCGTCCTCGTGGAAGCCCCAGCCCTGGTAGGCGCCGGCGAAGGCGAGGCGCTCGTCGCCCAGGCCGCCGAGCCGCGCCTGTGCGGCCACGGACTCGCCCGTGTAAACGGGGTGCTCGTAGACCGTCTCGGCGACCACGCTCCCGGGGTCGACCGCGTCGTCGGCGTTGAGACTGACCAGGTAGTCGGGGCCGGAGCCGAGCCCTTGAAGGCGGTTCATGTGGTAGGTGACCCGCACCGGGGCGCGCCCGGGGACACAGGACTCCAGCCGGTGGTTCCACGCGGCCCATGCGCCTTTGCGGCGCGGCATGAGCGCGGTGTCGGTGTGCAGCCGCACGCGGTTGCGGGAGTAACCGAAGGCGCCCAGCACGGTGCGCTCCTCGCGGGTGGGCCGGTCCAGCACCGCCAGCGCCTGGTCGGCGTGGACCGCCACGACGCATCCGTCGAAGCGCGCGGCGTCTCCGTCGCCGGTGCGCACGTCGACGCCGTCGCCGGTACGCACGACCGCGCGCACGGGGGTGGAGGTCCGCACGGAGCCCAGCGGCTTGGCGATGCGCTCGACGTAGGTGCGGGACCCGCCGACGACCGTGCGCCACTGCGGCGCCCCTCCGAAGGAGAGCATGCCGTGGTGGTCCAGGAACGCGAACAGGTAGCGCGCGGGGTACTCCAGGGCGGTGCCCGCGGGGCACGACCACACCGCCGACACCAGGGGGACGAGGTAGTGCGCGACGAAGTAGGCCGAGTGGCCCGCGCCTCGGGCGAAGCCCGCGAGGGTGGGCTCGTCGTCCGGGGCGGAGGCGGGACCGCGGTCGAGCAGGGCGCGGGCGGCCCGGTGGAAGCGCGGGACCTCGGTGAGCATGCGCAGGTAGCGCGGGCGGGCGAGCACACCGGGACCCGGCGCCAGGCCGCGCAGGCCGCGGGACCCGGCGTACTCCAGCCCGCAGCCGCGGCACTGGACGGACAGGCTCATCCCGGTGGGGCGGGTGGCGACGCCCAGCTCGTCGAAGAGCGCCGTCAACTCCGGGTAGGTCCGGCGGTTGTGCACGATGAACCCGCTGTCGACGGCGAGCGGGGCGCCCCTGGCGGCGGGGACGTCGTGGGTGTGGGCGTGCCCGCCCAGGCGGTCGTCCGCCTCGAAGAGGGTGACCTGCGCGCCGCCGCGCTGCAGGAGGTAGGCGGCGGTGAGGCCGCTGACCCCGCTTCCCACGACGGCGATCCGGCGCTCCGGTTCCCGTCCGGGCGAATGGGCCATGGGTCGTCGCTCCCCTTGTCCGTCCTGTCGGCGTCCGGGTCTCCGGAGCCTCGTCAGGGGTTCGGTGCACGGCGGCGGGGCGGATTGGTCCGTTCCCAAGGCGCCCTGCGGCACAGGGCACGAGAAGGTCCGGGGGCGGCTTCCCCAGACGCCGCCCCCGGACCGGGGAGAGATGCGGGGAGGGTCAGCCCTCCAGCGGCATCCGCATCATCGGCTCGCTGGTGGGCTGGTCGGATCCCCCTTCGGGTTCGACGGTGACCGCGATGCCCTCGGCGTCTCCGATGCCGCCCGCCAGGAGCGGATCGACCTCGCCGTCGGAGGCGATCTCCAGCAGTCCGGCCGAGCGCACCGAACCGTCCGGGTCGGCCAGCCACAGCTGGTAGTCCTGCCCGTCGAGCGGCTCCAGCCCCTGAGCGCTGAAGACGAGGGCGCCGCGGCTCTGCGAGGACACCGCCGTCACCGCCACCCCCTCGGCCGGCTCCGCCCCGGCCACCTCCGCGTCGGGTGCGGAGAGCACAGCGGCGATCTGCCGCTCGTTCTCTTCCAGCTCGCCGATGCGGGACTGCTGCCAGACCACGGCCCCGCCCAGGGCCAGGACCGCGGCCAGGCACGCGGCGAGGGCCCATGCCCCGCCCCAGCGGGACCACCAGGAGCGCGGTGAGGCCATGCGGGTCTCGGCCGGGGCGAGCTGCCGCGTGCGGGAGACCTCCTCCAGCACGCGGGCGCGCATCCGCTCCGGCGGTGTGCGGGCCGCGGCCTCCCCGAGCAGGGCCGCCGTCTCGGCCATCCCGCGCACTTCCTGCACGCAGGACTCGCAGCGCGCGAGGTGCTCCTCGAAGCGGCGCAGCTCCTCCTCCGGGAGGGCGTTGAGGGCGTAGGCCCCGGCGAGCGTGTGCAGATCCTGGCGAAGTCGGGGCATCACCACTCCACCCCCAGGCAGTCGCGCAGGCGGATGAGGCCGTCGCGCATCCTCGTCTTGACCGTGCCGAGAGGCGAGGACAGCAGCTTGGCCACCTCGCGGTAGGTGTATCCGCCGTAGTAGGCCAGGCGCACCGCCTGGCGCTGCAGCTCGGTCAGCGTCTCCAGGCACCGGCGCACCCGCTCGCGCTCCAGCCGGCCGGTCGCCTGCTCCTCCACCTCGTCGTAGGGGGGTCCGTCGCCGACCGCCGCGGCGCGCGCCTCGCGGTCGCGTCCGGCCTGGTCGCTGCGGACCCGGTCGACGGCGCGCCGGTGCGCGAGCGTCATCGTCCACGCCTGCGGGCTGCCCCGGTGCTCGTCGTAGCGGCAGGCCGAGCGCCACACCTCCACCATGACCTCCTGGGCGACCTCCTCCGATTGGGCGGGGTCGCGCAGGATGCGGCGGACCAGTCCGTACACCGACGGGCTCATGCGGTCGTAGACCTTTTCGTAGGCGCGTTCGTCGCCGCGGGCGACACGGTGCAAAAGGCCCACCAGGTCCTCCTGGGGCAGCGCACCGCCTTCGGGGACACCGGCCAGGTGCCGTGCGGAGTCCTCGTTCATCGTCCTCGTTCCTGTCCCAGGGACCGACCCGGGCGGGCCCTGTCCACCGCCGACCCGCCCGGGCGCCTGAAGCCTCGGCCTGTGGCGGCTAGCCCTGGGGCATCAGCACACCGTCGATGATGTAGACCGTGGCGTTGGAGGTCTGCACGTTCCCGCAGACCACGTTCGCGTCGCCGTTGACCGTGTACTCCTCTCCGGAACCCGAGGTCTCCACCTTCTCGCCCTGCAGCGAGGTGAAGGAGCCCTCCTCCAGGTCCGCGGGCGCGTGCTTGCCCTCGACGACGTGGTAGGTCAGCACGTCGGTGAGCTGGTCCTTGTCCTCCAGCAGGGCGTTCAGGTCCTCCTCCGGGATCTCCTCGAAGGCCGCGTTGGCCGGCGCGAAGACGGTGATGTCCTCGGCCCCGTTCAGCGTGTCGCCCAGGTCGGCCTGGGTGACGGCCTCGACCAGGGTCGACAGGGCCGGGTTGTTGGACGCGGCGGTGGCGACGGGGTCCTCGGCCATGCCGGAGAAGCTGCCGGCCCCGTCGTCGGGGACGTCGGCGCAGGCCGGGCCGAACGGCTCGTCCATCGCCGCCTCGGTCTCACCGTTCCCGGTCTGCTCCTCGGCCGAACCGGTCTCGCCGCCGCTGCCGCCGGCCTCCTGCTCACCGCCGCCGGACATGTCGCCGCAGGCGGCGAGCCCGAAGGCGAGCACGGCGGCGGCCGAGGCGGTCCCGAACGTGCGGATGTAGTCGGTGGTGCTCATCGTCATCCTCTTCTTTCTTCTGCTCTTTCTCGGTGGTTCCGTCGTGCTCTCGCAGGGGGTGCGGACCGGGTCGCGAGGGGCGCGGCGCGCCGTGCTCACACCGTGGTGATCTGCACCGAATGCCAGCCCGTCGCCCCGTCGGGAACGGGCTCGGCACGTTCTTCGGTCTGCGTGTATCCGCTGTTGTCGGTGGCCCGGACCTCGAAGGCGTGCCGCCCGGGCTCCAGGTCGAACTCCGTGCTCCACTGGACCCAGGTGTCGATCCCGGGCACCTCGGCGAGGTCGGCCTCCCGCCAGGGGCCGCCGTCGGCGCGCACCTCGACCGCCTCGATCCCGCGGCGCTGGGCCCACGCCGTTCCGGCCACGGTGGTGGGGCCGGCGTCGACCTCGGCCAGCGGCCCGGGGACGTCGATCCGGGACATGGTCTTGATCGGCGCCCTGACGGCCCAGCCGCGCCGCGCCCAGTAGGCGCGGGCGTCGGAGAAGCGGGTGAGGCGGATGTCGGTGACCCACTTGGTGGCGCTGACGAACCCGTAGAGGCCGGGCACGACCATGCGCACCGGGAAGCCGTGCGCGAAGGGGAGCGGTTCGCCGTCCATGGCGATGGCCAGGAGGGCGTCGCGCCCGTCCAGGACCGCCTCGGTCGGGGTGCCGCAGGTCCACCCGTCCTGGGAGGTGCTCAGGATCTGGTCGGCCCCGCTGTGCACACCGGCCTCGCGCAGCAGGTCGTCCAAGCGCACGCCCAGCCAGCGGGTGTTGCCGACCAGGTCGCCGCCGACCTGGTTGGACACACAGGTCAGGGTGGTGTCGGACTCGACCAGGCGGCGCCGCAGCAGGGCGTCGTAGTCGAGTTCGAGGGGCCGGTCGACCATGCCGTGGATGCGCAGCCGCCACCGGTCGGGGTCGACCCGGGGCACCGACAGGGCGGTGTCGATGCGGTAGAAGACCGGGTTGGGGGTGGTGAACGGCGGCAGGCCGCGGAGGCCCAGGTCGGAACCGGCGGGCAGGGGCGGCAGCGGATCGGCCGCAGGGGGCAGCCGGAGGGCGGCCCGCTTCTCGGCGATGCCCGCCCCCGAGGCCAGGTAGCGCCCGATGCCGCCGGCCGCACCCGCGAATACCAGCACACCGGCCCCGGTGAGCAGGAAACGCCGACGGGAGGACACGCCCTGCGGGGCGCCGGCGGGCCGCCCCCTCCGCGTCCCGCCGACACCCGCCACCGGCGAGCCGGCGGGACGCCCCCCGCGGACCGCGCGCAGAAGGAGCACCAGGGCCGCCTCCCCCGCCAGCGCGCCGACGACGACGGGCACGACGGCCATCGGCTCGTCGGCGCGGCGCACCGCCACGGCCACGGCGCCGACCGCAGCGAACGCGGCCAGCCCGGTGTAGCCGACGACGGGGCGGCGGAGCGAGAGGACACCGAGCACCGCCGCGAAGAGCGCGATCGCGGCGTACACCCCGGCGAGCAGCGCGATCTTGTCGTAGATCCCGAACACCGCGATCGCGAATTCCTTGGCCCACGACGGGCTGTTGTCGACCAGGGCGTCCCCGACGACGATGACCGGGGAAGCCGTCCCCGTCAGCCCCGCGGCCAGCTCCCCGGCTCCCAGAGCCGCGGCCGCCGCGAGGACCCCGGTGGCCGCCCCCGCGCCGACCGAACGGGCGCCCCGCCCTTTGTCCGCCTCTCCCGTGCTTTTCACACCAGGGGTTCGGCGCTCCGACGGATCCGGATTGGTGGTCGCGGACTTTTCTTCCGCCCCCGGTTCCTCGTTCCGCTCCGTGCCTTCCGCCTCACCGAGCGACGCCACGGCGACTTCGAGAAGGCGATCGTCCGGCCCGAAGCGAGGACTCTGCGGCCGATCCGCAGTATGCGGCAGCGGAGCTGCACGGCGGCTTCCTGTGGGGCTTCGAGGTCGATGCCCCGACCGCCTCCGCCTGGCACCGGCCTCTGCCGTGCGGACCGCGGCTGCTCGGCTTCCGGGACGGCGACCTCCCCGCCACGGCCGTCTCCTTCAGCCCGCGAATCTCGTAAGGGGGCGACCGTGAGGGTGCTCTCTCGGCAGCTCCGGCCCCGCGCATGCGAGCCCGGCTGCTGCGGTCCTCAGGAAAGCACAGTGTCACCGTGGAAAACTTCCCCCCACCACCGTCACCGCCCTAGTGTCCTGAGTCGTTAGTTCGTTGGCGGCTGTAGGGTGGGGTGATGCCTGGT
>NZ_JAQFWP010000094.1 GCF_027706745.1 Nocardiopsis suaedae | reverse complement strand
GGACGGACCCGCCGCCTCCGCCGTGACGTCGTCGCGCCCACGTCCGGTAACGCTCCGCGACGGCCGCGGCACCGCCCCCCCGCCGTTCACGAGTCGAACACTCGGCGACAAACACGACGTTTCTCCGATTAAACCTCTTGACTCCCTAAAATACCGATAAGTGATAGACTTCACACCCCCCAACCCCGCCGTGGAGGCTTCCCGGGCCTGCCGCGGCGGATTAAGTTATGGAATCGTGCTGTTGTCGTTGCGGGGCGGAAAAGACCGGGGAGTGATTCGCGTGGGGAGACCTGTGACCGCGCCCACCCCTGGTGCAGGATTCGGAGAGCGTGAACGGGAGGTGGGACTGGTGTCGCTGTGGCGGAACCTGATGCGCCGGGGCAAGGCCGTACCGCCGCAGGAGCCCGCGCCCTCCGTCGGCTCGGAGGAGGGCGGCCGCACCCCCGGCCTGCGCGTGGCCTCCCTGGAGCGCACGCTGGACGACAAGGTCCAGCGGCACGGCTCGCAGGATCCGCGCAGTATCGCCGCGCGCAACAACCTCGCGAGCAAGTACGCCCAGATCGGCCGCAGGGAGGCGGCCCGGCTGGAGTTCGAGCGCACCCTGGAGGAGGCGGTCAAGGTCTTCGGGGAGGAGCACCCGCAGACCGACGTCATCCGCGAGAACCTCGCCTGGATCTGCGCGGACAGCGCCCGCCCCGCCCAGGCCGCCGAGCTGTGGGAGGTGCTGCTGCGCCACCGCACCGAGCGGCTGGGGCCGATGGCCTCCGACACCGTCGAGGCGCGCACCCGCCTGGCCGACGCGCTGCGCCGCTCCGGCGAGCACGAGGCCGCCGTCGCGCACTATGAGCGCGCCATCGAGGACGCGGCCGACCCGGTCGAGCGGGAGCGGCTGCGGGTCGGGCTGAGCATGGCGCTCAGCGCGGCGGGCCGCTACCAGGAGGCCGTCCGCCAGCTGCGCCTGGTGCTCGCCCAGCGCACGCGCCGCCTGGGCGGCCGGCACCACGACACCCTGGTCATCCACCACCGGCTCGGGCGCGCCTACACCCAGGCGGGGATGGACCGGGAGGCCATCGACGCGCTGCGGGAGGCCTACCGGAACGGGCTCGCCGCCGTCGGTGACCCCGAGATCCGCATGCTCACCTTCAAGATGCGCCGCGACCTGGCCGGCGCCTACAGCGCCGCGGGGCGGCACCGCGAAGCCGCGTCCCTGTTCTGACCCGCTGCCCTCCCCGTCCCCGCGGCACCGCCGCGCGTGCGCCCGTCCGGCCCCAGGCCGGGCGGGCGCTCCGCGTTCCGGGCGGTGCTCCGCCCGGCGCCCCCTCCCGCGCCCCGTTGCGCACCGCGCGCCCCCGGTGCTCGCAGCACTAGTTACCGGCGAGTAGCATGAGGGGGGCAAACCACTCACCAGGTTGTGAAGGAGGGGCAATCGTGCCGCGAACCGCCCGCGACGTCGTGTTTGTCGACGGGGCCAGGACCCCGTTCGGCAAGGCCGGCAAGGGCCTCTACGCCGAGACGCGCGCCGATGACCTCGTCGTCCGCGTCATCCGGGAACTGCTGCGCCGCAACCCCCAGTTGCCGCCCGAGCGCGTCGACGAGGTCGCGATCGCCGCCACGACGCAGATCGGCGACCAGGGTCTGACCATCGGCCGCAGCGCCGCCCTCCTGGCCGGGCTCCCCCGCAGCGTCCCCGGCTACGCCATCGACCGCATGTGCGCCGGCGCGCTCACCGCGGCCACCACCGCAGGGGCCGGGATCTCCTTCGGGGCCTACGACGTCGTCATCGCCGGCGGTGTCGAGCACATGGGCCGCCACCCCATGGGCGAGGGCGTCGACCCGAACCCGCGCTTCCTGTCCGAGAAGCTGGTGGACCCCTCCGCCCTGGTCATGGGCAACACCGCGGAGAACCTCCACGACCGCTTCCCCTCCATCACCAAGGAGCGCGCCGACGCCTACGCGGTGCGCAGCCAGGACAAGGTCGCCAAGGCCTACGCCGAGGGCAGGATCCAGCAGGACCTGGTGGAGACGCTGGTGCGCTCGGCCGAGCAGGGCTTCGGGCTGGCCAGCGCCGACGAGCCGCCGCGGCCCGGCACCTCCATGGAGGACCTGGCCAAGCTCAAGACGCCGTTCCGCGCGCACGGCAACGTGACCCCGGGCAACGCGGCCGGGCTGAACGACGGTGCGACCGGCGCCATCCTGGCCGCCGAGGACGTCGCCGCCGAGCTGGGGCTGGACTCCCGCATGCGGCTGGTGGACTTCTCCTTCGCCGGGGTGGAGCCCGAGGTCATGGGCGTGGGCCCGGTCCCGGCCACCGAGAAGCTGCTCGCCCGCCAGGGCATGAGCATGGACGACATCGGCCTCATCGAGATCAACGAGGCCTTCGCGGTGCAGGTGCTCGCCTTCCTGGAGCACTTCGGCATCGCCGACGACGACGCCCGGGTCAACCCGTGGGGCGGCGCCATCGCCCTGGGCCACCCGCTGGCCTCCTCCGGCGTGCGGCTGATGATGCAGCTCTCGCGCCTGTTCGCCGAGCGCCCGGACGTCCGCTACGGCCTGACCACCATGTGCGTCGGCATGGGCATGGGCGGGACCGTGCTGTGGGAGAACACGAACTGGGAAGGAAACGCCAAGTGAGCAGCCCGATCGAAGCCCACCCGTCTCCCGCCGCCGCCATCGACGGAGACGCTTCGCGTCACGGTATCTCCGAGCTCTTCGCCGACGAGGTCGTCACCACGGCCCTGTCGCGCGACGTCGAACTCCCCTACGGTGCCGGCACCGCCGTCCTGATCACCCTGGACAACGGCCACGACCACACCAAGCCCAACACCTTCGGCCCCGGCGGCCTGCTGAGCCTGAACGAGGCCATCGACGCCGCCGCGGCCCGCACCGACATCGCCGCGGTCGCCGTCACCGGCAAGCCGTTCATCTTCGCCGTGGGCGCCGACCTGAGCGGCGTGCCGCTGCTGCAGAACCGCGACCAGGCGCACGCCATCGGCAAGCTGGGCCACGACGTGATGCGCCGTCTGGGCGAGCTGCACGTGCCCACCTTCGCCTTCGTCAACGGCGCGGCGATGGGCGGCGGCGTCGAGGCGGCGCTGCACTGCACCTACCGCACCGTCTCCTCGGGCGTCCCGGCGTTCGCGCTGCCCGAGGCGTTCCTGGGCCTGGTGCCCGGCTGGGGCGGCACCTACCTGCTGCCGCACCTGATCGGCGCCGAGAAGGCCCTCAAGCTGATCATCGAGAACCCCCTCAACCAGAACAAGATGATCAAGGGCCCGCAGGTGCGCGAGCTGGGCATCGCCGACGCGATGTTCGAGCCGGCCGACTTCGTCGAGGAGTCGCTGCGCTGGGCGGCCAAGGTCGTCAAGGGCGACATCACCGTCGAGCGGCCCGAGGTGGACACGGGCGAGGCCTGGGACCAGGCCGTCGCGGGCGCCCGGTTCATGGTCGACGGCAAGCTGCACGGCGCCGCCCCGGCGCCGGTGCGCGCGCTGGACCTGGTGGCCGCCGCCAAGGACCGCGGCCGCGACGAGGGCTTCGCCGCCGAGGACGACGCCCTGGCCGACCTGATCATGAGCGACCAGCTCAAGGCCGGGCTGTACGCCTTCGACCTGGTGCAGAAGCGCGCCAAGCGCCCCGCCGGGGCGCCGGACAAGTCGCTGGCCCGCAAGGTGAACAAGGTCGGCGTGGTCGGCGCCGGGCTGATGGCCGGGCAGCTCGCGCTGCTGTTCGCCCGCCGCCTGGACGTGCCGGTCGTGCTGACCGACCTGGACCAGGAGCGGCTGGACAAGGGCGTGGGCTACGTCCACGGCGAGATCGACAAGCTGCTGGCCAAGGGCCGTGTCAGCCAGGACAAGGCCAACCGCCTCAAGGCCCAGGTGACCGGGTCGCTGACCAAGGACGCCTTCTCCGACGCCGACTTCGTCATCGAGGCCGTCTTCGAGAAGATGGAGGTCAAGCAGCAGGTCTTCGCCGAGGTCGAGGCCGTCGTCTCGCCCGAGGCGATCCTGGCGACCAACACCTCCTCCCTCTCGGTCACCGAGATGGCGAGCAAGCTCGAGCACCCCGAGCGGGTGGTGGGCTTCCACTTCTTCAACCCGGTCGCGGTGCTGCCGCTGCTGGAGCTGGTGCGCGGCGAGCAGACCGACGAGGCCGCGCTGGCCACGGCCTTCGCCACCGCCAAGAAGCTGAAGAAGACCGCGGTGCTGTGCAAGGACGCCCCGGCGTTCGTGGTGAACCGGCTGCTCACCCTGTTCATGGGCGAGGTGCTGGGCGCCGTGGAGGAGGGCACCGAGCCCGAGACGGCCGACCGCGCGGTCGCGCCGCTGGGCCTGCCCATGTCGCCGCTGCTGCTCCTGCAGCTCGTCGGCCCGGCCGTCGCCCTGCACGTGTCCGAGACGCTGGCCGGGGCCTTCCCCGACCGCTTCAGCGTCTCCGACCAGCACCGCCGCATGGTCGAGGCGGGCAAGACGGAGGTCTTCGGCCCCGACTTCCAGCTCGACCCCGAGGTCAAGGAGCTGTTCAGCGGCGGCGGGACGCCCTCCTCCGAGCAGGAGATCCTGGACCGGGCGCTGGAGGCGCTGGCCAAGGAGATCCGGATCATGCTGGACGAGGGCGTCGTCGCCGAGGCGGCCGACATCGACCTGTGCCTGATCACGGGCGCGGGCTGGCCGTTCCACCTGGGCGGCATCACGCCGTACCTGGACTACAGCGGCGTGTCCGAGCGCGTCAACGGCGCGAAGTTCCACCCCGAGGGCTACAAGGCCCTGTAGGGCGCAGGGGCCGGGCCCGGTGGGTCCGGCCCTCGTCTCCGCCGCTCCGCCCCGTGCCGCTCCGCCATCGGCACGGGGCGGTTCTCCTCGCGGGACCGGATGGCGGCCGGAGTCCGCCCGTTTCCGCGGGAACACGCCCGACGCGGGAGCGTTCACGTCCCTGTGCGCCTCGCCCCCACGTCCTACCCTGGAGGTATGGACGCCGACGACGCCGAAGCGCGGGGCGGCGGGGACACCGCGTTCGCGGTCGCCAACCGGCTCCGGGTCACCTGGGAAGGGGCCTGGCTCGCCGTGGGGTGCGCCGTGTTCACCGGGATCGGCGTCGCGCTGGTCGCCAAGGGCGGGACGCTCGATGTGGTGATCGGCGTGCCGGCGATCGTCCTCTTCGGCGGGGGCGGGCTGCTGGCCGCCTCCCGGCACCTGTCGCGCCGACCGGTGCTGCTGCTGGACGCCGAGGGCGTGCGCGTCCCGGCGCCGTGGCCGCGTTCGGCCGCCGACGACCTGGTGCTCCCGTGGAAGGACGTCACCGGGGTGTGCGCGTGCGCGAAGGCGCTGCACCACCGGGGCGGCACCGTGTTCCTGCACTACCTGGTGTTCCTGACCGGGGAGGAGCCGCCGGAGCTGCCGCCCTCCCCGTGGCACCCCGAACCCGCGGTGCGGATCCGCCCCACCTGGAACCGGACGGTGGAGGAGGTCCTGGCCGAGGCCCGCCGCCACAAGCCGGACCTGCCCTTCTCCGACCGGCGGCCGACCCCGGCCGGAGGCCGCTGAGGGCCGCCCCCGGGGGGGCCGTCACGCTCCCTGCGGCGCCCGGTCGCCTCCCCCGGCCGCTTCGGCGTCCGCCGACCCGGCCCCCTCGTCCTCCTCGCCGCCCTCGCTGATGCCGATGCGGTCGTGCAGCCACCGCAGGGGGCGCGGCAGCCACCAGTTCGCGTCGCCCAGCAGGCGCATGGTCGCCGGGACGAGGAGGGCGCGCACCAGGGTCGCGTCCACCACCACGGCCACCGCGAGCCCGATGCCGATGATCTTCAGCGAGAGCAGCGCCGAGGTGCCCATCGCGGCCAGCACCACCACCAGCAGCAGCGCCGCGCTGGTGATGATCCCGCCGGTGCGCTGGAGCCCGACCGCCACCGAGTGCGCGTTGTCGCCGGAGTGCAGGTACTCCTCGCGGACCCTGCTGAGCAGGAACAGCTCGTAGTCCATGGCCAGCCCGAAGGACACCACCAGGATCAGCACCAGGTAGGTGGGGTCCATCGTGCCGACCGCGTCGAAGCCGAGCACCGCCGCCAGGTGCCCCTCTTGGAACCCCCAGATCACCGCCCCCAGGGACGCCCCCAGCGACAGGAAGCCCATGAGGACGGCCTTGACCGGCAGCACCAGCGACCCGAAGGCCATGAACAGCAGCACCAGCGTCACGGCGATGACGAAGCCGAGCGTCAGCGGCACGGCGTCCAGGATGCCGTCCAGGGTGTCCTTCTGCTGGGCGGCGACACCGCCCACCAGGACCTCGTCGGCGCCGTCGGGGCCGGGCTCGGCGCGCAGGTCCTCGACCAGGCGCTGGGTGGCGGGGGCGTCCACCTCGCCCTCGTAGGCCACGGACACGTGCGCGGCGGTGTCGCCCACGCGCTCCACGTCGGCCCGCATGACCCCCTCGATCCCTTCCAGGCGGTCGGTGTAGGCCTCCAGCCGGCGCTCGCCGCCGGTGCCGGTGAGGTCCCCGGTGACGGCGATGTCCGCGGTCGCCACGTCCCCGGCCGGGAACTCCTCCGACAGCATCTCCGAGGCCGCCCGGCCGTCGGCCCCGGCGGGCAGGTACCGCTGGTCGGTGGAGCCGACGTGGGTGGAGGCCAGCGCCGAGGCGAAGGCGATCAGCACCCCGGCCACCGCGACCAGGTAGAGCACCGGGCGGCGCATGACGCTGTGCGCCAGGTGGGCCCAGCCGCCGCTGGAGGCGGCGGCGCGGGCGGCCCGGTCGGCCCCGGCGGCGAGCGTGCCGGTGGCGCCCTGGAGCAGCGCCCGGCGCCGCCGGATCCGCGGGAAGACCGGCAGGGCGTCGATGCGCCGCCCGACCACGGCGAGCAGGGCGGGCAGCACCACCAGGGCCGCCAGCAGGTCGAACAGCACGACCGCGATGCCGCCCAGGCCGATGGAGCGCAGCATGGGCTGGGGGAAGAACAGCAGCCCGGCGAAGGCGATCATGACGGTGACGCCGGAGAAGGCGACGGTGCGCCCGGCGGTGGACAGGGTCCGCGCCACCGCCTCGGGGACCGGCCGTCCGGCGGCCGTCTCCTCCCGGAAGCGGCTGACGATGAACAGCCCGTAGTCGATGGCCAGGCCGAGGCCGAGGAGGGTGGCGACGTTGACCGCGAACACCGACACCTCGGTGACGTAGGTCAGGGCGCGCAGCATCGCCAGGGAGCCGACGATCGCCAGTCCGCCCACGGCCAGCGGGGTGAGGGCGGCCACGACGCCCCCGAAGATGACCACCAGCAGCGCGAGCAGCAGCGGCAGGGACACGAGTTCGGCGCGGACCACGTCGCTCTCGGCGCGTTCGGAGATCTCCTGCTCGACCGGCAGGGGCCCGCCCAGGCGCACCTCCAGCGGGCCCGCGCTGATGTCGTCCCGGATCTCCTGGAAGTTCTCCATCCGCTCGTCCTTGGTGGAGCCCTCCATGGTGATCGGGACGTAGGTGGCGTGGCCGTCCTCGGCGAGCATGATGCCGCGCTCGGTGTCGGTGAGCCCGTCGTCGAGGTAGGTGGTGGCGGAGGCGACCTGCTCCTCGGGCAGCTCGTCGCGCATCCGCTCGATCAGGCGGGCGAAGGTGGGGTTGTCGTAGCGGATCTCGTCGCTGCTGAACACGGCGACGACGTCGACCCCGTCGTGCCCCAGCTCGCGTTCGATGGTCTCGGCGGCGCGGGTGGACTCGGCGCCGGGGTCCTCGAAGCCGCCGTCGCTCACGGCGCCGAACAGGCCGCCGCCCCAGACGGCCGCCGCGGCGGCGAGCACGGCGGTGGCCGCCAGGACCCAGAGGCGGCCGCGGTAGGTGAAGCGCCCCAGCGCTGCGAACATGGAGGACCTCGGCTTGCTGTTAACGTGAGATGACGGTGAACACCGTAAGCTTTACGCCGTTCACTAAAACTGACACTGCTCACACTTGTCAACGGTGCGCCGGGCGGGGACCGCCCCGCCGCGGCGCCCATCGAGGAGGCGGAAGTGCCCGCAGAGGCGTCGGCGCCGACCGGCGACGGCACACAGGCGCAGGCCGGGCCGGGGGCGGCCGCGGCACCCGGGCGGCGTGAACGTGTGCGCGAGGCCACACTCCGGGAGATCAAGGACAACGCCCGGCGGCGGCTCGCGGCCGAGGGGCCGCCCGGTGTGTCGCTGCGCGCGATCGCCCGCGACATGGGCATGACCGCCCCGGGCCTGTACCGCTACTTCTCCGGCCTCGACGACCTGTTGAACGCCGTCCGCGCGGACCTGTTCCACGAGCTGTCCGCGGCGGTGGCCGGCGCCGCGGGGCCGCTGCCCGCCGACGACACCGACGGGCGCATCCTGGCCTCGCTGCGCGCATTCCGGAGCTGGGCGCTGGCCCACCGGGCCGAGTTCTCCCTGCTGTTCGCCACCCCCGCCCCGCAGGACGCCCCCGACCCGCGGGTGCTGGAGGCCGGGCGGGAGTTCGCCGCCTCGTTCTTCTCCCTGTTCGACCGGCTGCTGGCCGAGGGGCGCATCCCGCTGCCCGCGGACGAGGAGATCGGCCCGGAGCTGCGGGACCGGCTGGACGCGTTCGCCGCCAAGACCGGCTTCACCATCGACAACGCCTCCTACGGGGCGCTGCGGGTGCTCATGTCGTGCTGGGTGCGCCTCTACGGGCTGGTGAGCATGGAGGTCGCCGAGCACATGACGCCCATCATGGGCGACATGGAACCCCTGTTCGAGGCCGAGCTCCAGGACATCCTGTCCCCCGCGGGCGTGGAGTACCGGGCGTCCCACCGGCCCTGACGCGCCGCCCGCACGCACGGTTCCCGCACCGCCACGGCCGCCTCCGGTCGCCCCGGAGGCGGCCTTCACGCTATCGTCGCCCCTCGTGTCCGATTAAGGTTGATCATCCACCCTTGCCCGGACCCGGGTGGGGGCGGATCACAGGCGGAAGGACGGGGCCCAGTGGAGCACACGCACGGCGGTGACCGCGCCTTCTCGGCGCCCCCGCCCCGGCCCCAGGGGCCGCCCCAGGCGCCCCCGTGGCACGCGCCGCAGTCGCCTTACCCGCACCCCGCCCCTTACGGCCCCGGCTTCCCGCCGCCCGGTGGACCCGCCTTCCAGGGCTACGCCGCGCCGCCCCCGCCGCAGCCGCCCCGGAGGCGCGGCCCGTCGCGCGGGGTGATGTGGACGGCCATCACCGGGTCGGCCCTGGTGTCGGTCGGCGCCGCCCTGACCGCGCTGATGATGGTGTTCACCCAGTCCGCCCAGGACGTCGAGCCGGTCCGCTCCGAGAGCGTCAGCGGCGAGTACGCGGCCGCTCTGACCGAGCCCCCCGGCGCGGTCGAGATCGGCGTCTACGACCACCCTGCCTACGCCCTGGACATGCCCGAGGCGGTGGACTGCCCCGCGCCCGACCTGGACGCGTCCTCGGACGCGTCCTGGGAGCGGTTCACCTCCGAGCTCGGCGTGTGCCTGAACGACCTGTGGCGCCCGCGCCTGGAGGAGCTGGGCCTGCGCGTGGCGGACCCGGAGTTCGCCACCACCGACACCGACCCCGCGGCGTTCGCCGGCGACGAGGGCACCACGATGGCCTACTACGACGGTGAACAGCAGATCATCACCGTCGTGGTCCCCAACGTGGCCGAGCTCTCGGAGGAGTTCCCCGCCCGCGACCAGGAGGCGATCTGGTCGGCGCTCATCGGCCACGAGTACGGCCACCACGTCCAGCAGGTCACCGGCGTGCTGGAGAAGACCTACGACATGGAGGTCGAGGCCGGGAGCGAGGCGGGGTCGCTGCGGGCGCTGCGCCGCACCGAGCTGCAGGCCGAGTGCATGGGCGGGATCGCCATGCGGGGCCTGGGGTACGACACCGCGGAGATCGAGCGGGTCAACGAGGTGCTCAACGGCGGGGGCGACCTGCCCACCCACGGCACCTCGGAGAACCGCCGGCACTGGTACGAGCAGGGCTCGACCGGCGACAAGCTTTCCGCCTGCAACACCTTCGAGGCACCGGCGGGCGAGGTGGACTGACCCCGCGGCCGGGGCCGGAACGGGTCAGCCCCGGGCGGCCCGGCGGAACTCGTCCCAGCCGAGGAGCTTCACCCGGTCGCCGCGGCCCAGGCGGTCGGCCAGGGCCGCCTCCGCCGCGTCGATCGCCAGCCAGCCCTCGTAGCCGTTCACCTCGGCGCCCGAACGCTCCAGGAGCGCGTCGGGGTGCTCCCGGGGTCCGCCGCCCTCCCGGAGCAGGTCGGCGTCGCCCAGCAGCGAGCGCACCGTCGCCGCCGCGTCGGACTTGTTGGTCCCGATCACGCCGGTCGCGCCGCGCTTGATCCACCCGGCCACGTAGGCCCCCGCGACCCGCTCCCCCGCCGCGTCCACGACGCGGCCCTCGTGGTGCGGGACCGTCGCGCCGCCTTCGTCGAAGGGCAGGTCCGGCAGCGGAAGCCCCTGGTAGCCGATGGAGCGGAACACCATCCCGGCCGGGAGCTCCTCGGTCTCGCCGGTGCCCTGGAGGCGGCCGTCGGCGTCGAGCACGGTCCGCTCCACCGTCAGGGACTGGACGCGCTCGGCCCCGTTCAGCCGCACGGGGCGCCGCCAGAAGCGGAACCGCACCTCGCGCGGGCGGCCCTCCGCTGAGCGCTCGGCCCATTCCTTCAGGTAGCGCAGGTTGGTGCGGGCAGCGCGCGCGGCGCCCAGCATCTCCTCGCCGTTGGGGTCGATCGCCACCTCGGCGGGATCGACCACCGCGTCGGCGTTGGCCAGCTCGCCGATGTCGCGCAGCTCGGGCGCGGTGAACTTGGCGTGCAGCGGGCCGCGCCGGGCCACCACGTTGATCCGCCGCACCTTGCTGGCCGCGAGCACGTCCAGCATCGGCTGGGGCACATCGGTGGCGCGCAGCTCGTCGGCGCTCTTGGCGAGCATCCGCGCCACGTCCAGGGCGACGTTGCCCGCGCCGACGACCGCCGCCTCCTCGGCGTCCAGCAGGAACCGCTCCACTTCGGTGTCGGGGTGGCCGCAGTACCAGTTGACGAAGTCGGTGGCGGCGACGCTGCCCGGCAGGTCCTCCCCGGGCACGCCCATGCGGCGGTCGGTGGGGGCGCCGGTGGCGAACACGACGGCGTGGTAGGCGCCCCGGAGGTCCTCCAGGCCGACGTGGCGCCCGTACTCGACGCCGCCCAGGAACCGCACGCGGGGGTGCTCCAGGACCGTGCGCAGCGCGCGGGCGACGCCCTTGATCTTGGTGTGGTCCGGGGCCACGCCGTAGCGCACCAGCCCGTAGGGGGTGGGGAGCCGGTCGAGGACGTCGACGGCGACGTGCTCACGGTTCTGCCGGGTCAGGGCGTCGGCGGTGTAGATGCCCGCCGGACCGGAACCGATGACCGCCACGCGCAGGGTCTCGGGAGAACTCATACGCCCATTGTCCCGCATCCGCAGGCGGCGGGGGGATCACCGGCGCGGCCTGCGGCCGCGTCGGCGCGGGCCCCGCGTCAGCTCTGCGCGGGCTCGCCGTCGGCCAGTTCGCGCTCGGAGCGGCCCGCGTCGGTCAGGCGGGACACGGTGCCCATCAGGCGGCGCGCCAGGACCTGCGGGGTCAGGCCCATCTTCTCCAGGACCGCCTCGCGCGAGGCGTGGTCGAGGAACTCCTGCTCCACGCCGAAGGTGCGCACCGGCATGTCCAGCTCGGCGTCGCGCAGCGCGCGGGCAACGGCGTCGCCGACCGCGCCCACGCGGCCGTTGTCCTCCACCACGGCCACGGCGCGGTAGTCCGCCGCCTCCTCGACCAGGGCCGGGTCCAGGGGTTTGACCCAGCGCGGGTCGACCACGGTGGCGCCGATGCCCTCGTCGGCCAGGCGGTCGGCGGCCTCGCAGCAGGTGCGGGCCATCGCGCCGACGGCGACCAGCAGCAGGTCCTTGGAGTGGCCCGCGTCGGCGGCGCTGCGCAGCACGTCCATGCCGCCCATGCGGCCGACCGCGGGGATGTCCTCGCCCACGGCGCCCTTGGGGTAGCGCAGCACGGTGGGGGCGTCGTCCACGGCCACGGCCTCGCGCAGCTCCTCCCGCAGCCGGGTGGCGTCGCGGGGCACCGCCAGCCGCAGGCCGGGCACCACCTGCAGGATGGACAGGTCCCACATGCCGTTGTGGCTGGCGCCGTCGGTGCCGGTGATGCCGGCGCGGTCGAGGCAGAAGGTGACGCCCTGGCGGTGCAGGGCGGCGTCCATCAGGACCTGGTCGAAGGCGCGGTTGAGGAAGGTGGCGTAGACGGCCACGACCGGGTGCGCCCCGCCCATGGCCAGGCCGGTGGCCGAGGTGGCGGCGTGCTGCTCGGCGATGCCCACGTCGTAGGTGCGGTCGGGGTAGGCCTCGGCGAAGGGGGCCAGGCCGGTGGGGTGGAGCATGGCGGCGGTGATGGCGACCAGGTCGTCGCGCTCGCCGCCCAGGCGCACCATCTCCTCGCTGAAGACCTTGGTCCACTTCACGCCGCCACCCGGGGAGGACTTGGCCTGCCCGGTCTCGGGGTCGAACGCGCCGGGGGCGTGGAACTGGTCCTCATCGTGGTTCTCGGCCGGGGCGTAGCCCTTGCCCTTGCGCGTGAGGCAGTGCACGATCACCGGGCCGCCGTAGTCGCGGGCGCGGCGCAGCGCCTTCTCCACCGCGGCCTCGTCGTGGCCGTCGATGGGGCCCAGATACTTCAGGCCCAGGTCCTCGAACATGATCTGGGGCTGGATGGCGTCCTTGAGGCCCTTCTTCAGGCCGTGCAGGGCGTCGTAGAGGGGCTGCCCGACGACGGGGGCGCGGTTGAGCGCGGTCTTGGCCATGTCCAGGGCCTGCTCGTAGCCGGGGGTCATGCGCAGGGAGGCCAGGTGGTCGGCGAGCCCGCCCATGGTCGGCGAGTAGGAGCGGCCGTTGTCGTTGACGACGATGACCAGGCGGCGCCGCTCGCCCTCGGCGATGTTGTTGAGCGCCTCCCAGGCCATGCCGCCGGTCAGGGCGCCGTCGCCGATGACCGCCGCCACGGTGCTGCCGGTGCGGCCGCGCACCTCGTTGGCCTTGGCCAGGCCGTCGGCGTAGGAGAGCACCGTCGAGGCGTGCGAGTTCTCGATGAAGTCGTGCTCGGACTCGGCGCGGGAGGGGTAGCCGGACAGGCCGCCCTCGCTGCGCAGGCGGGAGAAGTCCCGGCGGCCGGTGAGCATCTTGTGCACGTAGGCCTGGTGGCCGGTGTCGAAGAGCACCGGGTCGCGGGGGGAGTCGAAGACGCGGTGCAGGGCGATGGTCAGTTCGACGACGCCCAGGTTGGGGCCCAGATGCCCGCCGGTGCGGGAGACCTCGGAGACGAGGAACTCACGGATCTCGGCGGCCAGCGCCGGGATGCGCTCGGCCGGGAGCCTCTTCAGATCGTCCGGATTGCGCACCGATTCGAGCAGCGTCAACTCTCGTCAGTCCCCTCAGTCAGCGTTCCGACTCGCGGGTGCGGGCGACGGCCCCACGCGCGGTCCCCCCGAGTCTACGGTCGCCGTGACCCTTGCATTACCCGAACCTACCGCCCCGTAGACACGTACGGCCCCCGGCCCGGTGAGGAGACGGCCCGGGGCGGGCGGGCGCCGCGGCTCAGTCGCCGCATCCGCCCGCGGGGCCGCCGCCGTGGCGCTCGCGCACCCGGCGGAGCTCCCCGGCGATCGCGTCGGCCGTCCAGTGCGCGTTGAGGCCGCTGGGGTTGGGCAGCACCCACACCGGGACACCGCCGATCCGCACGTCCTCCTGGGGGCCGATGCGGGCCTTGGGCGCCCCGAAGGCCGAGCGGTAGGCGGTCACGCCGAGGACGGCGAGCACGCCGGGCGCCAGGCGCTCCGTGCGCTCGGCCAGGGCGCGCCCGCCCTCGCGCAGCTCCTCGGGGGTGAGCTCGTCGGCGCGGGCGGTGGCGCGCGCGGCGATATTGGTGATGCCCAGGCCCCATCGCGGCAGCTCGTCCTGCTCGCCGGGGCGGAGCGTGCGCGGGGTGAACCCGGCGCGGTGCAGGGCGGGCCAGAAGCGGTTGCCGGGGCGGGCGAAGTGGTGCCCGGTCCAGCCCGAGTACAGGCCCGGGTTGATGCCGCAGAACAGGACGTTCAGGCCGGGACCGAGGACGTCGGGGATGGTCGCGCCGTGCGCCGAGCGCAGCTCCTCGGCGGTGGGGCCGCGCCGTGCCCGGGTGCGTTCGCCTGTGCCCATGGTCGCCGGAGCCTACCTCAGGACGCGGCCCCGCCGGTCACAGGAACGAGCGCACGATGAGCACGGTCCCAGAGACGGCGACCGTGCACAGCAGGGCGGTGCGCAGGAGCCCCTCGTCGACCAGGCGGCGCAGCGGGCGCCCTAGGAGGTACCCGGCGACCACGCAGGGCAGCAGCGCGGCGCCCGCCGTGAGCTGCCGGGCGTCGGCCTGCCCGGTGGCGCCGAGCATGAGCAGGGAGATGGCGATGCCCGCGAGGAAGAACCCTGCCAGGGTGGCGCGCACCCGGGGGCCGTCCTCGTGCTGGTAGAGCAGTGCGATGGGCGGTCCGCCGATGGAGGTGGCGGTGCCCATCGCCCCGGAGACCGTCCCGGCGGCCAGCAGGGCCGCGGGGGTGGGGCGCACGCGCACCGGCAGCAGCGACAGCCCGACCGCGACCAGCACCATCGCCCCCACGGCGGCGCCGAGCATGGCCGGGTCGAGGGTGGCGACCACGCCGACCCCGACCAGGGACCCGGGCACCCGGGCGGGCACGCCCCAGGCCAGGCCGCGCCAGTCGATGTGGCGCCACTCCGAGGCCAGGGTGAACAGGGGGAGCACGCCGGTCGCGATGAGGAGGGCGACCGGCATGAGGGAGGCGTCCAGCAGCGAGATGACCGGGGCGGCGACCAGGCCGAGCCCCAGCCCCACACTGCTCTGCACGGCCGCGCCGATGACCACGGCGGCACCGGCGACGGCGAGGAAGAGCGGATCGGGCATGATTCCGCAGACGGTATATCTCCCCGATACCGGTAGGAATCGGGGGGTACGGTGATCGGAAGATCCGATGACCGTTGCCGACGGCAGGGCGGGTCCCCCACTCAGGGACCCCGGCCGGGCGGCGGGCCGGTGCGGCGCGAGGTGGATGGCGGCGACGACACGGGGTGGAGCGGGGGCCGGGCGCCCCGGTCGGCCGCCGGTGGGACCGTACGCCGAGTTACGTCTGGTGGCCGGAATTCGGGCCTGAATACCGGCCACCAGGCGCAACTCGGCGAAAACCGGTGCCACGCGGGAAGCCCGGCCTGGACACCGGTCCCCGCCGAGGTGGGCCTCGTTGTTGGAATCCGCGCCCGAATACCAACAACGAGGCCCATCTCGGCGAACTGCCCCACATGCTGATACATGCAGGGCCGGGCTCGGTGACCATCCGCTCTCCGTACGGCCGACAGCGTTACTGGAAGGGCCGCTGACCTTCGTCGCCGCCGCCATCTCCCCTGAACCCCGGCGGCCCACCGCCCGGCCGAGGCCCGGAGCGGGGCACCCGCTCAGCCGCCGCCCACCCGCACCGCGAGGAACCCGCCGGACGGCAGGCAGGGCCGGGGAACCACCTCGCTTGCGCCGTCGCCGCCCGACACGGTGACCACGCACACGCCACACGGCCGACAACGCTGCCGCGAGGGCCGCCGACCTCTGTCGTCGCCGCCCGTCTCTCCGCACGAGGTCAGCGACGGACGACGCCGACGCCCCGTCGGGCCGGTTCCGCACCGGCCCGACGGGGCCCGCTGGATCGTCTGCCCGCCTTCCCACGCCTCCCCACGCCGCCCCCTTCCTCGAACCGCGCCGGAACGGACGGGAGGCGCGGGTCCGGGGCCGGGGGAACGATGGGGGCGGGGCGGCGGCGGGCCTCCGATCAGCCGCCGCGGGCGTGCGCCTTGCGGCTGCGGCGGCTGACGGCGTCCAGCACCACGGCCACCAGCAGCACGACCGCGGTGATCATGTACCGCACCGGGGTGCCCATCTGCAGCAGGTACAGCCCCGAGGTGATGGCGCCCAGCACCAAGCCGCCCAGCAGCGCCGAGTAGGCGTTGCCGCGGCCGCCGAACAGGCTCGTGCCGCCGATGACCGCGGCGGCGATGGCCATCATCAGCTCCTCGCCCGCGGCGGTGTCCAGGCTGGCCGAGAAGGAGCGGGACACCAGGATGACGCCGCCGAGCGCGGACAGCATCGAGGCCAGGCCGAAGACCGAGATGCGGATCAGGTCCACGTTGATGCCCGCCCGGCGGGCCGCCTCGGCGCCGCCGCCGACGGCGAACACCATCCGGCCGTACCGGGTCTTGCGCAGCATCAGGTCGAAGGCGACCACGAAGCCCACGAAGATCAGGAACGCCAGCGGCACACCCTTGAACTGGTTGAACACCGCGACGGCGCCGAACACCGGGACCGCCAGCAGCGCGGTGCGCAGCAGCTGCTCCCCCACGGGCTTGGCCGTCAGCCCCGCGGCGGCGCGGCGGCGCTCGCCGAACGCGGTGGACAGGGCGAAGGAGCCGACCGCGACCACCGCGACGAACCAGCCGACCGCGGGCACGAAGTAGGTCTGGGTCAGCGCGGCGATGGCCCCGCTGTCGCTGACGTTGATGGTGCCGTCGCCGCCGAGGAGCTGGAGTTGCAGGCCCTGCCACCCCAACAGCCCGGCCAGGGTCACCACGAAGGCGGGCACCCCCACCTTGGCGAAGATGGTGCCCTGCAGCAGGCCGATGGCCAGGCCGGCCGCCACCGCGGCGGCGATGGCCACCCACTCGGGCAGGCCGTAGCGCACCGCGAGCACCGCGGTGATCGAGGCCGAGACCCCGGCCACCGAGCCGATGGACAGGTCGATCTCGCCCAGCAGCAGGACCATGATGACGCCGGTGGTCATCAGGCCCACCGCCGCCACCTGCACGGTCAGGTTGGACAGGTTCTGCGGCGACAGGAACCGCCCGTGCAGCGACTGGAAGACCGCCGCGATCACGATCAGCCCGACGATGACCGGGACGGGACCCAGCTCACCGCCGCGCAGGCGGCGCAGTCCGGCGGCCAGCAGGCCGGCCGGGGAGGTCCGGGTGACGATGAGCCGGGGGTCGGCCGGGCTCTGCGGCTCGGCCGTGCCGTTCTCCGCGGCCACCGGTGTCTGCTGTGCCGCCATCACTCGTCTCCCGTCTGGGACGCCGCGACGCGCTCGTTGCGCCGCGCCACCGGGTTGTCGGACGCGCCGGTGATCGCGGCCACGATCTCCTCGTAGCTGGTCTCCTCGACCTGGAAGTCGCCGGCGTTGCGGCCCAGGCGCAGCACCCCTGCGCGGTCGGCGACGGCGCGCACATCGGCCATGTTGTGGCTGATCAGGATCACGCCGAGGCCGCGGTCGCGCAGCCGCTCGATCAGGTCGAGCACCTGGGCGGTCTGGGCGACGCCGAGGGCGGCGGTGGGCTCGTCGAGCATGACCACCTTGGGCTCGCCGAGCAGGGCGCGGGCGATGGCGATGATCTGGCGCTGGCCGCCGGACAGCGAGGCCACCGGGACCCGCAGGCTGGGGATCTTCACCGACAGCGAGTCGAGCAGCTCGCGGGCCTTGCGCTCCATCTCGACCTCGTCGAGGGTGCCCAGGCGCATCTGCTCGTTGCCGAGGAACAGGTTGGCGACGATGTCCAGGTTGTCGCAGAGCGCGAGGTCCTGGTAGATGGTCGCGATCCCGAGGCGCTGGGCGTCGCCGGGCCGGGTGATGGAGACCGGCTCGCCCTCCCACAGGATGCGGCCGCCGTCGGCGGCGTGCGCGCCGGCGATGACCTTGACGAGGGTGGACTTTCCGGCGCCGTTGTCGCCGAGGAGGGCGACGACCTCGCCCGCGTCGATGCGCAGGTCGACGTCGCTCAGCGCCTGGACGGCGCCGAATCTCTTGGAAATCCCGGACAGTTCCAGGACGGGTGTGCTCATGGGTCTTCCCCTTGGCTCCGGCGGGCGGAGGTCGGTGGGTGTCGCGGGCGGGGGGATGGGAGCCCCCGGGGGTGCGGGCCCCAGGGGGCTCCCGGGAGGGCCGGGGCGGCCCGGAGGGGGTGGGCCTGCCCCCGGCCGGGGGTCGGGTGCGGCCGGTCGCGGCCGGACCGTGGGCCTCCTACTCCGCCATCTCCGTGCAGAAGTCGGTGTCGGCGAAGTCCTCGGTGCAGATGTCCTCGACGGTGTAGAAACCGTCGGAGACCACCGTCTCCTCGATCTTGTCCTCGGTGACCGAGACCGGCTCCAGCAGGACCGCGTCGACCTTCTCGCCGGAGGCGTCCTCCACCTGGGTCAGGCCGTGCTCACCGCCGTCGTACTCCTCGCCGGTCGCGGCGGCCACGGCCATGTCCGCGGCGATCTCGGCCTCGGGGCGGATGGCCTTGTAGACGGTCATGTACTGCTCGCCCGCGGCCACCCGCTGGATGCCCGCGATCTCGGCGTCCTGGCCGGTGATGGGGGGCAGGTCGTCGACGCCGGCGCTCTTCAGGGCGGCGACGATCCCGGCGGCCATGCCGTCGTTGGCCGAGTAGACCCCGGCGATGTCGTCGGCGCCGACGGCGGTGATCGCCTGCTCCATCTGGGTCTGGGCGCGGTCGGGCGACCAGTCCGGGGTGTCGTACTCCTTGGCGATGTCCACCTGGCCGTCGAGGACCTCGTGGGCGCCGGACTTGAAGTCGCCGGCGTTGGGGTCGGTGGGCGAGCCGTTGATCATGACGATCTCGGCGTCGTCCCCGGCCTCCTCGGAGTCGAGCGCCTCCAGCAGGGCACGCCCCTGGACGCGGCCGACCTCCTCGTTGTCGAAGGAGACGTAGTAGTCGACGCCGCCCTCGGCGAGCCGGTCGTAGGCGACGACGGGGACGCCCTGGCCCTTGGCGTTCTTGACGATGCTGGCGGCGGCCTCGGAGTCCACGGCGTCCAGCACCAGGACGTCCACGCCGTCGGTGAGCATCGCCTCGGCCTGGGACTGCTGCTTGGCGGTCTCCTGGTCGGCGTTCTGGTAGAGCAGCTCGCACTTGTCGCAGCGCTCGGACAGGGCCTCTTCGAAGTAGGGCTTGTCGAACTTGTCGTAGCGCGCGGTCTTGGACTCGGGCAGCAGCAGGCCGACGGTGAAGCCCTCGTCCACGCTGTTGGCCTCGCCCTCGGCGTCCTGGCCGCTCGTGGTCAGGGAGCCGCAGCCCGCCGCCAGCAGGGCGAATGCGGCCACCGCGGCCGACGCGGCGAACCGCGCGGAGCGTCGTGTGGTGTTCACAGGGGATGGTCCTCCGGGTCTGGGGTGCGCACCGGGCGGTGGCGTGCAGGGAGTTGCTTCGAGGGGTCTCGAATGGGGGTGCGCCCGGTGAACGGATGACGTGAAGTCAAACCCCGGTGGCGGTTGTCGTCAAGCCTTGAACGCATCACCGAAGCATCACGACAGGTTGCTTAAAACCTTGAAGGCAAGCGTTCACGCAGGTCAGAGCCATAATGCCAGATATGTGAAGTTCTGTGGCGGGCGGCCCGCGTTACCGAAACGTGTCACAGCGAAGGGTGAGATCGGCGTCACACAGAGCTGTCCGCGCTGGCCGCGGCGGTTGCGAGCGCCCCGCGGAGCACCGCGTCGGCGCCCAGGGCGCCGCGCGCCACCTTCACCCGCTGCACGGCGCTGCCGAGCGCCCCGAGTTCAAGGCTTCGGCGCATCGGCTCCATCAGGTCCTCCCCCGCCTCGGCCAGGTCCCCGCCGATGACGAGCGCCTCCGGGTTGAAGGCGTTGACCAGCATCGCCAGGGCGCGCCCCAGCGCCGTCCCGGCCTCGGCGACCACCCGCCGCGCCCCGGGGTCGCCCGCACCGGCCGCCTCGACCAGCTCGGCGACGCTGCCAGGCGTCCCGGCGGCGCCCTGCGCGGGCACCATCTCCAGCAGGTAGCGGGCGCCCACATGGGTCTCCAGGCACCCGCGGTTGCCGCACCGGCACACCTGTCCGCGCTCGTCGAGGCCCAGGTGGCCGATCTCCCCCGCGGTGCCGCCCGCCCCGGGGAAGACGCGGCCGTCCACCACCATGCCCGCGCCCACCCCTTCGGCCAGCCGCACGTACACCAGGTGCCGCAGGCCGCGCCCCGCGCCCTCGGCCAGCTCGGCGCGGGCGGCCAGGTTGGCGTCGTTCTCGGCGGCGACCGGCACGCCCAGCCGGTCGGACAGGTCGGCGGCGGGCCGGGCGCCCGCCCAGGCGGGCATGCAGGTGATGGCGCCGACCTCGCCGGTGTCCAGGTCGACCGGGCCGGGCACGGCGGCGCACACCGCCCGCACCGACGACAGGTCCACGCGCGCGGCGGCCAGCACCGTCTCCACCAGCCACACGGCGCGCCGCACCCCCCGCCCGGGGTCGGCGGCGACGTCGTAGGCGATGGTCTCGCGGGCGAGCACGGCGCCCTCCGCGTCGCCGAGGGCGGCGGTGATGCGGTCGTGTCCGAAGTCGACGCCGACGACGGCGCCGGGGGAGCGGCGGAGGGTGACCGCGCGGGCGCGGCGGCCGTTGGAGTGGGTCTGGCGGACCGACACGGCGCCGACCGCGCGCAGGTCGCGGACGATGTTGGAGACGCTGGCGGCCGAAAGCCCGGTGGCGCGGGCGATCTCGGCCTGGGTGAGGGAGCCGGACTCACGCAGGGCGGCGATGACCCGCTCCCGGTTGGCCCGGCGCAGCGCCGCCTGGGAGCCGGGGGTGGTCTGGACGTCGCTCACGGCGCCTCTTCTCAGGTCGCGCCCGCGGCCCGCCGGGGAGGGGCGGGGGCGGTGTCGGGGGGAC
>NZ_JAQFWP010000093.1 GCF_027706745.1 Nocardiopsis suaedae | reverse complement strand
GTTTTCGCCGAGTTGCGCCTGGTGGCCGGTATTCAGGCCCGAATACCGGCCACCAGGTGTAACTCGGCGAACGGTCCCAGATGCCGAGACGCGCAGGGGCCTGGGCGCGGGCGGCGCAGGGACCCGGCGGCCGACAGCGCTGCCGGAAGAGCCGCCGAGCTCCGTCGTCGCCGCCCCTCGCCCCGCACCCCGGTGACTCGCCGCCCGGCCAAGGCCCGGAGCGGGGCGCCAGCCGAGCCGCCCACCCGGACCGCGAGGAACCCGGCGGACGGCGAGCAGGCCTGGGGAATCGCTGGGCTTGTGCCGTCGCCGCCCGTCACGGGGACCACGCACACGCCGTGCGACCGACGACATCGCAGGTAGGGCCGCTGGTCTTCGTCGTCGCCGCTCTCCCCCGACACCCCGGCGACCTGCCACACGGCCGGGGTCCTTGAGCGGGGGACCTGCTCAGCCGCGCGCGCCCGGACCGCGAGGGGCCCACCGGACGGCGAGCGGGCCTGGGGAACCATCCCGCTTCCGCCGTCGCCGCCGAGCACGGTGACCATGCACATGCCCGCCGTCCGACAGCGTTACCGCAAGGGCCGCCGACCTCCGTCGTCGCCGCAATCTGCCCCGCACCGCGCTGGCCCGTAACCCGGCCGCGTGACCGCAGGAATCCCACGCGGCCGTCCCCGCGCCCTGGAAAACCAGTTGAACCAGGAGGCCCGTAACGGGCGTCATAGTGGGCATGGAGACCCTCACTGTGAGCATCCGGGCGACCCGGAGCGCGCGAGTCGGCGCCGACCGGGTCTCCGCCCTGTTCTGGACACTCGTCACCGTCCTCGCCCTGGTATCGCTTCTGAACGGAAACGGCTGACCCGGGCCTCCGCGGCCCCCTCGGGGCCCTCGGGGTCCGGGTCCCGGCCGCCCGCCCCTCTGCGGGCCCCGGAACGCGTGCGCGTCCGCCGCCCACTCCTGTTCCGCCCCCCGCCCGGCCTCGGCTCATGTGCGTGCGCACGAGCACCCCCGGCCCCCGTCCCGGAAATTTGGAGGTTCCTGACCTCTCCCGTTGTGGGACAGGGCACATAGCCTTGTGCAAGGAACGGGACCATCGGACGGCCCAGAGGAGGGGCATGGGGGCGATCGGCGCACCGGGCACCGGCCCGGACGACCCCGAGACCCTGGCGGCGCTGCTGGACGAACAGGGGTACCTGGCCGACGACGGCGCCGCCACCGCGTGCTTCCTGGCGCTGCGCATGGGGCGGCCGCTCTTCCTCGAAGGCGACGCCGGGGTCGGCAAGACCGAGCTGGCGCGCGCCCTCGCCGGGGTGCTCGGCGCCCCGCTCATCCGCCTGCAATGCTACGAGGGCATCGACGCCTCCCAGGCCCTCTACGACTGGGACCACCCCCGCCAGCTCCTCCACCTGCGCGCCGTGCAGGCCTCCGGCACCGCCCCGGGCGGCGCCGAGGAGCTGGAGGCGGGCATGTACGACCGCCGCTACCTGCGCGCCCGCCCGCTCCTGCGCGCCCTGGAGGAGAGCACCCCGGGCCGCCCCGCCGTGCTCCTCGTCGACGAGATCGACCGCGCCGACGACGAGTTCGAGGCGTTCCTGCTGGAGTTCCTCTCCGACTTCGCCATCTCCGTGCCCGAGCTGGGCACGGTCCGGGCCGCCGCACCGCCCGCCGTCGTCCTCACCTCCAACCGCACCCGCGAGGTGCACGACGCCCTCAAGCGCCGGTGCCTCTACCACTGGACGCCCCACCCCGCCTTCGAACGCGAGGCGGCCATCATCGCGCGCCGCCGCCCCGAGGCCGCCGAGCGCCTCGTACGGGAGGTCGCCGCGGCGGCGCAGCGCCTCCGCGACCCGGCCGCCTCCGGAATCGACCTGCTCAAACCCCCGGGCGTCGCCGAGACGATCGACTGGACCGCCGCCCTGACCGCGCTCGGCGCCACCGCGCTCGACCCGGGCGCCGCCGCCCGCACCCTGGGCGCGCTCGTCAAGCACCGCGACGACGTCGACGCCGTCCGGGAGCGGCTGTCCGTCCTGCTGAACGGCGGGGTCGCGGACGCCTCCGGCGCCGCCCCCGCCCCCACCGCCGCGAGGACACGGCGGTGACCCGCCGTCCCGGACCGGCGGCGGCCCCCGCGCCGCCCACCGCCCCGGTGCTGGGCCTGGTTCGGGCCCTGCGCGCCGCCGGGGTGCGCGCCGACACCGCCCGCGCCCTCGCCTTCACCGACGCCCTCGCCGCGGTCGACGCCCCCGCCCGCGCCGACCGCGTCTACTGGGCCGGGCGCCTCACCCTCTGCTCCACCCGCGCCGACCTCGACATCTACGACGCCTGCTTCGCCGCCTATTTCGGCGCGTCCCCGCCGGCGCCGCGACCCGTCCTCCCGGCGCCCGAGCGCCGACGGCTCACGGCACTGCTCGCCCCGGGCGGCCGGGGACCAGACGACGGCGGCGCCACGGAGGCGCACCGGCCCGCCGCCGCCAGCGGCACCGAGGTGCTGCGCACCGCCGACCTGGGGTTGCTCTCCGAAGGCGAGCGCGCCGAAGCCGCCCGCCTGGTGTCGCTCATCGCCGCCGACCCGCCCCGGCGCCCCACCCGCCGCACGGCCCCCGCCCGGCGCGGGCGCCTCGACCCGCGCCGCACCCTCGCCGCCGCCGCGCGCACCGACGGCGAGCCGCTGCGGCCGTCCTACCGGGGCCGCACCGACCGGCCCCGCAAGGTGGTCGTGCTCGTCGACGTCAGCGGCTCCATGGCGCCCTACGCCGAGCCGCTGCTCCGCCTCGCCCACGTCCTGCTGCGCGGCCACCCCGGCGCCACCGAGGTCTTCAGCGTCGGCACCCGGCTGACGCGCCTCACACGCGAACTGTCCGCCGCCGACCCGGCCCGCGCCCTGCGCGCCGCCGGGGCGGCCGTCCCCGACTGGCGGGGCGGGACCCGCCTTGGGGAGGAGCTGAAGGAATTCCTCGACCTGTACGGACGCAGGGGCGCCGCCCGCGGCGCCGTCGTGCTCATCGCTTCCGACGGGTGGGAGCGCGGCGACGCGTCGCAGCTGGGCGTGCAGATGGCCCGCCTCTCCCGCCTGGCGCACCGGACCGTGTGGGCCAACCCCCACAAGGGCCAGGCCGGCTACCGCCCCCGGGCGGCGGGGATGGCGGCGGCGCTGCCCTACATCGACGACTTCGTCCCCGGGCACAGCCTGGAGGCGCTGGAACGACTGGCGCGGGCCGTGGCGCGCGGCCGCGCCGAAGGAGGAGGAGCACGTGCGTGACATCCGCTCGGCCGTCGCGGAGCTGTACTCCGCCGGCGAGACGTTCGCGCTGGCGACCGTGATCGACACCTACCGGAGCTCGCCCCGGGAGGCCGGGGCCGCGATGGCGGTCGGCCCCTCCGGCGAGGTGGTCGGCAGCGTGTCCGGCGGCTGCGTGGAGGGCGCCGTCTACGAGTTGGCCCAGCAGGTCATGGCCACCGGCGAGCCGGTGCGCGAGAAGTACGGGGTCAGCGACGACGACGCCTTCGCGGTCGGCCTGACCTGCGGCGGCACCCTCCACGTGCTGGTGGAGCCGGTGGACCGGGGCCGCTACCCGCAACTGCCCGGGGTCATCGAGGCGGTGGACGCCCACCGGCCGGTGGCGGTCGCCACCGTCGTCGGCGGCCCGGGGCGGCTGGGCGCGCGGCGGGTCGTCCGCCCCGACGGCGCCGACGGGTCCCTGGGCGGGGCCCGCCTGGACGCGGCGGTCGACGACGACGTGCGCGGCATGCTGGCCCAGGGCAGCACCGGCATCCTGCACTATGGCGCCGACGGGCAGCGGCGCGGCGACGAGCTCGAAGTGTTCGTGCAGAGCTTCGCCCCGGCGCCGCGCATGCTGGTCTTCGGGGCCATCGACTTCGCCGCGGCGGTCGCCGACATCGGCGCCTACCTGGGCTACCGGGTGACGGTGTGCGACGCGCGCCCGGTGTTCGCCACCCCCAAGCGGTTCCCCCGCGCCGACGAGGTGGTGGTGAAGTGGCCGCACGCCTACCTCACCGAGATCGCCGACGAGATCGACGAGCGCACCGCGATCTGCGTGCTCACCCACGACCCCAAGTTCGACGTGCCGGTGCTGGAGGCCGCCCTGGACACCCGGGCGGGCTACATCGGGGCGATGGGCAGCCGCCGCACCCACGACGACCGGATGGCCCGGCTGCGGGAGGCGGGGGTGCCGCAGGACCGGCTGGAGCGGGTGCACTCGCCGATCGGGCTGGACCTGGGGGCGCGTACCCCGGAGGAGACGGCGGTGTCGATCGCGGCCGAGCTGATCCAGACCCGGTGGGGCGGCTCCGGCCGTCCGCTGAGCTCCACCTCCGGGCGGATCCACACCGAACCGCTGGCACGCCGGGCCGAGGCGGCCGGTACCGGTCAGGCCGGCGGGTGAACCCCCGCCGCCGAGCCGGGAGAACGGGCCCGTCGCGGGCGGTTTCGGGTGTCCGGTCCGGGACGGAGTCGGTGAACCCGGCGCCCGGCGCGGACGGGCATGGCATCATCGCGGCATGACCACACGCGAGCACGGCGCCGTCCGTCTCCCGATCGCCGGCCTGCTGCTGGCCGCGGGCCGCGGCAGCAGGCTCGGGCGCCCCAAGGCCACCGTGGAGGTGGCGGGGGAGCGCCTGGCCGACCGCGGCGTCAGGGTGCTGCGCGAGGGCGGGTGCGTGCCGGTCCACGTGGTCCTGGGTGCGGAATCGATCGCGGTCGAGGGGGCCGCGGAGGTGAACAACCCCGGCTGGGAGAGCGGAATGGGCTCGTCCCTGCGCCGGGGGCTGGAGGCGCTGCCCGAGGAGGTGGACGCGGTGGTGATCGCGCTGGCCGACCAGCCGCTGGTCACCTCGGCGGCGGTGAAGCGGCTGATCGCCGCCTACGCCGACGGCGCCCGCGCGGCGGCGGCCACCTATTCGGGCAACCCCCGCAACCCCGTCCTGCTGGGGCGCGAGCACTGGCCCACGGTGCACGCCCTGGCCGAGGGCGACGTGGGCGCGCGGCCCTTCCTGCGCGCCTACTCCCACCTGGTGACCACCGTGGCCTGCGATGACGTCGCGAGCCCCGACGACATCGACACCCCCGAGGACCTGGAGCGCATGCGGTCCCTGCTCACCCTGGGAGGCGACGGCCTGGCCGAGGCCTACTGACCCCGGCCGATCCACCCACGAACGACCCGGCCACCCGATTTCGACAAGACCGAAAACCCTCGGCGTCGGCCTGCCCCCGGGCGGGCCGACGCCGTCGTGTGCCGGGGCCGCAGGATCCATCCGGCCTGGACCCGAGCACGGCCGCCGGATGGGGGTGAGGGCGGCGCCGACGGAGGTCGGCGGCCGTGCCGCCCGTTGAGGGCGGGGCGCCGGCCAGGGCTTCCAGGGGGCCCAGCCCGGCATTTCGGCTCCCGGCGCTCCGCTCCCTTTCCGCGCCCCGTGCTCAGTCGTCCCAGGGGATGGCGGCGAGGATCCGTCCCCCGTGGAAACGGCGGAAAGCCGCGTCGATACCCATCCCCGGGAGGTCGAGGGTCGGGACGAGGGTGCGCCGGACGGCCCCGCGCAGGTCGGCCACCGTGGCCGAGTCCGGCACCTGCGCGCCCGCGGCGGTCAGGACCGGGTCCTCCGAGGCCCGGGCGGCCGCGGCGCTGACGACCGGCGCGCGTGCCAGGTCCATCCAGGCGCGCCAGTCGTGCTCCGGATGCCCCGTCGTGCCCGCCTTCTCCGTGAAGTCGCTCCAGAGAACGCTGAAGAAGGCACTGCTGAAGCCGTCGAAGTGTCCCTCCTCCACCGCGAACGCCGCGCTGCGGACGGCCTTCGCGAGGACGATGAACCAGTCCTCAAGAGAAGGGGCCTCGAATCGGCCGTCGAGGCTGTCCCAGAAGGAGAAGACGCCGGTCCACTCACCGCTATCGGCGGCCACGTCGACGTAATAGGCCTCGGCCAGGCCGTTGGTGTGCAGGACGCGGAAGGTCCCCGGCTCCCCGCACCGACTGTAGAAGGGGCCGCCGGGGTCGTCGTTGGCCTCGTGCTCGACGGTGAACTCCTCGTCGGTCCGGCCGCCCGGCCCGAGCGTCCTCAACCCCGCGGTCGTACGGAGGATGCGCCGGACGTGCTCGGGCACGGGGACCTCCCAGCCGTCCATCACGGCGTCGGTGAGGCCGGGGAGGAGTTCCACCCGCCCGTCCGCCGCGGCCTCGGCCGTGCGGAGTTCGGCGACGACCCGCCCTGGATCGGGCCGGGTCGGAGTCTGCGCGGTCATGCTGCTCCCGTTCCCTACTGTGTCCGTGCGTCTCGGCGGAGCCGGACCGTTCCGTCCCCGCTTCCGCGCGCATCCTGCCACGGTCTGAGGACGGCGAGGGGGAGGGGACCACCCATGGACGGGGACGGGGGTCGGCGCACGGTCTCCGGGGCGCGAAGGCCCGCCGCCCGAGGAAGAGACGCAGTGGGGCGTGTTCGGCGAGCGGACGCGGCCCGATGCCCTGTTCGGCGGTCCCGGAGACCCGCCCCCGGGGCAAAGCGCGCCAACGCACAGGGACATCCGGAGGCCTCAGCCCAGCAGGCCGTCCAGGGGGATCAGGATCCCCGCCCCCAGGGTCAGCAGGCCGCCCGCGGCCAGCAGGACCAGCATGGCCACCGACCCCGCCACCGCCAATCGGTAGGCCCCCAGCTGGGTGCGGGCCTTGCGCTTCTTCGACGCGGCCGTCCTGCCCAGCAGCACCAGCACCACGGCCAGCACCAGCGGCGACCACCACTGCACCGCCGCACCGCCCGGCACCAGGCCCGCCAAGGCGGACGCCCCGTCGGCCACGGCCGTCACCGGGGCGCTGTGGCGGAACCCCAGCAGCCCCTCGTACAGCCCCAGCACCAGGTCACTGGAGGGGAAGAACCCCTCCGGCGGCAGCACCGCCCGGCCCGCCGCGTCCAGCAGGCCCAGCAGCGCCGCCGGGTAGGCGAAGCGGCGGCAGCGGCCCGCGGTCATCGCGCGTTCGATCTGGCGCAGGCCCTTCGCGGTCTTGTCGGGACGGCGGTCCTGCCCCTGCGGCCCCTGGGCCGGGCGGTACCGCGCCAGCGGGTCGTTCGGGTCGTAGGGGGGATAGGGCTGCCGCCCGGCCTGGCCGGGGCCCTGCTCACCCGGCCGCTGCCACGGCCACGCCCGCCCGGGGCGTGCCTGCCCCTGCCGCCCCGCCTGGCCGGGGCCGCCCGCCTGGCCCTGTCCGGTGTCCCTCCCGTGGGTCAGGCCCGTCAGGTGGCCCCGAGCCGACGCCAGGGCCGCGCCGCTCTTGCGGCGGGCGCTCTGCCAGCGCTCCTTGCGGCGCATCCGCCCCTCGGCCTGCTCGCGCCTGCGCGCCTCCGCGCCGACGGCGGTCGCCACCGGCGTCACCAGGTCCAGCGCCACCAGCGCGGCGTTGGTGGCGATGTCCCCGGCCGCCCCCGCCAGGGCCGACCGGCGCAGCTCCCCCCACCAGCCGGCGTGCCAGGCCGGGCCCCGCTGCGCCGGGTTCCACGCCTGCGAGCGCAGCCACCGGCGCTCCCGCGCCGCCGCCTCCGGGTCCAGCACCAGTTCGGCCGCGTGCGCCCACGCGCCGTCCCAGCCGTGCCGGTCGACCCCGGAGAAGTCGCCCGCCCCCTGCTCCTCCAGGCGCCGCACCGACGCCCCGGCCTCCCGCATCACCCGCGGCACCTCGTGCTGCACCCGCTCCAGCAGGACACAGCGGTGCGCCCCTTCGGCGTGGCAGCCCGGGTGGCCGCACCAGTGCCGGGCGGCCAGGCCCACCGCCCCGGTCTCCACCGCCTCGCGCAGCAGCGCGTGGCGGGCCCGCTCCCCGGTGGCCAGCGCCAGCACCCCGTCGGCGCTCACGTCCAGGCCCCGGTAGCGCGGCGTCATGCCGGGGATGTAGTGCGCGGCCAGGGCGCTGATGGCGGCGTGCGCCAGCTCGGGCCGGTCCTGCAGCGCCGTCAGGTGCTCCCGGTCGAAGGTGTAGTCGTTGACCTCCCGGTCCAGCCAGGTGCGCAGCGCCGACCAGTGCGTGCGCAGCCACATGGCGCCCTTGTCGGACCGGTCCAGCAGGTCGAAGGCGAGGCTGGGCGGGTCGGCGTGGGTGGTGTCGGCGAACACGATGGGCGCGTTCCGGCCCGCCCGCGCCACCTGCGGGGTCTCCCCGTCGAGCCACCGCCGCACCTCCTCGGCGCCCCACCGCTCGGCCGGGACCGGCGCCAGCAGCCCGCGCACCAGCAGCCGCCACCGCTCGTCGGCCACCGCCGACACGTCGATCTCGTCGGTGCGGGCGGTCAGCCAGTTCTCCCGGCGCGGCGGGCGCCGCCCGGCCACCATCTCGTGCGCCATCACGCCCAGCGACCACCAGGCGGCGGGCGCCTCCCTCCGCCCCTCCACGACCTCGGGGGCGGCGTACTCCTCGGTGACGGCGAGCGTCCCGTAGACGCGGCTCATGGTGGCGCGCACCGCCCCGCCGAAGTCGGTCAGCGCGAACACCGGCGGGTCCGCCGACCGGATCAGCAGGTTCTCCGGCTTGACGTCGGTGTGGTTGTGCTGCAGCTCCTCCTGCCAGTGCCGCAGGCAGTCGGCGACCGCCCCGACCAGCTCCCGGGTGCGCGCGTCCTCCAGCGGCGCCCCCTCCAGCAGGGTGCGCAGCGACCCCTCGGGGAAGTACTCCTGCGCCTCCCAGGCGACCTCGTCGCCCCACGTGCTGCCCGCGTGCCCGTACCCGTGGATCGAGGGCGCGTGCGGGTCGGCGGTGCCGCGCGCCCGCAGCCGCTCCAGCAGCTCCCGGTTGATGTCGTGGCCCGGCCGGTACACCTTCAGCGCCAGTCGGGTGCGGGGCCCGTCCCCGGCCGGGGCGGCGGGCTCGGCCAGGTAGACGACGGCCTCCCCGCCCGCACCGATCCGCCCCAGCACCGTGTAGCGGCGGCGCAGGTCGGCCGGGACCGCGTAGTCGAGGTCGCCCGCCGGTCCGACCACCACCCGCGCCACGATGCGCGCGAACCAGGAGGAGACGGCGGCCACGGCCCGGCGCCACCACGTGGGCCGCCCCGCCTGGTGGACGGCGGTCGCCGCGGCCCGGTCCGGCCGCCGCGCCGACGGCCGCCCCTGCCTGCTCCCCGACGGCCGTGCCGACTGGCGGGGCGCGGACGCGCGCGCGGTGCGCGCCGTCGGTCCGGTGGGGGCAGCCGGGGAGGCGCCGTCCTGGCGGCCGACACGGACCGTCGGCCCGGTCTCGTCCCCGCCGGGGCGCAGCACACGGGTGACCCATCGGGTCTTCTTCTCCGCGACAGGGTCGAGCCGGGTGGTCGGCGCGGCCGGGTCGTGAGGGGTGTCGGGGTCGCTGTGCTGCGGATCGGCCATCGTGCGCGCGGCGTCCTTCGTCTGCGGTCGGGACCGGACCGGAAAGGCCCGGGATGGGGGACTCGGCGCCTCCCACACTAGGCGAGCCGCGACCGCGGGACGGGGGGACCGATGCCCCATTCTTCCCTTAGTGGTGACACGGGCCACACGCGTCCCCTCCGCAGCGGTCCGCGGCGCAAGGGGGGAAGGGGAAGAGGCGGAGCGAAGGCCCGGCAGAGGAAGCAGGGGTACGGACGCGGGCCGCGTTCCGCGGAGTGGTGGAACTTTGGCGGCCGCACGCCAACGGGCAGGACGCCGCTCAGGGCGCACAGGCCCTCTTTGGGGCCTGCGGCCTCACGCCGGTGCGGACACCTCCGGCCCGAATCCCCGAGATCAACGCCCGAAGAGGGCCGGGCCGACCGCCCGGGACTGGCTGGACTGGTCCGAGGGAAATGACACCGCTCCAGCGGACACGACCGGAACGCGGCGCACAGCGCGGCGTCAGTGCTCCGCGTGCGGCTCCACGCCCAGGCGCTCGCATGCCTCCTTGTACATGCGCACCACTTCGCGGCGGATCTCGGCGCGCTCGGTCAGCCGCTGCGACCACGGGATGCGCACCGCGACCTCCTCGCCGCCGACCTCGGCGGCGTACTCGCCCGCGACGTCGTCCAGACCCGTCATCCGGGCCGCCGACGCCTCGGGGACCCCGCCCAGCGCGCGGCAGATCAGCAGGGTGTCCTCGGCGTGGTCGTCGTTCATGTGCGCGGTGACGGCCCGGACCACCTCGGGCGAAAACGGGGAGCCTTCGGACGGCACGGTTGTCCTCCCTGGGGATCGGCGGGCCCGACCACCGGCGGCCTGGACACCGGCGGGCGCGGCACGGGTCCGGGGCCCGCCGCCTTCGGACGGCGCCCCCGGACCGGGTTCGCTACGAGGCTATCGGCGCGCCCCGCCGCGCCGCCCCCGAACCCCCGTTCACCCCTCCTGCAGGGTGAACTCGGCGTCGATCTCGATGTTGATGCGGTCGCCCACCACGACGCCGCCGCCCTCCATCGGCATCTCGATGTCGACCCCGAACTGCTTGCGGCTGATCTGCGTCTCGGCGTGGAAGCCCGCCCGCTGCATCCCGAAGGCGTCCTTCAGGGCCCCGTTGAACTCCAGCGACAGCTCGACCGGCTGCGTGGTCCCCTTGATCGTCAGCTCGCCCGCGAGCAGGAACTCCTCTCCCGACGGCCGCAGCCCCGTGGACACGAACGTCCACTCCGGGTAGGCCTCGACCTCGAAGAAGTCCGCCGACCGCATGTGGTTGTCGCGCTGCTCGTTGTCGGTGTCGACGGAGGCCGGGTCGATCGTCGCCCGCACGCTCGAGGCCAGCGGGTCCTCCGGGACCGTCAGGACCGCGTCGAACGAGTCGAAGCGCCCCCGCACCTTGCTGACCATCATGTGCCGCACCGTGAACCCGACCATCGAGTGCGCAGGGTCGATCCGCCACGTGCCCGGGTACAGCCCGTGCTCCGGCGTCTGCGTCATGGATACCCCCTCGTCCCTGCCGGTGGACGCCACCGGCACCGGTGTTCCGATTGTGCAGGAGCGACCTCCAAGGCCGAGTAATCCGAACGGCAACGGCGCCTCGCCTACCCCGGGGGTGACTTCTGACTCGCCCCCGCGCGCGAACCGCCGTTCGGCCGCCGTGCACCGCGCGCGTGTGGGTAGAGTCGCCAGTCGTGACGAGACCGACCATCACCGGCGCCCAGCGCTACCGAGACGACGACGGTTCCGCCGACCCCGAGGTGGCGGCCCGCCTCGAGGCCCACTCCCGCGGGGAGGTCGGCGACCGCCAGGTGCTGTCCGCGCTCGCCCCCTCCCGCCTGCTGGTTCCCGTGGTCGCCGTCGCCACGGAGGAGGGTGAGGGCGCCGGCGGGCTGACCGTGGACAAGCAGAGCGAGGTCGCCCTCCCGGTCATGGTCGGCAAGGACGGCCGCCGCGGCGTGCTCGCCTTCACCAGCGTCGACGCGGTGAAGAAGTGGCGCGAGGACGCCCGCCCGGTCCCCGTGCCCACCGGCGAGGCCTGCCGCGCCGCCGTCGACGAGGGCGCCGACGCCCTGGTGGTGGACGTGGCCGGGCCCTTCCCCTACACCGTGCAGGGGCGCTTCCTCAGCGTGCTCGCCGAACGCGGCGAGGTTCCCGAGCCCAAGGACGACCCGCAGGTGCTGGCCGTCATCTACCGGATCACCCACACCGAGTTCGGCATCGAACGGGTGCGGGTGCACGCCTCCGAGCGCGGCGACATCGGGGTGCGCCTGGAGCTGGACCGCCGCGACGACGCCCAGCTGCGCCGCGTCGCCGAGCGCCTGGCCTCCGAACTGGCCCCCATGCTCCCCGGCGGCGTGGAGCTGAGCGCCGTGGTGCGCGCCCGCAAGGACGGCTGAGGCCCGAGCGGAGGGCCCACGCCCGCCGGATGCGCTGACGGCCGCGCTCCGCGGCATGGCGCCTCCCCCCGACCGGGCCCATACGGTCACCGTGCCCCTCGACCGGGGCCTATCTCCCTGTCCGGAGCACTGACCGGGAACCCTCCCGTCCATGCGGAGGAACCGGCCCCCCGACCGCCTTCTCCGGCGGGGGCGACCGACGGCGCCTGCGCCCTGCGGCGCGCCCGCCCCCGCCCGCCCGTCCCCGCCCCGTCGCCGCGCCGGAGCGGGCGCCGCCCGGTTCCGGTAGGTTTCCGGGCATGCCCACCCCCCTCGACATCGCCCTGGCCGTGGTGCTCGCGCTGGTCGGCGCCGCCGTCGGTGCCGCGTCCGGGCGGCTGGTCCGGCTGTTCACCCCGCACGACCCCGAACCCGACGACGAGTCCGGCCCCCCGCCCCCGACGTGCCCGCACTGCGACGCGGCCGTGCCGTTCCTGCGCGCCCTGCCCGTCCCGGCGGTGCGCGGGTTCGCGCTGCGCGGCGCCTGCCCCGGCTGCGGCCGCGCCCTGCCGGGGTCGCCCCTGGTGGCCTGGGGGACCGCGGTCCTCTTCGGCGCGGTGGGCCTGGCCGCAGGCGCCGCCGAGGGCCGGACCGCTCCGGTGGGGGTGGCGGCGATGCTGTTCCTGGCCGCCGTGGGCATGGTGCTGGCCGTCGTGGACGCCCGCGTCAAGCGCCTGCCCGACGTGCTGGTCCTGCGCTCCTACCCGCTCGCCGCCGCGCTGGTCGCCGCCGCCGCGCTGACCTCGGGCCCCGACTGGGGCGGCCTGGCCGGCGCGGCCGCCGGCGCCGCCGGGCTGTTCGCGTTCTACTTCGTGCTCTGGTTCATCCACCCCGCGGGGATGGGGTGGGGCGACGTCAAGCTGTCCGGGCTTCTCGGCCTCTACCTGGGGTGGCAGGCCGGGTTCGGGGGAGTGGTGTCGGGCACTCTGCTGGCTTTCCTCTTGTCCGCCCTGGTGGGCGTGGTCCTCATCCTGCTGAGGCGGGCCACCCGCAAGACCGAGATGCCGCTGGGGCCGTTCATGATCGGCGGAGCCCTGGCCGTCGTACTGCTCGGCGACCCGCTGGCGGTACTGACCGTCTGAGGCGCGCACCCGGGGCCGGACACCCTCAGGGCGGCACCCGGTGCCCGCGCGCGCCGGGGCACCACGGCCCTGAACCACGGCCCCGACTTGACGCGACGGCACCTCCGATGTGTGGTCCGCCCCCGCGCCGTGGGAAGATCGTGCCATGTTGCGCTGGCTGACCGCGGGTGAGTCCCACGGGCCGGCCCTGGTCGCGATCCTGGAGGGCCTCCCGGCCGGCGTGTCCGTCTCCTCGGACGACATCGCCGCCGCGCTGCGCCGCCGACGCGCCGGGTACGGCCGGGGAGCCCGGATGAAGTTCGAGCAGGACGAGGTGCGCCTCATCGGGGGCGTCCGGCACGGCCTGACCCAGGGCGGGCCCATCGCCGTCGAGGTGGGCAACACCGAGTGGCCCAAATGGGAGACGGTGATGTCCCCCGACCCGGTGCCGCCCGAGGAGCTGGAGGGCGCCGCGCGCAACGCGCCGCTGACCCGCCCCCGCCCCGGCCACGCCGACCTCGTCGGGATGCAGAAGTACGGGCACGCCGAGTCGCGCCCCGTGCTGGAGCGGGCCAGCGCGCGGGAGACCGCCGCCCGTGTCGCCGTGGGCGAGGTCGCCCGCCGCTTCCTCGACCAGGTGCTCGGCGTGCAGGTGCTGAGCCACGTGGTCGCCATGGGCCCGGTCGAGGTGCCCGAGGGCACCCAGCCCGGCCCCGGCGACCTGGAGCGCGTCGACGCCGACCCGCTCCGCGTGTTCGACCCCGAGACCAGCGCGCGCATGGTGGAGGAGGTCGACGACACCAAGAAGTCCGGCGACACCCTCGGCGGCGTCGTGGAGGTCCTCGCCTACGGGCTGCCGCCCGGCCTGGGCAGCCACGTGCACTGGGACCGCCGTCTTGACGCCCGCCTGGCCGGTGCCCTCATGGGCATCCAGGCCATCAAGGGCGTCGAGGTCGGCGACGGCTTCCGCACCGCCGCCCGGCGAGGGTCGGCCGCCCACGACGAGATCGAGCCCGGCCCCGACGGGGTGCGGCGCCGCACCAACCGCGCGGGCGGCGTCGAAGGCGGCATGACCACCGGCGCGCCGCTGCGGGTGCGCGCCGCCATGAAGCCCATCGCCACCGTCCCGCGCGCGCTCGACACCGTCGACGTGGCCACCGGCGAGCCCGCACAGGCCCACCACCAGCGCAGCGACGTCACCGCGGTGCCCGCCGCCGGCGTCGTCGCCGAGGCGATGGCCGCCCTGGTCCTCGCCGAGGCCGCGCTGGAGAAGTTCGGCGGCGACTCGGCCGAGGAGACCGCGCGCAACCTCACGTCGTACCTGGACGCGCTGGAGATCACCTGAACGCCATGAGCACACCGATCACGGTCCTCATCGGACCGCCCGGGGCGGGCAAGAGCACCGTCGGCGAGGCGCTGGCCCGCCGCCTGGGCGCCGAACTGCGCGACACCGACACCGAGATCGAGGCGCGCGCCGGAAAGGCCGTCGCCGACATCTTCGTCGAGGACGGCGAGGAGGCGTTCCGCGCCCTGGAACGCCGGGTCGTCGCCGAGACGCTGGCCGAATGGGACGGGGTCGTGGCCGTGGGCGGCGGCGCCGTCCTCGACGCCGACAGCCGCCGCGGCCTGGCCGAGCAGCACGTCGTCTACCTCCAGGTGGAGTTCGAGGACGCCGCCAAGCGCGTCGGGCTGAACCAGGCCCGCCCGCTGCTGGCGGGCAACCCCCGGGCCCGGCTCAAGCGGCTGCTGGAGGAGCGGCTGCCCGTCTACGAGGGGCTGGCCACCGCCACCGTCTCCACCAGCGGCCGCCACCCCGAGGAGGTCGTGGACGCCATCGTGGAGCTGCTGCCCGAGCGCGGCCGGAACGGGGGCGCCCGGTGAGCGCGACCCGCGTCCACGTGGCCGACCCGGCCTCGCCCTACGACACCGTCATCGGCAGCGGCGTGTTCGGCGAGCTGCCCTCCCTGGTGGGGAAGCGGGCCGAGCAGGTCGCCGTGGTGCACCCGCGCGGCCTGGGCGAGCTGGCCCGCCCCGTGGTCGGCGCCCTGGAGGCCGCCGGGTACCGCGCCCACCCCATGCCGGTGCCCGACGGGGAGGCCGCCAAGGACGCCGCCGTCGCCGCCGAGCTGTGGTCGCGGATGGGCCGACTGGGCTTCACCCGCACCGACGCCGTGGTGGGCGTGGGCGGCGGCGCCACCACCGACCTGGCCGGGTTCGCCGCCGCCACCTGGCTGCGCGGCGTGCGCTGCGTCCTGGTGCCCACCACCCTGCTGGCGATGGTGGACGCCGCGGTCGGCGGCAAGACCGGCATCAACACCCCCGAGGGCAAGAACCTCGTGGGCGCCTTCCACCCCCCGGCCGGGGTGCTGTGCGACCTGGCCACCCTGCCCGGGGTGCCGCGCGCCGACTACATCGGCGGGCTGGCCGAGGTGGTCAAGGCCGGGTTCATCGCCGACCCGGCCATCCTCGACCTGGTGGAGGACGACCCGGAGGGCGCCACCCGCCCCGACGGGCCGCACACCCGCGAGCTCATCGAGCGCGCGGTGGCGGTCAAGGCCGACGTGGTCTCCTCGGACCTGAAGGAGAGCGGGCGCCGGGAGATCCTCAACTACGGGCACACCCTGGGCCACGCCATCGAGCGCGCCGAGAACTACACCTTCCGGCACGGGTACGCGGTGGCGATCGGCATGGTCTTCGCCGCCGAGCTGGCCCGCCTGCACGGGCGCATCGGGGACGACCTGGTGGACCGGCACCGGTCGGTGCTGACCTCGGTCGGCCTGCCCACCGGCTACGCCGCCGAGGTCTGGCCGGAGCTGCGCGAGGCCATGCGGGTGGACAAGAAGACCCGCGGCGCGGTGCTGCGCTTCATCGTGCTGGACGGCCTGGCCGAGCCCGGCCTGCTGGAAGGGCCCACCGAGGAGATGCTCGACACCGCCTACGAAGCGGTCGCCGCCTCCTGAGGCGGGCCGCCGGGTCCCGGCCGTCCTTCGGCCGGTCGCCGGACGGCCCGCGCAGACCGCCTGTGCGCGGGCCGAACCGCCGCTGGAGGGGCCGGAGTCCGGTAGGCTGGCCCGGTCGGGTACCGCTGGACAGGCGGGAACGGAGCCTTCGGGTTCGAATGCCCGTGGAGACCGCGTGGGACCGGCCGCGGCGCCGGTCACCGGTCGACGAAGCGGGAACCCACCGAGACCCGCGCCTCGCGGGTGGGGGGAATCCCGGTTCACCAGGACCGGGAGGACGCCCATAGACTGCCGTGTACGAACCGGCGCACGGCGCCGCCCGGGCGGGAGCGACCCGCACCGGCGGGCGGCGGCCCGAGCCGGACGGCCGGACCGCGCCCCGCGGTCCTCCAGCGCACCGGCGCCGGAGGACCGGGCCCCACCGACCCCTTGGAGAGACGACCGAAGTGGCCACGACGAACGACCTGAAGAACGGCATGACCCTGAAGCTCGACGGCGGCGAGCTCTGGAGCGTTTTGGAGTTCCAGCACGTCAAGCCCGGCAAGGGGGGTGCGTTCGTCCGCACCAAGCTGAAGAACGTCACCTCGGGCAAGGTCGTCGACAAGACCTTCAACGCCGGCACGAAGGTCGAGACCGCCAACGTCGACCGCCGCGACATGCAGTACCTGTACCACGACGGCGACTCCTTCGTCTTCATGGACAACGACACCTTCGACCAGGTCAACGTCCTCCCGGACGTCATCGGCGACGCCGCGAACTACCTGCTGGAGAGCGCGATCGCCACGGTCGCCACCTACGAGGGCAACCCGCTCTACGTCGAGCTTCCCGCCGCCGTCGAGCTGGTGATCTCCCAGACCGACCCGGGCGTGCAGGGCGACCGCTCCACCGGCGGCACCAAGCCCGCCACCCTGGAGACCGGCGCCGTCGTCCAGGTGCCGCTGTTCATCACCACCGGTGAGAAGATCAAGGTCGACACCCGCAGCGGCGACTACCTGGGCCGCGTCAACTGATGCGGGACGTGGACGGCGAACGGGGGGGACGGCAGTGAGCGGCGCGCGGCGCAAGGCCCGCAGACGGGCGATCGAGGTGCTCTACGAGGCCGAGCTGCGCGGCGCGACGGTGCCGGAGGTGATCGAGCGGCGGCGGGCCCAGCCCGAGCCGCCGATCAACGACTTCACCGAGCAGCTGGCGGCGGCGGTCGACGAGCACCGGCGGCGGATCGACGAGCTGCTGGACGAGTACGCGATCGGCTGGACGCTGGAGCGCATGCCGGTCGTGGACCGCAACATCCTGCGGATGGGCGCCTACGAGCTGCTCTGGGCCGACGACATCCCCGACGGGGTGGCCGTCGCCGAGGCGGTGGCCGTGGCCAAGGAGCTGTCCACGGAGGAGTCGCCGACCTTCGTCAACGGACTGCTCTCGCGCCTGATGGAGAACAAGGCCCGGCTGGCCCTGTAGGGCGCCCGCCGCGCCGGGCGGCGGCCGGGTACCGACGGATCCGGGGCGGGGCCCCGAACGGCGCACCCGGCGGGAACCGGGACGGTAGGGTCCGGGACCGGCGCCGGTGTGCGGCGCGCCGGGGGGCGCCCCGGGGGAACGTCCCACGGGAAGGGGACTGCGTGAGCGAGAAGGCGGTCGGCACCGCGGAGGGCGAGGCGGCGCGGGCCGCGGCCCGGTCGGCGCCGTGGACGGCGCGCAGCGCCGTGGTGTGGGAGGCCCTGCGGGAGCTGCTCGCCGAGCTGGGCGGCGGGGACCGCCACGACGGCGGACCGCTGCGCATCGTGGACGCGGGCGGAGGCACCGGGGGCGCCGCGGTCCCGCTGGCCGCCCTCGGGCACGAGGTGACCGTGGTCGAGCCCAGCCCCGACTCGCTGGCGGCGCTGGAGCGCCGCGCGGCCGACGGTGGAGTGCGGGTCCGCGGCCTGCAGGGAGACACCCGCGACCTGGCGTCGCTGCTCCCGGCGGGGGACGCGGACCTGGTGCTCGTGCACAACGTGCTGGAGTACGTCGACGACCCGCGGGCGGCGTTGACCGACGTCGCGGCCGCCATGGCCCCCGGCGGCGCGGTGAGCGTGCTGGCGGCCAACGCGTCGGCCGCCGCGCTGCACCGCGTGCTGCAGGGCGGGGTCGCCGAGGCGCACCGGATGCTCCAGGACCCGCAGGGGCGCTGGGGCGAGGCCGACCCCATGCCGCGCCGGTTCACCGCCGACGGCCTGGTGGCCCTCGCCGCCGCCGCGGGCCTGGAGGGCCCACGCGTGCGGGGCGTGGGCGTCTTCTCGGACCTGCTGCCCGGGCGGGCCTACGACTCGGGCACCGTGCAGGAGGAGGAGCTGACCGCCTTGGAGCGCGAGGCCTCCGCCCGCCCCGAGCTGGCGGGGATCGCGACCCAGCTGCACGTCGTGGCCCACCGCCCCGGATAGGGCGGGCGCCAGGGCGGTCCCCGCTCCGCCCGGACCTCTGATCCGGGCGCCTCAGCCGGTCCCGGGGCAACGAGGGTGCACCTTCGACCACTCTCGTGCGCCTGGTGTGCACTTCTCCGCCCCCTGGATGCCCGCCCCCGCGGTGTGCCCCCGCACCGCCGCCGGGGGCGCACCGGCCCGCGGCCGCCTGGGCGCGGGCGACTACCCGCCCGTCCCCGTCGCGCCGCCCACCTGAACCGCGAGGAACCCGCCGTCCGGCAGGCGGGGCCGGGGAACCGCCCGGCTCTCGCCGTCGCCGCCCGTCACGGTGACCATGCCCACTCCGTGCAATCGACGACGCTGCCGGAAGGACCGCTGGCCTTCGTCGTCGCCGTCCTCACCCGTGCACCCCGCCGACCGCCGCCCGGCCGGGGCCGGGAAGCGGGGGACCTCCTCGTCCGCCGTCGCTGTCCCCCGCCCTCTGCTGGTCGGCAGCGCCGGCCGCACCGTCACGAGCCGGACTCCCCTGCGGGCACACTGGACACATGAGCCGACGGCAGCTTGAGCGGGGCGAGCCCGTCCGGGGGATGGTCGGCGCCGACGGCATCGAGCCGCTGAGCGCCGCCCGGCCCGAGGACGAGGACGACTGCGGCATCCTCCACATCGACATGGACGCCTTCTTCGCCAGCGTCGAGGAGCTGGAGCACCCCGAGGTCCGGGGCGGCCCCGTGATCGTCGGCGGGACCGGCCCACGGGGCGTCGTCTCCTCCGCCAACTACCTGGCCCGCACCTTCGGTGTGCACTCGGCGATGCCGATGGTGCGCGCGCTGCGCCTGTGCCCCGACGCCGTGGTGTTCCCGCCCGACGGCGCCGCCTACCGGCAGGTGTCCGAAGCGGTCATGGACGTGTTCCGGTCGGTGACCCCCGAGGTGGAGCCGCTCTCCCTCGACGAGGCCTTCCTCGACGTGTCGGGGGCGCGGCGGCGCCTGGGCGGAGCGGTGCGCATCGCCGAGCACATCCGCGGACGGGTCCGCGCCGAGCAGCGGCTGACCTGCTCGGTGGGGATCGCCTCCACCAAGTTCACCGCCAAGCTCGCCTCCACCCGCTGCAAGCCGGACGGGCTGCTGCTGGTCCCCACCCGCAACGTCACCCCCTTCCTCGAACCCATGCCGGTCGGCGCGCTGGCCGGGGTGGGGGAGAAGACCGAGCGGTCGCTGGCCCGCCTGGGGCTGCGCACCGTCGGCGACGTGGCCCGCGTGCCCCGGGACACGCTCCGCGCCGAGCTCGGCCGGGCCCTGGGGGAGCAGCTCGCCGACCTGTCCCGGGGGCGCGACCCCCGCCCCGTGGTGCCGACCTCCCCGGACAAGAGCATCGGCGCCGAGGAGACCTTCCCCTCCGACGTGGACGACCCCGCGGCGATCCGCCGCGAGCTGCTGCGCCTGTCGGAGAAGACCGCCCGCCGGCTGCGCGCCTCCGGCCAGGTCGGGCGGACCGTGGTGGTGAAGCTGCGCCGGGCCGACTTCACCACGGTGACGCGCTCGCGGACCCTGCCCGACCCCACGGACGTCGCGCGGGACATCAGTGCGGTGGCCCGCGACCTCTACGCCGCCGCCGGGATGGACCGGGTGCGGCTGCGCCTGGTCGGGGTGCGGATCGAAGGGGTCATGCCCGCCTCCGAGGCCCACCACCAGCCCACCCTGGACGAGCCGGAGCGGGGCTGGCGCGAGGCCGAGCGGGTGATGGACGCCGTGGCCGAGCGGTTCGGCAGCGGCGCGCTGCGCCCGGCCAGCCTCGCCGAGCCCCGGGACGATGAGGAGTGAGGCGGATCCGAATGCGGAAGGGAACGGAACTCGGCACTTTCACGTCGGACCATACGTTCAGCCGACACCGGGCGTTCGTCCGTCCGACGACGTCCGATCGGCCCCGGATTGCCGGGCGGCGCCGGGGGAACAATGCAGGAACACCCGGCGGTCGGTCCGGGCCGGATCGCCCACAGGGCCGGAGGAGCAGTGGAAGCGGGGTGACCGTACCGGTGTGGAGCTTAGACGGTGAGGGTAATGTGACCGATGTGGGACGGCTACAGGCTCAGCGCTTCTTTCCAGTAGGCGCCAAGGCACCGTATTCTGGGCATATCACTGACCAACAGACCGTCGTTCAGTACCCGTCGCCCCAACCGGGGACTGTCTTTGGGAGGCGCCGTGCCGCTCTCTGAACACGAGCAGCGAATGCTCGACCAGATCGAGCAGGCGCTGTATGCCGAGGACCCGAAGTTCGCGAACACCGTTCGACACACGAACCCCGCGGTCCACTACAAGCGCTGGATCATCAAGGCGTCCATCGGCTTCGTCCTGGGGATCGCCGTCCTGATGGGCGGAATGATCCTGCAGCAGCCGGCGGTGGGCGCACTGGGGTTCCTGATCATGCTCGCCTGCGCCCTGTGGGGGCTGTCGGGCTGGCGCAAGGGCTCCGGCGGTAACGAGAGCGGGGGGAGCGCTCCCCAGGGCCAGCAGCAGGCCAAGCAGGCCCGGCAGCAGAAGCCCGGCATGATGCACCGCTTCGAGGAGCGCTGGCGCCGCCGCCAGGAAGGCGACGGCTGACCGTCCGCCACGGCGCCGCCGCCCGACTGCGGCCGGTACCCACACCGACGGGCCAGTCTGCGTAGCCGCAGCTGGACGACGACGCGAGAAGGCGCGCCCGACCCACAGGGGCCGGGCGCGCCTTCTCGCGTACGCGGTCCGCGTCCGGGAGGTGGGCCGAGGAAGGGGCCTGCGGCGGTGGCCCCCCTGTCGCCGCCGCAGCGCGCGGTGAAGCAGCGCCTCAGGGCCGGTCGGGTGGGAGGACCTCCCCTCGCCGGTCCCGGCGCCGTCCGCACTCCGAGGGCCGCGCACACGCCGTGCAGGGGCCGGTGCAATGGCGGCCGTCCACGTCGTCGCCGGGGACTCCCGGGCGGGCCCTAGGGCGTGTTTCTCGGAGGCTTTTCGATCAGCGAGCGGCCGTCCCGGGCG
>NZ_JAQFWP010000092.1 GCF_027706745.1 Nocardiopsis suaedae | reverse complement strand
CCCGGACCGCGAGGGGCCCGCCGGACGGCAGGCAGGCCCGGGGAACCGCCCCGCTTGTGCCGTCGTCGCCGAACACCCCGACCACGCACACACCCGGCGGCCGACCGACCCGCAGGTAGGGCCGCCGACCTGCGTCGTCGCCGCCATCCGCCCCGCACTCCGCCGCCCCGCTGCCCGGCCGGGGCCCGTCAGCGGGGGACCGGCCGAGCCGCCGCCCACCCGGACCGCGAGGAACCTGCCGGACGGCAATCAGGCCCGGGGAACCGCCCCGCTCACGCCGTCGCCGCCAACCACGGTGACCACGCAGACACCCGGCGGCCGACAGAACAACAGGTAGGGCCGCCGACCTGCGTCGTCGCCGCCATCCGCCCCGCACCCCGGTGGCCCGCCGCCCGGCCCGGGCCCGTCAGTGGGGTACCGGCCGAGCCGCCCGACCACCCGGACCGCGAGGGACCTGGCGCCCGGCAGGCGGGGCCGGGGAACCACCTCGCTCACGCCGTCGCCGAACACCCTGACCACGCACTCACCCGGCGGCCGACAGAACGACAGGTAGGGCCGCTGACCTTCGTCGTCGTCGCCCTCCGCCCCGCACCCCGGTGGCCCGCCGCCCGGCCGGGGCCCGCGAGCGGGGGACCGGCTGGTCCCGTCGTTGGTGCTTTTCACCTTGCATTCCGGCGGCCCGTTTCCCGGCCGGGGCCCGGGAGTGGGGTACCTGCCCGGCCGCCCGCCTGGACCGCGAGGGGCCCAGCACCCGGCAGGCAGGGCCGGGGAACCGGCCCAGCTCTGGCCGTCGCCGCCATCTCCCCTGCACTCCGGCGGCCCGCCGCCCGGCCCGGGCCCAGGAGCGGGGGACCTGCCGAGCCGTCGCCGCCACCTCCGGTGACCACGCACACACCCGGCGGCCGACCGCGCTGTCGGAGCGGGCGCTGCCTCTGTCGGAGCCTCTGCCGGAACCCTCGTCGGCGCTCCGCTCTCGCCGTGCTCCGGCCGTCGGATTCGGGGGTTTCGCCCCCGGGGGCCTTATCGTCGCGGAGAATTCATTGCCGACGGTCCCTGTCCGCTGCGGGAACGGGCTTTCTATGCGGACCCGGGCTGACCCGATACGCCTCGAACGCGCATACTGTCCCTTCGTACCGGAACCGACGACGGAGGCGGGTGTGGTGACGACGCTGACCACCGGCGGTGAGACGTTCGCCGAGGAGCCCCCGCCGCCGGACGGGGCCGCGACCGCCGCGGCGGTGCTGGGGCTGCTCGCCCGCTCACCGCTCGACGCCGGGGCGCGCGGCTGGGTGCTGGCCGCCTTCAGCGGCGACGAGGCCCTCGACGACCTCGCCCGGGGCGGCCCGGCGCCCGAGCCCTCCGACATCCTGCACGGCGCCCCCGAACCGCGCCGGGGGCCGGCCGACACCCCGCGCCCCGTCTTCCTCTCCCGCATCGAGGTGCAGGGCTTCCGCGGCATCGGCAGCCCCGCCGCGCTGGATCTGGCCCCCGGCCCCGGGCTCACCGTCGTCGTCGGCCGCAACGGCTCCGGCAAGTCCAGCATCGCCGAGGCCGTCGAGGCCGCCCTCACCGGCCGCAACCTGCGCTGGGACGCCATGCCCACCGCCTGGCGGGACGGGTGGCGCAACCTCCACCACCCCGAGCGCACCGAGGTCGCCGTCCGGCTCGCCGCCCCCGGCGCCGACGGCCCCCTGCGCGCCACCCGGATGTGGGACGGCGACAGCGTCCGCTCCGCCCGCGGCCGGGTCGAGTTCCCCGACGGCACCACCGGCCCCCTCCGCTCCCTCGGATGGGGCCCCGACCTCGACCGCTACCGCCCCTTCCTCTCCTACGACGAGCTGGGCCGGGCCGTGAACGGCCGCGCCGCCGAGCTCTACGACACCCTCACCGCCGTGCTCGGCCTCACCGGCCTGGCCGACGCCGAGCGCGCGCTGGCCAAGGCCTGCTCCAAGCTGGCGCGGCTGCGCGACCGCCCCCGCCGCGACCTCGACCACCTGCTGGAGCGGCTGCGCGAGGCCACCGACCCGCGCGCCGCCCGGGCCGCCGAAATCCTCTCCGAGCAGGGCCCCGGCGCCCCCGACCTGGACCGGCTCGCCGCCCTCGCCGCCGACGACGGCCCCGCCGACCCCGAGGCCGAGCGGGTGCTGCGCCGCCTGCGCCGCCTGTCGGTCCCCGAGCGCTCCCTCATCGCCGACGTCGTCAACGAGCTGCGCGGCGCCGCCATGGAGCTGGCCATGGCCGCCGGCACCAAGGGCGACCGCGCCCGCGGCGTCGCCGACCTGCTCACCCGCGCCCTGGAGCACCACGAGCGCCACCCCGCCGAGGACTCCTGCCCCACCTGCGGCTCCGACGGCGCGCTCGGCGACGCCTGGGCGCGCCGCGCCCGCGCGGAGATCGACCGGCTGCGCCCCGTCGCCGAGAGCGCCTCCGCGGCCTACGGGCGCGCCGAGGACGCACGGGACCAGGCCCGCTTCCTGATGGCCCCCAAACCCTCCTGGCTGCCCGCCGACAGCGATCTGGGGCGCGTGTGGACCGAATGGGAGGAGGGTGCCGGGATCACCGACCTGGTGGAGCTGGCCGAGCACATCGAGACCACCGGGCGCCGCCTGCGCTCGGCCGCCCTGGCCGCCCGCAAGGACGCCGGACGGCGCCTGGACGACCCCGCGGGCGACTGGGGCGAGTACGCGGAGATGCTCTCCGCCTGGGTGGAGGACGCCCGCGCCGCGGTCAAGGCCGACGGCCTGCTGGTCTCCGCCCGCGAGGCCCTCGACTGGTTCTCCGCCGCCGCCAAGGAGATCCGCGACGAGCGGCTGCGCCCCCTCGCCGCGCAGACCGAGCACGTGTGGCAGCGGCTCCGCCAGGAGCGCCACATCGACCTGGAGTCGCTGCGCCTGGTCGGGCGGGGCGCCCGCAGGCGCGTGGCCGTGGACGTGGCGGTCGACGGCGCCGAAGGGGAGGGCAACGCCCCCGGGCTGCTCAGCCAGGGCGAGTTCCAGGCGCTCGCGCTGTCCATCTGCCTGCCGCGCACCCTGGCCGCCGGGAACCCGTTCGGGTTCCTGCTGCTGGACGACCCCGTGCAGGCCATGGACACCGAGACGGTGGAGGGCCTGGCGGGGGTGCTGGCCGAGGTCGGGGCGCACCGCCAGATCGTCGTCTTCACGCACGACACGCGTCTGCCCGACGCGCTCCGCAGGCTCGGCCTGCCCGCCGACGTGCGCGCCATCGAGCGCGACGCCATGTCCAACGTCAGGGTCGCGCCTCCCGATTTGGCAGAGCACCCCTGAAGGCCTGTATAGTCATCACCAACGCAAGGGCGGAACCCCGGAAGGGGGGAAGCCGCAGGAGCGTGCCCCTTTAGCTCAGTCGGCAGAGCGTCTCCATGGTAAGGAGAAGGTCTACGGTTCGATTCCGTAAAGGGGCTCTACCACCTCGATGAGGTTCCTAGCCCACTCGGGTGGACGGCCGGCCGGGATCGCCGATCCCTCCCGGCCGGGTCGAGAGACGGGTATCCTCACCTTGTGAGGTCCGTTTCCCGGGCCGTCGCGGCGGAGTAGCTCAGTCGGTAGAGCAAGCGGCTCATAATCGCTGTGTCGTCGGTTCAAGTCCGGCCTCCGCTACTACCCGCACGACCCCTGCACGCCGTCAGGGGTCAGCGCGGGTCTTTTTCAGTGTTCACCGTCACCAGCAGAAAGGCACTCCGACGTGGCTGCCACTGACGTGAGGCCGAAGATCACCCTGGCCTGCCAGGAGTGCAAGCACCGCAACTACATCACGCGGAAGAACCGTCGGAACCACCCCGACCGTCTCTCGCTGAAGAAGTTCTGCCCCAACTGCCGGCGGCACAACGAGCACCGCGAGACCCGTTAACCGCGGAAGAGCAGCGCACATGGCCCAGTGAGCCCCGGCTCACTGGGCTATTCGTGTGAGAGAAGGAGCCAAGGAGTCCATGGCGATCAACCGCGCCTTCCTCGGCCGCGCCTACCCCGCGCCCGAGCCCTACGAGGTCACCCGCGGGAAGATCCGCGAGTTCGCCGAGGCCGTCGGCGACGCGAACCCGCTCTACAGCGACCCGGCCACCGCGCGCGACGAAGGCCACCCCGACGTGGTGGCACCGCCCACGTTCCCCATCGTGCTGGGCATGGCCGGCGCCGGGCGCGCCATCACCGACCCCGAGCTGGGGCTGGACTTCTCCATGGTCGTCCATGGTGAGCAGCGCTTCCGCTACAGCCGCCCGGTGCGCGCCGGAGACCTCCTGGACGCGGTGACCCGCATCACCGACATCCGCAGCGTCGCCGGGAACGAGCTGGTCACGCTGGAGAGCGAGATCACCGACCCGGACGGTGCCCACGTGGTGACCGCCGTCAACATGCTGGTGGTGCGCGGTGCCGCGGAGGGCGGCTCCGGCTCCGGGGACGCAGCGAAGGAGGGGGCCGCGTGACCGCCGCGATCCGCTACGACGAGGTCGAGACCGGCACCGAGATCGGCGAGCGCACCTTCCCCGTGCGCCGGGTCGACCTGGTGCGCTACGCCGGGGCGTCCGGCGACTTCAACCCGATCCACTGGAACGACCGCACCGCCAAGGCGGTCGGCCTGCCCGGCGTCATCGCGCACGGCATGTTCACCATGGCCGAAGCGGCGCGGCTGGTCACCGACTGGGTCGGCGACCCGGGCGCGATCGTGGAGTACGGCACCCGCTTCTCGGCCCCTGTGGTCGTCCCCGACGACGACGAGGGCGCCGAGATCACCGTGTCGGGCACCGTGAAGGAGAAGCGCGACGACAACCAGGTCGTGGTCGCCCTCACCGTCCGCTCCGGCGGCACCCGGGTGCTGACCCGGCCCACCGTCGTCGTCCGACTCGCCTGACGCCCGGCGCCCCCGCCGGGCGCCCCCGAGAGAGGTCCCCGTGTCCGCTGCACCCGCCGCCGGCGTCCCGCTGGCCGACCACACCACCCTGCGCCTGGGCGGCCCCGCCGCCCGGTTCGTCTCCGCCGGGACCACCGGGGAGCTCACCGCCGCCGTCGCCGACGCCGACGCGGCCGGGGAGCGCCTCCTGGTGCTCGGCGGCGGCAGCAACCTCGTCGTCTCCGACGACGGCTTCGACGGCACCGTGGTGCGGGTCGACACCGGCGGTGTGCGCACCGAGGCCGGGGGCGCCGAGGGCACGGTGCGGGTGCGGGCCGAGGCGGGCCTGGAGTGGGACCGCTTCGTCGAGCGGTGCGTCGCCGAGGGCTACAGCGGGGTGGAGTGCCTGTCCGGCATCCCCGGGCGGGTCGGCGCCACCCCCATCCAGAACGTCGGCGCCTACGGGCAGTCCGTCTCCGAGACCGTCGCCGAGGTGGTCGTCCACGACCGCGAGCGCGGTGAGCGGCGCGCCATGGCCCCGGCCGAGTGCGGGTTCGCCTACCGGGACAGCGTGTTCAAGGGCTCCGACCGGTACGTGGTGTGCGAGGTCGTCTTCGAGCTGGAGGAGTCGGCGCTGAGCGCCCCCGTCGCCTACGCCGAGCTGGCCCGCCGCCTCGGCGCCGCCCAGGGCGAGCGGGTGCCCGCCGCCGATGCCCGCGCCGCCGTGCTGGAGCTGCGCCGGGGCAAGGGCATGGTCCTCGACCCCGACGACCCCGACACCCGCAGCGCCGGATCGTTCTTCACCAACCCGATCCTGACCGAGGCCGAGTTCGAGGTCCTGCGCAAGCGCGCGGCCGACCACCTCGGCCCGGGCGCGGAGCCCCCGGCGTTCCCGGAGGGCGGGGGGCGCGTCAAGACCTCCGCCGCCTGGCTCATCGACAAGGCCGGCTTCACCAAGGGGTACGGCGCGGGACCGGCGCGCATCTCGACCAAGCACGCCCTGGCCCTGACCAACCCGGGCGGCGCCACCACCCAGGACCTGCTCACCCTGGCCCGCGAGGTCCGCGCGGGGGTCGCCGACCGCTTCGGGGTGAGGCTCGTCAACGAGCCGGTCATGGTCGGCGTGGAGCTCTAGGGCCGACACCGCTCTTTGGGCCGCCCCGCCCGCTCCCGCCCGCGGGAGTCGGCGGGGCGGTTTTCCTTAAAAGGGAGTTGGGAAAGCCGAACTTCCTTCTTCGGGGTATTTCCCTTTTCCCTTCAGGGTCATCCATGAATTGTGTTCGGAATTTTGTCCGTCCTAGGCTCGGGGCAGCCGAAGGGGAGTAGTCCCCAATTCCCGCGGTCGACACACTGGCCCGTGCCGCGCGCTCCGCGCCGTGCACACGGCCCGGCCGCGGGAGCCCGCCCCCACAGGCGGGCGGACGAGACCTTCGGCCCGGTAATGGCAGCGCCACCGGGCCGGAAGGGGCGTCCCCCGCACCGCCGGCCCGCCGGGCGGAAAGGCGGACCGCATGGAATTCCTCCCCGCGCTCGCGGCGGGCACCCTCGTCGTCTTCCTCGCCGAGATGGGCGACAAGACCCAGCTGGTCGCCCTCTCCCTGGCCACCCGCTACCGCTGGTGGACCGTCCTGGCGGGCATCACCGCCGCCACGGTCGCCGTCCACGGCCTCAGCGTGCTCCTCGCCGAGGTCCTGGGCCTGGCCGTGCCCACCGACTGGGTCACCCTCGTCGCGGGGATCGCCTTCCTCGGCTTCGGCCTGTGGACCCTGCGCGGGGACGAGATGACCGAGGCCGATGAGCGGCGCGCCGCCTCCCGGCGCATCCGCTCGGCCTTCCTCACCGTGGCCGCCGTCTTCTTCGTCGCCGAACTCGGCGACAAGACCATGCTGGCCACCATCACCGTCGGCACCCGGTACCACTGGCTGCCGGTCTGGATCGGCTCCACCGTCGGGATGGTCGCGGCCGACGCCGCCGCCATCGGCCTCGGCGCGCTCCTCGGCAAGAGGCTCCCGGAGCGGGCCGTGCAGATCGCCGCCGCGGTCCTCTTCTTCGCGGCCGGGGCCGTGATGACGCTTCAGGGCGCGCTGATGGTGTCCGGGGCCTGAGCCCCCGCCGCGCCCCCGGCGCCCCGGAGCTCCTCAGGGGAGCGGGACGCCCACTCGTCCACCCCCGACAGCATCTCCTTCTTCAGCCACTCCGGCGCCCCCGACCCCCGGATCGACATCCGCGCCAGCTCGGCCAGCTCCCCGTCGCCGAACCCGAACACCGACCGGGCGATCTCGTACTGCTCCGCCAGCCGGGGGCCGAACAGCAGCGGGTCGTCGGCGCCGAGCGCGATCGGCGCGCCCCCGTCGAACAGCCGCCGCAGCGGCACGTGCCCCACCTCGGAGACCACGCCGAGGCTCGCGTTGGAGGACGGGCACACCTCCAGCGTCACCTCCTGCGTGGCGATGCGCTCCACCAGGTACGGGTCGTCCACGGCGCGCACCCCGTGCCCCACCCGGTCGGCGCCGAGCTCGTCCAGGCACTCGCGGACGCTTCTGGGCCCCTGCAGCTCGCCACCGTGCGGGGCGGACAGCAGCCCCGCACGCTTGGCGATCCGGAACGCGCCCTCGAACTCCAGCGCGCGCCCCCGGCGCTCGTCGTTGTTGAGCCCGAACGACACCACGCCCTTGTCCGCGTACTGCTTGGCCAGTCTCGCCAGCGCCTTGGCGTCCATCGGGTGCCGGGTGCGGTTGGCCGCCACCATCAGCCCGATGTGCACACCCGTCGCCTGCTCGGCGGTGCGGGCCGCGTCCAGGACCAGCTCCAGGGTGGCGGTGAGCCCGTCGAACCGGGCGGCGTACCCGCTCGGGTCGACCTGGATCTCCAGCCACCGCGACCCGGCGGCCGCCTCGTCCTCGGCGGCCTCCCGCAGCAGGCGGTACATGTCCTCGGGCTCGCGCAGCACCGAGCGGGCGATGTCGTACAGCCTCTGGAACCGGAACCAGCCGCGCTCGTCGGCGGCGCTCAGCTCCGGCGGCCACTCCTCGGCCAGGGCGTGGGGCAGGTGGACCCCGCGCCTCTCGGCGAGCTCCACCAGCGTGGTGTGCCGCATCGAACCGGTGAAGTGGAGGTGCAGGTGGGCCTTGGGCAGCAGCGCGATGGGGCGTTCCATGAACCAATGGTGCCGTACGGGCGCCGGTCGCGCCGGGCGTCGTATGCGAAATGAGACGCGCCGCACGCCCCGGTCGGGGCGTGCGGCGCGCGGTGCTCGGACGGGGTGGGCCCTCAGGCGGCCTCGCCCAGCAGCTTCTGGATCCGGCCGACGCCTTCGGCCAGGTCGGCGTCGCCCAGCGCGTAGGACAGCCGCAGGTACCCGGGGGTCCCGAACGCCTCGCCGGGGACGACCGCGACCTCGGCCTGCTCCAGGACGAGCTGCGCCAGCTCGGAGGAGTCCTGCGGCCGCTTGCCGCGGATCTCCTTGCCGAGCAGCCCCTTCACCGAGGGGTAGGCGTAGAAGGCGCCCTGCGGCTCGGGGCAGACGACGCCGGGGATGTCGTTGAGCATCCGCACGATGGTGCGCCGCCGCCGGTCGAAGGCCTCGCGCATCTCGGCCACCGCGGACAGGTCGCCGGAGACCGCCGCGAGCGCCGCCGCCTGGGAGACGTTGGCCACGTTGGAGGTCGCGTGCGACTGCAGGTTGGAGGCGGCCTTGACGACGTCCTTGGGGCCGATGACCCACCCCACGCGCCAGCCGGTCATGGCGTAGGTCTTGGCGACGCCGTTGACGACCACCGTGCGGTCGGCCAGCTCGGGCACCTCCACGGGGATGGAGGAGAACCGCGCGTCGCCGTAGACGAGGTGCTCGTAGATCTCGTCGGTGAGCACCCACAGGCCCTTCTCGGCCGCCCAGCGGCCGATCTCGCGCACCTGCCCGGGGGTGTACACCGCGCCCGTCGGGTTGGAGGGCGACACGAACAGCAGCACCTTGGTGCGCTCGGTCCGGGCCTTCTCCAGCTGCTCGACGGTGGCCAGGTAGCCGGTGGACTCGTCGGTCACCACGTAGCGCGGCACCCCGCCCGCGAGCTTGATCGACTCGGGGTAGGTCGTCCAGTACGGCGCGATGACGATGACCTCGTCGCCCGGGTCGAGCAGGGTGGCGAACGCCTCGTAGATGGCCTGCTTGCCGCCGTTGGTGACGAGCACCTGGGACGGGTCCACCTCGTAGCCGGAGTCGCGCAGCGTCTTGGCGGCCAGCGCCTCCTTCAGCTCGGGGAGCCCGCCGGCGGGGGTGTAGCGGTGGAAGCGCGGGTTCCGGGCGGCCTCGACCGCCGCCTCCACGATGTAGTCGGGGGTCGGGAAGTCCGGCTCCCCGGCGCCGAAGCCGATCACCGGGCGGCCCTCGGCCTTCATGGCCTTGGCCTTGGCGTCCACGGCGAGCGTCGCCGACTCGGAGATGCCGCCGATGCGTTGCGAGATGCGGGGTCGGTCACTCATGGGCCCCATGCTTTCACGCGCTGACCGGCGGCGGGCCCCGCGGGTTGGCCCGCGGGGCGGATAGGCAATAGACTCAGGCGACCCGGCGGTCCGGGGGCGCTTCTCGGCGCGTGCGCACGGCTCAGACGGCGCAGGCGGATACCGAGTGCGCATCCGGGCGCGGAACCGGCTATGGTGGGTACCGCGCGGTCGCCGCGAAGGGCAGTGGCTCAATTGGTAGAGCACCGGTCTCCAAAACCGGCGGTTGGGGGTTCGAGTCCCTCCTGCCCTGCAAGGACAGATGTGGATGAGGTGCGCATCGGCCCCGACCCTAAGGACCTCAGGTGACTCAGACCAACGCCGACGCGAAGCCCGGCAAGGAGCCCCAGCGCGGTACCGGTCCGGTGACCTTCACCAAGCAGGTCGTCGGTGAGCTGCGCAAGGTCCGCTGGCCCACCCGCCGCGAACTCATCACCTACACGATCGTCGTGATCGTCTTCGTGGTCATCATGGTCGGCTACGTCTCACTCCTCGACTTCGGCTTCGGCGAAGCCATCACCTGGCTGTACGGAACCTTCGGGGGCAACGGCGGCGAGCAGGCCCCCTTCTAGCGGCGCCGCGGCCCCGGGCCGCGCCTGGTCACGGTGCGCCCGGTGACACCGTAAGCTGGCAGGACCGGCACCGGCGCGGCGTGCGCGCGGTGCTCGGCGGGCGTAACCGACGAGAGAAAGAGCAGCCGTGTCCGAGTCCCCACTGACCTCTGGCGACCTCCCGGAAGAGGATCTGGATCAGGCGTCAGAGGAAGAGGCCGGCCAGCGCGCCGAGGAGGAGCAGCAGGAGCAGCGGGCGGACGCCGGTGACGGCGGCGCCGAGGGCTCCGGCGGCCCCGAGGCCGAGTCCGGGAGCGAGGAGGCCGCGGCCGACGAGGCCCCCCGGCTCGACCCGGTCGAGGAGTTCAAGATCGAGCTCCGGCTGCTTCCCGGCGACTGGTACGTCGTGCACACCTACGCGGGCTACGAGAACCGCGTGAAGGCCAATGTCGAGAGCCGCACCCAGTCGCTCAACATGGAGGAGTACATCTTCCAGGTCGAGGTGCCCACCCAGGAGGTCACCGAGGTCAAGGGCGGCAAGCGGCAGCAGGTCACCGAGAAGGTGCTGCCCAGCTACGTGCTGGTGCGCATGGAGCTGACCGACGAGTCGTGGTCGGCGATCCGCAACACCCCGGGCGTCACCGGGTTCGTCGGGCTGTCCAACCGGCCCGCCCCGCTGAGCGTGCAGGAGGTCGCCGACCTGCTGGCGCCCGAGGCGGAGGAGGAGCCGGAGCAGGCCAAGCCCGGCGAGCGGCCCGAGCCGCGCGGCGACGTCGCCTACGAGGTGGGCGAGTCGGTCACCGTCATGGAGGGTCCGTTCGCCACGCTCCCGGCGACCGTCAGCGAGATCAACCCCGACACCCAGAAGCTGAAGGTGCTGGTCTCCATCTTCGGCCGCGAGACCCCGGTGGAGCTGGGCTTCAACCAGGTCTCCAAGATCTGAGCAGCCCGTCCGGGCGCGGGCGGCCGGACACGGCCGCCCGCATGAACACGTAGACTCGGTGGGGCCGCCTTCCGGGCGGCCCTACCGCGCCCTGCCCAGCGCAGGGCCCCTGTCGGCCCCGTTCCGCGCGACGCGCGTGCCCCGTGCACGCCCCGCTGCGCGCGCGAGGGGCCGCGAAGCAACGCAGATCAGGCAAAGGACCCGATATGCCTCCGAAGAAGAAGATCGCGGCGCTCGTCAAGGTTCAGCTCCCCGCGGGCCAGGCCACCCCGGCCCCGCCCGTCGGTACCGCGCTCGGCCCGCACGGCGTCAACATCATGGACTTCTGCAAGCAGTACAACGCTGCCACGGAAGCCCAGCGCGGGAACGTCATCCCCGTAGAGATCACCATCTACGAGGACCGCTCCTTCACGTTCGTCACCAAGACGCCGCCGGCGCCGAAGCTGATCCTCAAGGCGGCCGGGATCGACAAGGGCTCGGCGGACCCGGGCCGCAGCACGGCGGGCACCATCACCGCCGACCAGGTCCGGGAGATCGCCCAGACCAAGCTGCCGGACCTGAACACCGACGACGTCGAGGCCGCGACCCAGATCGTCGCCGGCACCGCCCGCTCCATGGGCTTCGTCATCAAGTAGTCCCGGCCCCACCGTGGCAGGGCCCTGCGCGGCCCGCACACCACAGCTCTCGTCAGGAGAACCGCATGAAGCGCAGCAAGAACCACCGCAAGGCCAGCTCCCTGGTGGACCGCGACCGGCTCTACACGCCGGCCGACGCCGTGAAGCTCGCCAAGCAGACCATCTCCGTGAAGTTCGACCCCACCGTCGAGGTGGCCCTGCGCCTGGGCGTCGACCCGCGCAAGGCCGACCAGATGGTCCGCGGCACCGTCAACCTTCCGCACGGCACCGGCAAGACCGCTCGGGTCCTGGTCTTCGCCACCGGCGACAAGGCCGAGGCCGCGCGTGCCGCGGGCGCCGACATCGTCGGCGACGACGACCTGGTGGAGGAGATCCAGAAGGGCTTCCTGGACTTCGACGCGGTGGTCGCCACCCCCGACCTGATGGGCAAGGTCGGGCGCCTGGGCCGGGTTCTGGGCCCCCGCGGCCTGATGCCCAACCCCAAGACCGGCACGGTCACCCCGGACGTGGCCAAGGCCGTGTCCGACATCAAGGGCGGCAAGATCGAGTTCCGCGTGGACCGCCACGGCAACCTCCACTTCATCATCGGCAAGGCGTCGTTCGACGACCAGCAGCTGCTGGAGAACTACGCCGCCGCGCTGGAGGAGGTCCTGCGCCTGAAGCCGTCCGCCGCCAAGGGCCGCTACATCAAGAAGGCCAACCTCACCACCACGATGGGCCCCGGCATCCCGGTCGACCCGTCGGTGACCCGGGTCGGCGCCGCCGCCTGACCCTGAGGGGTGGGCCGTGAGGGCGTGAGCGCCCTGGGCCCCGGACCGCTCCCGCGGTCCGGGGCCCGTTTCGTGCGCCTCTCGGTGCGCCCCTCCGTGTGCCTCCGGGCACACCCGCCCGCTCACGTGCTCCACCGCTTCCGGCATGCCCTAAGATGGTGAGTGCCGAAGACCGCCGGTCGCCGCCCTGAGGGCGGCCCAAGGTCCCGACGAGGTCGGGCGGCCTGCGCAGGTGTGATGAGAGCTCTTCCGAGACGTGTGCGCGATCGTATCGTCGCGTTCGCCCGTCCTCGGTCGTGCCCCGTGCCCTGCGCCGGGGCTTTTTTCATGCCGCGCCCGCCCGCCTCGCCCAGGTCCCTGGAATCCCCGGCGTTCACTGTTGGAAGGAGTCCCATGGCGAGGCCGGATAAGGCAGCCGCGGTCGCCGAGCTCAGCGAGGAGTTCAAGAGCTCGCAGGGCGCCGTGCTTGCCGAATACCGGGGGCTCAGCGTCGCCCAGATGCAGAATCTGCGGCGCAGCCTCGGCCAGAACGCGCGGTTCCGCGTCGTGAAGAACACCCTCGGCAAGATCGCGGCCAAGGAGGCCGAGCTTGACGAGGAGGCCCTCGAGCTCTTCGAGGGGCCGTCGGCCATCGCCTTCGTCCGCGGTGACGTGGTCGAGGCGGCCAAGGGCCTGCGTGACTTCGCGAAGGACAACCCGCCTCTGGTGATCAAGGGCGGCTACATCGACGGCAAGACGATGGGCCCCGAAGAGATCACCAAGCTGGCCGACCTTGAGTCCCGCGAGGTTCTCCTCGCGAAGCTGGCCGGCGTCCTCAAGTCCAAGCAGGGCCAGGCCGCCGCCACGTTCCAGGCTCTTCCGACCAAGCTCGCCCGCCTGGCACAGGCGCTGCACGAGAAGAAGTCGGACGAGGCCTAAGACGACCATGGCACGGCGCCGAGGGGCGCCCGTGTTCGGGAAGAAAGAGAGATCGCAACCATGGCGAAGCTCAGCAACGAAGAGCTCCTCAGCGCCTTCGAGGAGATGACCCTCCTCGAGCTCTCCGAGTTCGTGAAGCTGTTCGAGGAGAAGTTCGACGTCGAGGCCGCCGCCCCGGCCGCCGTCGTGGCCGCCGCTCCCGCCGCCGACGGTGCCGCCGCCGACGTGGAGGAGCAGACCGAGTTCGACGTCGTCCTCGAGTCGGCCGGCGACAAGAAGATCCAGGTCATCAAGGAGGTCCGCGGCCTCACGAGCCTGGGTCTGAAGGAGGCCAAGGACCTGGTCGACAACGCCCCCAAGCCGCTGATGGAGGGCGTCAGCAAGGAGAACGCCGACAAGGCCAAGGAGGCCCTGGAGGGCGCCGGCGCCACCGTCACCCTCAAGTAGGGCCGACGGGCGGACCCCGCACGCGGGGCCGCCGCGCCGTGGGGGAGGCCGTCCCGGAATTCCGGGGCGGCCTTCCTCGTTGGACCGGGGCGCCGCCGAGCGCGCCCCGCCGCCGCGTTCGACCGACCCTTGGAACAGAGTCTCTTTCCCCGATGTCTCGTCGCTCACACACGCCGTGCCCTGTGGGACCTCTCACGGGCGTCCGGCGAGGCCGGGAAGGCCCTCCGGGCTTGACGGATCCGCCTGAGGGAGCGATGCTGCGTGGTGTCGTGACTGACTCCGGGGGATGCGGTTGGACAGCGGTGTAGTATTCGGCTACACTGCCCTTTTGCGCTGCCCTTTGACGACCCCTGTGCCGGTGTCCGTGCGTTCCGCGCCCTGATCACCCGTGGTCTCGGCCCATCGACCGCACGTGCCACCTCGACGGCGGAGGCCACCGGGAGCCCCGGAGGCTTCCCCCATCGAACAACGACCCGGGTCGTCCGGCGTGCGCGCGCATCAACCGCCACAAGCCTTCGGAAGGACCCCTGTTGGCAGCCTCGCGCAACGCCTCCGCTAACGCCCTTGGTCCGAACCGCGTTTCGTTCGCCCGCATCAACGAACCGCTCGAGGTCCCCGACCTTCTCGCGCTGCAGACCGAGTCCTTCGACTGGCTGCTCGGAAACGAGAAGTGGCGCGCCCGAGTCGAGGCCGCCCTCGAGGCGGGTCGCAAGGACGTTCCGGAGCAGTCCGGTCTCGAAGAGATCTTCGAGGAGATCAGTCCGATCGAGGACTTCTCGGGCACGATGTCGCTGTCGTTCCGCGACCATCGGTTCGAGCCGCCCAAGTACTCCGAAGAGGAGTGCAAGGACAAGGACATGACGTACTCCGCGCCGATGTTCGTCACCGCGGAGTTCATCAACAACGACACCGGCGAGATCAAGAGCCAGACGGTCTTCATGGGCGACTTCCCGCTCATGACCGTCAAGGGCACCTTCATCATCAACGGCACCGAGCGGGTCGTCGTCTCGCAGCTGGTCCGGTCCCCGGGCGTGTACTTCGACCGCCAGGTCGACAAGACCTCCGACAAGGACCTGTTCGGCTGCAAGGTCATCCCGTCCCGCGGCGCGTGGCTGGAGTTCGAGGTCGACAAGCGCGACTTCGTCGGCGTCCGCATCGACCGCAAGCGCAAGCAGGCCGTCACCGTGCTGCTCAAGGCGCTGGGATGGACCACCGACCAGATCCTGGAGCGCTTCGGCCACTACGAGTCCATCCGCAACACGCTGGAGAAGGACCCCACGGCCGGCACCGACGACGCGCTGCTGGACATCTACCGCAAGCTCCGTCCGGGGGAGCCCCCGACGAAGGAGTCGGCCCAGGCGCTGCTGGAGAACCTGTACTTCAACCCCAAGCGCTACGACCTGGCCAAGGTCGGCCGATACAAGATCAACAAGAAGCTCGGGCTGGAGACGGACTTCACCCAGGGCACCCTGACCGAGGACGACATCGTCGCCACCGTCGACTACCTGGTCCGGCTGCACGCCGGCGAGGAGTCGATGGACACCGCGATCGGCGAGCGCCCGATCGAGACCGACGACATCGACCACTTCGGCAACCGGCGCCTGCGCACGGTCGGCGAGCTCATCCAGAACCAGGTCCGGCTGGGCCTGGCCCGCATGGAGCGCGTCGTCCGCGAGCGGATGACCACCCAGGACGTCGAGGCGATCACGCCGCAGACGCTGATCAACATCCGGCCGGTCGTCGCCTCCATCAAGGAGTTCTTCGGCACCAGCCAGCTGTCGCAGTTCATGGACCAGACCAACCCGCTGGCCGGGCTGACCCACAAGCGCCGCCTGTCGGCGCTGGGCCCGGGCGGCCTGTCGCGTGAGCGCGCCGGGTTCGAGGTCCGCGACGTGCACCCGTCGCACTACGGCCGCATGTGCCCCATCGAGACCCCGGAAGGCCCCAACATCGGCCTGATCGGCTCGCTGGCCGGCTACGGGCGGGTCAACTCCTTCGGGTTCGTCGAGACGCCCTACCGCCGGGTGGAGGACGGGCGCGTCACCGAGGAGGTGGTCTACCTGACCGCCGACGAGGAGGACCGCTACGTCATCGCCCAGGCCAACACCCCGGTCGAGGCCGACGGCGCCTTCACCGACGAGCGGGTGCTCGCCCGCACCAAGGGCGGCGAGTTCGAGGCCGTCGTGCCGGGCGAGGTCTCCTTCATGGACGTCTCCCCGCGCCAGATGGTCTCCGTGGCCACCGCGATGATCCCGTTCCTCGAGCACGACGACGCCAACCGCGCGCTCATGGGTTCCAACATGCAGCGCCAGGCGGTGCCGCTGCTGCGCGCCGAGGCGCCCATGGTCGGCACCGGCATGGAGTACCGCGCCGCCACCGACGCCGGCGACGTGGTGCTGGCCGAGAAGGCCGGCGTGGTCGAGGACGTCACCGCCGACTACATCACGGTCATGGCCGACGACGGCGGCCGCAAGACCTACCGGCTGGGCAAGTTCCGCCGCTCCAACCAGGGCACCTGCTTCAACCAGCGCCCGGTGGTCGACGAGGGCGTCCGCGTCGAGCAGGGCCAGGTCCTGGCGGACGGCCCCTCCACCGACGAGGGCGAGATGTCGCTGGGCAAGAACCTGCTCGTGGCGTACATGTCCTGGGAGGGCCACAACTACGAGGACGCCATCGTGCTGTCCCAGCGGCTGGTCCAGGACGACGTCATGTCCTCGATCCACATCGAGGAGCACGAGGTCGACGCCCGCGACACCAAGCTGGGCCCGGAGGAGATCACCCGCGAGATCCCCAACGTCAGCGAGGAGGTCCTCGCCGACCTGGACGACCGCGGCATCATCCGGATCGGCGCCGAGGTCGTCGACGGCGACATCCTGGTCGGCAAGGTCACCCCCAAGGGCGAGACCGAGCTGACCCCGGAGGAGCGCCTGCTGCGCGCCATCTTCGGCGAGAAGGCCCGCGAGGTCCGCGACACCTCCCTGAAGGTGCCGCACGGCGAGTCCGGCAAGGTCATCGGCGTGCGCGTGTTCAGCCGCGAGGAGGGCGACGAGCTGCCGCCCGGCGTCAACGAGCTGGTCCGCGTCTACGTGGCGCAGAAGCGCAAGATCACCGACGGCGACAAGCTGGCCGGCCGCCACGGCAACAAGGGCGTCATCGCCAAGATCCTGCCGCAGGAGGACATGCCGTTCATGGAGGACGGCACCCCGGTCGACATCGTGCTCAACCCGCTGGGCGTGCCCGGCCGGATGAACGTCGGCCAGATCATGGAGATCCACCTGGGCTGGCTGGCGGCCAACGGCTGGCAGGTCGACGACGGCCCCGAGGAGTGGAAGCAGCGGCTGCGCGCGATCGGCACCGGCGAGGTGCCGCCCGGCAGCACCGTGGCCACCCCGGTCTTCGACGGCCTGCGCGAGGACGAGATCACCGGCCTGCTGCAGTCGGTGCTGCCCAACCCCGACGGGGACCGGCTCATCAACGCCGACGGCAAGGCGTGGCTGTTCGACGGCCGCACCGGCGAGCCGTTCGACGAGCCGATCGCGGTGGGCTACACCTACTTCCTGAAGCTGCACCACCTGGTGGACGACAAGATCCACGCCCGCTCCACGGGTCCGTACTCGATGATCACCCAGCAGCCGCTGGGCGGAAAGGCGCAGTTCGGCGGCCAGCGCTTCGGCGAGATGGAGGTCTGGGCGCTGGAGGCCTACGGCGCGGCCTACGCGCTGCAGGAGCTGCTCACCATCAAGTCCGACGACGTCCTGGGCCGCGTGAAGGTGTACGAGGCCATCGTCAAGGGCGAGAACATCCCGGAGCCCGGCATCCCCGAGTCCTTCAAGGTCCTCATCAAGGAGATGCAGTCGCTCTGCCTGAACGTGGAGGTGCTGTCCAGTGACGGTATGTCCATCGAGATGCGTGACACCGACGAGGACGTCTTCCGTGCTGCGGAAGAACTGGGAATCGACCTGGGTCGGCGCGAGCCGAGCAGCGTCGAAGAGGTCTGACTTCCGCAAGCTTCGAGAGCAGGGGACGAATTAAGTGCTCGACGTCAATTTCTTCGACGAGCTGCGCATCGGCCTGGCCACGGCCGACGACATCCGTCAGTGGTCGCACGGCGAGGTCAAGAAGCCGGAGACCATCAACTACCGCACCCTGAAGCCGGAGAAGGACGGCCTCTTCTGCGAGAAGATCTTCGGTCCGACCCGGGACTGGGAGTGCTACTGCGGTAAGTACAAGCGGGTCCGGTTCAAGGGCATCATCTGCGAGCGCTGCGGTGTCGAGGTCACCCGTGCCAAGGTGCGCCGCGAGCGCATGGGCCACATCGAGCTGGCCGCTCCGGTCACCCACATCTGGTACTTCAAGGGCGTTCCCAGCCGCCTGGGCTACCTGCTGGACCTGGCCCCCAAGGACCTCGAGAAGATCATCTACTTCGCCGCCTACATGGTGACGTGGGTGGACAACGAGGCCCGCGAGCGCGACCTGCCCTCGCTGGAGGCGCAGGTCTCGGTCGAGCGCCGGCACATGGAGCAGCGGCGCGACTCCCAGGTCGAGGAGCGGCACAAGAAGCTCGAGGCCGACCTGGCGGAGCTGGAGGAGCAGGGCGCCAAGGGCGACGCGCGGCGCAAGGTCCGCGAGTCGGCCGAGCGCGAGATGCGCCAGATCCGCGACCGCGTGCAGCGCGAGATCGACCGCCTCGACGAGGTCTGGAACCGCTTCAAGGGTCTGAAGGTCCAGGACCTCGAGGGCGACGAGATGCTCTACCGCGAGATGCGGGACCGCTTCGGCAAGTACTTCCGCGGCGGCATGGGCGCCCAGGCCATCCAGGAGCGCCTGGCCAACTTCGACCTCGACGCCGAGGCCGAGAAGCTGCGCGAGACCATCCGCAGCGGCAAGGGCCAGAAGAAGGCGCGCGCCCTGAAGCGGCTCAAGGTCGTCTCGGCGTTCCTCAACACCCGCAACAGCCCCATGGGCATGGTGCTCGACTGCGTCCCGGTGATCCCGCCGGACCTGCGCCCCATGGTCCAGCTGGACGGCGGCCGGTTCGCCACCTCCGACCTGAACGACCTGTACCGCCGGGTCATCAACCGGAACAACCGGCTCAAGCGCCTGCTCGACCTGGGCGCGCCCGAGATCATCGTCAACAACGAGAAGCGGATGCTGCAGGAGGCCGTCGACGCGCTGTTCGACAACGGCCGCCGCGGCCGCCCGGTCACCGGGCCGGGCAACCGCCCGCTGAAGTCGCTGTCCGACATGCTCAAGGGCAAGCAGGGCCGGTTCCGCCAGAACCTGCTGGGCAAGCGCGTCGACTACTCGGGCCGTTCGGTCATCGTCGTCGGCCCCACGCTCAAGCTGCACCAGTGCGGCCTGCCCAAGCAGATGGCGCTGGAGCTGTTCAAGCCGTTCGTGATGAAGCGCCTGGTCGACCTGAACCACGCGCAGAACATCAAGAGCGCCAAGCGCATGGTCGAGCGGTCCCGCCCGGTCGTGTGGGACGTGCTGGAAGAGGTCATCACCGAGCACCCGGTGCTGCTCAACCGCGCGCCCACGCTGCACCGCCTGGGCATCCAGGCCTTCGAGCCGCAGCTGGTCGAGGGCAAGGCCATCCAGATCCACCCGCTGGTGTGCACCGCCTTCAACGCCGACTTCGACGGCGACCAGATGGCGGTCCACCTGCCGCTGTCCGCCGAGGCCCAGGCCGAGGCGCGGCTGCTGATGCTGGCCACCAACAACATCCTCAAGCCGTCCGACGGCAAGCCGGTGACCATGCCCACCCAGGACATGATCATCGGGCTGTACTACCTGACCACCCTCAAGGAGGAGGGCCGGGGCGAGGGCCGGGCCTACAGCAGCCCGTCCGAGGCGATCATGGCCTACGACGGCGGCGAGCTGGACATCCAGGCGAAGATCCGGCTGCGGGTGCCGGGCGACGTGGTGCCGCCGAGCGACTGGGAGGCCCCCGAGGGGCACGTCGCCGGCGAGCCCTACATGCTCGAGACCACCCTGGGCCGGTACCTGTTCAACGAGACCACCCCGACGGACTACCCGTTCGTCAACTACCAGGTGGGCAAGAAGCAGGTCTCGGCGCTGGTCAACGAGCTGGCCGAGAACTACCCCAAGGTCCAGGTGGCCACCACGCTGGACGCGTTCAAGGACGCCGGGTACAAGTGGGCCACCCGCTCGGGCCTGACCATCGGCATCGGGGACGTCCTCACGCCGCCGCGCAAGACCGAGATCATGGAGTCCTACGAGCGCTACGCGGACAAGATCCAGCGCGAGTACGACCGCGGCCTGATCACCGACGACGAGCGGCGCCAGGAGCTCACCGAGAACTGGACCAAGGCGACCAACGACGTCGCCAAGGAGATGGAGGACAACTTCCCCGCCGACAACCCGGTGTGGATGATGGTCCAGTCGGGGGCCCGGGGCAACCCGATGCAGGTCCGCCAGATCGCCGGTATCCGCGGCCTGGTCTCCAACACCAAGGGTGAGACCATCCCGCGGCCGATCAAGGCCTCCTACCGCGAGGGCCTGTCGGTGCTGGAGTACTTCATCTCCACGCACGGCCAGCGCAAGGGCCTGGCGGACACGGCGCTGCGCACCGCCGACTCCGGGTACCTCACCCGGCGCCTGGTGGACGTGGCCCAGGACGTCATCGTCCGCGAGGTCGACTGCGGCACGGACCGCTCGCTCTGGCACGAGGTCGGCGAGAAGAACGCCGCCGGCACCGTGGTGCGCAAGCACAACGTGGAGAACACCGGGTTCGGCCGCACCCTGGCCGAGGACGTGGTGGTCGACGGCGAGGTGCTGCTGCCCGCGGGCACCGACACCTCCGAGGGCGTCATCGACACGCTGGTCGCCGCCGGGGTGGAGCGGGTGCGCGTGCGCTCCTCGCTCACCTGCGAGGCCAAGATCGGCGTGTGCACCACCTGCTACGGCCGCTCGATGGCCACCGGCAAGCCGGTGGACGTCGGCGAGGCCATCGGCATCATCGCCGCCCAGTCGATCGGTGAGCCCGGCACCCAGCTGACCATGCGGACCTTCCACATGGGCGGTTCGGCCGGCCAGGACATCACCCACGGTCTGCCGCGTGTGACCGAGCTCTTCGAGGCCCGCATCCCCAAGGGTGTGGCGCCGATCTCCGAGCTCGACGGCCGGATCCGGATCGAGGAGACGGAGAAGAGCCGCAAGATCGTCCTGATCCCCAACGACGGCTCGGACGAGATCTCCTACCCGGTGCCGATGCGCGCCCAGCTCCTCGTGGAGGAGGGGTCGCAGGTCAAGGTGGGCCAGCAGCTCATCCAGGGTGCGATCAACCCGCACGAGGTGCTCCGCATCCAGGGGCCGCGCGCGGTGCAGCAGCACCTGGTCAGCGAGGTGCAGGAGGTCTACAAGTCGCAGGGTGTCTCGATCCACGACAAGCACATCGAGATCATCGTGCGGCAGATGCTCAAGCGGGTGAACATCCTGGAGTCGGGCGACACCGAGCTGCTGCCCGGCGAGATGGTGGACCGGCCCAAGTTCGAGTCGGTGAACCGCCAGGTGGTGGCCGAAGGCGGCCAGCCGGCCGCCGGGCGCCCGGTGCTGCTGGGCATCACCAAGGCCTCGCTGGCCACCGAGTCGTGGCTGTCGGCGGCCTCCTTCCAGGAGACCACCCGGGTGCTCACCGAGAACGCCATCCACGGCAAGAGCGACCCGCTGGTCGGCCTCAAGGAGAACGTCATCATCGGTAAGCTCATCCCGGCCGGTACCGGAATGCCGCAGTACCGCAACGTCCGGGTCGAGCCGACCGAGGAGGCCAAGGCCTCCATGTACTCGGTCGCGGGCTACGAGGAGCCCAGCGAGTACACGTTCGGCCAGGGCTCCGGTGAGGCGGTGCCGCTGGAGGAGTACGACTTCGGGCCCTACAACCGGTAGGGACGTCTCCCGCCGCGGCGGGACGGAGTTCGGAGAGATCGGTTGACCGATCCGGTGACGGCGGTGGCCCATCCCGTGCGGGGTGGGCTGCCGCCGTTCGCTGTGTCCGGCGGACCCGTGCGGTCCGCCCGGAGCTGTCAGGGGAGTCGAGCGCTCATGCGCGGTCGGGAGAACGAGGACCAGTGACGGACAACGGGGGAGAGCGGCACCGGCCGCCCGACGAGGATCCTCGGCCCGCGGACGACGCGGGTTCGTGGTTCCAGCCCAGCGGCGACCGGTACCGCACCCAGTCCCATTACCAGGACCCCTATGAGGAGGGCGGCGCGGGCGACGCCCCGGCGCCGGGAGCACCCGGGGCCCCCGGGGCGCCGGGCGGACCGGCCCGGCCGACCGG
>NZ_JAQFWP010000091.1 GCF_027706745.1 Nocardiopsis suaedae | reverse complement strand
GCTGTCATTCCGGCGGTTTTGGCAGCACGTTTGTCGAGATCAACGCGGGGAGGGCGCCCCGGTGGCCCGGCGCCTGGGCGGGTCCGTCAGCGGGGGATCAGTCGAGCCGCCCCACCCGCACCGCGAGGGACCCGGCGCCCGGCAGGCAGGACCGGGGAACCGCCCCGCTCGTGCCGTCGCTGCCGCACACCCCGACCACGCACACGCCCGGCGGCCGACAACGCCGCAGGCAGGAGCGACGGGCTTCGGTGTCGCTGCTCGCCCCTCACCCACCGACCCGGCGGATCGGTGGGCACGTCCCCTCCGGACGCCGACGGCCCCGGGCTGCTTTTCGCAGGCCTCGGGGCCGGTCGGTGCTAGGGGGTGCCGCCCGGTTCGACTCCGCGGGATCGGCCGCGGGGCGGGGCCGGGGGCTCCCGCGGGGTCAGCCGCGGGTGATCAGGGAGCGGGCGAAGAACACCATGTTCGCCGGGCGCTCGGCCAGGCGGCGCATGAAGTAGCCGTACCACTCGTCGCCGTAGGGGACGTACACGCGCATGCGCTTGCCCTCGGCGGCCAGGCGGACCTGCTCGTTGTCGCGGATGCCGTAGAGCATCTGGTGCTCGTACTCCTCGTCGGAGCGCCCCGCGGTGGCGGCGAGCTTCTGGGCGATCGCCACCATGCGCGGGTCGTGCGAGGCCACCATCGGGTAGCCCTCCCCCGCCATGAGGATCTTCAGGCAGCGTACGTACGCCTTGTCGACCTCGGCCTTGTCCTTGTAGGCGACCGAGGCGGGCTCGTCGTAGGCGCCCTTGCAGATGCGGACCCGGGACCCCGCGCCGCTCAGGTCGCGGCAGTCGGCCTCGGTGCGGTGCAGGTACGCCTGCAGGACCGCGCCCACCCAGGGGAAGTCCACCCGCAGGTCGCGAAGGATGGACAGGGTGGAGTCCACGGTGGTGTGGTCCTCCATGTCCAGGGTGACCGTGGTGCCCGCGGCCTCGGCCGCGCGGCAGATGTCCCGCGCGTTCTCCAGGGCGATCTTCTCGCCGTCGGCCGGGAGGAACTGGCCGACCGCCGAGAGCTTCACCGACACCTCGGCCCGCTCGGCCAGGCCGTGCTCGGCCAGGGCCCCCAGCAGCCGGGTGTAGGCCCCGACGGTGGCCTGCGCCTGCGCGGCGTCGGTGGTGTCCTCGCCCAGGTGGTCGAGGGTGACGTAGCGGTCCCTGGTGAGCTCGGCGACCTTGGGGAGCGCCTGCTCCTGGGTGGACCCGGCGACGAACCGGTCCACCAGCCCCCGGGTCACGGGGGTCCGTTCGACGAGCCGTCGGCACGCGGTGGAGCGTGCCGCCGCCAGCAGTGGCGTACGAAGCATGGATGACCTCGCGTTTCCTCCGAGGGCCGCCCGGGCCGGGCCCCGTGCGGGGGTCCGGCCCGGACGGCACCGCGGGACCGATGTTGACCGCCCCGGGCGCCGCCGCCCGGGGCCGGGGGGTGATCCCGGGCCGATCAGCCCTGGTGCGGGTGGGCGGAGGTCTTCGGCGGAACGAAGGTCTCCTTGATGGAGCGCGGGCTGGCCCAGCGGGCCAGGTTCTGCGCGGAGCCGGCCTTGTCGTTGGTCCCGGAGGCGCGGGCGCCGCCGAAGGGCTGCTGGCCCACGACCGAGCCGGTCGGCTTGTCGTTGATGTAGAAGTTGCCTGCGGTGAACCGCAGGGCGTGCTGGGCCTTCTGCACGGCGGCGCGGTCGTCGGCGATGACGGCGCCGGTCAGGGCGTAGTCCGAGCCCTTGTCGACGACCTCCAGGATACGGTCGAAGTCGCCGTCCTCGTAGACGTGCACGGCCACGACCGGGCCGAAGTACTCGGTGCGGAAGACGTCGTTGGAGGGGTCGGTGCCCTCGATGACGGTCGGGCGCACGAAGTAGCCCTCGGAGTCGTCGGCGGTGCCCCCGGCCAGCACGGTCAGCGTGGGGTCGCCCTTGACCCGCTCCAGCACCGCCGACAGGCGGTCGAAGGAGCGGCGGTCGATGACCGCGCCCATGAAGTTGCTCAGGTCGGTGACGTCGCCCATGGTCAGGGCCTCGGTCTCGGCGATCAGGTCGTCGCGCATGCGCTCCCAGACCGAGCGGGCCACGAAGGCGCGCGAGGCGGCCGAGCACTTCTGGCCCTGGAACTCGAAGGCGCCGCGGACGATGGCGGTGCGGACGGTGTCCGGGTTCGCCGAGGAGTGGGCGACGATGAAGTCCTTGCCGCCGGTCTCGCCGACGATGCGCGGGTAGGACCGGTAGTTCGCGATGTTCTCGCCGACCGACCTCCACAGGTGCTGGAAGGTGGCGGTGGAGCCGGTGAAGTGGATCCCGGCCAGCTCCGGGTCGGCCAGGGCGACGTCGGAGACGGCCAGGCCGTCGCCGGTGACCATGTTGATGACGCCGGGGGGCATGCCCGCCTCCTCCAGCAGCCGCATCGTCAGGTCGGCGGCGAACTGCTGGGTGGGCGAGGGCTTCCACACGACGGTGTTGCCCATCAGCGCCGGGGCGGTGGGCAGGTTGCCCGCGATGGCGGTGAAGTTGAAGGGCGTGATGGCGTAGACGAAGCCCTCCAGCGGCCGCTGCTCCATGCGGTTCCACTGCCCGGCCGGGCTGTAGGGCTGCTGCTCCATGAGCTGGCGGGCGTAGGCGACGTTGAACCGCCAGAAGTCGATCAGCTCGCAGGCGGCGTCGATCTCGGCCTGGATCGCGGTCTTGGACTGGCCGAGCATGGTGGCGGCGTTGAGCGTCTGGCGCCAGGGGCCCGCGAGCAGGTCGGCGGCGCGGAGGATGACCGCGGCGCGCTCGTCGAAGGGCATGTCCCGCCACTGCTGCGCGGCGCCCTTGGCGGCGGCGACGGCGGCGCGGGCGTCGTCGTGGGTGGCGTTGCCCATGGTGCCCAGGACGGCGGCGTGGCGGTGCGGCTGGACCGCGTCGATGCGGGTCCCCCCGCCCATGCGGCGCTCGCCGTCGATGGTCATCGGCAGCTCGACCGGCTCTTTGCCGAGCTCGGCCAGTTTCGTCTCCAGCTCGGCCCGCTCCGGGCTGCCGGGGGCGTAGGTCAGCACGGGCTCGTTCGCCGGCACGGGGACGTTCGTCACCGCGTCCATGGGCACCTCCGTCGGGACAGCGTCGTCACTCCATCGAACCGGTCAAACGTAAGCGAACCCGACAGGGCGCGGCGTTGTGGACGCGGCCACTTTTTGTCGAGGACACTTGGTCGATACGACAAACTGATAGGGCCATGGACTTCAGCGACCCCGGAACACCACAGCAGCCCCATACGCCACGCAACCCCGACGAAGCCGGAGAAAACCCTGGTGTCCCCCTCCGCCAGCTCCTGCTGGCGGTCGGCGACCCGCTGGTCGACGTGCTCGCCGCCCCCGCCGGGCTGGATGTGCAGGTGGACAATGTCGTCATCGCCGACCCCGAGGACGAGGTGGACGCGTTCACCGGCGACCTCGTCCTGCTCATCGGCGCCCGCGGCGCGGCCGCCCGGCAGCTGGTGCGCGCCGCCGCCCAGCGCGGCGCCGCCGCCGTCGCGGTGAAGGTGAACGCCGCCGCCCGGGCCCAGGCCGAGGAGCCCAGCTACCCGCCCCCGCAGGGCTGGGGCGCGCCCGCCCCGGCCCGCCCGTCCGGCGACGAGGTCGGCCTGCTGCGCAGCGCCGCCCGCGACGCCGGGGTGGCCCTGCTGGCGGTCCGCCCGGACGTGCGCTGGGACCAGCTCCAGGCGCTGTGCCGCAGCGTGGTCGACGACGCCCGGCTCACCGGCGAGACCGACCTGGGCGAGTCGGCCGGGGACCTGTTCTCCCTGGCGCAGACGATCGCCTCGCTCACCGGCGGCCTGGTGGCGATCGAGGACTCCGCCAGCCGGGTGCTGGCCTACTCCAGCGGCGAGGAGGTCGACGAGCTGCGGCGGCTGTCGGTGCTCGGCCGCCAGGGCCCCGAGCAGTACCTGGCGCTGCTGCGCGAGTGGGGGGTGTTCTCCCGGCTGCGCGCCGGGCACGAGGTGGTGCACATCGCCGAACACCCCGAGCTGGGCATCCGCCCGCGCATGGCGGTGGGGGTGCACGCCGGGGACCAGCCGCTGGGCACCATCTGGGTACAGAAGGGCGCGGCGCCCTTCGCCGAGGGCGCCGAGGAGGCGCTGCTCGGCGCGGCCCGCATCACCGCCCTGCACATGCTGCGCCACCGCACCGAGGTGACGGCGGGGCTGCGGCTGCGCGAGGACCTGCTGGCGGGGCTGTTGGAGGGCCGGATCGAGGCGGCCGCGCTGGCGGACTCGGTCGAGGTCTCCGCGGAGCGGCCCGCGCTGGTGGCGGCGTTCTCGCTGGGCGCGGGCGGGCGCGGCCGGGCGGCCGATCGCAACCGCTCGGGCCTGGAGCTGCAGCGGCGCCGGATGGCCGACCTGATCGCGGTGCACACCGCCGCCTACCGCAAGAACGCCCTGGTGACCGTGCTCGGCGGGCGGATCTACGTGCTGGTGCCCGACCTGCGCTCCCCGGCGGCCGCCGCCGAGGCCTCGGTGCTGGCGCTGGCCCGCAAGACGGTGGAGGCCGCGCGCGGCCTGATCGGGTCGGGGGTGCAGGCGGCGGTGGGCTCCCCGGTGGAGTCGCCCGACGACATCGCCCAGTCCCGGCAGGAGGCCGACCGGGTGCTCGACGCCATGGGGCGCGACCTGGAGGCGGACGTGGCCACCATCGGGGACGTGCGGGCGCGGGTGCTGGTCGGCGAGACCCTGGCGCACCTGCGCGCCACCCCGGGCCTACGCGACCCGCGGGTGGAGGCGCTGCTGCGGCACGACGCGCAGAGCGACTCGGACCTGGTCCGCTCGCTGCTGGCCTACCTGGAGGCCTTCGGCGACGTGCGGGCGGCCGCCGAGCACCTGCACATCCACCCGAACACGCTGCGGTACCGGGTGCGCCGCGCCGAGTCGGTCAGCGGCATCGACCTGAGCGAGCCGGACCAGCGCCTCTTCACCCACCTGCAGCTCCTCATGGAGCGCGAGCGGTGAGCCGGTCTCGGGGACGGCGACGCGTGAACCGCGCCGGCGGCGTCGTTCCCCCCGGGATCATCGGGGATCGAGGCGAGTGCCCCCGGTCGGACTCGAACCGACACTTGTGACCCTTTTAGGGGGCCTGCCTCTTCCATTGGGCTACGAGGGCGCGACCATCATACAAGTGGCGGCCGATTCCGCAGGATTCCCACCGCTTCCGTACCCGGACGGCCGAAAACGGCCCGCGCCCCGCCGCTGGGCGGGGCGCGGGCCGCGCCCGTGCGGGCGCGCCGTCGTCGGGGCCGGGTCAGCTCACCCGGCGCAGCAGGCGGCCGTTCTCGACCGGCTGCGGCTGGGCGGCCTCCTCGAAGGCCTGGCGCGGCTCGCCCATCTCGGGCAGGGCCGCGTAGTCGCGGCGCAGGAACAGGCCGAGCGTCCAGTCGGCCAGCACCCGCATCTTGCGGTTGAAGGTCGGCACCGCGAACAGGTGGTAGGCGCGGTGCGCGTACCAGGCCATCCGCCCGTTGAGCTTGACCTTGCCGAAGAGCTGGGCCGCGCCCTTGTGCAGGCCGAGCCCGGCCACCGCGCCCAGGTTGTCGTGCCGGTAGGCGGTCATCTTCGTGCCGCGCACCGCCGCGATGACGTTGCCGGCCAGCACCGGGGCCTGGCGGACCGCGTTCTGGGCGTTCGGCGGGTAGAAGCCGCCCTTGCCGTCGGGCACCTGGGCGTTGTCGCCGCCCGCGAAGGCGCCCTCCACGCCGTTGACGGTCAGGTACTCGCTGGTGTCCACGTGCCCCTTGGGGCCGAGCGGCAGGTCGCTCGCCGAGACCACCGGGTTGGGCTTGACGCCCGCGGTCCACACCAGGGTCCCGGCCTCGAACTCGGCGCCGTCGCTGAGCTTGATGACCTGGTTCTCGGCCGACTCCAGGAAGGTCTGCAGCCGCACGTCCACGCCGCGGCGCTTGAGCTGGTTGAGCGCCTTGGTGCCGACGTCGGGCCCGACCTCGGGCAGGATCTTGTCGGCCGCCTCGATGAGGTAGAAGCGCAGGTCGTCGACGCTGATCGAGGGGTAGATCCGGGTGGCGTCCCGGGCCAGGTCCTCCAGCTCGGCGATGGCCTCGGCGCCGGCGAACCCGCCGCCGACGAACACGAAGTTGAGCGCCTTGCGGCGGACCGCCTCGTCCTCGGTGGAGTCGGCGATGTTGAGCTGCTCCAGCACGTGGTTGCGCAGGTAGGCCGCCTCTTCGACGGTCTTGATGCCGATGCCCCACTCGGCCAGGCCGGGGATGGGCAGGGTGCGCGAGACCGCCCCGGCCGCCATGACGAGGTGGTCGTAGGAGATCTCCCGGGGCTCGCCGACCTCGGGCTCGAAGCCGACCGTGCGCCCGGCGTGGTCGATGCTGACCACGTGGCCGGTGAGCACCTTCGTCCGCTTGAAGACCTTGCGCAGCGGCACCACCACGTTGCGCGGGTTGATGCTGCCCGCCGCGGCCTCGGGGAGGAAGGGCTGGTAGGTCATGTAGGAGTTGGGGTCGACCACCGTGATGCGGGCCTCGCCCGCACCGAGCTTCTTCTCCAGCCGCAGCGCGGTGTACATGCCCAGGTAACCGCCGCCGACGATGAGGATGTGCGGGATCTCCGCCTCATCGCCGCCGCCGTGGACCAGCCGGTAGTTCCTGCTCTCGGTCATCGCATATCCGCCCTAAAGTCCCGTTCCCCGCCCCTGACCAGGGGAGTGAAGATCGGTAAGTCTTCGTTGACTGGCATATCCCCGTCGTGGTTCCGACCGGAAGGTTCGCGTTCGTTGCTTCGGCGTGGAGCTCGCCCTCCTCGCCGCCTGCTTGTGCATTCTTTCACAAGCGGTTCCCGACAGGAAAGCGCCGATCATGAAAGGTTTAGACCATCATAAAGCCGATGTGAGGCCTGTCCGCCCTGGTCAGACCGGGTGTTACGGCTTTCACACAGGTCAAGCGGGTGATGCGGCTCACCCGCCGACCCGGTGCGACCGTCCCCTCACCCCGCGGGGACGCCGGTCACTCCCCGGCGGCCCCGGTGTCCTCCTCGGCGGTGTCCTCGGCCGTGTCCTCGGCGGCGTCGGAGACGCCCAGGCACAGGCCCCACACGATGCCGTCGAGGATGTCGTGCTCGCCCGCGTAGAAGGCCTCGGCCCCGGTGCGCGCCAGCACCCGGTCCAGGATCAGCGCGCCCGCGCCGATCACGTCCACCCGCCCCGGGTGCATCACGCCCAGCCCGGCGCGGCGCTCGTGCGGCATGGACAGCAGCTCGCGCGCGATCTCCCCGGTCCGCTCGGCGGTGACCCGGGTCAGGTGGATCCGCTCGGAGTCGTACTCGGGCAGGTCCAGGGCGATCCCGGCCACGGTGGTCGCGGTCCCGGCCACGCACACCACGGTCGCCGCCTCCCCGATCGGCACCGTCTGGGCCGCCTCGTCCAGGGCCGCGTCGACGTCCGCGGTGGCGGCGGCCACCTGCTCGGCGGTGGGCGGGTCGGCGGACAGGTGGCGCTCGGTCATCCGCACGCAGCCGATGTCGACCGACCGCGCCGCCTGCACCACGCCGTCGGCCTCCCCCGCGTCCTCCGGGTACCCCAGGACGAACTCGGTGGAGCCGCCGCCGATGTCGACGACCAGGTAGGGACGGGGGTGCCCGCCCCCGTCCCCCTCGGCCTCCAGCTCGGCGGTGGCGCCGACGAAGGACAGCTCGGCCTCCTCGTCGCCGCTGATCACCTCCGGCTCGACGCCGATGATCTCCCGCACCCCGGAGATGAACTCCTCCCGGTTGGAGGCGTCCCGGGTGGCGCTGGTGGCGACCATGCGCACGTGCCCGGCGTCGAACGGCACGCCGTGCTCGCGCATCAGCTTGGCGTAGGAGCGCAGCGCCTCGAAGGTGCGCTCCAGGGCCTCGGGGGCGAAGGCGCCGGTGCGGTCCACGCCCTGCCCCAGGCGCACGATCTCCATCCGGCGCTCCAGGTCGAGCAGGCCGACCTCGTCGCCGTCGTGCACGGCGACGTCGCTGATGAGCAGGCGGATGGAGTTGGTCCCGCAGTCGATGGCGGCCACGGTGGTCACGGTCGGCCTCCCCCAGAGGTGTCCTCGCTGTCCGGGCCGGCGCACACGCACGGCCCCTTCTCCCACCAGTCCGGGAGGGCGTCCAGCGCCTCCCGGCCGATGGGGTTGCTCCCCGGCTCGGCCAGCTCGTGGGCGGCCAGGGCGTGCAGGCACTTGACGCGCTCGGGCATGCCCCCGGCGCTCTGCATCCCGCGCGGCAGCGGCTCCAGGCCGTCGGCGGCGGCCTGGGCGTCGCGCGCGGCGACGTAGGCCTCGTGCGCCGCGCGGTAGGCCTCGCTCAGCCCGGGCTCCTCGCCCAGGCGCTCCTGCATCCGCCGCATCGCGCCGCCGCCCTCCAGGGAGCCGATCGCCGAGTTCGCGCGCGGGCAGGTCAGGTAGTACAGCGTGGGGAAGGGCGAGCCGTCCTCCAGCCGGGGCGCGGTGCGCACCACGTCGGGGAGCCCGCACGGGCACCGGTGGGCGACGGCGCGCAGCCCCCGCGGGGCGCGGCCCAGCTGGCGCTCGACGGCTCGCACGTCCTCCGGGGGGACGCCGGGGTCGGCCCCGGGGGAGGCGTGCTCGGGCGCGGCGGGGCCGCCGGTGGTGTGGTCTGCGGAAGTCATGGCGGTCTCAGGTTAGCCGGTGCGCGGGTGCGGACCGTGCCGCGGACCTGCGGGACGGCGGCGGGCGCCGCGGGAAGCGCGGCCGCTGCGTTCAGCGGCCCGGCGGCTGCGCTTCGGGGATCCGCTCCCGGCCCGCCGCCGGGTCGTCGGCGGCCTGCACCGACTTCCACAGCTTGGTGAACCAGGGGGCCTCGGGGCCCTCGGCGCCCTGCTCCCCGTGCTCGGGGTCGTCGCCGGAGACCACGACATAGGCCTGCTCACCGGGGTACTGGTAGTGCAGCCGGGTCCGGGCCTCCCGCTCGATGTGGTCGGGGTCCCTGAGCTGCTCCCTGCGCTCTTGGAGCTCCTCGACGCCCTCCTTGCGCTCGGCGAGCTCGTCCCGGAGCTGGGCGATCTCGGAGCGCTGGGCGACGTACTCGCGCAGCGGGTAGGCCAGGCTCAGTGCGATGGCGCACACCACCAGGGCCAGGATGGCGGCGCGGCTGGTGAGCGCGGGGCGCAGCCCGCGGCGCCCGCCCGCCCCGAAGGCCTTGTTCCCCGGCCCCTTGCCCGAAGTCTTGCCCGAGGCCGTTCCCACGGACGTGCCGCCGGCCGCGCCGGCGCCCTTGGACCCGTTGGCCGCCTTAGCGCCCTTGGCCCCCTTGGCCGCACCCGTGGCGGTGCCCCCTGCCGGGGCGCTCTTCGCGGACGCCTTCTTCGCGTCCCCCTTCTTCCCCCCGTCCTTCCCGGCCCCGTCCTTGGCCGGGGTCCCGCCCGCGGACGGGCGGCCCGGTTCGTCGGCCGACCGTCCGCGGGCACCGGAGGCCCGGGGCCCCGTCGTCGGACCGCCACGGGCGCGTGCGCCCCCGGCGGAACGGGGCCCCGGGCCGTCCCCCGCGCGCCGCGGCCCTCCGCCGCGCGCAGAGGACGGCCGCTTCGGCTTCTCCGGCTCCTTGGGCATGGGGAGGCAGCCTAGCCCTGGGCCTTGAAGCGCGGGAAGGCCGACGCGCCCGCGTAGATCGCGGCCTCGTCCAGCTCCTCCTCGATGCGCAGCAGCTGGTTGTACTTGGCCACCCGCTCGCTGCGGGCCGGGGCGCCGGTCTTGATCTGGCCGGCGTTGGTGGCCACCGCGATGTCGGCGATGGTGGTGTCCTCGGTCTCGCCGGAGCGGTGCGAGATCATCGCGGTGTAGCCGCTGCGCTGGGCCAGGGCGACCGCGTCCAGGGTCTCGGTCAGCGTGCCGATCTGGTTGACCTTGACCAGCAGCGAGTTCGCGGCGCCGTCGGTGATGCCGCGCTGCAGCCGCTCGGGGTTGGTGACGAACAGGTCGTCGCCGACGAGCTGCACCTTGGTGCCCAGCGAGGCGGTCAGGGTCGCCCAGCCCTTCCAGTCGTCCTCGTCCAGCGGGTCCTCGATGGACACCAGCGGGTAGGCCTCGACCAGCTCGGCGTAGTAGGCGGCCATGTCCTCGGCGCTGCGCTCGGTGCCCTCGAAGCGGTAGACGCCGTCCTCGAAGAACTCGGAGGCGGCCACGTCCAGGGCCAGGGCGATGTCGCTGCCGGGGGTGTAACCCGCCTTGCCGATCGCCTCGACGATCAGGTCGAGGGCGGCGCGGTTGCTGTCCAGGTTCGGGGCGAAGCCGCCCTCGTCGCCCACCCCGGTGCCCAGGCCGTGCTCCTTGAGCACCGACTTCAGGGCGTGGTAGACCTCGGTGCCCCAGCGCACGGCCTCGCGGAAGCTCGCCGCGCCGACCGGCGCGATCATGAACTCCTGGATGTCGACGTTGGTGTCGGCGTGCGCGCCGCCGTTGAGGATGTTCATCATCGGCACCGGCAGCACGTGCGCGTTGGGGCCGCCCAGGTAGCGGAAGAGCGGCAGGCCCGCGGCCTCGGCGGCGGCGTGCGCGACCGCCAGCGAGGAGCCGAGGATCGCGTTGGCCCCGATGCGGGCCTTGTTGGGGGTGCCGTCCAGGTCGATCAGCGCCCGGTCGATCAGCCGCTGCTCCTCGGGGGCGAACCCGAGCAGCTCGTCGGCCACCTCGTCGTTGACGGCCGTGACCGCCTTGTCCACGCCCTTGCCGCCGTAGCGCTCGCCCCCGTCGCGCAGCTCCACCGCCTCGAACTGCCCGGTGGAGGCGCCGCTGGGCACCGCGGCGCGGGCGGTCGTCCCGTCGTCGAGGAGGACCTCGACCTCGACCGTCGGATTGCCGCGGGAGTCAAGGATCTCTCGCGCCTGTACTGCCTCGATCGACGACACCGTCGTCCTCCTTATTCGTTCACTGGCGGACCGCCTCCGAGCCTAGCGACCCGCGCGCGCCCCGGGCGCGGGGGCGGTCCGGAAACCCCCGGCGCCACCTGGGGCGTGTTCGGTGCCCGGCGTGTCGCCCCTTGCCCCGCCCGGCCCCCCGTGCCTACTATTCCCACTAACTAAGTAGGAGAAAGAGGCTGCGGCGTTCCGCGGCGGCCCCGCCCCCGACACCGTCACCGAAGGCGCGCGATGCAGACCTTGATCCTCCTCGGGCTCGTCGGACTGGCCGCCCAGTTCATCAACGGCAGCCTGGGCATGGGCTACGGCGTCACCTCCACCACCCTGCTGCTGATGGTCGGCACCAGCCCCGCCGTCGCCTCGGCCACCGTCAACCTCTCCCAGGTGGGCTCGCAGCTCGCCTCCGGGTTCGCGCACTGGCGGTTCGGCAACGTCGACCGGCACGTGGTGCTGCGCATCGCCGCTCCCGGAGCCGTCGGCGCGTTCACCGGGGCGCTGCTGCTCAGCCGCCTGTCCACCGACGCCGCGGGCCCGCTGATGTCCACCATCCTGCTCGCGCTGGGGCTGTACCTGCTGCTCCGCTTCACCCTGCGGGACCTGCCGCGCCCCACCGGTGCGCGCCCGCTGAGCACCGTCTTCCTGGCGCCGCTCGGGCTGGTGGCCGGGTTCATGAACTCCACCGGCGGCGGGGGCTGGGGGCCGGTCGGCACGACCGCGCTGCTGGCCACCGGCCGCCTGGAGCCGCGCAAGGTGATCGGGTCGATCAGCGTGGGCGAGTTCGCCGTGGTCGTGGCGGGCAGCCTCGGCTTCGCGGTCGGCCTGGGCCTGAGCGGGATCGACTTCGCGTGGGTGGGGGTCATGCTGCTGGGCGGGCTGCTGGCCGCGCCCGTGGCCGCCTGGCTGGCCCGCTCGGTGCCCGCGCGGCCGCTGGGGGCCATGGTCGGCGGGCTCATCGTCCTCACCAACACCCGCGTGGTGCTCGGCGCCGGCTGGGCGCAGCTGCCGCCGGTGCCCACCTACGCGCTGTACGCGGGGATCCTGCTGGCCTGGGCGGCGGCGGTCGCGCACTGCTGGCGGCTGCACTTCGCCGAGCGCCGGGCGGCCGGAGCACCCGAGGAGGAGCCCGCCCCCTCCCGGTGACCTCGGGAAGAGCGCCCCTACCGGCGCGGTTTCAGGGGCCGTTCCCCCGAGGTCAACGCGAGGGAGGCGGTCAGGAGGCCGGGAGGTCGAGGGCGCGGAGGGCGCCTTCGACGACGACGGAGCGCAGGTCGCCGCCGTCACCGGTCAGACCGCCCCCGCCGTCGTCCGCGGCCATGATGGCCGCGTCCTGCAGGCCGCCGATGGCCAGGACCGCGAGCGCGCGCTGGCGGGGCGTGGGGTCGCTCCCGAAGATCAGACGGAGCAGGCGCTCCCGCCAGTCGAAGAGCCGGGGGACCACGTCGCCCAGGTCGCCCAGGGCCGCGGTGTCGGCCACGACCGCCCGGAACAGCGTGCCGTGGCGGCGCCCCATGTCGTAGAAGGCCTCCAGGGCACGCCGCGCGGTGGCGTCCGGCTCCTCCTCCAGCTCCCGGACGGTCCGCTCCCCGTCGTCGAGCATGGGCCGGACCATGTCGGCCAGCAGGTCCTGCTTGGAGCGGAAGTGGTAGTAGAGCGCCGCCTTGGTGATGCCCAGCCCTTCGGCGATCTCCCGCAGGCTGGTCGCGGTGTAGCCCTTCTTCGCGAACAGCTCCAGCGCCGTCTCGCGGATCTCGGCCCGGGTGTCGGTCCGCCGTCTGGGCACGCGCGCCCCTCCCTTGTTCCCCTCGCCTGCGCGAACCCTTCGTCGATCTCGGGAAGAGCGCCCCTGCCGGCGCGGTTTCAGGGGCCCTTCTCCCGAGATCGACGAGAGGTGAGCGCCGTCCTCGACCGTGATCTTAGCCGCCTGCCGGACGGAAAGTAACTTGTCGACCGGTAAGTTACTTGTCGCCCGGCTAGTTTCGTGGGTAGCGTCGGCGGTACCGGGCCGCGGTGTGCGGCCCCGATGCGAAAGGAATGCGTCATGGCACGCACCGTCTGCATCTCCGGAGCCGGCATCGCCGGCCCCGCCCTCGCGTTCTGGCTCCGCGGCCTGGGCGTGCACCCCACCGTCGTCGAGCGCGCCCCGCGGCTGCGCACCGGCGGCTGGGCGGTCGACGTGCGCGGCGCCGCCCTGACCGTGGCCGAGCGAATGGGCCTGGCCGACGCGTTCCGCGCCGCCTCCGACAACCTGGCCGGCCTGGACCTGGTCGACGCCCGCGGGCGCACCCGCGCCGCCGCCGGAAGCGAGCTGACCTCCTCCTCCCCGGACGACCTGGAGATCCGCCGCACCGCCCTGAGCCGGACCGTCTTCGACGCCGCGCAGGACGGGGTCGACTACCTCTTCGGGGACACCGTCACCGCCGTCGACGACGACGGCGACCGCGTCCGGGTGTCCTTCGCCGAGTCCGCGCCGCGCGACTTCGACCTGCTGGTGGCCGCGGACGGCCTGCACTCCGAGGTGCGCCGCCTGGTCTTCGGCCCTGAGGAGCGCCACCTGCGCTTCCTCAACGCGCACGTGTCCATCTTCGACCTGCCCAACCGGTTCGGCCTGGACCACCGCGCCGTCCTGCACAGCGACCCCGGCCGCACCATCGGCCTGTACGCCGGGGACCCCGCCGGCCCGGCGCAGGCGTTCCTGGGCTTCCGGTCCCGCACCGAGGCCGCCTCACGCCTGCGCGACGGCGCCTCCCGCCGCCGGTACCTGCGCGCCCGCTACTCCGGCATGGGCTGGAAGGCCCCGGAGATCCTGGAGGCCCTCGACGGCGCCCCGGACCTGTACTTCGACTCCATCTCCCAAGTGCGCACGGACCGCTGGTCGCAGGGGCGCACGGTGCTGCTCGGCGACGCCGCCCACTGCCCCTCCCCGCTGTCCGGACAGGGGTCGAGCCTGGCGCTGGTCGGGGCCTACGTGCTCGCCGGGGAGCTGGCCGCCGCCGGGGGCGACCACCGCCGCGCCTTCCCCGCCTACGAGCGGGCCATGCGCGGCTTCGTACGGCGCAACCAGGCGATCGCGACCAACGGCATGCCGTTCCTGGTCCCCCGCGACCACCTGCAGATCCTCCTGCGCGACGCCGCGGTGCGCTTCGGGCCGCACCTGCCCGCCCTGAACCGGCTCAGCGGAGGCGTCCGCAAGGCCGCGAACGCCATCGGACTGAAGGACTACCCGCTGGCCGCCCCCTCCGCCGCTTCGGGCCGCTGAGGCCCCGATCCTCCCGTTTTCGGCCGCGCCTGCAGGGAACACCAGGACCGCCTGCCTATAGTTCGATAGCGTCCGGCTCCCCTCGCCGGAAGTACGAGAGTCCGGACCCCAGCGAGGCGGAATGGCCAGACCCGGAGCAGCGGCCGGATCGGGAGCGGCGGCACGGAGGCCGCGCCGCACCGAGGCATGGCTGCTCGCCGCCGCCTTCGGCGTCTTCCTGCTGGGAATGTGCACCGCCGGGTGGCAGACCGGCGGCGCGGTGCCCGGACGCCTGCCGCTGTACGCCGCCCTGTTCGGGGCCGCGGCCCTCACCGCGCACCTGGGCGTGCGCTTCCTGGCCCCCTACGCCGACCCGCTGCTGCTGCCGCTGGCCACCGTGCTCACCGGGACGGGGCTGACCATGATCTGGGCGCTGGGCGGCCCCGACGGGGGCGAAGGCCACGCCGAGGCCTGGCGCCAGCTCATGTGGGCGGTCATCGGGACGGCCGGGTGCCTGGCGGTGCTGCTGGCGGTGTCCCGCCCCCGGCGGCTGCAGCGCTACCCCTACCTACTGGCGGTCGGCGGGCTGGTCCTGCTGCTGCTTCCGATGGTGCCCGGCCTGGGCATCGAGCTGTACGGGGCGCGGCGCTGGGTGGCGGTGTCCGGGTACACCGTGCAGCCCTCGGAGTTCGCCAAGCTGCCGCTGATCGTGTTCCTCGCCGCCTACCTGGGGCAGAAGCGCGAGGTGCTGGCGGCGGCCGGGCGGCACATCACGGTCCGCGGCGTCAAGGTCTTCAGCGTGCCGCGCATGCGCCATCTGGGCCCCATGACCGTGGCCTGGGGGTTCGCGATCCTGGTGCTGGTGGGCACCAAGGACCTGGGCACCTCGCTCCTGCTCTACCTGGTCTTCCTGGCCATGCTCTACGCCGCCACCGGGCGCAAGTCCTGGGTGGGCATCGGGCTGGTGATGTTCGCCGCCGGGGCGGTCGCCGCCTGGCGGCTCTTCCCGCACGTGCGCCAGCGGGTCGACATCTGGCTCAACGCCTTCGACCCGGACGTCTACAACGCCCCGGTGGGCGGCAGCTTCCAGCTCGTGCAGGGGCTGTACGCGCTGGCCGACGGCGGGCTCACCGGCACCGGGTTCGGCGCCGGGCGGGCCGGGGAGATCTTCGCCGCCGACAGCGACCTGATCCTGGTGAGCATCGGCGAGAAGCTCGGCCTGACCGGGCTGATGGCGATCCTGGTGCTGCTGGCCCTGCTGGTCGAACGGGCGGCGCGGACCGCGCTGGAGGCGCGCGAGGTGTTCACCAAACTGCTGGTGACCGGGTTCGCGATGCTCTTCGCGTTCCAGGTGTTCGTGGTGGCCGGCGGCGTCACCCGGCTCATCCCGCTCACCGGGATGACCACGCCCTTCCTGGCCGCGGGCGGCTCGTCGCTGGTGTCGAGCTGGCTGGTGATCGGGCTCTGGCTGCGGGTGAGCGACGCCTGCCGGCGGCCCCCGCCCGACCCGGGGTCCGGACCGGAGCAGGAGGCCACCGAGCTGATCGCGCTGCCCGGACGCGCGCACGGCGTCAGCGCCAGTACCGACGCCACTCCCCGTCGGTGAGCGCGCGCGGGTCGCGCCCGTCGGCGCGGGCGCGCGCCTCGGCCGCGCGGACCCGGGCGTCGAAGCGCCGGGCGGCGGTGCGCAGGTCCATCTCCGGATCGCCCCCGGAGCGGCGGTCGGCGTCCACGGCGGTGAACAGCTCCCCGCCGGGCCCCTCCCCCGCGTCCACCAGGTCCTCGGGCAGCCCGTTGCGCACCGCCCGCTTCTGCAGCTCGTAGGCGAGCAGCGCGGCCGGCTGGGCGAAGGGCACGCCCTCCAGCACCGAGGCGTCCCGCTCGCCCTTGTCGGCCCGTTCGGCGGCCTTGATGCGCTCCCAGTTGCCGCGCACCTCCTCCGCGCCGTCGACCGGGGTGCCCGCGAACACGTGCGGGTGGCGGCGGACCAGCTTGTCGACGATGCCGTCGGCGACGTCGTCCACCGTGAAGCCGTCGGCGCCGCGCTCCTCGGCGATGCGGGCGTGGAAGACCACCTGCAGCAGCACGTCGCCCAGCTCCTCGCGGAGGGTGGCGTACTCGCCGCGCTCGATGGTCTCCAGCGTCTCGTAGGCCTCCTCGATGAGGTACTTGGCCAGCGACTCGTGGGTCTGCTCGGCGTCCCAGGGGCAGCGCCGCCGCAGCTCGTCCATGGTCGCGACCAGCGCCTGCACCCGGTGGCCCGGGGCCGCGCCCGGCCCGGGGGCCGCGCCGGAACCGGTTTCGGGGGACTCGGTGCCCATGTGCTCCTCTCAGTCGCGCCCGGCGCCGTCCGGGGCGCCCGGCAGCCAGCCCCCGGCGCGCAGCGCCGTGAGCACCTCGGCCGCCGAGTCGGCGGGGTCCTGGCCGGTCGTGTCCAGCACCAGGTCGGCGTCGGCGGGCTCCTCATAGGGGTCGGAGATCCCGGTGAACGCCGGGATCTCGCCTGCTCTGGCCTTGGCGTACAGGCCCTTGCGGTCCCGCCGCTCGCACTCCTCCAGCGGGGTGGCCACGTGGACGAGGAAGAAGTCGCCGTTCTCCTCGACCATGGAGCGCACCTCGGCCCGGGTGGCGGCGTACGGCGCGATCGGGGCGCACACGGCCACGCCGCCGTGGCGGGTGATCTCGGAGGCGACGTATCCGATCCGGCGCACGTTCATGTCGCGGTCCTCCCGCGAGAACGTGAGGCCCTTGGAGAGCATGCGCCGCACCACGTCCCCGTCCAGCAGCGTCAACGTCCTGCCGGAACGGCGGATTCCCTCGGCGACCGCGCGCGCGACGGTCGACTTGCCCGACCCGGACAGGCCGGTGAACAGCACGGTCAGCCCGCGGCGGGTGCGGGCCGGGCGCAGCCGCGCCAGCTCGGCCGCCACCCGCGCGGGGGTGGACCACGCGGGCAGGGTGCGGCCCCGCGCGAGCATCTCCTCCACCTCGTCGGCGGAGGGCTCGTCGGCGGCGTCGCCCTCCGCGACCTCGGCGGCGGGGCGCCACGCCCCCTTGGCGGTGTCGTAGCGCCACGGCCCCGGGTCGACCACCGGAAGCGGGGAGGCGTCCTCCCCCTCGCCGCCGTCGCCCAGCAGGTGGGTGGCGCCGAAGGCGCGGGCGATGTAGGGCGCCACCCGGCCGCCGTCGGCGCCGGGCGGAAGCGTCAGCGCCGCGGTCCAGGTGCGCGGCGGCAGCAGCGGCTCGGCGGCCAGCACCGCAGGGGCCTGCCCCTGGGACTCCAGCGGGACGTCCACCAGGAGCAGCACCTCGGCCGGGGCGCCGTCGCCGATCCGGTCCGCGGCGGCGCGGATGCGGGCCAGCGCCCGGTGGTGCAGCGGCCCGCGGGCCACCACCGCCAGCAGCGGGCCGGAGGCCCCCTGGGCCTCACGGCGGGCCCTCAGCTCGGCGGGGGCCAGCCGCAGGTGGCGCAGGGCCCCGTAGGCGGGCGGCCCCGCCAGGCGTACCTCCCCGGCCAGCCGGTGGCCCGGCCCCAGCCCGTCGGGCGCGTCGGGCCCGGCCTCCCACGCCCCCTGCACCTGGAGCTCGGCCAGCGGCGCCCCCTCCGGGTCGGCCAGGACCACCCGCTCCGCGCCGGACAGCTCGGCCGGAACCGGCAGGGTGACCGGGATCGGCCACGGGGTGCCGTCCGGCAGGGCGCCTCCGGCCGCGGCCCGCGCCTCGGCCTCGCCCATGAACCCGGGGAGGGGGTATGCCCCGCTCAGGATCAGCTCCAAGTGGGCGAGGGCCGTTGGGTCCGGCGTGTGGACCGGCGCCCCGTTCCCGTTCTCGGTGCCCGTGTGCACTGCGACCTCCGCTCGCCCGCGCCCGGAGGCGCCTGGGTGTCCCGTCGCTGGACAGCGTAGGGGGCGCCGGTCCCGGGCCGGGAACACAGGGGGCCGCCGCGGTGTTGACCGGCATGTGCGGACCGCGCCGCGCCCGCCCCGGCGGGACCCCGCGGGCCGCCCTCCTCCGTCCCAGGGCGGCAGTAGTCTTGGCACGGGGGAGCCCGCTGAATCGCCCGACGGCGCCCCGCGGCCGCGGACCGGAACGGCCGCCCGGCCTCCACCGCACCCGCGCGGAGCGCCGCGCGCCCGCCAGCGCGACCGGACCTGTCGTCACACGCCCCTGATTGGTGCCATGAGCCTCTCTGGACTTCTCGCCACCGTCGCCGACGACCCGGCGCTCACCCAGGCCGTCGAGACCGCCCGCACCGGCGCCGGTCCCGGCCTGGACCTGGTCGCGCCCGGCTCGCTGCGCCCCTTCCTGGTCGGCGCGCTGGCCGCGGACGCCCCCGCCGGGGCCGGGCGCCCGGTGCTGGCGGTGACCGCGACCGAGCGCGAGGCCTCCGACCTGTCCGAGGCGCTGGGCTCGCTGCTGCCGCCCGAGTCCGTGGCGCTGTTCCCGGCCTGGGAGACCCTGCCGCACGAACGGCTCTCCCCCCGCTCCGACACGGTCGGCCAGCGCCTTGCGGTGCTGCGCCGGCTGGCCCACCCCGACCCGTCCGACCCGCTGGCGGCGCCGCTGAAGGTGGTCGTGGCGCCGGTGCGCAGCGTGCTGCAGCCGCTGGTGGCCGGGCTCGGCGAGCTGGTGCCGGTGCGGGTGCGCCCCGGCGACGAGGTGGACCTGGAAGAGGTGGTCACCGGGCTGGTCGACGCCGGGTACGCGCGGGTGGACCTGGTGGAGAAGCGCGGCGACGTGGCGGTGCGCGGCGGCATCGTGGACGTGTTCCCGCCCACCGAGGAGCACCCGCTGCGCCTGGAGTTCTGGGGCGACCAGGTGGAGGAGGTCCGCTACTTCCAGGTGGCCGACCAGCGGTCGCTGCCCGAGGGCACCGACGGCCGGGCCGCGGAGGGCCTGTTCGCGCCGCCGTGCCGGGAGCTGCTGCTCACCCCCGAGGTGCGCGAGCGCGCCGCGGCGCTGGCCGCCGAGCACCCCCAGCTCGCCGACGTGCTCGACAAGCTCGCCGAGGGCGTGTCCGTGGAGGGCATGGAGGCCTTCGCCCCGGTGCTGGCCGAGCGGATGCACCCGCTGCTCGACTACCTCCCCGCGGGCGCGCAGATCATGGCGTGCGACCCCGAGCGCATCCGCACCCGCGCGCTGGAGCTGGAGGCCACCAGCCAGGAGTTCCTGCAGGCGTCGTGGATCAACGCCGCCTCCGGCGGGGAGGCCCCCATCGACCTGGGCGCCTCGGCCTACATGTCCATCTCCGACGTGCGCGCGCAGGCCGCCGAGCTGGGACAGCCCTGGTGGACGCTGTCGCCGTTCGAGTCCGGCGACGAGGACGAGGCGCAGACCACGCTGACGCTCGGCGCCTCCGACGCCGACGCCTACCGGGGCGACACCGAGCGCGCCCTGGCCGACGTGAAGGGGTGGCTGCACGACGGCTGGCGGGTCGTCATGGTCACCCAGGGGCACGGCCCGGCCGAGCGGCTGGCGGACATGCTGCGCGGCGCCGGCCTGGGCACCCGCCTGAGCGCCGACCTGCCCGAGCCCCCGGAGCCCGCGCTGGCCACCGTCGCCACCGGGCTGCTGCAGCAGGGGTTCGTCTGGCGGTCGGTGCGGACGGTGGTGCTCACCGAGACCGACCTGGCCGGGCAGCGCGCCTCCACCCGGGACATGCGCAAGATGCCCAGCCGCCGCCGCGGCGCGGTGGACCCGCTGCAGCTCAAGTCCGGCGACTACGTCGTGCACGAGCAGCACGGCGTGGGCCGCTACATCGAGATGGTCAGCCGCAACATCCAGGGCGCCACCCGGGACTACCTGGTCATCGAGTACGCGCCGTCCAAGCGCGGGCAGCCCGGCGACCGCCTGTTCGTCCCCACCGACCAGCTGGAGGAGGTCACCCGCTACGTCGGCGGGGAGGCGCCCACCCTGTCCAAGATGGGCGGGTCCGACTGGGCCAAGACCAAGAGCAAGGCGCGCAAGGTCGTCCGGGAGATCGCCGGGGACCTGATCCGGCTGTACTCGGCGCGCCAGGCCTCGCCCGGCCACGCGTTCGGCGCGGACACCCCCTGGCAGCGCGAGCTGGAGGACGCCTTCCCCTACGCCGAGACCCCCGACCAGCTCGCCGCGATCGAGGAGGTCAAGCAGGACATGGAGAAGTCGGTCCCGATGGACCGGCTGATCTGCGGCGACGTGGGCTACGGCAAGACCGAGGTGGCGGTGCGCGCCGCGTTCAAGGCGGTGCAGGACGGCAAGCAGGTGGCGCTGCTGGTGCCCACCACGCTGCTGGTGCAGCAGCACCTGTCGACCTTCAGCGAGCGGTACGCCTCGTTCCCGGTGACGGTGCGCCCGCTGTCGCGGTTCCAGACCGAGGCCGAGGTGGAGGCCGCCCGGGAGGGGCTGCGCACCGGCGAGATCGACATCGTCATCGGCACCCACCGGCTGCTGTCCAGCGAGACCCGGTTCAAGAACCTGGGGCTGGTGGTCATCGACGAGGAGCAGCGCTTCGGGGTCGAGCACAAGGAGGCGCTGAAGAAGCTGCGCACCCAGGTGGACGTGCTGGCCATGTCGGCCACCCCGATCCCGCGCACCCTGGAGATGGGGTTGACCGGCATCCGGGAGATGACCACCATCCTCACCCCGCCGGAGGAGCGCCACCCGGTGCTCACCTTCGTCGGCCCCTACGAGGAGAAGCAGATCGCCGCGGCGATCCGGCGCGAGCTGATGCGCGAGGGGCAGGTGTTCTTCGTGCACAACCGGGTGGCCTCGATCGAGAAGGTGGCGGCGACGCTGAGCCGCCTGGTGCCCGAGGCGCGGGTGGCCTACGCGCACGGGCAGATGAACGAGCAGCAGCTCGAACGCGTCATGGTGGACTTCTGGGAGAAGAACTTCGACGTGCTGGTGTCGACCACCATCGTCGAGTCGGGCCTGGACGTGCCCAACGCCAACACGCTGATCGTGGACCGGGCCGACACCTACGGGCTGTCCCAGCTGCACCAGCTGCGCGGCCGGGTGGGCCGGGGCCGGGAGCGGGCCTACGCCTACTTCCTGTACCCGCCGGAGCGCCCGCTGACCGAGACGGCCTACGAGCGGCTGTCCACGGTCGCCCAGCACACCGAGACCGGCGCCGGGATGTACGTGGCCATGAAGGACCTGGAGATCCGCGGGGCCGGGAACATCCTGGGGGCCGAGCAGTCCGGCAGCATCGCCGGGGTCGGCTTCGACCTGTACGTGCGCATGGTGGGCGAGGCCGTCCGCGAGCTGCGCGGCGACGGGGCGGCCGAGGAGGTCGAGACCAAGGTCGAGCTGCCGGTCAACGCGCACATCCCGCACGACTACATCCCGGGCGAGCGGCTGCGGCTGCAGGCCTACAAGCGGATCGCGGGGGTCGCGGGCGAGGAGGACATCGCCGCCGCCCGCGAGGAGCTGGTGGACCGGTACGGCGCGCCGCCGGAGCCGGTGGAGAACCTGCTGCAGGTGGCGCGGTTCCGGGTGCTGGCCAAGTCGGCGGGGCTGACCGACGTGGTGCTGCAGGGGTCCCAGATCCGGTTCGCGCCCGCGCGGATGCGCGAGTCGCAGATGCTGCGGATGCGCCGCCTGTACCCCAAGGCGGTGTTCAAGGAGGCCACGGACACCCTGCTGGTCCCGGTGCCCAAGTCCGGCGGGCTGGGCGGCCGCCCGCTGCGGGACCTGGAGCTGCTGGAGTGGTGCGCGGAGCTGGTCACGGCCCTGTTCCAGCCGGCCGCCGCGAAGGAGCCGGCCGGCTGACCGGGCGGCCGGCCCCGCCGGGCCGGTGCCTCCGGAACGCCGAAGGGGGCC
>NZ_JAQFWP010000090.1 GCF_027706745.1 Nocardiopsis suaedae | reverse complement strand
GAGGGGCGTGCCCGGGCGTCGCGCAGTAGGCCGTGATCCGCACAACACCCCCTAGCGCCGGTGCCCGCCCCCTCCTCCTCGCCCCGCCGCGTCGCACTCCTCGATGGGGACGGCTTCGAACAGGCCGAAACCGCCCGCGTTGAAGGTCACCTCGGACACGTCCCCAGGAGGCGCGCTGAAGTGGACGGCCGAATGGTTCGGGAGCCCGGGAGACTTCGCGGCTGGCCAGGGCTCTGGGCCCACCGCCCAGTAGTCCTCCTCCGCGTCACCGAGACGCCCCTGGAGGTAGGAGACTCCGCTGTCCGGATCCACCACCGAGAATCCGGGGAATGCCCCGCGCCCCCGGTTGTAGAAGCCCGTGGTGGCGAAGTCGAGCTCGTCGTCGCCGCCGTTGATGAGGTCGAAGCGCGCGACGAGGAACGCGCCGTCGCGATAGAAGGGGTAGACCTCGATCCGGTGGCCGGTCCCCTCATCGGTCCCTTCGGCGACGGGCTCCAGGCCGACATTGCCGCGGAAGGCGGCGTTCCTCCCCCGTTCCTCCCCTTCGGCCTGGTAGCCCTCGAAACGGACCTCCCCGTACCCGTCTACGTCGGGCTCGGCCGGGTCCACGCCCTGTTCGAACGAGTAGGAGATCTCCACTATGCGGTTCTCAGCGCACGCTTCGGCGTCATCCTCGCCGCCCTCGCGCCGGATCGGCTCTTCAGAACCCGTGCCCTGGGTCTCGTATTCGTAGTCGGAGCCCAGCTCGGCCTCCAGCGCCTCGCGGACCGCCTCGGCGCGGCGCTCGGGACAGCCCCTGGTTGTAGTCGTCGGTTCCGCGCCCGTCCGTGTGCCCGGTGATCGTGATCGGGGGCTTCTGCGGGTCGGCGCGCTCCCGGGTCTCCGCGATGACGTCCTCAAAGGCCTTCTGCGCCCTGTCGTCCAGGGTGTCCTCGTCGAAGCCGAACAGCACGTCGGTGCGCAGGGCGACGGTCTCGGTCCCGTCCTCACCGCCGAGGTTGCGGGCCACCTCCTCCCTGCCGCTGTAGACCGTGCCGGTGATCGAGTCCTCGTCGGCGACGGGCCCGTCGGGGGCGTCGACCGGAAGTCCGACGACGTCCCCGGCCGACGGCGCCTCATCGCGATCGGATGAACACGTGCAGTGGCCGGTTGCGGTCATAGGGGTGATGCCTGTGACGCCAGTGGTGCTCTCCCCGCGGACGCACTCGGTCTCATCTCGACGAGGACGGTTCGGCGTCGTCCCGAGGCGCCGCGGCCCGGCGGGAGCGCACGGCCTGGACGACCGCTCCCGCGCCGACCATCACCAGCATCGCCGCCCCCATCGCGTACCACAGCGGCATCGGCAGCGCCGACGCCTCCGCGATCCCCGAACCGGCGTCGCCGAAGACGATGGGCCAAGCGCTGGCCACGTTGATCGCCCCGTGCCCGATGACCGCCGGCCACACCGACCCGGACCCCAGCCGGAGCCACCCGACGATCACACCGAGAAGCACGCCCCACGCGGTCATCATGGCCACGCCCAGCAGATCGGTCCGGCCGAGGTTGTAGCCGAGCAGGACGGCGGGCGCGTGCCAGGCGCCCCAGACGGCGCCGTGCAGCAGCAGCGCCGGCCAGGTCCCCAGGGGGAGCAGGGCGGGAAGCAGGTAGCCGCGCCACCCCCACTCCTCGCCGAGGAGGGCGGGCACGCTCAGCAGCAGGCCGCCGAGCTGGATCGCGCCGAACAGGGCGAGGGCCCCCGCGGGCACCCCGCTCCCGTCGGGGTCGACCAGCCCCATGGGTCCGGCGAGCTCGCGGAAGCCGGAGAAGTCGGCGAGGTCGAGAGGGAACCCGCCGGTCGCGGCCGCCAGCAGGATCGCCCCGCCCATGAGCGGCACCGGTACCAGCAGGCCGTAGAGGCAGTAGCGCAGGATGCGTCCGGCCGGCCGGAACGGGACGAGCGCGCTGACGCGCAGGATGTCCCGGCGGTGCCCGGTCGCCACCAGGACGATCGCCGCGGCGATGGCCGGGGTGAGCATCATGGCCTGGAGGATGAGGCGCTGGTGCGGGTGGTCCAGCCCTTGGCCGCTGAGCCACATCGGTGAGGCGACGGCCCAGGCCAGCGCGTAGGCCAGGACGCAGAAGGAGACGACGGCGAGCGGGGACCGGGGCAGAGGCGGCCTGGAGTGCGGTCCAGGGCGCGGTGCGGACGGTGGTGCGGACTGCGATGGGGACTGCGGTGCAGCGGGCATGGTGCCCTCCTGGTTCGGGGCATCGGCGTCGCTTTCGGCGATGCCGTGGGTGACGGTGTGGTCGACACGCCGTGATCGTCTTCGGGTAGGGGAGGGGGACCCCGCAGCGGACGCCGCGGGGACGGGGTACGGGGGAGTCTTGGGAAGGGGGTGAAGCGGTGGCCGCTACTCGGTCTCGGGCTCGAACTTCCAGCCGTAGAACTCGGAGCCGCTGAGGTCCACGACGCCCAGCAGGCCCAGTGCGATCGGGACGGCGACCGCCAAGGCGACCGCCCCCAGCACGGCCCAGGCGGCCGGGTGGCCCAGGTTCACCGTCCACCCGAAGCCGCTCGCGCGCTTCGGCACCAGCAGGCCGGGCGCGTGGCGGTTGATGTAGACGACGCCGCCCAGGTGCCAGAAGCGGTCGTCGTCCTGTTGCACCAGGCCGGTCCCGGCACCGTCGCGGGGCTCGGCGTGCAGCCTCCACCCGCCCTGGCCGATGCGGACGGCGACCCCGATCACGACCAGGCCGGACAGCAGCATCGGCGCGGCCACCAGCGCGGCGGCGGCCGGTCCCGCCTCGGCCATCGCCCCGGTCCAGAACAGCAGCGCCAGAGCGCCGATCGCCAGCGCGGCCAGCAGCGCCGAGGTGAGGAGGGTACGGGCCCAGATCCGCAGGAACCGGCGGTGCCGGTCGGCGTTCTCCCGGGGGCGGGAGGCGTCGCCGTCGGGGCGGGAGCGCAGGGTGAAGCGGAGCAGGGCGAGGAGCACCGCGACCGCCAGCGCCTGGAAGAGCACCGGGGCGAACGCGGTCAGCGGGGTCGTCGCGGCGGTCGTGTACTCGACGTCCTCGCCCCGGTACACCACCGCGGTGACGAGCCGGTCGGGCAGGCCGGGGTAGAGCACGGCCCCCACGACCGCGGTGACGGCGATGACCAGCAGCGAAGGCAGGGCGCCCAGCCACGGGTAGGGGAGCGGCTCGGTGCGCAGGGACGTGTCGGCGACGACGCCCTGGCGCAGGCCCACGTACCAGTCTCCCTGGGCCTTCGCCCGGCGCACGGCGCGGTGGGCCCGCGCGTAGCAGCCGACCAGGCCGGCGGCCAGCAGCGTGCCGACCGCCGCCGCGGCGGCTCCGGGCGGGAGCGCCGACCACAGCAGGAGGCCCACAAGGACCGCGAGGACTCCGGTGGCCAGGACCGACAGGGTGAAGGTCCGGGTCGCGGCGGAGATCTCGGGGGCGCCGACCCGCTCGGGCGGGACGCGGACCCCGAAGGGGACGGTGTCGCGGGAGATCCGGGGGAGCAGGCCGACGGCGGCCACCGCCACGGCGATGGCGGTCAGGTTGATGAGGAGCGCTGCGTCGGTCATGTCCTCTGTCCCTCCCTCTCGTCCTCTTCGTTCTCGGCGCCGTCCGGTGCGGCGGCCCTGGGGAGCTGGTGGCGGCACCGCTCGACGATCTCGTCCGCGGTGACGCCCTGGGCGATGGCCTCGGCGAGGAGGACGCCCAGGCGCCCCTCCCAGCCGGGGAAGAACGCCGGGTCCGGCGCGCCCGTGGAGGGGTCGCGCAGGATGACGGCGCCGGTCTTGCGGCTGAGGCGCAGGAGCCCTTCGCGGCGGAGCAGGTCGTAGGCCTTGTTGACGGTGTGGAAGTTGACGCCCAGATCGGCCCCGAGCTGGCGCGTGGTCGGCAGGGGGCTTCCCTCGCGCAGCTCCCCGGACGCGATCGCCTGCACGATCCGGTCGCGGATCTGCTGGTAGATCGGCACGTCGCTGTCGAGGTCGATGGCCAGGATCATTCGCTTCCCCCTGCTGCGCCTGCTTCGGGACCGTCACGATCCCACCACAGGCGGGAGGCGTCCCCGGCCCGGCGGCCGCTCATGGCGAGCGGCGTCTCGTTGTCATGGCTTTAATATAGAACGACTAGAACAAACCGGCAAGGGTGGCCCGTGTCGGCCGGGGCTGGAACCATCGGGGCGGAGGCTGCCGACCCTGGAGGTGGAGTCACGTGAGCTGGACCGGCGTGTGGGCGGTCGGGGCCGTCCCGTGGGCTGAGGCCGAGGGGATCGCGGAGGCCTTCTCGCAGGCCGCAGCGGCGGGAGGAGACGACGCGCTGTCCCACCGGGTCCTGGACCTCATGGCGCCGGTCGCCGGGGCGGAGCCGTTCGTGGCCACGGCGCGCAAGGCGGATCCCGCGGCCGCCCTGCTCCACGCGCTCGGCGCCGACGGGCCGAACGTCCTTCCGGGAGTGGGTGGGAACTTCATCCTGTCGCCGGACGAGGTGGGCGGTGCCGTGACCGCGCTCGCCGCCGTCGCGGAGGGCGACGACGAGGAGGTGCGCCGTGTCCGCGCAGAGGCGGCGGCCTGGATGGACGAGGCCGGGGACGAGCCCGGCTTCCGCCCCGGGGACCTGCTCACCGGCCCGCTTGCCGCCATGCGGACGGCGCTCGGGCGGAAGTCGGCCGTGGCAGGTGTCAGCCAGCGCTACTGATCGCGCCCGGGGTGCCCGTGAGGGTGGAGCGGCGGTTCGATGCACTCCGTGCCCGGTCGGTTCGAAAACTGTCCTGGATTGGACGGATCGCCCAAAAGGTCCTTGTGTTCCGGCATAGTGCGCGTGCGTCACGCCCCCGTCACTAGTTGTGAGACCACGCATGGCCAACCCTCCGTGGGGCCCGCCGGGACCGCCGCCCTCGCCCGGATGGGGACAGGGTGCCCCGTGGCATCCCCCGGCAGGACCCCCGAACCACCAGCCTCCGCCGCCTCCGGCTCCGCCCGGCTGGCAGCCGCCCCCGTCCGGAGTCCCCCCGATCCCGCCGGAAGGCGGACAGCAGCCTCCTCCACCTCCCGGCGGCGCGCCTCCCCCCGGAGGCGGAGCGGCGGACGAACCGCCGCTGGACCTTGCCGAACGCCTCGCCGCGTTCCGGGACCGGCTCGCGAAGCGCTTCCCTCGCACGGCCTCGTTCCTCCGGCAAGGGGGCAACCTGCTGGCCTGGGCGGCCCTGCCGCTGATCATCCTGAACCTGCTGCTGATCCCGGAGAGCCGGTCGGCGCTGCCGGTCTATCTGGGCGTCTTCACCATGGCGATCCAGCTCGGGCTCCTGCTGCGCTCTCGAGGGGTGGGCCTGTCGGCCTACTTCTCGATGGTCGTCGCCTCGTCGCTGTTCGCGCCGGTCATCTACTACGTCCAGCAGGGCGTGATGGCGGCCTTCGGGTGGAACTCGTATTCAGGCGAGGCGTCGGTCCTCCTCGCCGGACCATCCGAAGAGACGCTGAAGCTCCTGCCGCTGGTAGCCGTGCTCGTCTTCGCCCGGAACAGGGCGGAGCGGTTCGGCATCGCCGACCACATCCTTCTGGGCGTCGCGTGCGGTGTCGGATTCGGCCTCACGGAGAACGTCACCCGCGCGCTCACGGACTACTCGTCGACCGGCCTGCTGGACCTCTTCACCACCACGGAGGACGGGGTAGGACACCAGTACTCCCTGTTCACCCTCTTTCCCGGGTGGGCCGAGGGGTGGGGCGGAGAGGGCGCCGGACATGCGGTCTGGTCCGGCCTGGTCGGCGGTGGGATCGGGGTCGCCCGCAGGTATGGGCGGGTCCTCTTCTCCCCGCTGGTCCTCTTTCTGCTCGCCTGGGTCACCCTCGACCACATGGCCTACAACCAGGCCGCGAGCCTGGGCGCCGGGGACCTGATCCCTGAACAGGTCCTCCTCGTGCACGACCTCGCAGGGTCAGGGGCGGCGACGCGGCCAGCTCTCCTGGTCATGGTGGTGCTGGCCGTCTGGCTGGACTACCGGACCCTGCGGAAGGCCGATCACAGCCTTCCGCCGTTCCCGGAGCGAAAGGGAGCGCCGAGCACCCCGTCCTCCGCCTTCGGGAGCCTTTGGGGCGAACTCCAGTTGCAGTGGCGGGTGTTGAGGAGTGATCGGAGCGCCTTCCCACAGGCGATGGCGTTCGTCAGGTCGAGAAGGGAACTCGGATACGGCCTCCACCGTGCGGCCGGGGGTCCCCGCAGGAACGCACCGCCCGGTCCTGTGCTCTGGGAGACGGGCGCCCGTCTGCACAACGTGATCGCGGCCGGAGTCTTGGCGCTGCTCGCTGGCGGAATCGTCCTCACCCTTCCGGGAGGAGGGGGCGAGACGGCGTTCCTGGCCCCGAGACTGGAGGACCTCGCCGGCTGGTGGAACGGCCTGAACCCGGCCCAACAGCTCCTGATCACCGCAGGCGGCACCGCGGCCCTGATGCTGATCCCGGGCGTGGGGTTCTTCGCGGCGCTGGGATGGGCGACTACCGCGACGAGCTTTGCGGCGAGCGGACGATCCGTTGCAGACTTTCTCCGGGACCCGAAGAGATGGCTCTCCGAGCGGTCGCCCGGTGAGATGCTCATCTCCGGTGTCCTCTTCGCCTTCGGTAGAAAAATCCATCTTCCTGGATATGGAGGGCGTCGGTCGCGCCTCGGGCCCGCGGATACGCCACAAGGAAAGCAGGCGCGATGGCAGGAATACCAGAAGCGAATAAGGAATAACCCCAATGCTCGTCCGCTCACCTATGATGAGTGGTCCAATGTCTACGACCGGAATATCGTTAATACGCATTTGGGGAACAGGTTCGGCGACGAGTACTGGTTGGCGAACGGATTCTCGGTGGCAGACGGGTGGAAGCGCGAGTTGTCACTTGTCGTGGACGGGAGGAAGAGGAGTCTGGATATTGCGAACGCAGCCGACAGGGTCGGCTATGAGATGAAGAGCGGGCGTGTGGACATGAAGCACGCCCGCCTTGAGGCGAACGCGGATGCCCAGCTCATCCATAAAGAGGGATGGGATATCAGGTGGGTGTTCAAGGAGCAGCCTTCGAGATCGGTGATCGATATGCTGGAGCAGAAGCGAATCCCATGGGAGGTGTGGACCTAGTTACGCATGAAAGGTCTGCCCGATATATCGAGTAAACGGAGTGGATGTGTACGAGCGCGGAGGGGCCACGTTCGACGACTGGTTGTCGATTATGTGGTTCGAGACCGAGGAGCTTCTCAATGAGTATCGAGCGTATTTCACTTCTGAATACACGCGTGAATCGCTCGGTGAACTCGAGAAGATGCTCTTGTTGAAATTTCCGGATCGGACTTCGATGTTCTCTACGGTTGGAAGTCGTCTCCTGGGTGACAGGGCGGGCCGGTACATAGGAGAGACGATTATCAGGGGCTATGGAGGGAGGTGGGATCTGGATCAGCGCCCGGACTCGCTCTACTCTGGGATGCCGGTCGTTTTTCCCGATCCGGATCCGGTGAACGCCTACTGTCCGGCCTCCATGGTCATCACTGCGGTGAGCCGCAGGACGGGGGTGGAGCTGACGCGCTTCTTTGACGGTATAGGTGTCCCTCGGTGGTGGCTTGAACAGGGTGATTGAACAATGGTCCGTGGTGCCGGAATCTGGGGCGAGAAGGGGTGGCGACAAGGATCGCTAGAAAAGTCGCGCGTTACAGCGTTCGTGATTTCGAATATAGAGCTCTGTTGGCTTGGTCGAGAACAACGGACAGCGTCATATATTCGAGGATTGAAACGGTATCGTGGAAGACGGGCGGGGATGTGTAGACTCCGCGGAGTGCGTGATTGGACGACGAGTCGCCGATCCGGAGGGATGCCATGATCAAGGGGTTCTGTACGGCTGCAGCCGCCATTCTCACCCTGGCGGCCTGTGGGGCGCAGGAGCCGAACGGTGGGCCTTCCAGCGGGCGAGAGCCGGACGAACACGAGGTCGCTCCAGGATTCGTCCAACAGTCCGCCGGCGGGCTCCGGTTCTCGGTTCCAGAGGAGTGGACCGAGCACACGGGCGACACCACCACTGAGGAGGTTCCCGCAGACTGGGACGCAGCCTACAACGTGGAGGACCACCACGGGAAACTGGTCGTCGACTTCGGGGTCCATTCCCAGTTCATGGACGGCCAGAGTGTCCAACTGGCCTCCCACGGTTTCAATAACCTCCTTCTCGCGGAGGTCGGCGATGTCGAGGACTACCGAAGCCGGGAGTTCGAGATGTCCGGGGCGTTTGAGAACGAAGCCGCCCGCGCGGAGTACTGGTTCTCCTTCACGGACGACCAGGGGGAGTCGCGCCGGGTGAACGGGATTCACGTGGTCGTACGCACTGGTGAGGACTCCTACACCGGGGTCCGCATCAACGGCCTCGAAGGGGAAGTGCCAGAGGAGACCCTCGAAGAGGTCGCCGCCAGCATCGAACCCGAATGATGCCACCTGGAGGGAGGAGGCGCACGAGACCGGGTTCGTACGCGGGTTCGAAGATGATCACGGAATTTCTTCTCTGTGCTCCAGGATCGCTTTGACCGATGTCCCGCAAGGGAGGTCTCACGCGTACAGCATGATCCCCACACCCACCGCCGTGAACACCACGCCGACGAGCAGACCCAGCACCGGGGCCTTCGCCGAATTCCCATTCCTCCCCACGGCGATCTCCGTCGGGGCCGACGGGTCGTAGGACACGTCGACCTGCTGCCCCGGTGCGTAGCGGGTCGTGCTCGTCGCCATTGGGGCCCTCCGGTGGACCTGGCGGCCGTCGGGGAGCTGGAAGAGCACCGTGTACGGGTAAACGGAGATCATCCGGTGGTTCGTACTGCTCCCCGGATTCTGGCGGGTCCACTCCTCCCAGGAGTGGGTCACCGTGGCCACCGCGTGCTCAGGGGCCGTGCGCAGCCCCTTCTGGTCCCGCCATGTCCACATCGACAGGATCAGCACCAACAGACCCGCCACCGCGAACATGCCGCCGAACACCAGGTTCTCCGCGTCGCCGAGCCATTCGCGGAACAGGAACAGGACGACCATCGCGACCACGATCACCGTGAACATCGCCGTCTGCACCACGCCCCGCACCGGGCTCTCCTCCTTCGGGGCAGGTGCTCCCGCCACCGGGTGCAGGTACGGGTTGTCCACGATCTCCGCGTTCTCCGGGTCGTCGGGATCGAACAGCACCGTCACCCGCCACCCCTGCACCGGCACGATCCCCCCGAACCCCCGGGGGAACTCCCGGAAGTACTCCTGCCCCGCGGGGGTGACGAACCGCAGCCGCACCGCGTGCTCGGTCCGCTGCGGCGGCGCGAGCGGAGACACACCGACGACCTCCGCCTCCGCGCGCACGCCCTTGAGATCCCTGGTCCGCCGACGCAGGCGCGAACGCGCGGACACGAAGAGCCGGTACAGGACGTACACCCCGATGGCGATGCCGACGATAAGGGTGGGCAGCTCGATGTCGGGCACGGTTCCGGTCCTCACGGTGGGGCTGGTCATGGATCGGGTCGGCGCTTCTGAAGAAGGCGGGGCGGACGCGATCCTAACCACAGGAGCCGCCGGCCGGAACGGGCGGCTTCCCTGGCCGCATTCGGTCATTACCTGCCGTCACCGCAGGATGCGCGTTGCATTCGGGCCCACGGTCTCAGCCGATGGTGACACGGTGCAGGGCTGGCGTAGACCCGCAGGGACGGCTCCGGTGCTCCACAAAACACCGGGGCCGCCCGTTGAGCGGGGAAGCGGGGGAGTCACGGGCGCATGGTCCGCACGAGCTGCCACCCCAGAATCGCCCCGGCCAGTGCCGCGGCGTTCCAGGACAGCAGCCCGCTCAGCGCGGCGCCTCGCGCGGTGCCACTGACGACGCTCCCGTCGATCAGATAGATCAGCGTCCCAGCCACGGGGACGGCCATGCACGCGAGCGCACTGCGCCCCGTGCTGCGCCGCCCCTTACTGGGCCGGTGTACGATCGCCGCCATCATCGCCGTGAGGAAGTACACCACGAAGCTGACCGAGGCCTGCCACGTCACGGCGGTCCACAGGTCCTCCATCTGGTCGAGGGTGGCGTACTCCAGCATGATCCGGATTCCGAGGACGGTGGTGACGACGTACACGATGAGCCCGATCACCCATGGCTTGACCAAGTCCATGACGGCCTTGATCTCCTTTCTTGAAGTGCGTGGGCCGAGCCCGTGCCTGTGTTCGCGTACTACTCGCCAGCGTGCAGCGATTCGGTGATCTGGGTGACGAGCTCGTCCTCCAGGTAGGCTTGATCGCCGGTGAGGCGGAACAGGACACCGCTACCGTCCTCGAGCTTCAGGGCGATGTCGGTGCCGCGAACCGTCTCGATGCCGGCCTCCCCGCCCGTGTACTCGTAGGTGTAGTCGTACCGTTCGGCCTCGGGAACGCCGGGGACCTCGTACTCCCAGTCCTTGTCGATGTACTCCAGCCCGGTCTCCAGTTTGATCTCGGCCTGGGCGGTCCCGCCGACGGCCGCGGCGCTGTCCACCGTTTCCCCGGCGAGCATCACATCGACCTGCGCGCGGTCGGTGGCGAAGTCGGAGGGAACGGCGTAGGTGACGCCCTCGGCGGACTGCCGTTCGAAGCCGTCCGGTGTCTCAGGGACCTCCGGCCCGTCGGGGCCGCACGCGGCCGCCAGGCCGAGCGCGCCGATGAGGGCGGTCAGGCTAATCGCTCTGCATGCAGTCTTCATAAGGGACGTACTCCCGCGTTCCGTTGTTCGGGGCGCCGAGGTACTCGGCCTCGGTGATGTCCTGCTCGGTGCCGCCCCACGAGCCGCCGAGCCCGAGCTTCACACCCAGTTTGACGCTGGCCCCGACCTTCCTCGTGTTGTCCTCCCGGTCGTACTGGGCCCGGGTGGTCCTGGCGTTCTCGAACACCCACTCCTCGAAGGGCGTGGGGTTATCACTCAGTTCCGTTGGGTCGGCGGCGTCCCAGGTGAGAGGGATGACGTCGTCACCGGCGAACATACCCATCCACTCCTCCACCATCGCGCTCTCCTCGGGGGTCTTCGCCTTGACCGAGGTGTAGATGACCTGGGGGGCGGTGCCGGTCCCGTCGTCGGTGGTCTGGATCAGCACCAGGTTGGTGATGTTGCCGTTCTCGTCCTCGGTCACCCTGATCATGCCGGAGTGGGCCGCCCCCGCCCGAGCCTTGCCGACCACCGAGCCGTTGGCGGTGATGTCCGCCGAGCCCCCGGCCTCGTAGATGGTCGTAGTCTCGCCGGTCTGATGGTTGCGCTCCATCCCAATCGCACCTTGGATGTGGATAGCGCCCTCGATTCCGAGGTTGGGGTCGAAGTTTCCCGGGGTGTCTTCGTCGTTCTTCTTCCACGACCCCTTGTCACCGTGCCCCTTGCCGAAGTGCGCACCGAGCGACCCGTCCACACCGGCATCGACGCCGACCGTGGTCCGGGTGATGTCCGGATCGGGGATGTCGGGGGCGATGATGTCGGTGGTCTTGTCGCGCAGCCACCCGCCGATGACGGGCACCTGGCCGACCGTGTTCTTGGCGCCGGCGTCGATCTTCTGGAACGTGGCCAGGTCGTCTTCCAGCTCGGCGGCCTCCTCCGCACTGTCGAACTCCCACGCGCTGCCGTTCTTGACGGTCACGCCGGCCCCCAGGTTGATGTCGGCGCCGAGATTGGCGACGCTCCCGAGGTCGAGCGACGCGCCCACGCCGGTACTGACCCCGGCGGTGTCGGCGTCGAACAGGGTGATGCGGACCGTGCCATCGGAGTACTCCCTACGCTCGTAGACGTAGTCTTGGCCGACGTCCACGAACAGGACGCTGACCGACCCCCCGCCGATGTCGGTGCTCTGCGACACCAGGCACTTGTCGGGCTCATACTCGTCTTCTTCCGCCCCCTGCCGCGCGTCGCAGTCGCTCTCTAAGCCCAGGGTGCTGAACGCCTCACAGATCGTGTCCTGGATCGAGGCGACGATCGTGCTCGATGTGCGGTCGAACCCCGTCGCCAGAACCGAGGCGACGATCGCGCCGATGGTGAGCACGACGCCGGCGTACTCGATGAATCCGGCTCCGGCGTCGCTGCGCGTGCGTAATGCGCGGCTCCTCTGGTGGCTCATCCTCTCCCCTCCGACTTGGGATCAGTATTGGGAAGGCCCACGGTCGGAGAGGCGGATGCGTTCTGACAGGGCAGGGCGCACTCTCGATCGGTGAGCCGCTCGGGAAATAGCGGCCCTGACCTTAGAGGTGCGGCCTGCCAGGGCTGAAGGGTTCAAAGACCCAATCGGATGCCCAAATGAGAGAGATGGGGACCTAAGCTTCGGCCCCGGGAGTCTCAGCTCACGGAGCGGCCCTCCTTCTCGTCCCCGTCGATGGATGCCCCGTCCTTGGGGCGCGTCTTCGTATCGACGTTCGAGGGGGGCGGCCTTGCCTTTGAGGCCGGAGGTGCCGCATACCTGGAAGGGGACCTATCCGTGGGTGCCGTCGGCGCCGGGGGCGCCGAGGAACTCGGCGTTCTCCAATTCGATCGACGTGGAGCCGCCCGTGACCCCCAGGCCCAGCTTGAGCCCGGCCCTGATCTCGGCCCCGACCGAGTGGACGCCGTCGACTCCGGCGTGCTTCATCAGCCGCTCTCGACTCTCGCGAAATCCACCATCGCCTGGCCGCCCTGCTCGTCGAACTCGTCGACGTGGGCCCGTAGCGGAGGCTCCTCGCCTTCACCGCCGATCAGTAAGTCCCACCGGACGGTCTCGCAGTGGGCGATGGCGGCCTCGGCGCGCTCGGCGGCCCGCCGCGCCGGGCGCTGCAGGGTCCACCCCAGTCGTGCGGTCAGCAGCCGCCACACCGAGGCCGCGCACAGTCTCTCGACCACCTGGCCCACCCGGCGCACGGTCCGCAGCTCGGGGTCGAAGCCGTGGGCGAGGGGCCCTGTCCGGTGCCGAGCGGACCTGCTCCGCCTCGGCGTGGCGCGGCGCCTGGGGCGGGGCGGCGGCGTAGCGCGGTTTCCCTGTCCTGTTCCCAGCGCCGCTTCCAGCGGCGCACGCTCTCGGCCGGGACGCCGACGCGGCGCGCGCCCTCGGCTTGCGAGCAGCCCCGCTTTCACAGCTCCACAGCACGTATCCGCCGTGACTCGAAGGACTGCGGCCGGGTCAACGGCGGCACGGGGTCAGAGGCGTTTGCGGTACCGGTAGGGAGGGACATGCCGTGATGCTCACACAGCCCGACACCTCATACTCACAGAACCAACGAACACCTCAGTAGCTCGCAGTTTCCGAGGCCGATCATGGTGAACGCGCGGCGGAAAGAGTCGTTGATCTCGTTTCGTATTTTCTGTGCCAGGCTGCCCGCGCTGCCGACGTACACGAGGGCGAATCCAGCCAGGAGTACGACGACCAGGGCCGCTCCCTCGTATTCAGTGAATTCGGCGCCGCGGTCTGAGTGTGCGCGGGAATAGGGGGGCGCCTGTTGTCTACCTTTTCAGTCAAATTGTTCGCTTCACCGCCCCCGGGGATTCCCTGCAGGGGGGGTGAAAACGCAATGTGCGCGCGAAGGGGCATGTGAGCACGGTGCTCTGGGACGGGAATTGTGATCCTAGCGAGCGGACACGAAAGTGCATAGGGTTTAATAGGGATTACAGGCCCCATTGCAGGCTCAGGGGTGGGCCCAATGTCAGGGCCGCCCCCTGGAGTGCTGTGGCGTCGGTGATGGGGACGGGCTCCAGCTGCATCGCCCGAGCCATGAGCCTAAGGGCCGCTTCCGGACAGGTGGAACGGCGAACCTCAGCTGCTACCTGCGTCGATGCGGAACAGGTGGAAGCCTCGCGCGATGCGGCATCGATTCGGGTCCGATGTCGTCCGCTGGACCGGGGAGGGATCCGGGTATCGTTGACCAGCCGGTGTGTAAAACGCCCGTAAGCGGTCCGGTCACCCCTTTCCTCTGGAGCTGGAAGTCCCCCGCATGGCCTACAGAACCCCGTTCGCCGCGGTGAGTGTGCTCGCAGGCGCGATCGTGCTGGTCGCTGGCTGCAGCGGAGGTGGTGGAGGGGAGCCGATAGAGGAGCCCTCAGGCTCACCAGAGGAGACCACCGTCGAATCTCCGGATGGTCCCTTCATCCGTGAAGGGGTACTGGGCGGGCCGGCCGAATTCCGGGCGCGGATCGAGGTCACGGCCGTTGAGCGCCGGGACGATCGTACTGTGGTGCGCTTCGTGACCACACCGCTGGACGAGGGCGAGCAGACCGTCCGTGGCGCTTTCGGCGGGAAGTCGTCGACACCAGTGGGCTTCCGGTTGCTCGACCCGGTGGGGGAGCGCATCTACCGGCCACTGGTCGACGGTGACGGCGGCGGAGTACTCGGCACCGAGCTGCCCACATGGGTCGTGGGTGAGGTCGAGTACACGATGGAGGCGCACTTCCCTCGACTACCTGAGGACGTCTCCGCGGTCACGCTGATCACGCCGGGCACCACGGCCGAGATGACCGGTATCCCAGTAGAGGAAGTGGATGATCCGGGTGAGGCGCCGAGCGAGGAGCCGCCCAACTACCTGGACCTCGCACCAGGGGAGTTGGTGGAGTTGCCGGTGGACTCGGGGCCTATCGAGGGCGACCCGGACGACCGGGTCTCGACGCTGTACTCCGTCGTCCAAAAGCCCGGTGAGGAGCGGGACACCGCGGGAGACCGGGTGCGGATCACAGTCCCGGCCGGGGAGGTGTTCGCCGATGGCGGGGCGGAACTGTCCCGGGACGCCGACGATGTCCTGCACAGGCTGGTCACAGAGTTTCATGACCGTGCCGACCCGGAGAAGGACATCAAGGTCACGGTGCATACGGCGGCCGCCGGGGAGGCGGAGGCCAACGAGAAGTTGTCGAAGGACCGGGCGAAAGCCGCTGAGGAGTTCCTCGCCGAGGGGGCCGGGGACGGCTACACGATCGTGGCCACGGGGAAGGGGGGAGAAGAGCCGGTCGCGGACGAGGGCGGGGTCGATATCGAGAAGGCGCAGGCGAGGAACCATCGGATCGAGGTCTCCTACCGCGTCCTCGAACAGGAGGAGAAGGGCGACGGTTCCGAAGACGGAGAGTCCGATGAGGACGCCTCTGAGGAGCCTGCGGAAGGCCCGAGCGAAGCCGGGGGGCCGGAGCCCGGCCCCGGAAGTGCCGGGCCTCTGCCGGCTCCCTTCCGCTCGCAGGAGGCGCCACGGGTGGCGCGCAATACCGGGTGGACGCGGGACTTCGACTTCGAGTTGGACGTGCTGCCCGCTTACAGGGACGGCGAGTTCCTGGTCGTCAACATGGTCATCCGCAACATCACCGACCCGGAGACGGTGCAGGGGGAAGTCGAGATCGGCAAGCCGTTCGCGGGTGAGTACGAAGGCTCGCATTTCGGAGATTTCCGTGTGGTCGACCCGGAGAGCGGCATCGCCTATAGGGAGGTGCGGATCGGGGGCACCAGGCCCCATGAGAAGGAGGGCGGAGTCGACTACGTAGAGTCGCCAGGCAACGCCTTCTTCCCAGAGCCGGGGTGGGAGGGGCGGGTGTTCCTATACGTGCCTGCGCCTCCGGCCGAGGTCGGCGCTGTCACCTTGGACGCAGGGCTGTTCGGAGGTGTCGAAGGCGTCCCTGTGGAGTAGGTCCTTGGGCCCAAGGGTCGCATGGGCCTCATCCGGCCACAGAATTGGGTCTCAAGACTCAAGACGCTGCGGGCCGTTTGAGGGAGGATGGGCAACTGCCCACACCCATGATCTACGTCCGTGAAGGGGACGCCGTCCGTGAGAGAACGAGAACTACCCCGCCCGTTGAAGGCCGCCCGTGTGTGCCTCTGCATCATCGGGGGCCTCTCGATCCTCGTTGGGATCGGTGGCCTGATGATGGTCGGCATCAGCGGCGAGGCTCTCGGAGTCATGACATGGGTCGCGCTTCCCGGGCTGTTCTGCCTCGGGTTCGCCTTGCGCCTCCGCCGTGGGGGACGGCTGCTGTTCTGGTCGATCATCCTCCTGCAAGCGCTGATCCTTCTACAGGCGCTCGGGAACCTGGTGTCCGCCGACGTCAGGGCGCTGACCCAGTCGGTTCTGCCCATCCTGGTCCTGGTCTTCGTCACGCGCCGTCAGGCGCGTGAGTGGTTCCGTAGCTGACGGCACGCCGCCTCACCTCCCGCCTCGGCCTCCCTCTCCCCATCAAGTAGGCGTGCATGCTTCTTCGTATTCATGATCCTGATCGCGGTGCCTCTTTCGCGGAGTACAGCGCTGTGATCGTGGTGTGTGGCGCGATCATCGCCTCGCTGGTCGGTGTCGGTATGACCGACACGGGCCAGGAGGTGCGCACCGGTATCGAGAACGCTTATGAGCAGGCCTTCGGTGGGGAGGGGATGGGGAACGAGGGTGATCCTCAGACGGTGAGCGGTTCTGACGGTGACGACGGTGCGTCGGGGGACGACAGCGGTGGTGACGGCGGCGACGATAAGAGTGTCCTGGACCACGTCGGCGGGTTCTTCTCCGGCCTGGGCAGTGGGATCGCCGATGATGTCACCGGTATCGGTGACATCTTCACCCAGAACCCGGTCGATACCTTCACTGATGCCGTCAACGGGATCAAGGAGGATCCTCTCTCTCTGATCTTGAGTCCTGAGACTCGTGATGCGTGGAACAACGGCGACTATGGTGAGGCTCTCGGGGGCGGTGCCTGGGATATCGGTTCGTGGTTCATTCCTGGTCCCGGGTGGGCGAGCAAGCTTGGCAAGCTCGGGCGTCTCGGTGGTCGGGCCGATGGCCCGGACGCGCCTGACAGCAACGGCAACTCCAACGGCAACGGCAGCGACAACGACGGGAACGACAACGACGGAGACAAGCCGGACGACGATCAGCAGGCCGACGGCGATCACGACGGTGACGGAAACCCGGGCATCACCTGCAGCAGCTTCCCGGCAGGGACCTCAGTGCTCCTGAGCGACGGTTCGTCGGCCCCGATCGAGCAGCTGGGCGTGGGCGACCAGGTGTGGGCCTTTGACCCGCTGACGGGTGAGGAGGGCGCCCAGCAGATCACCGGAGCCAGAAGCAGCAGCGGCCCGAAGACCCTCGTCGACATTGCCGTCGAGGATCGGGATGGCATGGTCGACACCGTCACCGCTACCGACGAGCACCCCTTCTGGATGCCGGCCGAGGCCGTGTGGAGCCCGGCCGGGGAGGTGGAGCCGGGCGATTCGTTCCGCATGGCCGAGGGGTCCTGGGCCACGGCGCAGAACGTCGAATCCCGGGATGTCGCAGGTCGAGAGGTATACAACCTTTCGGTGGAAGGGGTCCACACCTACTACGTCGGGACGCGTGCCGGTTTCATCCTCGTCCACAACGCCAACTGCTATGCGGGCGATGCCGCCGGCACCGGGAGGATCCGAAGCGACAAACAGGTCGGCAAGAAGCGCAACATCGCCGTTGTCGACTACGACATCGAAGGGATGGGCAACGGTCAGCTCGTCGGCGTGAGCGGCAGGAAGAACTCGCCTCCGGGGACCTCGCCCAATATCCCGGACGACGCCCCCCGGCAGTTCGATCCAGAGGGGGGCGACGGGCACCAGGCGCCCCACGACTCCGAGGCCAAGGCACTGGAGGAACTTGCGCGGGACCTGGAACCCGATGCCACGGGGACGGTGGAGATCTACACCGAGCGCCCGCCGTGCACGTCCTGCCAGTCGGTGGTGGACCAGTTCATCGAGCAGTACCCGGGCGTGGAGGTGAGGGTGACCTGGGGTCAGGACAGCCGTGTATACCGGGATACCTCCAGCGACTACACTGATCCGGACTCCTCAAGGTACTCGGACAGTGACTGGTATGAGGACCAGCTTCCCGACTACATGAAGCCAAATGAATCGGATGACTGACGTCAAGCGATGTACTCCTCTGAATTGAAGCAGGCCGTCGACCGCATCAGGGATTTGCGTCTGTGCAGTCCGAAGGAGGAAGGGCGCGTCTACGGTCCGGAGAGAGTGAAGGCGGTGCTCGGACGGCAGTCGGGCTGCCGTCCGCCACGGGACTACGTGGACTACCTCACCTGGGCCGGAGACACCCGTGCGGTCCTGTACGGCATGTCGCTGTCTCCGCGGGAAGCGGACAGCGCCAGGGAGACCGCAGAGGAGTTGGAGGGGGACGCCCCCGCACTCGACCTGGGAGACCGGTTCTTCATCGCTGAGCACCAGGGGTACATCGTCTGGTACTTCAAGCGTGGGGACCCCGCCGTCTACCGCTATATGGAAGGCGACCCCGCGGAGTCGGTTGTGGCCGACTCGTTCGCCGACTTCCTGCACGTGATCATCGACCGCGCTGTCGAGAACCGGCGCATGCACGAGGAGCGGACGAGATGAGGGCCTTGGCAGTCCGATGATCCACGCTCGCTAGAGAACGTGCGTGCAGGCGGTGACTGTCCAAGGGGGCACGTCGCCGAAGTCCCCATGCATCGTGGCAGCGATGGCCCCGTTCACTGTGCTGGGCCTTCGCAGCGTCTCCCTGCACGTGATCCATAGCCCCCGATCACCGCCGGCCCGCTCCAAGGTCGCGAGGTTTTCCAGGAACAGTGCGTGCGAAACTGTGTGGTGAGAGTCCACTCCGAGTCCATCGGAACACACCAGTTGGACCGACACCTCGTTCAGTCCTGCTATCACTGCCAGGCTGGAGATGTCCTCCTCCGGCCCGTCGGCGCACGACATCACGGCGTCCACGTCCTGTACCTCACCTCCTTGGGCAGGGTGCCGTCCGTCAGCCGGGCGTCAAGGGGCCCACAGGGCGGCCTCTGTCCGGATGGGCCCCGATATAGGGCCCTAGATTGGGCCTCATTGCCCAAGACCTTCCGGGCTTCTTGGGAGATGATGACTCACCGCCCGTGCCTCTGATGTGCGGCTCTCCCTCTTTCTCTCCTCATCTAGTAGGCGTGCATGCTTCTTCGTATTCATGATCCTGATCGCGGTGCCTCTTTCGTGGAGTACAGCGCTGTGATCGTGGTGTGCGGTGCGATCATCGCCTCGCTGGTCGGTGTCGGTATGACCGACACGGGCCAGGAGGTGCGCACCGGTATCGAGAACGCTTATGAGCAGGCCTTCGGTGGACAGGGTTCGGGGGATGAGGGCGGTAGCCAGTCCGCGGACGGCTCTGACGGCGACTCCGGTGACGGAGGGGCGGGGGACGATGGTGGCGGGGACGCGGGGGAGGACAAGGACTTCCTGGACCATGTCGGCGGGTTCTTCTCCGGCCTGGGCGGGGGGATCGCCGATGATGTCACCGGTATCGGCGACATCTTCACCCAGAACCCGGTCGACACCGTCACCGACGCCATCAACGGGATCAAGGAGGACCCCCTCTCCTTGATCCTGAGCCCGGAGACCCGCGACGCGTGGAACAACGGCGACTATGGCGAAGCCATCGGCGGCGGTACCTGGGATATCGGCTCCTGGTTCATTCCCGGCCCCGGCTGGGCCAGCAAGCTCGGCAAGCTCGGACGCCTCGGCGGCCGCGCCGACGCCCCGGACGCGCCCGACGGCAACGGCAACGGCAATGGCGGTTCCAACGGCGACGGCGGCGACAAGCCGGACGACGACCAGCAAGCCGACGGTGACAAGGACGACGAGAACGACAACGACGGAGCCACATGCGCCGCCAATAGCTTCGTTCCGGGCACGGGCGTCCTCATGGCCGACGGTTCCACGGTGCCGATCGAGAGCGTCGAGGCCGGCGACGAGGTGTGGGCCTTCGACCCGACGACGGGCGAAGAGGGACCGCGGGAAGTCACAGCGGCGATCGTGGGCGAGGGCGAGAAGACGCTCGTCGACATCACGGTGGTGAACGAACAGGGCACTGTCGCCACGCTGAGCGCTACCGGCGGACACCCGTTCTGGGCGCCGGAACAGGCCGAATGGGTCGACGCCGTCGACGTGGGGTCCGGAACCATGCTGCGGACGCCGTCGGGAGAATGGCTCGAGGTCGCCGAGCATCAGACGCGCCGGGTCGAGGGCCAGAGAGTGTACAACCTCTCTGTGAACGGAATTTCCACGTTCTACGCCGGAAATGCGCGAGGTCTGGTCCTCACGCATAATCAGAGCGGCTATGACTGCGGTGAAGACGTCGATGATACGCTGGACGCAATCGATCAGGAGCACGGTGCGGATGTTGCTCAGGGCGCCGAGCACATGTTGGACGAGCTCGCGGCTGGAAAATCGAATCACAAGCTCGCCGGTATAGACACGCTCGAGGGCCTGGGGTCCTACCTCGCCGGGCGCCGAGGGCGTTCGACGCACACGGACACGAATACAGGCAACCGCGTCAGTTACGACAACAGCGTCCAAGACGCCGACGGAAACGGCGTGATCATCATTGAGAGCGAGTACAGCATCCACGCCTTCCATATGAGTAAGGAAGACTTCGACAAGCGTGTTCAAAATGACCGTTACAGGGAAGACTGATTCCTAAAGCGATGTCAGAGGATGAGATCCCCAAGTGTGCCGCGCCGAGTCTTCTTCTGCGGGAGCCGGTCCTGGGAGCGGAGGGGTGGCGGCACATCGTCGATCGCGTGCGTAGTGCGGTCTCAGTGAATCGTGCCTGGTCGGAGGTCGTTCCTGTCTGGATGGAAGACGTCTTCGCCCTGCTGGACCCGGAATCCGTCTGGGCCGACGTGGTCCCAGGCTGTGATTTGATCACATGCCTCGCCGAGGCAGGGGCCGTGAGCGGAGCCTTTCAGTACATGGGAGGCGTCACCGTTGAAGTCCGTGGAGGGCTGCGGGATCAAGGTGGCTCCGAAAGGCCCGAGCAGGTGATCCGGCGGCTCCATGGCCTGCTGGAGTGGTCGGGTCCTGAACCCGACTCTATCGCCGGGCGAGTGCATCAGATCTATCCGACTCCGGGGGCGTGGCGAAGGGCGATCGAGGAAGGTGAAATCGCCGAACTCGATCACAGGCTGCGGCACTCGCTCGGCTTTGTGGACTCACTGAGGGAAGAACGGGCGGAGCGCTGGGCACACCACGCCAAGGAACCAAGGCTCGTGACAGTGGATGCGCAGGGCCGGGTTCAACGGCGGGAGCCCGCCTCTGTGCTCGCGAACGGAACACCCGTGTGGGGTGATCGAGAGCATGTCCGACGATTCATGCGGCGGAACAAACAAGAACTAGGCGCGGTCGCCAGAGAATTCAGCCAAGGCCGGGATGTCGAGGCATAAATGCGGAAGACGGCGTTAAAGGCTGAGCACTCGGCGGCGACGTCGTGCGCGCCGACGATTGGTACTCCAGCCGTAGATGCTGGCAGGGCTGGACGAGCACCAGGTCAGGCGCTGGGTCTCGTGGCGGCGCTGGAGCGTGCTGGCCATGCTCGCCTCTGCCTTCCTCGCCGTGCTGCGTGTTCAGGAACGCGCCGCGGGCGGAGCGACCACGGAGATGGTCCCGCTGAGCTGCAATGGGATCCAGCGCCTTTTCTGCTTGCTCATCAGTGCGCCCAGGGGTGGTCGTGAGCATCGTTTGCGCTGGCCGCTGTGGCGGCGTGGTCATCAGGCCCGGTCTCGTTCAGCTCATTACAGGCGCCAAGCTGTGCTCGAACCAACCTGATCACGATCTGCGGCTGGAGTATTAGGACCGGTATCGGAGGCGCCATGAGCCAGGGGGAGGCGTATTCGCTGCGCGGACGCGGTCCCGAACAGGTTCTCGCGGACCTCGAGGCGCTGTCCTTGCGGCCTGACGAGCTCCTGTTCGTGAGCACCTTCGCGAGGGGGCGGCTCACCTTCGGTGAGCCGGGGGAGCGGCGTCTCGCCTGGGCGAGGGTGGCGCTCGCCGCCATCGAGCGGTTCCCGTTCCATTCGGACCCGAACCGCGATGGCCTTCAGCGGGCGACCGAGAAGTGCCATATCCACCTCACCGTGAGCCGTATGTGTCCAGAGGACCCTGAGGCGGCTCTCGGCCTCCCCGTCACTATTCCGGGCATCGCCCTGCGTGAGCTTCCCGACGACCTTTCCGAGGTTGAACGGGTCTGTGTTCGGTGGCGACAAGACCCGCGGGCGACGGTCGACGCGTATGGGATCGAACAGGTCGCCGTTCTGAGGAGCTATAAGAACCTCCTCTCAGCGGTCCTAGTGTCCTGAGTCGTTAATTCGTGTGCAGTAGGCAGCGAGGGTTTCGATGAT
>NZ_JAQFWP010000089.1 GCF_027706745.1 Nocardiopsis suaedae | reverse complement strand
ACCCGCCGCCCGGCAGGCAGGCCCGGGGAACCGCCCCGCTTCCGCCGTCGCCGCCCACCACCCCGACCACGCACACGCCCGGCGGCCGACAGCGCTGCCGCAAGGGCCGCTGACCTCCGTCGTCGCCGCAGTCCACCTTGCACTCCGGTGGCCCGCCGTCCGGCCGGGGTCCGTGAGCGGGGTACCCCCTACTCCGCGCCAGCCCCTGCGAGGGCCGCGCCGACCGTCTCCTCCGCCCACTCGGCCAGGTCGGGCCACTCGGTGGCGGGGCCCAGATACGCCTCCAGGAAACCCCGCTGGAAGCAGGCGCCCACCACCAGGGCGGCCACCGCTTCCGGCCTGCACTCCGCTCGGATCCGGCCCGCCTCGCGTTCGCGGTGCAGGTACTCCTCCGCCGACGCGTTCACCGCCAGTGGGCCCGCGTTCACCCTGGCCAAGGCCTCGCGCTGGCGTTCCAGCAGCTTCGGTGCGGCGAACAGGGACGCGAAGATCGGCGCCCCCTCCCGGAAGAACGGCACCGCCTCGGTCGCGAACCCCCGCAGGTTGCCGTGCACCGTCCCCGTCCCGGCCCGGCCCGGCAGGTCCTGGGCGGTCCGCAGGAACGACGGGAACAGTTCGTGAAGGGCCGCGATGAACAGTTCGTCCTTGTCGGAGAAATGCTTGTAGAGCGCCGCCTCCGAGCAGCCCGCCGCCGCGGCGACCCGCTTGGTGGTGGCGTGCGCCAGCCCGGCCTCCGCCATCACCTCACCGGCCGCCGCGAGGATCCGCCGCCGCGTCCGCGCGCCGTCCGCGCGCCCGCCCGCCTCGGCCATCGCCCCTGCCTCCTCCCGTCGAGCGCTGACAGGCTACCGAGCGTCGGCCGCCTCCCGGCCGGTCAGCGCCAGCAGCAGCTCTTCGGCGGTGCCCCGCATCTCCTCTGGGCCCTCCCCGCCGGACCAACCGATGTCGCTGGCCACCACGCGGCGGCCCTCGGCCCGCTTCGCGTCCTCGGCGAAGGCGCCCGAAGTGAGCACCGCCTCCAACGCGGCCGCCAGGTGCTCCTCGGGGAACTCCGCTCCCAGCCCCAGGGGGCGGCGGATGTCCTGGTGGTGGACGACGTGGTCGACCAGGAGCAGCGCGGGCGCCACCCGGAAGGCGAGCATCGCGCGGTCGGTGTCCAGGGCGTCGGTGATCGCCCGGTCGCCCCGGCCGCTCCAGGCCCGGGCCGACGCCCGGTTGTAGGCGTCGTGGTCGAACCGGTGGGCGGCCATCGACAGCAGGAAGCGCGCCATCCCCGTGCGCGCGTTCGACGCGACGTGCGCGGCGACGTCCCGCACTGTCCAACCCTCGCACAGCGAAGGCGCGGACCACTGGTCGGGCGTGAGGCCGTCCAGTGTGGCGCGGATGCGGCGCCGCTCGGCGCGCGCGATGCGCAGGCGGTCGGCGGAGGTGAACCGGGTGCGTGCGGCGGCGGCCATGGAGGGCTCCTTCGGGGGGCGAGCAAGGTTGGTAAGTACTCACTCACCATCATGGGTGCGGCCCCCGGGGGCGTCAAGGGGGGGACGCCCCCGGGCGCCGAAGGCCGCGCCCCTCCCGGGCGGGCATGCGAAGACCCCCGGCGGCGTCGTCGCCGGGGGCCGTGTGCTCCCGGGTGCGTCAGGCCGCCGCGGGCTCGGGGGCCTTCACCACGGTCAGGCGGTCGGAGGCCACGTCCAGGTCGACCGCGACCGTGTCGCCCTCGCGCAGCTCGCCCGACAGCAGCTCCCGCGCCAGCGGGTCACCGATCGCGGCCTGCACCAGCCGGCGCAGCGGCCGCGCCCCGTAGGCCGGGTCGTAGCCGGTCAGCGCCAGCCACTCGCGGGCCGCCGGGGTGACCTCCAGGTTCAGCCGCCGGTCGGCCAGGCGCCGCCCGAGCCGCTCCACCTGCAGGTCCACGATCCGGGTCAGCTCCTCGGTGGACAGCGCGTCGAACATGATCACGTCGTCCAGCCGGTTCAGGAACTCGGGCTTGAAGGTGTTCTGCACGACCTGCAGCACCTTGTCCTTCTTCGCCCCGTTCTCCAGCTGCGGGTCCACCAGGAACTGCGAGCCCAGGTTGGAGGTGAGGATGAGCAGCGTATTGCGGAAGTCCACCAGCCGCCCCTGGCCGTCGGTCAGCCGCCCGTCGTCCAGGACCTGCAGCAGCGTGTCGAAGACCTCCAGGTGCGCCTTCTCCACCTCGTCCAGCAGCACCACCGTGTACGGCCGCCGCCGCACCGCCTCGGTGAGCTGTCCGCCCTCCTCGTACCCGACGTAGCCGGGGGGCGCCCCCACCAGGCGCGACACCGAGTGCTTCTCGGAGTACTCGCTCATGTCGATGCGCACGATCGCGCGCTCATCGTCGAAGAGGAACTCCGCCAGCGCCTTGGCCAGCTCGGTCTTGCCCACGCCCGTCGGCCCGAGGAACAGGAACGAGCCGGTGGGCCGGTCCGGGTCGGAGATGCCCGCCCGCGCCCGGCGCACCGCGTCGGACACCGCCGCCACGGCCGCCTTCTGCCCGATCAGCCGCTGCCCCAGCTCCTCCTCCATGCGCAGCAGCTTGGAGGTCTCGCCCTCCATCAGCCGCCCCACCGGGATGCCGGTCCACGACGAGACCACGTCGGCGACGTCGTCCGCGCCGACCTCTTCCTTGACCATCGTGTCGGCGTGCCCGGGCTCCTCGGCCGCCCCGGCCTCCTCTTCCTCGGCGGAGGTGGCCTCCTCCAGCTGCTTCTCCACCTGCGGGATCTCGCCGTACATCAGCCGCGAGGCCTCGGCGAAGGACCCCTCGCGCTGCGCCCGCTCGGCCTGGGTGCGCAGGTCGTCCAGGTGCGTCTTCAGGTCGCCGACCCGGTTCAGCCCCGCCTTCTCCTGCTCCCAGCGGGCGTTGAGCCCGTTCAGCTCCTCCTGCCGGTCGGCCAGGTCCGCGCGCAGCCGCTCCAGCCGCTGCACCGAGGCCGGGTCCGACTCCTTGGCCAGCGCCATCTCCTCCATCTTGAGCCGGTCCACGGTGCGCTGCAGCTCATCGATCTCCACCGGACGGGAGTCGATCTCCATGCGCAGCCGGGAGGCCGCCTCGTCGATCAGGTCGATGGCCTTGTCCGGCAGGAACCGGGCGGTGATGTAGCGGTCCGACAGCGTCGCCGCCGCCACCAGCGCCGAGTCGGCGATCTGCACCTTGTGGTGGGCCTCGTAGCGCCCCTTGAGCCCGCGCAGGATGGCGATGGTGTCCGCCGCCGACGGCTCGCCCACCAGCACCTGCTGGAAGCGGCGCTCCAGCGCCGGGTCCTTCTCGATCCGCTCCCGGTACTCGTCCAGCGTGGTCGCGCCGACCATGCGCAGCTCACCCCGGGCGAGCATGGGCTTGAGCATGTTGCCCGCGTCCATCGCGCCCTCGGCGGCGCCCGCGCCCACCATGGTGTGCAGCTCGTCGATGAACGTGATGATCTGGCCGTCGCTCTCCTTGATCTCGTTGAGCACGGCCTTGAGGCGCTCCTCGAACTCCCCGCGGTACTTGGCGCCGGCCACCATCGCCGACAGGTCGAGCGAGATCAGCCGCTTGTCGCGGAGCGACTCGGGCACGTCCCCGGCGACGATGCGCTGCGCCAGCCCCTCGACCACGGCGGTCTTGCCCACGCCGGGCTCGCCGATGAGCACCGGGTTGTTCTTGGTGCGCCGGGACAGCACCTGCACCACCCGGCGGATCTCGGTGTCCCGGCCGATCACCGGGTCCAGCGCGCCCGAGCGGGCCCGGCCGGTCAGGTCGACCCCGTACTTCTCCAGCGCCTGGTAGGTCTCCTCGGGGTTCTGGCTGGTCACCCGGCCCGGTCCGCGCACCCGGTCGAAGGCCTCCAGCAGCGCGTCCGGCGTGGCCCCGGCGTCGGTGAGCAGCCGGGAGGCCTCCCCGCCGTCGGCGGCCAGCCCCACCAGCAGGTGCTCGGTGGAGACGTACTCGTCCTCCATCTTCTGCGCCCGCTGGGCCGCCGTGTTCAGCGAGACGATGAGCCGGCGCGAGCTCTGCGGCGCGCTGACCGTGCTGCCGCTGGCCTTGGGGATCGCCTCCAGCGCCTGGTCGGTGCGCCCGGCGAGCTGGTCGGGGTCGGCGCCGACCTCTTTGAGCAGCGGCCGGATGACGCCCTCGCCCTGCTCCAGCAGGGCGGCGAGCAGGTGCACCGGCTCGACCTGCGGCGCGCCGTCGGCGGTGGCACGGCGGATGGCCGTGGAGAGCGCTTCCTGGCTCTTGGTGGTGAGTTTGTAGTTCATGGTGTCGCCGCCCCCTTCGTGCGAATCCCTATGAGGTTGTGCAAATCGGCCGTGCTCCGCCGCGGCCCGGCGCCGAGCGCCGGGCCGCGGCCCCCGGGCACCCGTCTCCGCCGCGTCGGCGGTGTGCGGCTCCGCCGTCAGTCGCGGCGGGGGTCGTCCCGGCGGTCGTTCCGGAGGTCGTCCCGGGGCTCCTCGCGGTGCTCGTCCCGCCGGTCGGGCTGGACCGCGGCCCCGAACACCGTCACCCGGGTGCGCCGCACCGGCATCAGCTCCCCGCCCGGGCCCGGCGGCGGCCCCTGCGCGGCCGCCCCCCGGCGGGCGACCGCCGAGCGCGCCGCCTCCAGCTCGTTGTGCAGGTGGAAGACGGTCTCGCGGAGCTCGGCGACCTCCCGCTTCAGCTCCAGGATGCGCTTGATCCCGGCGAGGTTGACGCCCTCCTCCTGGGAGAGCCGCTGGACCTCGCGGAGCATCTGCACGTCCCGCGCCGAGTACCGGCGCCCGCGCCCGGAGGCGCGGCCCGGCGACACCAGGCCGAGCCGGTCGTACTGGCGCAGCGTCTGCGGGTGCAGCCCGGACAGCTCTGCGGCGACCGAGATGACGTAGACCGGGGCGTCGTCGCCGAGCCCACCGTGGTTCATCATGCTCACGCTCCCTTGGCCTGGGCCTCCAGACCGCTCCGCGGGTCGTGGTCGGAGGTAGCGGCGCGGTACTTCTCCAGCGCCTCGCGCGCGTCGGCGCTGATGGTCTGCGGCACCTGCACCTCGACCGTGACGAGCAGGTCGCCGAGGGTCCCGTCGCGGCGGCGCGAGCCCTTGCCGCGCACCCGCAGCGTGCGCCCGCTGGGCGTGCCCGGCGGGATCTTCACCGTCACCGGCACCCCGCCCAGGGTGGGCACGCGCACATCGGCGCCGAGCACCGCCTCGGGGAAGGTCACCGGGACCGTGACGGTCAGGTTCTCACCGGACTTGCCGAACAGGGGGTGCTTGTGCACGCGTACCACCACGTAGAGGTCTCCGGCCGGGCCTGAGTGCTCTCCCGGCGCTCCCTTGCCCGCGATCCGGATCCGCTGGCCGTCGGAGACGCCGGCGGGGATGCGCGCCTGAACGGTCCTGCTGCTCTTGCCGCGGCCGCTGCCGTGGCAGGTGGGGCACGGGTCGTCGGTGACCAGGCCCCGGCCCTTGCACTCGCTGCAGGGCTCGGAGAGCGAGAACCCCCCCAGGTTCTTGCTCTCGTGCCCGGTGCCGCTGCACTTGGGGCACATCCGCGGCGAGGTCCCCGCCCGGGCGCCGGTGCCCTTGCAGGTGGTGCACGCCGCGTCCGAGGTCAGCGTGAACGAGCGGGTGACCCCCTCGGCCGCCTCGGTGAAGCTCAGCGTGGTCTCGGTCTCCACGTCGGCGCCGCGCCGCGGCGTCGTGGTGGTGCGCCCGCGCCCCCCGAACAGGCCGCCGAACAGGTCGCTGAGCCGGTCGCCGCCGCCCGCGCCGCCCGACCCGGGGCCGCCTCCGAAGAGGTCGCCCAGGTCGAAGCCGCCGGGCCCGGTGCCGCCGCCCGGCCGGTAGGAGCCGCCGAACAGGGAGCGGGCGTCGTCGTACTCCTTGCGCCGTTTCTCGTCCGACAGCACGCTGTAGGCCTCGGAGATCTCCTTGAAGCGTTCCTCGGCCTCGTCGTCGCCCTTGTTGGCGTCGGGGTGGTTGGCGCGCGCGAGCTTGCGGTAGGCCTGCTTGATCTCGTCCTGAGTGGCCGTCTTCGAGACTCCTAGGACCTTGTAGTAGTCCTTTTCCAGGTAGTCCTTGGTGCTCATGGACGTGTGCCTTCTCCCCGCTCCGCGCCGTCGGTGGTCCGCGCCCCGGGCACCTGGCGGTGCCCGGGGCGCGGTCGCGTCCTACTTCTTCTCTTCGTCGTCCCCGGTCTCCGGGGCGGCCTCCGCGGCCGGGGCGTCCTCCTGGGCGGAGTCCTCCCCGTCCCCTTCGGGCTCCTCGGCGGGGCCGGCCACGACCACCCGGGCCGGGCGCAGCACCCGCTCACCGATGAGGTACCCCGGCTGGAACACCTCGATCACGGTGGGCGCCTCGACCCCCGGCTGGGGGACCATCGTCAGGGCCTCGTGCACGGTGGGGTCGAACGGGTCGCCCGCCTCTCCGTACTTGGCCAGCCCCAGGCGGACCACCACCGACTCCAGCGCCTCGCCGACCGACTTGAAGCCGCCGGTCAGCTCGTCGTGCTCACGCGCACGGCCGATGTCGTCGAGGATCGGCAGCAGCTCCCCGGCCACCTGGGCCACGGCCTGCTCCTTGACGGCGGCCCGGTCCCGGTCGACCCGCTTGCGGTAGTTGGCGTACTCGGCCTGCAACCGCTTCAGGTCGTTGGTGAGCTCGAGGACCCGCTGGTCGTCCCCGGCGGGGGCCGCGGCGGCCGCCTCCTCGGCGGCCTCGGCCCCCGGCTCGGGGGCGGCCCCCTCGGGGGTGCGCAGCTCACCGGTGTCGGGGTCGACGCGCCGCTTGTCGCGGATCACCGGCCCCTCCTCGGCCGCGCCGTTCTCCTGGTCAGGCAGCGCCATTGGCCGCACCTCCTAGCTAGAAGAGTCCGACCGCCGCTCAGGCCTGGCCGTCGCGCTTGCCGTTGTCCTCGTCGACGATCTCGGCGTCGACGACGTCGGCCTCCTCCTGCTGCTGGGCGCCGCCGGCCGCGGAGGCGTCCGCGCCCTCGGCGCCCGCCTGCTGCTGGCCGTAGATGGCCGAGCCGATCTTCTGGCTGGCCAGGGCGACCTTCTCGCTCGCCGAGCGGATGGCCTCGGTGTCGGTGCCCTCCAGGGCCGACTTCAGCTCGCCGAGCGCGGCCTCGGTCTCGGACTTGACCTCGGCCGGGATCTGCTCCTCGTTGTCCTTGATGACCTTCTCGGTCTGGTAGACGAGGGACTCGGCGTTGTTGCGGACCTCGGCCTCCTCGCGGCGCTTGCGGTCCTCCTCGGCGTACTGCTCGGCCTCGCGGACCATCTTGTCGATGTCGTCCTTGGACATCGCCGAGCCGCCGGAGATCGTCACCGACTGCTCCTTGCCGGTGCCCAGGTCCTTGGCGGTCACGTTGACGATGCCGTTGGCGTCGATGTCGAAGGTGACCTCGATCTGCGGCACGCCGCGCGGCGCCGGGGGAAGGCCGGACAGGTCGAAGACGCCCAGCTTCTTGTTGTACTGCGCGATCTCGCGCTCACCCTGGTAGACCTGGATCTGCACGGACGGCTGGTTGTCGTCGGCCGTGGTGAAGATCTCCGAGCGCTTGGTCGGGATGGTGGTGTTCTTCTCGATGAGCTTGGTGAACACCCCGCCCTTGGTCTCGATGCCCAGCGACAGCGGGGTGACGTCCAGCAGCAGGACGTCCTTGACCTCGCCCTTGAGCACGCCGGCCTGCAGGGCCGCGCCGACCGCGACGACCTCGTCGGGGTTGACGCCCTTGTTCGGCTCCTTGCCGCCGGTCAGCTCCTTGACCAGCTCCACGACCGCGGGCATGCGGGTCGAGCCGCCGACCATGACCACGTGGTCGATCTTGTCGACGCCGACCCCGGCGTCCTTGATGACCTGGTGGAACGGGGCCTTGGTGCGCTCGAGCAGGTCACCGGTCAGGCGCTGGAACTCGGCGCGGGTGAGCTTCTCGTCCAGGTGCAGCGGGCCCTCCGCCGAGGCGGTGATGTAGGGCAGGTTGATCGCCGACTCGCTGGAGCTGGAGAGCTCGATCTTGGCCTTCTCGGCGGCCTCGCGCAGGCGCTGCAGCGCCATCTTGTCCTTGGACAGGTCGACGCCGTTGGCGTTCTTGAACCGCTCGACGAGCCAGTCCACGACCGCCTGGTCCCAGTCGTCGCCGCCCAGGTGGTTGTCGCCGTTGGTGGCCTTGACCTCGACCACGCCGTCGCCGACCTCCAGCAGGGACACGTCGAAGGTGCCGCCGCCCAGGTCGTAGACGAGGATGGTGGCCTCGTCCTCCTTCTCCAGGTGGTAGGCCAGCGCCGCGGAGGTGGGCTCGTTGATGATGCGCAGGACGTTCAGGCCCGCGATCGTCCCCGCCTCCTTGGTGGCCTGGCGCTGGGAGTCGCTGAAGTAGGCCGGGACGGTGATGACCGCGTCGGTGACCTCCTCACCGAGGTAGGACTCGGCGTCCCGCTTGAGCTTCTGCAGCACGAAGGCGCTGATCTGCTGCGGGTTGAAGGTCTTCTCGTCGACCTCGGTGGACCAGTCGGTGCCGATGTGGCGCTTGACCGAGCGGATGGTCCGGTCGACGTTGGTGACCGCCTGGCGCTTGGCGACCTCGCCGACGAGCACCTCGCCGTTCTTGGCGAAGGCGACGACGGACGGGGTGGTCCGCGCGCCCTCGGCGTTCGCGATCACCGTGGGCTCGCCGCCCTCCAGGACCGAGACGACCGAGTTGGTCGTTCCCAGGTCGATACCGACCGCACGTGCCATGAGTACGTCCTCCGTCAAAGTTGAGTCTTACGGGCGAAAGTTTGCTTCGTCCGTCGTCGACTGTCAAATCACTTGAGTCAGCCCGACTCAAGTTCGACGCCGACCGGTATAACGCGGGGGTCGGTGCGGTTGTTCCCGGTGCCGGGATGTTTTGCTGGATCATTGGTGCACCGGGGGAGGGGCCGCCCTCCCCCGGCCGGGTGCGGGGGGATCAGGGGCGGGTCGGTGCCTCCGACGCCATTACTCGCTAGTAACATCTGTTGGGGCCCGGTGTGTGGCGCGCCGGGAAGTGCACCACGACAGCAGGATTGGGAGGCCGCGGGCGATGCTCTACATCGTTCTGGGGGTCGTGACGACCCTCTTCGCCGTGGTCGGGGTCGCCATGTTCGCCTTTGGCATCCGCCAAATGGTGCGGACCGTGGGCGTCGGCCGGCCGATCGAGAAGGACCGCAAGGGGCCCATCGGGAAGCGACTGACGACCACGCTCATCGAGTCCCTCGGGCACACGCGCATGCTCAAGTGGCGCTGGATCGGCGTGGCGCACTGGTTCGTCATGGTCTCGTTCCCGCTGCTGGTGTTCACCGTGGCCGAGGCCCACGGCGAGGTGTGGGACCCGCACTTCCACCTGCCGCTCATCCACGACTGGACGGTCTACGGCCTGGCCATCGAGGTCATCGCCGCGTTCAGCCTGGTGGCCATCGTCGGCCTGGCGATCTACCGCCAGGTGAGGAACCCCGGGCGCCTGGGCCGCGCCTCGCGCTTCGCCAACTCCCGCAGCTGGCAGGCCTACTACGTCGAGGCCTACATCTTCGCGCTGCTGGTCAGCATCTTCGTGATCCGCGGCTTCAAGGTCGCCATGGACGACTTCCCGTTCCCGGTGTGGGCCACCCCGGTCTCGCACGCCGTGGGCGCGGTCCTGCCGCCCAGCGAGCCCGGCCTGGCCCTGGTCGCCGCGTTCAAGCTGATCATCTCCTGGGTCTTCTTCATGGTGCTGGCGCTGGTGCTGACCATGGGCGTGGGCTGGCACCGGTTCACCGCCCCGGTCAACATCTACTTCAAGCGCAACACCGACGGCTCGTCCGCGCTCGGCGCGGCCAAGCCGATGATGGACAAGACCGGCGAGAAGCCCCTCGACTTCGAGGAGGCCGACCCCGACGAGGACCCGTTCGGCGTCGGCAAGGTCGAGGACTTCACCTGGAAGGGCCTGCTCGACTTCACCACCTGCACCGAGTGCGGGCGGTGCCAGTCGCAGTGCCCCGCCTGGAACACCGGCAAGCCGCTCTCGCCCAAGAAGCTGGTCATGGACCTGCGGGAGCACGCCTACGCCAAGGCCCCCTACCTCATGCAGGGCCTGACCCCCGAGGTGCTGGAGGAGAAGGCCAAGGAGGACGCGGCGCACGCCGGGACCGACGTGCTCGCCCTGCTGGAGCGGCCGCTGGTCGGCACCGAGGAGGAGGGCGGGGTCATCGACCCCGACGTCCTGTGGTCCTGCACCAACTGCGGCGCCTGCGTCGAGCAGTGCCCGGTCGACATCGAGCACATCGACCACATCCTCGACATGCGCCGCTACCAGGTGATGATCGAGTCGAGCTTCCCCTCCGAGGCCAACAGCCTGCTCAAGAACCTGGAGAACAAGGGCAACCCGTGGGGCATGGCCGAGGACAAGCGCCTCGACTGGATCTCCGAGGTCGACTTCGAGGTGCCGGTCGTCGAGGACGCCCTGCCCGAGGGGACCGAGTACCTGTTCTGGGTCGGCTGCGCCGGCGCCCTGGAGGACCGCGCCAAGAAGACCACCAAGGCCATCGCCGAGCTGCTGCACACCGCCGGCGTGAAGTTCGCCGTGCTCGGCGGCATGGAGGCCTGCACCGGCGACCCGGCCCGCCGCCTGGGCATGGAGTACGTCTTCCAGATGCTGGCCCAGCAGAACGTGGAGACGCTCAACGAGATCGGCGCCACGAAGATCGTGGCGAGCTGCCCGCACTGCTTCAACACCCTGGGCAACGAGTACCCGCAGCTCGGCGGCGAGTACGAGGTGGTGCACCACAGCCAGCTGCTCGCCAAGCTGGTCGATGACGGGCGCCTGACCCCGGTCGCGCCGATCGAGGAGAACATCACCTACCACGACCCCTGCTTCCTGGGGCGGCACAACAAGGTCTACACCCCGCCGCGCGACATCATGGCGCAGGTGCCGGGCATCAAGACCCAGGAGATGCACCGCCACAAGGAGCGCGGCTTCTGCTGCGGCGCGGGCGGCGCGCGCATGTGGATGGAGGAGAAGCTCGGCAAGCGCATCAACACCGAGCGGGTGGACGAGGCGCTGACCACGAACCCGGACACCGTCTCCACCGCGTGCCCCTTCTGCCAGGTGATGCTCGGGGACGCGATCAACGAGAAGAAGTCCACGGGCGAGGCCAAGGAGAGCCTGGAGGTCGTCGACGTCTCCCAGCTCCTGCTGCGCTCGATCAAGGGCGAGGAGGGCGGCTCCGGCGGGCAGGCCGAGCCGGAGAAGGAGAACGCCTGACCCCGGGCGGGTGAGCCGCGGGGCTCAGGGGCGCTCCAACGGGGGCGGCGCGATCGGGCGGGACGGCCCGGGGGCGCCGCCCCCGCGCTCGTTCCGGCGGCGCCGGACGTGCGGGCGCACGCCCAGCACGCGGTCGAGCTCGTCGGTGGTCAGCGGGTGGTCGGCCCCGGCGGCGGCGATGAGCACGTCGGCGTAGAGCTCGATCTCCTCCAGGGCCTCCCCGTCCTGCAGGCGCGCGTCGACGTGGGGTTCCATGCGCGCACCTCCCGGGGGCCCAGCGGTGTCCCACAGGCTACGTCCGGGTAGCCTCGCGCCGCATGACCCGGAAGGACCATTCGCGCCCTAGTCACGAGGGGCGATGGGCCCTTGCGCAGGGCGGGTCCCGGCCGCGCGGTCAGCGCCAGACCACCTCGCGGTGCATCCCGGCATAGCGCGCGTACTTCTCCGGCGTCTCGGCGAACACCGCGCGGTCCTCCTCGGTGAGCTCGCGGACGACCTTGCCGGGCACCCCCGCCCAGAGCGTTCCCGGGGGCACGGTCTTGCCCGGCGGGACCAGGGCGCCCGCGGCCACCAGGGCCCCCGCGCCCACTCGGGCGCCGCCGAGCACGCGCGCGCCGATGCCGATCAGCGCGCCCTCCTCGACCACCGCGCCGTGCACCATCGCCTGGTGCCCGAGGCTGGCCCGGTCCTCCAGCACGGCGGGCTCGCCGGGGTCGGAGTGCAGGCCGCACTGGTCCTGCACATTGCAGCGCTCGCCGATGACGATGTCCTCGGTGTCGGCCCGCACCACCGTGCCGTACCAGATGCTGCTGTGCGCGCCGATGCGCACCCGCCCCACGACCACGGCGCCGGGCGCGATCCACGCCTCCTCGTGCACCGCTGGGGCGCCGAACGGCGCCTCCCCCACCAGCGGACGGGTCGGCTCCACCATCGCGATCTCCCTCCCAGGCCCCGCGCCGCCGGCCGATCGCCGGCTCCGGCCCCGCGCGGCGCCGATCGCGAATACCTTAGTAACGCGGCGGGCGGTGAGCACGGAGACCTGTCGGACCCGGCTATTGAGACGCGCTGGTACCGGCGGCTACCGTGGTCGCCTCTTGGTGTTCGCAAGGCCACGCTTCGCATACGACCCGCACCCTGCCCCCGTCTTGCGGTGACGCTCCGTTGTGCGAGATTTGAATGTCGCTGATGCGTGATCGGGGCGTTATGGGCAAGATGGGCACAGGGGGCGGGTCACCCCTTCCCCGACATGCCGCCAACCCGGTTGATTAGGACATGAACGAGCAGAACTCAGACATCGTGTCGAACCTCCTGCGCGAGGAGGCGTTCCCGAGCGCCCGCAAGGGCTACGACAAGCGCCAGGTCGACGACTTCGTGGTGCGCAACCACAACCACATCCGGGATCTGCAGGAGCGGCTGGCCCGGGCCCACGACGAGCTGGAGCAGCTCCGCCGCGAGCTGGCCGAGGCCAAGGAGAGGGCCGCGGTCAAGCCCGAGCACGAGCAGATCAGCGAACGCATGGCCACCATCCTGCGCATAGCGGAGGAGGAGGCCAAGGAGAAGCGGGCGCAGATCGACGAGGAGGTCTCCGGCATCCGCTCCGCGGCCGAGGAGGACGCGGCCAAGGCCCGCAAGGACGCCGACGAGCACGCCGAGCGCGTGCTCTCCAGCGCCCGGTCCGAGGCCAACGACCTGGTCTCCACCGCCAAGCAGGAGGCCGAGCAGATCCGCTCCCAGGCCGAGAAGGACGCCGAGCGCAAGGTCGGCGACGCCGAGGCCCGGGCCAAGCGGATCAACGACACCGCCGACCGCCGCCTGGCCACCCTGACCGCCACCCACGGCGAGGCGGTGCGCCGCCTCGGCGACATGCACCAGACCCTCGCCGAGCTGCTGCAGGCCGAGAAGACGGCGGGCCCGCTGGAGCCGGACGCCCCGGAGGAGGAGGCCGAGGACGGGCAGCAGGCCCAGGGCGGCTCCTCCGACCAGGGCTCGGCGGCCAAGGCCGAGCCCGCGAAGGCCGGGGGGCAGGCGGCGCCGTCCGCCCCGTCCGCCCCGTCCGGGCAGTCCGGACAGACGGCGCAGTCGGCGCAGTCGGCGCAGTCGGGCAAGGCCGCGCCGCAGTCCGCCAAGCCCGAGGCGAAGCCGGAGCAGTCGGCCGAGCCGGAGGAGCAGGCCGCCAAGCCCGCGGCCGCGCCGCAGACCGGTCCCCAGCGCCAGCAGCAGGGCGGCGGGTCGCAGCAGGGCCAGCAGGGCCAGCAGGGCCGACAGGAGCAGCAGGCCCCCGACGAGGCCACCGTCAAGATCGATCCCGCGACCGTGCAGCAGGCCGCCCGTCCCCAGGCGCAGCAGCAGCCGCAGAACCGGCAGGGCGCCCAGGGGCAGCAGCGTCCGGCGGCGCCGCAGGCGTCCCCGCAGGGGGCGCGCTACAACGTGCCCGCTCCGCCGGAGGCCGCGGCCCAGCAGCCCGCCCAGCAGGCGCAGCCGGGCACCGGTCCGCAGCAGGGGCGGCAGCACCAGCAGGCCCAGCAGAACCACCAGGGGCAGCAGACCCAGCAGCCCCAGCAGCAGCCGCAGGGCGGGACCGGCCAGGAGGACCCCGGCGCCACCGCCGTGCACCAGCGCCCGGCCGCGGCGCCGCAGAAGCCGCAGCAGGACGCCGAGCAGGGCGAGGGGGTCCGCATCATCAAGCCTTAGGGCGCGCCGCCCGGGTTGGTACATGTCGGTCCGGGGCCGGGGCGTACGCCCCGGCCCCGGCCTCGTTCGTCCCGGTATGCGGGGGGACGTCGGATGTGTCGCCCCCGGTCGGCTACCATGCCTGAGCCATGATGATCCGCACGGCCATTCGGTCGGACCTGGGCGCCATCCTGCGGCTCCTGCGCGAACTCGGCGACGGGCGGCCTGCGCAGGGCGGCACCGTCCGCATGTCCTCGGCCGCCGTGCGCGCGTGGACCCGGATGGAGGGCGACCCCGACCGCTCGGTGCTGGTGGCCGAGCGCCGCGGGCAGATCATCGGCACGCTCGACCTGATGGTCGTCGCGGGCCTGACCCACGACGCCCAGCCGTGGGCGATCGTCGACAACGTCGTGGTCGACCCGGCGTGCCGGCGCTCGGGGGTGGGCCGCGCCCTGATGGAGGACGCCCTGGACCGCGCCTCGCGCGCGGGCTGCTACAAGGTGGAGCTGCTCTCCCACGAGGGGCGCCAGGAGGCGCAGGGCTTCTACCGCGCTCTCGGCTTCGACGACTCGGCCCAGGGCTTCCGCCGCTACCTGTAGCCGCCCCTCCGCCGGGGCCGGAGCGGCCCGGGGCCGGGGCTACCGGGTCCCGGAGCGCAGCGGGACCTGCCGCAGGAACAGCACCAGGGCGAACCCGACGGCCGCGATCGGCATGCCCAGGACGAACACCTGGTGCATGGCGGTGTTGAAGGCCTCGATGACCCCGTCCTGCACGGCGGCGGGCAGCGCGTGGATGGCGTCCGGCGACCCCAGCGCCTTCTCCGACAGGTGCGGCATCTCGGGCGCGGGGGCCCCCTGCGCCTCCGCCTCGGCCGCGGCCTCCGCGGCGGACCGGGCCATGGCCTCCAGCTCGGAGTGGAGCCGCTCGGTCATCACGGCGCCGAAGACCGCCACCCCGAACGCGCCGCCCAGGTTGCGGAAGAACGACACCGCCGAGGTCGCCGCGGCCATGTCGGAGCGGGGGAGCGCGTTCTGCACGGCCAGGATGAGGATCTGCATGGACAGGCCCAGGCCCAGGCCGATCAGCGCGACGCCGGCGCCGACCAGGACCAGCGGTGAGCCGGGCTCCAGGGTCGAGAGCACGCCGAAGCCCGCCAGGATGAGCACCATCCCGGCGACCGGGTACCGCTTCCACCGCCCGGTGCGGCTGACCAGGAATCCGGACGAGACCGAGGCGGTGAGCAGGCCCAGCACCATCGGCAGCGTCATCAGGCCCGATGCGGTGGGGCTCATCCCCTTGACGATCTGCAGGTACTGCGGGAAGTAGATCATCACCCCGAACAGCGCCATGCCCACGCACATCGAGGCGGCGGCCGAGAACAGGAACGTGCGGTCGGCGAACAGGCGCGGCGGCAGGATCGGGTCGGCGGCGCGGCGCTCGGCGACCACGGCGAGCCCGGCGAGGACCAGCGCCCCGGCCGCCATCAGGTAGGCGGGGGCGGAGTTCCAGTCGAACTCCTTGCCGCCCAGGCTCAGCACCAGCATGGCCAGCCCGGCGGCGCCGACGATGCACGAGGCGCCCTTCCAGTCGACGGGGGCGCCGCCGTGCGGGCGCTTGGGCAGCCGCAGCAGCCGCTGGATGGTGATGAAGGCGGCCGCGGCGACCGGGACGGTGATGAAGAAGCACCAGCGCCAGCCGAGCGGGCTGTCCACCAGGAACCCGCCGAGCAGGGGACCGGCGACGGTGGAGACGCCGAAGACGGCGCCGAGGAACCCGGCGTAGCGGCCGCGCTCCCGGGGCTCGACCACGTCGCCGAGGATGACCTGCGGCAGGGTGGCCAGGCCGCCCGCGCCGATGCCCTGCACGAAGCGGGCGCCGATGAGCCAGGTCATGTCCTGGGCGAACCCGGCGGCGACCGAGGAGCCGATGAAGACCACCAGCGCCGTCTGGAACAGCAGCTTGCGGCCCCAGAGGTCGGAGAGCTTGCCCCACAGCGGGGTGGAGGCGGTCATGGTGAGCAGGGTGGCACTGGCCACCCAGGAGAGCTTGTCCTGGCCGCCCAGCTCCCCGACGATCGTGGGCAGCGCGGTGCCCACGATCGAGGTGGTGAGCATGGAGGTCAGCATCGCGAGCATCAGGCCCGCGAGGATCTCGGCCACCTGGCGCCGGGTGTAGCGGGGGGTCGGCGGCCCCGGCCCGTCGGCGCCGTCCCCCGCCGCGGCCGGGTCCGGGCCCCCCTGGTCCGACCGGCCGGTGATCGCCTGCTCCGCCACGCGTTCCTCCCCCTCGACGCTCGTCGTCGTGCGCCGCCCGGGCGCCGCCCGCGCGGGCGCGTCCGGACGTGCCGGGGCCCACCCCCCCGCGCGCGGCGTGCGCGGGCACGCCGGAGGGACCGCCGTGCGGCGGTCCGGTCGTGGGGTGAGGGGAGGGCCGATTCTCCCCTCCGGTATAAGTAAACACTGTTGACTTGTCAAGCCGGGCGTCCGGGGGCGCCGGGGCGACGTGCGACGATGAGACCGACGGACCCGAGGCACGACGGGGAGCAGGCACCGATGGAGCGTCCGGAGGACGGCGGGTGCGCCGGGCGGGCGCGCGACCGGGAGGCCACGCGCCAGCGCATCCTGGACAGCGCGCGCGAGCTGTTCACCAGCGAGGGGTACGCGCAGGTCTCCTCGCGCCGCATCGCCGCGCACGCCGGGGTGAACGTCGCGCTGATCAACCGGTACTTCGGCGCCAAGCGGGGCCTGCTGGCCGAGGTGATCGCCGAGGAGGCGGCCTTCCCCGGCATCGTGGAGGGCGGCCGGGAGGGGCTGCCGCGGCGCCTCGCCGAGCACCTCGTGCACCGCACCCTGGCCGGGGGGACCCCGCTGGCGCGGGCGCTGGAGCACTCGGCCGGCGACCCGGACCTGAAATCGGTGCACGAGGAGCGGCTGAAGAACGCGATGATCGGCCCGCTGGCGGAGGTGATCGGCGGGCCGGAGGCGCGGGCGCGGGCGGCGCTGGCGGCCTCGGTGATCCTGGGGGTCGGCCTGGTGCGGCGGATCGAGGGCGCGGCGGCGCTGCAGGAGCTGGACCCGGACCGGCTGGTGGACCGCCTCGCGTCGGTCATCTCCGCCTGCCTCGCCGAATCGGCGCCCGGGCAGGCGCACTCAGGGAGCGGGCGAGGCCGGGGATAGGGCCGCCCCGCGGAGGCCGGGTCGGCCCTTCACCCCTGCGGCGCGAAGTCGTCCGTCCCGTTCGCGCGCGTGTTGTGCGCGGCGCGGATCAGCCATGAGCCGCCGCGGCGGACCAGGACGAGGGTGATGAGGCCGCCCCGGTCCTCGGGCGGACGGCCGCCGGGCAGGCGGTGGCCGGGCCACGTCCACACGGTGTGGACGAGGGCGGTGTCCGGGGCGAGCGGCTGGATGCTCACGACCTCCTGCGTGTAGGCGGCCTTCTGTGCGATGACGGAGGCGGGGACGTCCTTGTGCCCGTCGACGTTCTCCCCGCGGGTGCGCCACCACAGGCCGCGATGGGTGATGAAGTCCGCGTCCTCCGTGAAGTAGGCGCCCCAGGCGTCCATGTCGTGCGCGACCCACAGGCGGGTGTGCTCGGTGATCAGGTCGCGGATCTCCTGCCGCTGCTTCTCGTCCACGGCACCCACTCTGGAACCTCAAGCGCACTCGAGGTCAAGGCCCGGGGTCTCCGTGGGAGGCGGACGGGCTCCGCTTTGCCGGGGCCGCCGCCGGGGGTGGACGCGCATTGCGCGATCGTGGCCAGGACTTTAGGACGACACGCCAGGGCATTAGGCGTGCTCCGTAATGCGGGGGCGGTGTGCTTCCGTGGGGAACCGTGCGGCCCGTGCCCCCTGGGGGGGCGGGTCGGGAACCGGACGCGCCCGGGGAGGGTGCGACGACAGGGGGGAACCCATGGCCAATTCAACTACTCTCAGTTACGAGAAAATCACACATCGAAGTACCGGCTCACGTCGGCCGGGGCCGTTCGCCCGGGCGGCCGTCCTCTTATCCGCGCTGCTCGCCATCGGCGCCACCGAAGCGGTGGCGGCTCCCCCGGCGCCCGCCTCCACGGTCGCCCGAAACGCCGTCGAGCACGCGCTCGACCAGGTCGGCAAGCCGTACCGGTACGGCGGTGACGGCCCCGGCTCCTTCGACTGCTCCGGGCTCGTGAAATGGGCCTACGGAAAGGCGGGGCGCTCCCTGCCCCGCACCACCTACGACCAGTACCGCCAAGGCGCGCCGGTGTCCCGCGCGAACGCGGCCCGCGGGGACCTGGTCTTCTTCTACTCCGGCCCCTCGCACGTGGGCATCCACCTGGGCGACGGGCGCATGGTGCACGCGCCCAGCTCCGGCAAGAAGGTCCAGGTCGTGCGGCTGGCCGACCACTACGACGACCACATCGCCGGAATCCGCAGAGTCGGCTGACGGTAGGATCCGCCCTCCCGCGTTGTGCAGCGCGGCGCCCTCGCCCCGAGCCGTGGAAAGCGGCTCCGCCCCGCCGCTAGGGTGGGCCTTCCGCATCGCAGAGGCACGCGTGCGCAGGTCATGCCGGGCGAAGGGAAGGGGCGCGGGTGGGGCGGACGGGCGGTCCCGAGGCCGTGTGCGTCGGAGAGACCATGGCCGTGCTGGCCCCGGCGGACGGCGCGCCCGCCGACCGCGGGGGAGACCTCGCGGTCGGCGCGGGCGGCGCCGAGGCCAACACCGCCACCGGCCTGGCCGCGCTCGGCCACCGCGCCGCCTGGGTCGGGCGGCTGGGCGACGACCCCTTCGGCCGTGTGGTCGCCGCCGAGCTGCGGGCGCGGGGCGTGGACACCTCCGGCGCCGAGGTCGACCCGGACCGGCCCACCGGGGTGTACCTCAAGGACCCCGACCCGGCCGGGAGCCGGGTGCACTACTACAGGACCGGGTCGGCCGCGGCGGCCATGGGGCCGCACACCCGCCTGCCGGACGGGGCCCACCTGGTGCACGTCTCCGGCATCACCCCGGCCCTGTCACCGGGGTGCGCGGCCCTGGCGGACCGGCTGCTGTCCCCGGACCGGCCGACCGGTGGGCCCCTGGTCTCGTTCGACGTCAATCACCGGCCCGGGCTGTGGAGCGCGGAACGCGCGGCGCCGCACCTGCTCCGGCTGGCCGCGCGCGCCGACGCGGTGTTCGTCGGTGCGGACGAGGCGGCCCGCCTCTGGGGCGCCCGCGGCGCCGAGGAGGTGCGCGCGCTGCTGCCCGGGGTGCCGCTGCTGGTGGTCAAGGACGCCGAGGCGGACGCGGTGTGCTTCTCCGAGGAGGGGACGGTGCGCGTGCCCGCACTGAAGACCGGGATCGTCGAACCGGTGGGGGCGGGGGACGCCTTCGCGGCCGGTTTCCTGTCCGGGCTGCTCAGGGGGCTACCGGTGCGGGACCGGCTGCGCCTCGGCCACCTGATGGCGGCGGCCTGCCTGAAGTCCTCCGGGGACACGGCGCCCCCGCCCCCGCGCGCGGTCCGCGAGCGCCTCCTCGCCGCCGACGAGGGCACGTGGCGCTCGACGGTGCTGTGACCGAGGGGAAGGGCGGAACCGTGGACGGCGGGCACATCCTGACGGTCACGCAGCGCAGGGTCCCCGACGAAGCCTGACCGGCCCCCGGCGCGGGGGCCACCCCCGCGGACACCCCGCACCGGGAACACGGTCCGGGAGGCAGTATCACCCCCGTGGTTAAGAGGAACATGAGAACGCGGGGGCGGGCCGCCGCCGGAGGGGGCGGCGGCCGCCCTTAAGAGATCTCTGAGAAAACCCCGCGGTGCGTGTCCCGGCAGGTCGCGGCCGAGTAGCTTCGTTGGGGTGGAGCGAGGAGCAGGCCCCGGCGGGGCGCGGGTGCTGGTGGTCGAGGACGAGCCCGCCGTGCGCGACGCCGTCGCCGGCGCGCTGGAGATCGAGGGCTACGAGGTGCGGCGCGCCACCGACGGCGCCACCGGGCTGGAGGCGGTGCGGGCGTGGCCGCCGGACGCGATCGTGCTGGACCTGCTCATGCCGTTCATGGACGGCATCACCATGTGCACGCGGCTGCGCGAGCGCGGCGACCGCACCCCGGTGCTGGTGCTCACCGCCCGCGACGCGGTCAGCGACCGGGTCGAGGGGCTGGACGCGGGCGCCGACGACTACCTGGTCAAACCCTTCGACCTGGACGAGCTGCTGGCCCGGCTGCGGGCGCTGCTGCGCCGGGCCTACCCCGACGCCGGGCAGGCCCTGTCCTACGGCGCCCTGACGGCCGAGCCGGGCGGCGGCCGGGTGTGGCGCGGGGACCGGCCGATCGAGCTCACCCGCACCGAGTTCGCCCTGCTGGAGGTGCTGCTGCGGAACGCCGGGCGGGTGGTGCCGCGCCCGGTGATCGCCGACCGGGTGTGGGGGTACGACTTCGGGCCCGGGTCGAACTCGCTCGACGTCTACATCGGCTACCTGCGCCGGAAGCTGGAGGCGGGGGGCGAGCCCCGGCTGGTGCACACGGTGCGGGGCGCGGGGTACGTGCTGGAGGACCGGTCGGGTGGCTGAACGGGGCGTCTGGCGCCGGTGGCGCCGCTGGCCGCTGCGGGTGCGGCTGGCCGCGGTGACCGCCGCCGCGGTGGCGGCGGCGGTCGTCGCGGGGACCGCGGTCGCCTTCGTGATCGTCCGCCACCAGCTCATGGAGTCGCTCGACCTGAGCCTGAAGCGGGAGGCGGTCCGGGTGGAGCGCCAGGTCGGCGAGGCCGAGTGGCTGGGGTCGGGGGAGTGCGTCTACCTGACCGCCCCGAGCTGTGTGCAGCTCATCGGCCCCGACGGCACGGTCGACCCGCCGCAGGCCGACGACACCCCGTGGGTGCCGCGGCGCGCGTTCGCCGTGGCGCGCGGGGAGTCGGGGCCGTTCTTCACCGCGTCGGGGATCGGGGACATCCCCGTCCGCGGGTACGTGGCGCCGCTCGGGGACGGGCGCGCGGTCCAGGTGTCGGTGCGCGCCGACGGGGTGCGCGATTCGGTCCGGGAGACGGGGGTGCGGCTGGCGGCCGCGGGCGCGGCCGGCGTCGCGCTGGCGGCGGTGCTCGGGTACGCGGTGGCGCGCACGGGGCTGCGCCCGGTGGAGCGGCTGACCCGCACGGCGGAGACGATCGCCGCCACCCGCGACCCGCGGCACCGCATCGACCTGGAGGGCGGCGACGAGCTGGCCCGGCTGGCGGGCAGCTTCAACGCGATGCTCGCCGAGCTGGAGGCCTCGGCGGCGGCGCAGCGCAGGCTGGTCGCGGACGCCTCGCATGAGCTGCGGACGCCGCTGACCGGGCTGCGCACCAACATCGACCTGCTGGCCCGCGATCTGCCACCGGACCGCCGCGACCAGGTGGTGCGCACCTTGCGGGCGCAGTCGGCGGAGATGACGGGCCTGGTGAACGACCTGATCGAGCTGGCCCGGGGGGAGCGCGGGGACCGCGCGCCGGAGCCGGTGCGGCTGGACGAGGTGGTGCGGCACTGCGTGTGGGCCCAGCGGCGCGACCGGCCGCGGGCCCGGTTCAGCACCGGGCTGGAGCCGGTCCTGGTGGAGGCGGTGCCCGACCGCATCACCCGCGCGGTGGGGAACCTGCTGGACAACGCGGCGAAGTTCGCCCCGGAGGGGGAGCCGGTCGAGGTGCGCCTCCGGCGCACCGACACCGGCGGCGCCGAACTGACCGTCCGCGACCACGGGCCGGGCATCCCGGAGGAGGACCTGCCGTATGTGTTCGACCGGTTCTACCGGGCCCCGTCGGCGAGGGCCCTGCCGGGTTCGGGCCTGGGCCTGGCGATCGTCGCCCAGGTGGCGGAGGCCTCCGGCGCGAAGGCCACGGCCGACCACCCGGAGGACGGCGGAACCCTGATGCGGTTGACGTTCCCGACGGCCACCTTCACCGAAGACGCCCCCTGAGCCGGGGACCCGCCTCGGCCCAGGACCCGCCTCGGCCCAGGACCCGCCCGGGCGGCGGTCCCTGCGCGCGGGACGAGGTCCATGGGACAGGAGGGGCGGACGCGGTGTCCAGTGTCCGCCGCCGCGTGCCAGGCAGCCTCGGGCCGAGGGACCGAAAGCGACGAGGAAGGTCGGCGGGCCTTCCTGCGGCGTTGTCGGCTGCGCGGTGTGTGCGTGGTCGTGGTGGTGGGCGGCGACGACAAAGGGCGGCGGCACTGCCTGGTGCGCTGTCGGCTGCCGGGTGTGTGCGTGGTCACCGGGGTCGGCGGCGACGGTGCGGACGGGGTGGTTCCCCGGGCCTGCTTGCCGGGCGGTGGGCTCCTTGCGGTGCGGGTGGGCGGCGGCTCGGCCGGTACCCCGCTGACGGGCCCAGGCCGGGCGGCGGGCCGCCGGGGCGCAGGCGGTAGGAGGGACTGCACGGGTGGCACATACCGGGCATACCGGATATGAATACTCCGGCCTGCCCGCCCTGGATGGCGGATCCTGCTCCTGCCCGGGGGTGATCTTGGCGGCTCTGAGGTGGGGTTTCGTGGTTTTCCCACAGGGGTCAGATCCGCCCCCGTTCTGTCGTACCCCTGTTCTAACGTTGGGAGTATGGCAAGCGAGAAGCACACCAGCGGGCCCCCGCCCGGATCGCGCGCCCAGCG